>JAILES010000012.1 GCA_024687205.1 Lachnospiraceae bacterium
GAATGAAGAAGGCTATATCGTCTTCGGGGCCTATGAACAGGACGGAGATGAGAGTAATGGTCCGGAGCCCATCGAGTGGGAAATTTTGGAAGAGAACGGGAAAGGCACGTTCCTCGTAAGCCGTTATGTGCTGGATGCACAGTCTTATAACAGGGAAAAAGCGCAAGTGACATGGGAGAGCTGCACGCTCAGGAGCTGGCTGAATGATGAGTTCCTGAATAAAGCGTTTACATCCGGTGAACAGGCGAGGATCCGGAGCACAGAGGTAGTGAATCTTGATAATCCTAAAAATGGTTACATCGGAGGTAACAGTACCAGAGATCGGGTTTTCATGCTCAGTGTGGATGAAGTCATATCCCATTACAACTTTAACAGCTGGTATGATGAGCCGCAGGCCGGTTGCAGCCAGGAGTTGATCATTTCGCCGACGGCCTATGCAAAGCAGCAGGGAGTGATTGGTTTCGAGATAGATGAGGAATATTATAACGGGTCAGCTGATAAGGGATGGCGTGGTCTTATATCGGACAACTACAGCAGGGACTGCATCGGACTCGAGTGTGCGGAGTGGTGGCTTCGTTCCCCCACCGGCAATTCCTATACTGCGTGCGTTGTCATCAACTATGGCTGCGTGAGCTGGGGCAACGTCCATTTCTACATAAATGACAGCAGTGTAGGTCTGCGTCCAGCTTTATATATAGATCAGTGACATATCCATGATCCCGGCTCCTCCTTGTGACTTGGAAGGATCTTAGGAAACCACGGGGACGGACCTTGTGGTCTTGCTCTTGGTCTTCCGTTCCCCGGTCTTCCCTAAATCAATGATTTCCGGCATTTTTCAGATTTCCATTGCCTTCAGCCGGGGGCACGGCTCTTTATAGCGAAGATTTCCAATAGCAAACCACGGGGACAGACCTCGTGGTTTTTTATACCGGGACGGCAGATCAAAGCAGCCCGCTGCGCTGGTCGCTCCGCACTAAATTCGCGCATCGCATCAAAACAACCTGCCCGTCGCCCGACTCTTGGCGCCCGCTAAATGTAGTGAATCAGACTTGGGCTTTGGGGCAGGTTTGAAGCTTGCGGGAGCGCAGCGGACGCAAGGCTTCCTTTTTGACAGAAGGACGAAGATGGAATAAAATACCAACAGCAGTTCTTTGGACCATAATCCTTAGGGATACTCTAATCTCTTCCAACTGACAACGATTTTACTCTATCAAGCAATGAAAAAGGGCTTGCAATATAGGGAAAGTGGTGATAATATAGCAAGAGTAACAAGAGTAGGTCGCAAGCCTACTCTTTCTTATGGATGTAATAACGGGCATTAAAGCCCTGCAAAAATGGAGGAATATCAAGATGAATAGCGAACTTATGGAGATCCTGGATGTGCTTGAAAGGGAGAGGGATATCAGCAAGGCAGCCATCATTGAGGCTATCAAGAACTCACTGGTAACAGCCTGCAGAAATCACTTCAAATCCGCAGACAACATTAATGTTGATTTTAATGAGGAAACCTGCGAGATGCACGTTATCGCCACCAAGGAGGTAATAGAACTTGCGGATGATGTAATGGATCCTGCCATAGAGATCAGTCTTGATGATGCAAAGCTGATAAAGGAAGATGCAAAGCCCGGAGATTTTGTGGAGGTTGAGATCAACTCAAAAGAATTCGGACGTATTGCAACACAGAATGCCAAGAACGTTATCACCCAGAAGATACGTGAGGAAGAGAGAAACGTTGTATATAACCAGTTCCTTGAGAAGAAAAGGGATGTCATCACCGGTACCGTACAGAGACGTGTGGGAAGAGGATATTCCATCAACCTGGGTAAGACAGATGCTTTGCTTCCCGATTCCGAGATAGTTCCCGGCGAGAGGCTTAAACAGGGCGGACGTATCAAGGTATTTGTGATCGACGTTATCAATACCAATAAGGGAGCAAAGATAACCGTAAGCCGTTCTCATCCCGAACTCGTAAAGAGGCTTTTCGAGGCAGAAGTGACCGAAATCAAGGACGGTACCGTTGAGATAATGAACATCGCAAGAGAACCCGGCAGCCGTACCAAGATGGCTGTAAGGAGCAACAATCCCAATGTTGACCCCGTAGGTGCCTGCGTAGGTGTTAACGGAAGCAGAGTTAATGCCATAGTCAGCGAGCTCTTCGGTGAGAAGATCGATATCATCAATTACAGCGATAACCCCGGTGAGCTGATCCAGAATGCACTTTCACCTGCCAAAATAGTGAACGTGTTCGCAGATCCCGATGCGCAGACGGCAAACGTGGTGGTTCCCGATTCACAGCTTTCGCTTGCTATAGGTAAGGCAGGCCAGAATGCAAGGCTTGCTGCCAAGCTTACAAATTACAAGATAGATATCAAGTCCGAGACCCAGGCACGTGATGCTTACGGATTCAGGATCGAAGATTATTACGAAGATGAAGACGGTGAGTACACCGATGAATATGCAGAGGAAGAGTATGCCGGTGATGGAGACGGACAGGATTCTTAAGCTTCTGGGACTGGCTAAAAGGGCCGGCAGACTGAAGAGCGGAAGCTTTCAGACGGAAGAGGCGGTTAAAGGCGGCAAAGCTACGCTGGTGCTGATAACCGAGGATTCATCAGATGCTTCGAAAAAAGGATGGACGGATATGTGTGAGTATTACGAAGTACCGTACATCTTCTTCGGTAAAAAGGAAGAGCTCGGTCATGCACTGGGTATGGAGTACAGAGCGGTGGCAGCCCTTACGGATCAGGGTTTTGCCGATAAGATAAAGAGTATTGCAGAGGAAAGGTAAGGCGTTTTTATGGCAAAAAGAATCAGTTTATTTTCAAAGGAATTTGCGGACAGCGAAGGTAACGCGCCCAAGAATGCCCTGGTTATTGAACTGCTGGCCGGTCACGGCGTGGAAGGCAAAACAGCTTCCAGTAATATCAGTGCCGAAGAAGAAGCATTGATAACAGCGGATCTCAAGGCTAAGGGATATAAGAGGAGCGGTGATGCAGCTGAGGCTGACGTAAAGGAACCTGAGAAAAAGACGGTGACTTCTGAGGAGAAGAAGGCAGAAGTAAAGCCCGTGCAGGATGCGCCTGCGCAGGAAAAACCGGTACAGGAGGCGCCTGTACAGGATAAGCCGGCACAGGAGGCGCCTAAAGCTGCGCCCGCGGCTGAACCGGAAAAGAAAGCACAGCAGCCTCTTCCTCCCAAAAAGAAAAGAAGCATAATAATAGTCGGCGGAAATAACGGCCATTCACAGCAGCAGAGACCGGTTCCGGGACAGAGACCGGGTAATGCCCCTGTGAACAGAGGACCTATACGTCCCAGGGATAACCTGATCGACAGAGCCGGAGCTATCTCCAACCGTCGTGAGGCCGAAGAGGCAAGGATAAGGGATGCCGAGGAAGCAAAGCTTCGTGAGCAGGCAGCTGCAGAGCAGCGTGCACAGGAGAAGCCCGCAGCCGAGACAAGACCGGTACAGAATACCGAAACATCTCCCGCACCCGCACAGCCTGTAAGACAGCAGCCCCAGACAAGGCCCGTCCAGCAGGGACAGCAGGGAGGTGCAGGCAGACCTCAAAGACCCGACTTCAGACAGAATAACGGACGTAATGACCAGAGAGGCTTTAACCAGTCCAGACCCGGCGGAGGCAGACCGGCGCCCGCAGCAGCTGCTGCACCCCAGCCCCAGTCCGGAGATAAGGGCGGAAGAAAGCATAATAATAAAGATAAAGACAGGGATAAGCGTGACAGAAGAGACGCAATGTTCGATGAGGACGGTGCTGTAGGACACGGCAGAAACAGCAATGCCGGCCGCTTCATCAAACCTGTAGCGAAGAAGCAGGAAGTACCTGAGGACGATATCAAGGTGATCGTACTGCCCGAGAAGCTTACCATCAAAGAGCTTGCAGACAAGATGCGTGTCGTTCCCGCTGAAATAGTAAAGAAGCTGTTTATGCAGGGCGAGATGGTGACGGTCAATCAGGAGATCAGCTTCGAGAAGGCTGAAGAGATCGCCATCGAATATGAGATAATGTGCGAGAAGGAAGAGAAGGTCGACGTTATCGCAGAGCTCCTCAAAGAGGATGAGGAAGATGAGAGCAAACTGGTACCCAGACCTCCCGTTATCTGCGTAATGGGTCATGTCGATCACGGTAAGACTTCACTGCTCGATGCCATAAGGAAGACAAATGTTACCGATAAGGAAGCCGGCGGTATCACCCAGCATATCGGTGCATATATGGTGAAGATAAATGACAGGGAGATAACCTTCCTTGATACACCCGGACATGAGGCATTTACCTCCATGCGTATGAGAGGTGCCAACTCCACGGATATCGCCATACTGGTGGTGGCTGCGGATGACGGTGTTATGCCCCAGACAGTCGAGGCTATCAACCATGCCAAGGCTGCAGGCATAGAGATCATCGTTGCGGTCAACAAGATAGATAAGCCCGGTGCAAATATCGACAGGGTTAAGCAGGAACTCACCGAGTATGAGCTGATCTCGGAAGACTGGGGCGGTTCTACGATCTTCGCTCCGGTTTCAGCCAAGACAGGTGAAGGTATAGAAGATCTGCTGGAGATGATCCTTCTTACCGCTGATGTGCTGGAACTTAAGGCTAACCCCAGAAGAAGGGGAAGAGGCCTTGTGATAGAGGCTGAGCTGGATAAGGGAAGAGGACCTGTTGCTACGGTACTTGTACAGAAGGGTACCCTGAGAGTAGGTGACTTTATCTCTGCAGGTGCTGCTCACGGTAAGGTAAGAGCAATGGTGGATGATAAGGGCCGCAGGGTTAAGGAAGCAGGACCTTCCACTCCGGTTGAGATACTCGGCCTTGACGATGTGCCCAATGCAGGTGAGATCTTCATCTGTCATCCTAATGAGAAGGAAGCAAAGAATTATGCAGATACCTTCATAGCACAGAACAAGGAGAAGCTGCTTGAGGATACCAAGGCCAAGATGAGTCTTGATGATCTCTTCAGTAAGATACAGGAAGGCAATCTGAAGGAACTGAACCTGATAATCAAGGCAGACGTACAGGGCAGTGTGGAAGCCGTGAAACAGTCACTGACCAAGCTTTCCAATGAAGAAGTCGTTGTCAAGGTGATCCACGGCGGCGTGGGTGCCATCAACGAATCCGATGTGGTACTGGCCAGCGCTTCAAATGCGATAATCATAGGTTTCAATGTAAGGCCCGATGCAATGGCAAAGCAGACCGCAGAGCGCGAAGGCGTTGATGTAAGACTTTACAAGGTCATCTATCAGGCTATAGAGGATATAGAAGCAGCCATGAAGGGTATGCTGGATCCGGTATACGAAGAGAAGATCATCGGACATGCGGAGGTAAGGCAGATATTCAAGGCTTCGGCTATAGGAAATATCGCAGGTTCCTATGTGCTTGACGGTGAGTTCAAGAGAGACTGCAAGATCCGTATCAGAAGAGGAGACGAGTTAGTTTACGAAGGAAGCCTTGCATCACTTAAGCGTTTCAAGGATGATGTCAAGGAAGTCAAGGCAGGATACGAATGCGGACTTGTGTTTGACGGATATGACGGAATGCAGGAACTTGATATCGTGGAAGCATACATAATGGTTGAGGTACCCAGGTAAGTGAGAAAGAACAGCGTTAAAAACATAAGGATCAATTCAGAGGTCCAGAAGATATTGTCGGAACTGCTGCGTTCGGAGATCAAGGATCCGAGAGTTCCGGAATTCACCTCCGTAACGGATGTTGAGGTAGCACCTGACTTAAAGACCTGTAAGGTGTACATCAGCACTCTGGGCGGAGAGGAAGAGGAAGCGGGCGCGCTTGAGGGACTTAAGAGCGCCGAAGGCTTTCTTAAGAGAGAACTGGCGAGAAGCCTGAATCTCAGGAATACACCGGAACTTAAGTTTTATGCCGATCATTCCATCTCTTACGGTAATCATATGTCGCAGCTTATAGATTCCGTAAGCGCGCAGGATCACGAGATGCAGAAAAAACGCGGAGAAGATTAATGGGCTTTGATCTTTTAAAGGAAACGGCTGAGGCCGGAAGCATAGGGATCACGGGACATATAAAGCCGGACGGGGACTGTGTGGGTTCTTGTCTGGCACTTCTTATGTATCTGAGAAAAGTTTATCCGGAGAAAAAGGTAGAACTTTTTCTTGAAAAGACCGCGCCCTGTTTCAGGAACATACCCGGAGTAGAGCTCATTATCTCGGATTTCCCGGAAAGGGAGCCATTTGATGTGTTCATAGTTGCCGACACCAATAAGGAACGCACCGGGGATGCGGAAAAATACTTTGATCAGGCTAAAAAGACACTGAACATCGATCATCATATCAGCAACAAAGACGGCTGTGCAATGCTCAACCACGTGCTTCCCGGAGCGGCAGCGGCTGCCGAAGTCATTTACGGGATGATGGATGAAAGCTATATCGATAAGGATATCGCCATACTGCTGTGCATGGGCATAGCTCATGATACCGGGGGATTTCATTTTTCAAACACCACACCGGCTACGATGAGGATAGCCGCAAAGCTTTTGGAATACGGCTTTGACTATGCGGGGATGATGGATGAGACCTATTATTTCAAGACCTATAAGCAGAACAGACTGATAGCCGAGATAGTGCTGGAGTCGGAGCTTCATCTTAAGGGAAAAGTGATCACGGGAACCCTCACCCTCGAGCGTATGCATAAACTGGGTGTCACCAAGGATGACACGGACGGCATCGTTAACCAGCTCCGTATCACCGAAGGGGTTGAATGCGCGATCTTCGTGTACGAAAAAAAGCCCGGAGTATTTAAGGCGAGTCTGAGGGCATCTACGGACAATATAGATGTATCAAAACTTGCCGAGCATTTCGGCGGAGGCGGACATGTACGTGCTTCCGGATGCGAGCGGGAAGGCGTCAGCATCGAAGAGTTTAAGGATGAACTGGTGAAAGAGGCGGCAAAGCAACTGGATGTATAACGGTATCATCAATGTATATAAAGAAAAAGGCTACACGTCATTTGATGTGGTAGCGCGGCTGCGCGGGATACTGCATCAGAAAAAGATCGGCCATACAGGCACGCTTGATCCTGACGCGGAAGGCGTGCTTCCCGTATGTCTGGGGCAGGCCACGAAGCTGGTACAGATACTGACCGACAAGACTAAAGAGTATATCTGCGTCATGAGGCTGGGAGTCCGTACGGATACCGAGGATATGAGCGGAGAGATACTGGACAGCTGCGAAGATATACCTGATGAGGAAAGTGTAAGAGAAGCGGTGCTCTCCTTCATCGGTGAGATAGATCAGATCCCCCCCATGTATTCGGCCATAAAGCAGGACGGCAAGAGACTTTACGAGCTGGCAAGGGCCGGTGAGGTTGTCGAACGTAAAGCCAGAAGGATAAAGATTAACGGTATAGACATACAGAAGGTGGAACTGCCTCTTGTAACCATGAAGGTGGACTGCGGCAGCGGCACCTATATCAGATCCCTCTGTCGTGACATAGGAGATAAGCTGGGCTGCGGCGCGGCAATGCAGAGTCTTATAAGAACAAGAAGCGGTGCGTATAACATAGATGATGCGCTTAAGCTTGAGCAGATCGAGGAACTTGCCGCAGAAGATAAAGAGGGCCTGCTTAAAGGAAAGCTCATCACCATGGAAGACTTTTTCTCTGAACTGCCTGCTGTCAGGTCAGGAGAAAAAGGCGAAAAGAAGCTTAAAAACGGAAATGCCCTGTATCCGGAAGAAACAGAGACGGAAGCCGGAGGATATACGGGCAAAGTCCGTATGTATGACACGGAAGGGCATTTTACCGCAGTATATGATTATGACGGAAAGCTGTACAAATGCAGTCTTTTCCTTGGTTTACAGGATATATGAAGATCATTAAACGTATTGAAGATATAATACTTGACGAGTCTACTGCCGTTGCCATAGGCAAGTTCGACGGAGTCCATGCCGGACACCGCAAACTTCTTGCCGAGCTGATGCTGGCAAAGGAAGACGGACTGAAGACCGTTGTGTTTACTTTTGACCCGTCTCCCGATGCACTGTTCGGAAAAGGCGGCATCGGACAGCTGTCCACCATGGCCGAAAAAGAGTATGCTTTTGAGGAACTCGGTGTCGATGTGCTGATAGAATATCCGCTGACAAGAGACAGTGCAGCCATCAGACCCGATGATTTCATAGAAGAATTTCTTGTGAAAAGTCTCAATGCCAAACTGATCATCGCCGGTCCCGACCTGTCTTTCGGAGCAGGGGGAAAGGGAGATTTTGCGCTGCTTAATGCCCTGCGCAGTGTTTACGGATATGAGACCAGAGAAATCGACAAGATGGTGTTCGGTGGCAAAGCCATCAGTTCCAGCAGGATAAGGAAGATGATTGAAGGCGGTGCCATGGAAGAAGCAGATGCCTGTCTCGGCAGACCTTATTCCATCCTGGGGACGGTCACGGAAGGAAAGAAGCTCGGCAGGGAACTGGGCTTTCCCACAGCCAACATGGACCTGGCTTTTGAAAAAGTGCTTCCACCCTACGGCGTGTATTTTGCCGAGGCGGTCATTGAGGGCGGCAGATATCCGGCTCTCTGCAACATA
The DNA here is from genome assembly GCA_024687205.1 of Lachnospiraceae bacterium. GTDB lineage: Bacteria > Bacillota > Clostridia > Lachnospirales > Lachnospiraceae > NK4A136. The sequence continues at coordinate 8,566 of JAILES010000012.1, forward strand.
GGGGTACGACCGACTGTGGAGGGTACGACCCGGCCGAAAGCGGAGACCCATATTCTCTTCTTTGATAAAAATATCTACGGCAGGGAGCTGCTTGTGGAGCTCATTCATTATCACAGACCGGAGAGGAAATTTGCCTCTACGGAGGAACTGAGTAAACAGATCGAAAAGGACAGGGAAGAGCTCGAAGTCTTCTTTTCGGCGATAGGTAAAAATAGCGTTTTTCAGCGTTCTGCGGACTATATGTAGTGGTTGACAGAATATAGTTATTTCAATTAAAATCTATTGTATGCAAAGTAAGGAAAGCAGAACAGGAATATTAAAACTGCTTCTTTTGGCCGTATTATGTGTTGCGGTCTTATTTGTGTTATTCCCGGGATTTATGTCTACTGCCGGTGAAGAAAACCGGGAAGGGGACGAGCAGGAGGAGGAAGAATCCTTAGGCCTGGCTGCGGGTGCCGGTGAAGTCATAGAACTTGACGGCGGCGGTGTTCTTTCTTATCAGAGTGTTGAATTCTCCGAAGATGTGAATATAAACGAGGCGCTGGAATCGGACCTTCTGGTCTGTGCAGGGGCAGAGCGCGGTATCAACGAGGCTGCACAGAGTGCGGAGCCTCTTGATGAGCCGCCCAAATACTACGGCTATTATAATCTGGGTGTTGCCAATGTAAGCAACCACCTTAACATACGTGAGAAGCCGGTGGACGGCAAGCTGGTGGGCAAGATGTCCAATCAGGACGGCTGTGAGATACTGAGCGTTGAAGACGGCTGGGCTCATGTGAAATCAGGAAAGGTTGAAGGCTATGTCAGCATGGAATATCTGCTGGACGGAGCTGCCGCACTTGCAGTTGCCAATCAGGCCGCCAAGCCCATTGCCACCGTGACCACCGATGCACTGAGAGTCAGGGAACAGCCCAATACCGACTGCCCGGTGGTGACTACCGTAGCAAAGGGTGAAGAGCTTGTTGCCGTAGAAGAGAGCAACGGCTGGGTGAAACTGGATCTGGACGGTGATGACGCCTATGTGTCGGCTGAATATGTTAATATCGAAAAACGACTTTTCACGGCTATCACGATCACAGAGCTGCTGTATGGTGCAGGCGTATCGGATGTCAGGGTGGATCTCTGCGAATATGCAAAGCAGTTTATCGGAAACAGATATGTCTGGGGAGGTACCTCGCTTTCGAAGGGCGTGGACTGCTCCGGCTTTACCATGCAGATATATAAGAGATACGGCATAAGTCTGCCTCATCATGCGGCTACCCAGGCAGGATACGGCAAGAAGATAAAGGCGTCCCAGTTGAAGCCCGGAGACCTGGTATTCTATGCAAAGGGCGGGCGTATCAATCACGTGGCTATCTATATCGGCAACGGGCAGGTGGTGCATGCTTCCTCACCGAAGACGGGTATCAAGATATCAAACTACAACTACCGCGCTCCGGCCAAGATGATATCGCTTCTGCCGTGATTTAATAGTGCAAGATCACACAAAGTGTGATATAATATACTTTAGCGTGCTTTATTGCTGAAATAAGTTGAGAAGGAGGCCGAAAATGGCAAAGAAATGGGTTTATCTTTTTAGTGAAGGTTCCGCTGACATGCGGGAATTACTTGGGGGTAAGGGAGCCAATCTCGCAGAGATGACCAACCTCGGATTACCGGTACCTCAGGGCTTCACCATCACAACGGAAGCCTGCACACAGTATTATGAGGACGGCAGACAGATCAATGATGAGATCATGGCGCAGGTTAATGAGTATGTTGCAAAGCTTCAGGAGATCACAGGAAAGAAGTTCGGCGACAAGGAGAATCCGCTGCTGGTTTCGGTACGTTCGGGTGCAAGAGCTTCAATGCCCGGTATGATGGATACCATACTGAACCTGGGACTTAACGAAGATGTTGTGGCAGTACTTGCTGAGAAATCCCAGAATCCCCGCTGGGCATGGGACTGCTACAGACGTTTTATACAGATGTATTCCGATGTCGTTATGGAAGTCGGAAAGAAATATTTCGAACAGCTCATCGATAAGATGAAGAGCCGCAAGGGCGTTAAGCAGGACGTTGAGCTTGATGCCGATGATCTTAAGGAACTGGCAAATCAGTTCAAGGCAGAATACAAGAACAAGCTCGGTGAGGATTTCCCTACGGATCCCCAGGTACAGCTGGTAGGCGCTATCAAAGCCGTATTCCGTTCTTGGGACAACCCCAGGGCTAACGTATACAGAAGAGACAACGATATCCCTTATTCATGGGGAACAGCCGTAAACGTTCAGTCCATGGCTTTCGGTAACATGGGTGATGACTGCGGTACCGGTGTTGCTTTCACACGTAATCCCGCCAACGGCGAGAAGGGCCTCTTCGGTGAGTTCCTTACCAACGCCCAGGGCGAGGACGTGGTTGCAGGTGTACGTACACCCATGAAGATAGCCGAGATGGAAGAGAAATTCCCCGAGGCATTTGAGCAGTTCAAGGATGTATGCCAGAAACTCGAAGCACATTACCGTGATATGCAGGATATGGAGTTCACCGTTGAGCACGGAAGACTTTACATGCTGCAGACACGTAACGGAAAGAGAACAGCACAGGCTGCTCTTAAGATAGCTTGTGACCTCGTTGACGAAGGCATGAGAACAGAGGAAGAGGCAGTGGCTATGATCGAGCCCCGTAACCTCGATACCCTGCTTCATCCCACCTTTGACCAGAGTGCGATCGTACGTGCACGCCTTATAGGCAAGGCTCTCGGCGCAGCTCCCGGTGCTGCCTGCGGTAAGATCGTCTTCACCGCTGCAGACGCAGAAGACTGGGCTGCAAGAGGAGAGAAAGTCGTACTCGTTCGTCTCGAGACTTCACCCGAGGATATCACCGGTATGAAGGTATCACAGGGTATACTGACAGTCCGTGGCGGTATGACCAGCCATGCAGCCGTTGTTGCCCGTGGTATGGGTGCCTGCTGCGTATCAGGCTGCGGCGACATCATAATGGATGAAGAGAACAAGAAGTTCACTCTTGCCGGCAAGGAATACCATGAAGGTGATGTGATCTCCTTCGACGGTACCACCGGTAATATATATGACGGTGCGGTTCCTACCGTGGACGCACAGATAGCAGGTGAGTTCGGACGCATCATGGCATGGGCTGACAAGTATCGTACCCTTAAGGTACGTACCAATGCCGATACACCTCACGATGCAAAGAAGGCAAGAGAGCTCGGAGCAGAAGGTATCGGTCTCTGCCGTACAGAGCATATGTTCTTCGATGAAGACAGGATCGAAGCTTTCCGTGAGATGATCGTTTCCGATACCGTTGAAGAAAGAGAAGCAGCACTTGAGAAGATCGAGCCCCTTCAGCAGGGCGACTTCGAGCAGCTCTTCGAAGCAATGGAAGGCAACCCTGTTACCATCCGTTTCCTGGATCCTCCTCTTCATGAGTTCGTACCCAGGACAGCAGAAGATATCGAGAAACTCGCTAAGGCTAAGGGCAAGACCGTTGAGCAGATCAAAGCACGCATCGAAAGCCTCGTAGAGTTCAACCCGATGATGGGTCACCGTGGTATCCGTCTGGATGTCACCTATCCCGAGATCGCAAAGATGCAGACCATCGCAGTCATCCGTGCTGCAGTAAATACCAAGAAAAATCATCCCGACTGGACCGTGGTTCCCGAGATAATGATCCCTCTTGTAGGTGATGCCAAGGAGCTCAAGTTCGTTAAGGATATCGTCGTAAAAGCAGCTGACGAAGAGCTGCAGGCACTCGGAAGCGACCTTAAGTACGAAGTAGGTACCATGATCGAGATCCCCCGTGCAGCACTTACTGCCGATACCATTGCAAAAGAAGCTGAATTCTTCTGCTTCGGTACCAACGACCTCACCCAGATGACCTACGGCTTCTCACGTGATGATGCCGGCAAGTTCCTGCAGGCATACTACGAGAGAAAGATCTTCGAGAACGACCCGTTTGCACGTCTTGACCAGGACGGTGTCGGCGAACTCATGGATATGGCCATTAAGAAGGGCAAGAGCGTACGCCCCGATATCCACTGCGGTATCTGCGGCGAGCACGGCGGAGATCCTTCCTCCATCGAGTTCTGCCACCGTATCGGACTCGACTATGTATCCTGCTCTCCTTACCGCGTGCCCATCGCAAGACTCGCGGCAGCACAGGCAGCTATTGCAAACAGAAAGTAATTTCACACGGGAATGTATCGAACGGCAGGCTTAACAGCCTGCCGTTTTTTACGTACGCTTCCCGCAGGGAGCAATAAAGCCGCGCCTGGCCGCTGCGCACTAAGTTTGGACTTCGCAGCAAAACGATCCTGCTTCTCGAAAACGTCTTCGCTTCGCGAAGATTTTCTCGAAGCGGATCTGCTGCTCGTCCTCACTAAGTGCTACGCTAAGGGCTACGGCTTTATTATGCCCCCTGCGGAAGCTGACAGTAAAAAAGAGTTTAACCGGAGGCATATAGAGAATACGTGTTGTATTTGAAAAAATGCAATAAGTGCTGTATAATACTTTAGTCAATCAGAGAAACGTCCCGGTGATCGCCGGTGATCGGAAATGGAGGAAGGCTTTATGAAGTGCAAGATGAGAGGGAAAAAATATATTTTAAGGAGCATACTGTCATTGATACTGACGGCGGCTCTTCTTCTTGATATGGTTCCTTTTGTGCCGACGGGGCTGGAGGTAAGGGCGGATGGATATACAAGTGTAGGTTCATTTGATGCGTTGAATCAAGCTTTAAACGGCACCGGAAATAAATATATAAAGCTGACAGCTGATATCACTGATACCCGGGAAGATGGGGTACTACAAATAGAAGCAGGAAAGCATGTTGATCTTGATCTTAACGGACACAGACTGACGGTTGGTTGGATTACTATCATGGGGAGATTAACAATCAGTGATAAGACCGGGGCTCATAACGGAACAGTTAATTCACAAGGGATTAATTGTGGTGATGATTATGTGGTAAATCAAACAGAGGATAATAATCTGGTGCTGGAGAGTGGCATGTTAGATGTCGAAGCTGGTATTTCTGTTATGAAAAACTGGAAGTTTTTAATGACCGGCGGGACTGTAAATGGAACAGTTATTAACTATGGAACATTTACCATGACCGAAGGGACCGTAAATACTCTGGATTTTATGGTTGATAACGAAGGGATATTTACCATGTCAGGAGGTATGATCAGTACCGATAGCAGGAACGCAGTTCATGTTAATGGAAATAATGCTGTATTTACTCTTTCCGGCGGCAAGATAAGCGGAAGCACAACTACAAACGAAGAAGGAGCTGTAACTGTAAGTAATGGTGCTAATTTTGTAATGGATGGCGGAAAAATCTGTGATAGTAAATCCGGAGGCGTATATGTATATCACGCTACTTTTACTATGAATGACGGTGAAATCAGTGGTAATTCAAAGTCGATTGGGAGCGGTGGCGGAGTCTGTGCCGACGCGGATTCGTCATTTATAATGAACGGAGGTAAAATTGCAGGAAATATTGCTCCCGGAGGAGCGGGGGTTTATGCTTATAATTTTACGATGAATGGCGGCAAAATATGCGGAAACAGCGCCGCAGGTGACGGCGGAGGAGTATTATGCGATAGTTTTAAAATGAACGGAGGTGAGATCACCGGTAATACTGCCGGCGGAAACGGCGGCGGATTATATGGGAGATTCAACGGCATAAGCGGAAAGCCTGTAATAAAAGATAATGTAATAGGTGGAGCGTTCATTGATGGTGTACTTACGGGCGGAACAGTGAATAACTGGTATGCTCTTAATACTGATGTCCATGTGACGGGAGCGCTAGCTGAGGGGGCATATATAGGGGCAACAAAGAATAATTTTATTGAGTGGACTAACGGGAAAATTGTAATGAAGGCTGCCGAGACCTATAACGGAGGTAAGCTTACACAGACTGATGTGGAAGCCATAGTCAGTGACAGCGGGGATTTTTTCATAGCTCTCAATGATGAAGGAAAGGGAGTATATATGGACGGTTACCCCGTAAGTTTTGACAGTGACGGGGGAAGCAGCGTTGCTAACCAGTATATCTTTATGGGTGGAAAGGCCGAAAGACCTGAGCGCCCTGTAAAAGAAAACAGCCTGTTTGAAAACTGGTATATGGCAGAAGACGGAGAACTTTCAGGAGATCCTTTTAATTTTGATACAGAGATTGAGGAACCCGTTACTCTCAAGGCTAAATGGGCAGAGGTTTCGGTAGAATTAGAAGATTGGACATATGGAGATGCAGCAAATACGCCTGTGATAAATAAACCCGAGGGAAGCGGTGAAGTAACATATACATACTATACTGATGAGAACTTAAGCGTAAAGACTGTTTCAGATAACGGAGCCGAGGGCGGCATTCCGAAGAGGGCAGGAACATATTATCTGAAAGCTGAGATCGAAGAAAGCGATGATTACGGTCCGGGTACTCTGGTAAAAGAATTTACCGTTAATCCCATAACTATTGGAATAGAGTGGAGCAATACCGCCTTTACCTATGACGGAAATGAGAAAAAGCCGACTGCAGCGGCGACCGGCTTACTTGAAGGAGATCAGTGTACACTTAACGTGGCAGGCGGCAGAGTTAATGCCAATGCAGAGGGTGAGCACTACACTGCGGGAGTGGAATCGCTTTCCAATCATGATTATGCCCTGCCGGAGAGAGGCATCACTCAGGATTTCACCATAGCTAAGAGGGATGCAACAATAAAAGCTAAGGACCAGACCGTTACTGTAAACGGAAGCATCGAAAGCTCTGTAGCACAGGCAGAAATGAGCGGAGCGATTGAAGGAGATGTACTGAAAGAGATTAAGCTTACTGCCGACAGTACGGCTGTTGTTACCGATAAGGGCAGCATTACACCATCTGAAGCAAAGATAGTAAACGGAGAGATAGATGTAACTGCAAATTATAAGATAAGCTATGAGACCGGTGTACTTAAGGTGATCAAGGGGGAAGAACCCCGGCCGGAGCCTGAACCCGAACCTGAACCGGTGATCGGAATACAGGTGATGTTTGATCCGGAGAGTATTTCCATGAACGCTGCCGGAGAGTACGAGGCTGTATACAGCGGCCGGGATATTAAGCCTGAAGTGATCGTAAAGAATAACGGGAAACTGCTGGTCAGGGATAGTGACTATACACTTAATTACAGTGAAAATGAAAACGCAGGTAACGCAAGTGTAGAAATAAAAGGCAAGGATATATTTACTTTTAAGGAAACACTTAAGTTTATGATATTGGCAAGGGATATCGCAGATGAGGACGTGAAGCTCGGAAATACGGTATTTAAGGCAGGAAATGATCCGGCACCCGTGTTAAGCTTTGCCGGAGAAGAACTTAAGTACGGCAGGGATTATACCGTAGCTGTCCAAGGTAATAAGGTGCATATTACGGGTAAGGGCAACTTCGCCGGTGAGAGGTATGCAGAGCTCACTGAGCTGGATGAAGAGGCATACAAGGCTTCCGCCATCAGGGTAAGTATGTCCAAGGTGAGCCGCGTATATAACGGTGAAGCCCACACACTCAGTGCATCGGAGCTGATCGTTAAGGATGCAAAGGGGACGCAGCTTACCGAAGGCCGTGATTATCTTGTGAGCTACTCGGATAATGTCAATGCGGGAACCGTAGAACTATGCGTAGTAGGCTGCGGAAGCTACAGCGGTAAGGTTATAAGGAGCTTCAAGATAACTCCCGATAAGAAAGCAAGCTTTACGGTTACGCTTGATAAGAATGAATATGAATTTATCAAAACCGGTGTGAAACCTGAGCTCAGCGTAAAACTCAGCAATAAGGGGACGCTGCTTAAAGAAGGTGTGGACTACAAGGTAACGTTTTCCTCAAACAAGAAGGTGGGCAACGGAAAGTTTAAGCTTACATTCAAGGGAAACTACAAGGGCGCAAAGTATAAGGGATCCAATTCCTTCAAGATCGTTAAGGAAAAGGCTTCAGCAGAGAATACCACGGTCGTTGCCGGGGACATGATCTATAAGAAAAAAGCCAAGTATCAGCCCAAAGTCTATGTGATAGTAAACGGTGAACTGCTCACAAAGTCAGATGTGAATGTAACATATTCCGAAAAGAAAAAGATAGAAGGACCTAAGGATAATCTGAATGTAACTGTCAAATGTAAAGGTAAGAAATACGATAGCGCGAGTGCAGAAGTAAGCGTAAGTTATAACGTTGTAGCTGCTGAAGGAAAGACTGACATCAGCAAGGCGACGATCAAGCTTATGAAAAACAAAACGGTGGTTAAGAGCGTAGGCTATACGGGAAGGGAAATAGTCTTTGATCCAGCAGATAAGGATGCACCTCATTTAAGACTGAAGGTCGGAGTAACCCTGCTTTCCGATGAGGAAACCGCAGCAAACTTTGATGTATACTATGCGGACAATATTGAGGGCACAAAGATGACGGTGATACTGAAGGCGAAGAGTTCCTCAAAGTATGCAGGTGCAGTGAGCACTACGATCAAGATAGGGAAGCAGTAGGGAAGGAGATATGTATGGGCTGGTTATTTAAAAGCAGGTATGAGACCGAACTGGACGGGATAGTGAACAAGATGGCAATGAACCTGTCCAATAATTATAAGGACAATGCCCAGTCGGACCTCAGAGATCTGATAGAGGTCTTTACGGAGTATAAGGAAAAAGGAGTGCTTAAGGACAAGACCATAGCACAATATGAGGATATAATCGAAACTTATAAGGTAAAACTTAAAGGATATGCACATAAAGACCAGAAACCGTTCTGGACTTAATTAAGGAGGAGAAGAAAATGAAGAAAAGGAATTCACTGAAAAAAGCTTTATTGCTTGAGATCATCTTTTTTGCGGTAGTTATGATGCTTATCATTTCCATCGTAAACATCAAGATGCAGTCGGATGAGATTACCGACTTAAGCAATACAATCCTTGCGGAAGAGTCGGTATCATATTCCGATGATGTCTACAGCTGGTGGCACAGTATAGAAGACAGGACAGAACAGATTGTCAATATGTATAAAAACATTCCGGCAATGAGCCATGAGGATACCCAGGCCATGCTGATGAAGATGACCGAGCTGGATCAGGATTCACAGGATATTTATATGGCTATCGGAACCGAAAACCTGTTTCTTGACGGTACAGGCTGGATCCCGGATGAGGGATGGGATTTCACCACCCGTGCATGGTATGAAGGTGCCATGTCTGCAGGCGGCAAGCTGGCCTTTACCGAGCCCTATGTGGATGTCATAACAGGAAAGACCTGTATCTCCTGTTCACTTCTGGTAAAAGATGCTACGGTCCTTTCAAGCGATATCACCTTTGATAAGGTTGCTGACAGGCTCAACAACTTCAGTTCTAAAGCTTCGGGAGTCGATCATTATATAATCAATAAAGATACCGGAGATATCCTGGTGAGCAATGTCCCGGAACTCCTTGGCCAGAAGCTGGGAGAATGTGAGGATGTAAAGATCAAGGCTCTTGAAAGCGTTTTTGATTCACTGGATACTTCAGCCACTGCGGATCCGAAACGTGTAGTATCCGCTAAGAGTGCGGCAGGCAAGCTTCTGTTTACATCTACAGGGATACAGAACACCCCCTGGGTAGTGGTAAGTGCAGTGCCCGGCAGTTTTATCAGCGATAATATCAAGCAGAATATCCTTGCTTCCATCGTGGCGGCAGTAATACTGCTGGTGATCCTTGCAGTCATCATGTATGTGAGGATCAACAGATATATCAATCCCGTTACCACCGTAACAGAGAGGATCAACGATATAAGCGGCGGCGACTTTACCGTTAAGATAGTTCCGGAAGGAAATAACGAGATAACGACTCTGAGCGAGCATCTCGGAGAGTATATCGTAAGCATGAGGAGCATGCTCTCTGATCTTGCCGAGGTATCTGCAGAGATGAACAACAATGCGGGAGAGTGCGCGGATGTATCGGCTGTGCTCTCGTCCTCAAACCAGACCCAGGGAGATTCCATCAGGAAGCTTAACGATACCTTATCATCCATGTCCCAGTCCATAGATGCTCTTTCAAACGGAGCAATGGATCTGGCTACGACTTCCGGACAGCTGACTCAGAATGCCAGCGATGTCAAACAGCTCTGCATGCAGACCATGGAATCATCCAAGAGCGGTAAAGATGAGATGAGCGGTATGACCACCAATGTGAGCACGCTCAACGATACGATCATGGAACTGACAGCGATAATCAAGAAGACAGCGGAATCGGTTAAGCAGATCACGGGTATTACAGATGCTATAACAGCTATATCGGAACAGACCAATCTGCTGTCACTCAATGCCAATATAGAGGCAGCAAGAGCAGGTGAAGCAGGCCGCGGTTTTGCAGTGGTTGCTTCCGAAGTGGGCTCGCTGGCAAAACAATCAGCGGAAGCTACCGAGACCATACAGAAACTGATAGAAGAGATCACGAACAATATCGAGGATATCAACAGAAAGGCAGATACCTGTACCTCAGATATGGAAGCCTGCATGTCCGGAGTGGAGCGTGCGAATGCATCCTTTAATGCGATCTATGAGGATGTGGCAAAAGCTACAGACGGTATAGTTGAGATCACCGGCGGGGTAGAACGTATCAATGATGTGGCTACCAACAATGCAGCTACCACCCAGGAACAGGCATCTACGATCACCGAGATCGTACAGCTTTCCGATATGATACTTGAAGAAAGCAACAAGATACTGGCAGAGACCGATAATGTCAGCAATGTATCCGAGAACCTGAACCGCTGCTCGGAGATGATCAGGAACGATCTGGATAAATTCAAGTTATAAGCTGCAGGTCCGGATTTTAACGGAGATATCCACGGAACGGTAAATTGAGTTATACTCTTCGGGACTTAAGTTTTCGATATAGTTATGCTGATAGCTTCGGCTGAGTCCCTTAAGCTTTAATAAGTCGGCAGCTTTATTGTAGGCGATTGCGGCTTCGGTCTCGCTCTCGTAATCGCCAACGATAAAGTTGCCGTTTATATGTATGACCGCACGATAATAAGTGCGGCCTTTTTTTATCTTTTTGCTGACGCCGGTATAGCGGTTGATGATCTCTATGTTTGAAAGACGGAAGTCCAGAGTATCACCGTTTTTGAAAATATAATCGCGGCCTTCCACGGCATGGCTGCGGATGCCGTAGCGGTTTAAGATATTGACCTGGGAACCGTAATCGGCGGCGAAATAGTGACTGCCGCGGACCATTATCTTATGTGAGGAATAATAAAAAAGTTCTTCGGCATCAAACTTGAGTATCTGATCCGGCGAGAGGTAGTAGCTGAACATCTTTTTGTATATATAGATGGGATTGGCGATATATAAACCGTTATCGCGGAAATTGATAAGACTTACCCACTTTTCAAAAGCAAGAGGGGAGCTTTCACTGTATTCGAGTATACCGGCTGAAGGATCGGAAAGGAGCCGGCCCGCTTCGACATAGGCCAGATGCGCCGAAGAGGCATCCCCGAAGCTGCCGAGGCTGATGTGTTTACGTTTGAAAGTGACGGAGGCACGGTAATAAATGCTGCCGTCTTTTTTTCTTGAGGGGAAGACCCCGGCATATTCCCTGTCCATGCCGATATTGTAGCATGGGGCGGAGAACATGACAAATCTTGACTATATGTTGTGTTATGGGATATAATATATCGATATACTTATGGGGAGTGTGCCCTTATACGGCCGCCTAAGGAGAATGATATGGAAGGTTTTTTGAGTAAGCTTGAGAAAAAGATAGGGAAGTATGCGATACCGAGGCTTCCTCTGTATATGATAATGTGCTATGCGGCGGGTTATATACTCAGCATGGTCAATCCGAGCTTTATCTATTATATTTCCCTTGATCCCTATGCGATACTGCACGGGGAGATATGGAGGCTGGTAAGCTGGATACTGATACCGCCCGATACCAGCAATATCTTCTTTACACTGATAACACTGTATTTCTATTATTCCATAGGTATCACGCTGGAGCGTACCTGGGGGACATTCTTTTTCAATGTATATATCTTTTCGGGACTGCTGTTTACCGTGATAGGTGCTTTCCTGATGTACGGCTATATCATGCTGAGGGGCGGAAATACACTGGATGCGGCATCTCTTGAGCTGGTATTCAGTGAACTGAGCTTATATTATTCGACTTATTACATAAGTATGTCCATATTCCTGGGCTTTGCGGCCACCTATCCGGATATGGAAGTGCTGCTTATGTTCATATTGCCGATAAAGGTGAAAGTTCTTGCGATCATCTATGTGGCGGTGCTGGTATGGGAAGGCTGGCATATGAAGATCATGGGCCTCTTTGTTATAGGAGCTTCACTGCTTAACTTTATCGTATTCTTTATAATGACGAGAAAGAACCTGCGGAGACCCCACAGGATGACTGCCCAGCAGAAGGCCTTCAGGCGTGAAGTGAACCAGGCTCCGCCCAGGAAGATAGCAAAGCACAAATGCGCGATCTGCGGAAGGACCAGCGAAGAATATCCGGATCTGGAATTCCGCTTCTGCTCGAAGTGCGAAGGCAATTATGAATTCTGCCAGGAACATATTTTTACACACAGGCATTTTAAAAGGAACGGACAGTAAATATGGCTGAGATAAAAGAAGACGGCTTTCTTGAGAGGCTGGGAAGCTTAAAAGAAGCGGGTATAATGAACGGCGGCTTTGTCACCGAAGAAGATATAGCTTCGTTTTTCCCCGAACTTTCAGAACTGCAGAGAGAGGCATTAAAAACCTATCTGAAAGATAACAATATAGGTACCGGGGCACCGCTGGAGGATAAGGATATACTTGCCGAAGAGGAATCTCTGAGCCTTAAGCTCTATATGGAGGAACTGGCCGCAGGGGAAAAACTCTCCGATGATATGAAGCGGGTGCTGATCATGAATGCGCTGAACGGTGACAACAGTGCCAGGGACAGGCTGATACAGGGATATCTTCCCGATGTTGCCGATCTGGCCAAGCTGTACGCGGGACAGGGAGTGGATGTGATTGACCTGATCGGTGAAGGCAATGTGGCTCTGACTGTTGCAATAGGGATGCTTGAGAGCATCGAAGAGCCGGCGGACTGTGACGAGATGGTGGCAAGAAGCGTTATGAACGCCATGGAGGCCATGGTAGGAAGTGAAAACGAAGAGACGGAGATGCTGAAAGCGGCCTTTGCGAAGGTGGCCAGGATAGCAGATAAAGCAAAGGAACTCTCGGAGGATTACAGGAGAAAGGTCTCGGTGGCCGAACTGGCCGGCGAGGGACTTGATGAAGAAGAGATATGGGAAGCATTGAGACTCTCAAAGGGGCTCACGGAGTATATAGCGATCTGATATGGAAAACAGCAACGATAATGATTATAAATATGTGATACAGGAAGTATCCAAGACCATGATAGGTGCAAGATTTACCTTTGCGGAGATCATGGACTGCGAGCGTGTCCCCTTCAAGTTTCAGACTATCGTCGACAGGCTTATACTTGAATATTCCGAAGCTGACAGGATGATAGGCGACGAGCTGATGAAACTCAAAAAAACCGATAAGAACTACAGGATATTCGAGAACCTTAAGCTAAGGGTTTCCTGCTATGTAAAAGAGGGGAAGGCTTATAAGGAACGCGTCTTTAAAATGGATGAACTGGCAGGGCTTGATGAAGAAAAGAAAAAAGACATGATGGTACATGAGGTGATCATATCAAACCTGGCTTTGATGGCTTTTAAAATGTAAATGCAGATTCCGGTATAAGCCGGAACGGAAAAGAAAGGAGCAAACGTGGATATCAATAAACTGAGTGCTTATGAGCTGATCGAAAAACATCATTCGGAGGATCTTAAGTCCGAAGCCTATGTGCTGGAGCATAAGAAGAGCGGGGCGCGGATCGCCGTGCTTGAGAATGATGATGAGAACAAGGTGTTCTACATCGGCTTCCGTACACCTCCCAAGGACAGTACCGGCGTGGCTCACATTATCGAGCACAGCGTACTCTGCGGTTCCAAACGTTATCCACTTAAGGATCCCTTCGTTGAGCTGGTGAAGACTTCAATGAACACCTTCCTCAATGCCATGACCTATCCGGATAAGACAGTATATCCCGTTGCGTCCTGCAACGATCAGGATTTTAAGAACCTTATGGGCGTATATATGGATGCGGTTCTGGAACCCAACATCTATAAGGAAGAGAAAATATTCCGTCAGGAAGGCTGGCATTATGAGCTGGAAGATGCTGACGGGGAACTGAAGATAAACGGTGTCGTATACAATGAGATGAAGGGTGCATTTTCTTCACCCGATGATGTGCTCTCCAGAGAGACATTCTCGTCACTTTATCCCGATACCGCATACGGAGTGGAGAGCGGCGGTGATCCCGAGGTGATCCCGGAGCTTACTTATGAAGCTTTTCTTGATTTCCACAAAAAGTACTATCATCCGGTAAATTCCTATATCTATCTGTACGGTAATGCCGACATGGCCGAACGGCTTGAATGGATGGATAAGGAATACCTGTCAAAATACGACAGGATAGACATAGATTCCTTCCCGGGAGAGCAGGCTGCTTTTGAAAAGCCCCTTGAGATAGAGAAGGAGTATCCGATCACAGAGGATGAAAAAGAAGAGAACAATACCTATCTGACCTATAATTCGGTTATCGGTAAATCCACGGACAGAGAGCTGTATACGGCTTTCCAGATGGTTGACTATGCCCTGATTAGCGCCGACGGAACACCGCTCTGGAAGGCACTGGTGGATGCGGGTATAGGTACCGAGGTTTATGCTACCTATGAAAACGGCATATACCAGCCTTTCTACAGCATAGTGGCAAAGAATGCCAACGCGGAAGATCACGACAGGTTTGTAAGCATCGTTGAGGATACACTGAAGAAAGTAGCGGAAGAAGGTTTCTCCGAGGACGCGCTTACAGCCTGCCTCAACTCAATGGAATTCAGATACAGGGAAGGGGATACGGGAAGATTCCCCAAGGGACTGCTTTACGGCCTGACAGCCCTTGATAACTGGCTCTATGACAAGGATGAACCCTTCAAGCATATAGAGCAGCTTGATACCTACAGGAAGCTGCGGGAAAAGATAGGAAGCTCCTATTATACCGATCTGGTAAAGAAGTATCTTATCGACAATCCCCACAAGACGATACTTACACTTAAGCCGAAGAAGGGACTGACCTCTGTAAAGGACAAGGCTCTGGCAGATAAGCTTGCGGCTTACAAAGCTTCGCTCAGCAAAGAGCAGACCGAAGAGATCGTAAGAAAGACCGCTGAACTCAAAGCCTTCCAGGAAGCGGAGGATCCGAAGGAAGCTTACGAGTGCCTGCCGAAACTGAAGCTTTCCGATATGAAGAAGACCGAGCCTCCTTTTATCAATGAGGAAAGAAGCATAGACGGCATAAAGACTTATTATCACAATGTGGAGACAAACGGTATTCTTTACGCTGCGATATATTTTGATATGAGCAGCCTGCCCTATGAACTCTATCCTTATGCGAATGTACTCTCCCATGTGTTCAGGGGAGTGGATACCGAGAAGCATAAGTTTGAACAGCTCGGCTATGAGATAGATAAATATACCGGAAGCATGGCCATGGTTCCTCTTGTTTTTCCCATGTATGACACGGTTGACCGTTTTGCCAGGTATTTTGCACTGCATATCAGTGTGCTTAACGAGAATGCCCACAAGGGCATGGAACTGGCAAAGGAGATCATAGGCAGTTCAAAGCTTGATGACAGGAAACGTCTCAAGGAGATCATCGCTGAAGGACGCAGCCGTATGCAGGGCGCAGCCATGAGTGCGGGACATATGGTGGCATCGGGCAGGGCTCTTTCCTATGATTCCGAATATGCTCTTGCAAAGGAGTATCTGTCGGGACTTAAGCAGTTCGAGTTCCTCACGGATATGGAGAAGAACTTTGACGAAAAGGCTGACGAGCTGATCGCAAAGCTTAAGGAGACCGCTGAGATCATCTTTACAAAAGCAGGTATGGTGCTTGATGTGACAGGTAACAGTGAAACCTATGACATATTTGCAAAGGAAGTTTCGGAATTTATAAAAGACATGAAGGATAAGCCGGAAGCGACGGAAGTAAAGCCGCTGGTACCCGAAAAGCTCAACGAGGGCCTTACCAATTCGGCACAGATCCAGTATGTCTGCCGTGCCGGCAACTTTGCAAGACACGGGCTTAAGTATAACGGCGCGCTCAGGGTACTGAGGACCATACTCGGTTATGATTATCTGTGGACCAACGTAAGGGTAAAAGGCGGTGCCTACGGCTGCATGAGCGCCTTTATGCCTGATGGTCAGTGCTATTTCGTAAGCTATCGTGATCCCAACCTGGAAGCTACGGTGGACGTATTTGAGAAGGCGGCGGAATATGTAGAGAACTTTGATGCGGACGAGGAGAAGATGAGCGGATATATCATCGGAACCATGAGTGAACTGGATATGCCGCTGACTCCGAGAAGCCAGGGGGCACGTTCCTTTATGGCGGCGATGACAGGCAGGACCATAGAGGATGCACAGAAGGTAAGGGATGAGATACTCGGAGCAAAGACAGAGGATATAAGAGCCCTTGCTGAATACGTACGGGCATTTATGAGCGATGAGCTGTACTGCGTGGTTGGTAATGAGGATAAGATAAAAGCTGCTTCCGACAGCTTCGGAAGCGTGAAGGGGCTGTTTGAATGAGTGAGAAAGCTAAAAGCAGATCGGGCTTTGCGGCGCTGATAGGAAGACCGAATGTGGGAAAATCCACGTTGATGAACCATCTGGCGGGACAGAAGATAGCCATCACTTCACCGAGGCCCCAGACCACAAGAAACAGGATACGGACCATATATACCGATGAACGGGGACAGGTGGTATTTGTTGATACTCCCGGCATTCATAAGGCAAAGAACAAGCTGGGCGACTATATGATGAAGACCGTAAACCGTTCTATAAACGATGCGGATCTGGTGCTGTGGCTTGTGGAGCCTGCGGAGAAGATACCCGAGAAAGACAGGGAGATAGCGGGGCAGCTGAAAGGCCTCAAGTGCCCGGTCATACTGGTGATCAACAAAGTCGATACGGTGGAGAGGGGCTTTATACTTAAGGTCATAGATGCATATAAGGATCTCTGCAGTTTTGATGAGATACTTCCGGTATCGGCTCTGAAAGAGACAAATCTGGATGAACTGCTGAATGTGATCTTTGAACACCTGCCCTACGGGCCTCATTATTTTGATGATGATGCGGTAACCGATGAACCTGTAAGGGCAATAGCTGCAGAACTGATACGTGAGAAAGCCTTAAGGCTCTTAAGTCAGGAGATACCCCACGGTATCGCGGTACTGATAGATAATGTGGAATATCGCGAGAATAAGAACGGCGGCATATATGATGTAGATGCTACCATAGTGTGTGAAAGGGATTCCCATAAGGGGATCATCATAGGGAAGGGCGGCAGCATGCTCAAACAGATAGGCTCACAGGCCCGGCCCGAGATAGAGGAACTGCTTGAATCAAAGGTTAATCTGAAGCTTTTTGTCAAAGTCAGGGAAAACTGGCGGGATATGACAAATTACATAAATGACTTCGGATACAGGGATGACGATAAGTGATGCAGGCACTGCTTAATGTGACCGGGATGGTGTTAAAGACCGAACCGGCCGGAGAATATGACAGAAGAGTTGAGATACTGACTGTTTCAAATGGAAGGATCAGCGCCTTTGCCAAAGGGGCGAGGCGGCAGACCAATCATCTGATGGCAGCGACCGATCTGTTCGTTTTCGGGGATTTTAAACTTTATCCCGGCAGAAGTTCCTATTCCATGACAGATGCCAGCGTTAAGAATTACTTCAGCGAGCTAAGAAACGATTATGAAGCGGCACTGTACGGCATGTATTTCCTGGAGGCAGCCGCCTTCTGCACAAGGGAGAATTCGGATTCCAAAGAGGTGCTGGCTCTGCTGTACCAGGCCTTAAGGGCGCTGACTCACGAGGCCTATGAGCACCGGCTGGTCAAGGCCGTGTTTGAATTAAAGCTTGTGATGTTGGAAGGAGTGTTCAATCGGGGGGCTTACGGAGAAGGCTGTGACAAAGCCCTGCTCTATGCCCTGGATTATCTGCTGGCCACGCCTCCTGAGAAGGTTTTTTCCTTCACACTCAAAGAAGAAGCCTTAAAAGAACTGCAAAAGGCTGCCCGGAGTGAGATGAAAAAGATGAGCGGGGGACATGAGTTTAATTCTCTGGCATTGATAGCGGAAATGTGATATAATAATCTTTTGGTTAAAACGGATCCCCGGAAAGGATCCGATAAAGAATACAGTCAGAAAAGAGAAAGAAAATGAGAAGCCTGATCAAAGTACTGATGATGTTAAGCTGCTTCCTGCTCCTCGCAGGCTGCGGCGCAGAGTATGAGGAAGCGGATCCTGCGGTGGAAGGGAGACTTACGGTTCATTCCGACGGACATGTGGACGCCCATGTGTGCGGTGAGTTTTCAAAGGATTATTACAGCGAAGATGAGCTTGTACAGATGGTAAACGAAGAGATAGCCGCATATGACGGAAGGATAACTCTCGCAGGCCACAGCAGCGGAAACGGAGTGGTCACCCTGGATCTTACTTTCGGCGACTGTGATGCATATGAGGATTATATGACGTTGAAACTTTTCAACGGCAATGTGCAGGGAGCATATGACAAGGGGTATGATTTTAACCGTGTGCTGAAGCGGGCCGGGAATCCGGAAGATATCATCAGCAAGGAACAGCTTAACAATATGGCTGACGCGAAGATCATAATCTTTGAAGGCGCCCAGACCTGCGTGTGCCCCGGGAATGTAAAGTATTATTCCCAGGAACTGAAACTAATCAACCAGAACACAGTGCAGTCCGCAGCGGACGGCATATATTATATCATCTATTAATACGGAGGACATTATGGAAAAGACACTTGATACCATTAAAAATCTTTGCAAAGGCAGGGGATTTATCTATCCCGGTTCTGAGATATACGGAGGGCTTGCCAATACCTGGGATTACGGAAATCTCGGTGTGGAACTCAAGAATAACGTTAAGAAAGCATGGTGGAGAAAGTTCATTCAGGAGAACCCTTACAATGTGGGTGTGGACTGTGCCATACTCATGAATCCCCAGACCTGGGTAGCCAGCGGACATTTAAAGAGCTTTTCGGATCCTCTGATCGACTGCCGTGAATGCCATGAGAGGTTCAGGGCAGATAAGGTGATAGAGGACTGGGCAGCCGCAAATAATGTGAAGCTTGAGAGCAGCGTGGACGGCTGGAGTACCGAGGAAATGATGGATTACATCAAGAAGAATGCCATCGCCTGTCCTACCTGCGGAAAGCATGATTTCACCGACATCAGGCAGTTTAACCTTATGTTCAAGACCTTCCAGGGCGTGACCGAGGATGCGACGGCTACCGTTTATCTGCGTCCCGAGACAGCCCAGGGTATATTCGTAAACTTCAAGAATGTGCAGAGATCTTCAAGAAAGAAGATACCTTTCGGTATAGGACAGATAGGAAAGTCCTTCAGAAATGAGATAACCCCCGGTAACTTCACCTTCCGTACCAGGGAATTTGAGCAGATGGAACTGGAATTCTTCTGCGAGCCCGGCAGCGATCTTGAATGGTATGAGTACTGGAAGAAGTTCTGTAAGGACTGGCTGCTGTCACTGGGCATGAAGGAAGAGGAACTCAGATTCAGAGAGCATGACCAGGCTGAACTGGCCTTCTATTCGAAGGGAACCATGGATATAGAGTATCTGTTCCCGACCATCGGCTGGGGCGAGCTCTGGGGTATCGCAGACAGGACCGATTATGACCTGACCCAGCACCAGAATGTGTCAAAGCAGGATATGAGCTACTTTGACGAGACAAAGAACGAGAAATACATCCCTTATGTCATCGAGCCTTCACTGGGAGCGGACCGTATGGTGCTTGCTTTCCTCTGTGCTGCTTATGACGAAGAGAACCTGGGTACCGAGGACAAGCCGGATATGAGAACCGTGCTCAGATTCCATCCGGCCATCGCACCCGTTAAGATCGGTGTGCTGCCCCTTTCCAAGAAGGTAGGCGACGGTGCCGAGAAGATATATCAGGAACTTTCCAAGAAGTACTACTGTGAATATGACGACAGGGGAGCCATAGGAAAGCGTTACCGCAGACAGGACGAGATAGGAACACCTTTCTGCATCACTTATGATTTCGATTCAGAGGAAGATCATAAGGTTACTGTCAGATACAGGGATTCCATGGAGCAGGAGAGAGTGGCCATAGACGAGCTGGATGCTTTCTTTGCCGATAAATTCGATTTCTGATAATGGCGGAGAAGGAAAATAAGAGTTTTGATGAATTATCGCCTGAAATGCAGGAGCTTGTAAGAGCAGAGCTCCTGCGTCAGGAAAAGCGCCGTAAAACCCTGATCTTTATCCTTATCCTGGTGATGATACTGGGATTCGGAGGCTACGGCCTTTATTATTTCACGGCAGGCAGGACCCAGGACGGCTATGATACCATAGCCAAACTTAAAGGGTCCCAGGCCCTTGCAAACCTGAAAGAAGGCGAAGGAACGGTGACTGCCACCCTGGATAACGGGGAGGAGATCACCCTGGAAATACTGGACGAATATAAAACTTTATACAATAAAAGTAAAAAAAAGCTTATCGGATGGCTAAAAATTGACGATACTATTATTGATTACCCGGTAATGCAGGGAAGCGATAATGAGTTCTTCTTAAGCCATAACCTTGAGGGCAATGAAGACAGGGCAGGGGCATTGTTCATGGACTGCGCCTGCGATGTGGTGCACGGAAGCGATAATTATATAATATACGGTCATCATCTGACCAGCGGAAGAATGTTTTCCTCACTGGAAGAGTATGAGTCGGAGAAATATTATGAAAAGCATCCGTACATATTATTTGATACCATATATGAGAAAGGCAGATATCAGGTGATGTATGCCTTTCGTTCGCGTGTTTATGACTCCGATCAGATAGTTTTCAAGTACTACCAGTTCATAAATGCGGAAAACGAAGAGGAATTTGATTACAATATCGGACAGATGGCGGCGATAGCCTTTTATGACACGGGAGTTAAGGCAAGCTGGGGGGACCAGTTGCTGACGCTCTCCACCTGTGATTATCAGGAGACCAACGGAAGATTTGTAGTTGTAGCCAAAAAGATCGATTAGATCAAGAGAGGGTCAGGGGGAAAAAGGACTGACAGCAAGGGAGGAAGACATGGCTGAAAAAGGTAAAGAGACCAGACAGCAGGGAAAGAAAAAACAGCAGAAGAAAAGCGGAATGAGCGGGAAGATGAAGAGAAATATTCGCTACAGTCTTGCCGGTATATTCCTGGTTTCTGCCGTAGCGATAGCTGCCATACCTTCGGACAGATCGGGTACGGCCAAGGCTGCTACGCCCAATCCTGCCATGAACTATGCTATAGACCGGGAGCTTGACAGAAATGATGATATAGACGGAGAAGCTATCCTGAATTATGATCCCGCGACTATTACGGACGTACAATCATTCTCAATCACTGAGGTGGGAAGCAGTTTCGAGCTGACACAGCAGTATAAAGCTTTCATGGATCCGGCCAAGACCTCGGACTGTATCATCTACGGTCACGATGTTGATGATACCACGGCTGTACTTGAAGTACCCAGATCCCTTCCTACAGGTTACAAGATGATGAAGGAATCCGTTTTCAATAAATACAGGGACGAAAAACTCCCTCTGATCGATTTCAATGTTTCTTCAGCCAATCCCAAGGCAACCATCAGTATGAATAACGCAGCTGCCGGTGAGATGCCCTTATCGGAGCTGAAAGAGTATTATCCGGAGAAGGCTGCGGAGATAAATGAAGCTGCTTCCTCCGAAATAGAACTTGTCCTTCACGGAGCAAGCATGGGTGATGAGGGCAAGTACAGATTCTTCTGCGAATACAGGGGGGACGGCACTCTCGGAGACGGAAGCGGCGATATCTCCCTTAAGGGCTGTACCTTAAAGAGGGTAAAGAACAGGGCCCAGGGCAAATTCAAGCTTTATAATCCGGATACTCTGGCAGATGAAGACAATTATGATGATTATGTGCTGGCTGCAAGGAAGGTGACCTATTCAGCCACCGAAGATACCAATGACAGCAACGGTTTCCTTCTGGACGGATCCAAGACCGTATCAGGTATTGCTAACGGTGCATTTACCGGCATGCAGGGAAGGTTCATCGAGATCCTTAAGCTTCCCGATACCGTGACCAAGGTCGGTGATGAGGCCTTCAAGGGCTGTCCGCTGCTTTCAAGCGTGGAGATGGACAAGGTAAGCTTTATAGGTAACAGGGTGTTCCAAAACTGTATATCCCTTACCTCGGCAAGCCTTGCAAAGAATACCCAGACTATAGGCCGCGAAGCTTTCGAGGGCTGCCAGAGACTGGTGACCATCAAGTTCCCCGGTAACGTATCTGAGATAGGGTTCGGAGCATTTGCTAACTGTATCTCACTCTCATCGGTTGATTTTAAAGAGAACATAGGCGTTAACATCGGTGAGTATGCTTTCTATAACACCCCTGTACTTAATGTGACATTTAATATGTCGGCTTCTTATGGCCTCGGCAAGGCTGCTTTTGCTCTGCCCGATCCCCAGGCCGGCATGGAGGAATTTACCTTCCCTACCAATCTGAATGCATATAAGAGTGTTGTTAAGGATGAAGATGAAGATTCTTATCTCAAGGGCGGCGGATACAGGCTTTATAAGGCCGACGATACCACCCATGATTCTTCCATAGGCGATTATCTGCTTGCGGGAAGAGCAGGACTTAAGACAGTTTATATGTCTACTTCCTACGGAACCATGGCTGATGAACACATACCCAGAAATACCTTCTCGGGCTGCACCAACCTCGGAGCACTGGAACTGGGTAACCAGCCTAACAATAAATTCCTTACCTATGATGAAGATCTTTTCAGGGATGTGGAAAACCATGATCTCTATGTATACGGTCCCGAATATATACCCAGCGGAGCCAATCCTCCGGCCTATCCCAGGGAGTGTACCTGGAGAGCAAAGACAGCAGTGGAAGATTATGTCCCTTATAAATACAGGACTAACAATGAGGAGCATTATGAAGTTGGTGTTGTAAATAAGACCGATGATGCGGGTAATGTGACGGAAGGATACAGGTTTGACCTGCAGACCGATGATGCTGCCAAGACTGCAGCCATTAAGAACTGCAACTTTATCGGTATCGTACCCGCCAGCATAGATGAATTCAGCATACCTTCAAAGGTGGCAGGATACAATGTGACCTCGCTCAATGATAACTGCCTGGATAATATCAAGGATAAGATAGTGAACCTGATAGTTCCCGACGGTTCCCTTACCGAGATAAAGAAAGAAGTATTCTACAGCGCAGGCATGCTGGAGAGCGTAAATATCGGTTCTTCGGTAACTGCCATAGGTGAGTCTGCTTTTGCAAACTGCGGACTGCTCAAGAGTGTTGTCATAGGACCCAACGTCAGCGAGATAGGTGTAACAGCCTTCGGTTCCAGCAATAAGCTTGAGAATATATACTGGACCGGAAATACAGCAACCCAGCCCGACATCACCATCGGCAAGGATGCCTTTGCTACCGGAGGTACAAAGCTTTATTTCTACGGCGATGCGGAGGAAGGCTTTAAGCCCTTCGATTATGCGATGGAGGAGAATGTACGTCTTTACGACAATGCAGCAGAGAGGATCTGTTACGTTTATCCTTCACCGCTTTCCTACGGTGATGCTTTTGCAAGAGGAACAAGGGTAAATGATGTTACCGGTGATACGGAGATCATCCCCAGTGCAAAGAGCATAAAGGATCTGGATGATTATCCGCACTATAAGATAATACGTGATGACGCCACCGGACTGGCTACTCTAATCGATTATCCCCAGTTCAGGGATCTGCCCATAGAAGTAAAGAAATACTGGCTCGGTGCGGATGATGCACCTGCAAGCTTAGGACCCAATGATCTGGCACTGATAGATTCCACTGTTTATATCAATGTGCCCGAGGCTGTTAAGTCCATAGATGTATATTCTTATATCAACAGCAATGCCAATGCCGGAAATCTGCATTATTTCAGCAATGAAGGCATAGACGGCACGACTCTTAAGGAAGTGGATGTATACGGACAGGTATCCGACAATACCGCAGACGGCTTGCATTCCGGCCTTTTCTCCGGATATACTCTTGAGACGGATAAGCTGGCATCGCCGAAGAACGAAGACGGCGGTACCGAAGAAGAGACCAAGGGAAATGACTGGGTGAAATCCATAAGCCTGCCCGGTATCTTAAGGATCCCCGATTACTGCTTTGACAGCTGTGAGAGACTTGAGAGCCTGATCATATCCAAGGATACGACTGATATAGGCACCTCTGCTTTCCAGGGTTGCCCGAAGCTGCAGACCATAGGTACCAACGGCAATCCGAAGTATGTCTGCGATAACTGCATACTTTACGAAACGACGGATAACGGTGTGGAACTCAATACCTGCCTTACCTACAGAGGTAACGGCGGAACACCTAAGGTAATCAATGTTACCACGGATCCGATGATCGCAAAGCTTACCTCCGTTAAGGAAGGAGCTTTTGCAGGATGCAAGAATATCGTGGATGTTGACCTTCGCAGCGATCAGGCATTAAACGCATATAACGGCGTTATAGATACTATACCCGAGAACTGCTTCAACGGATGCAGCGGACTTTCACAGGTAACACTGCCCGAATCGGTACGTTTCGTCGGAGGCAAGGCCTTCCATGACACCAATGATTCCATCAAGGTGATACTGCCTGAGTTCGCCAGCATAGAAAGTGATGCCTTTGATGACGGCGAAGCCAGGATCTATTCCTACTGGGATGATAAGGAAAAGGGCACCATCAAGAACCAGGCTTACGGCAAGGCACATAATATCGATGTATTCCCTCTGGAGGGGGCCTCGAGGATAACCCTTAAGCTTGATGACGAATATACAGTTTACCGTACCATAACAGTCGGTTCTCCTACAGAGACCGTCTCACTGCCCGGAGCATCGGAGATGGCTGAGATCGATTCAAAGCTTTATGCAGGACAGGGGTATGTATTCAAATGCTGGAGATATATAGCTTCGGACGGAAAGATTTATTATTCCGATACCGACACTAAGTTCATGACCGAAAATATCGATCAGGACCGTACTTATATCGCAGTGTTCATCAAACCTTCAGATTATACGGTAACCTATTACGACCAGTTCGGTGATGTATATGATCAGTTTGAGATAGCTGCAGGCAAGACCATAGGCAACAGGAAGCCTACAGCACCCGAGGGATATTACTGGGTATATACTTATCCCACAGGCTTTGATGATACCAAGCCCGTTAATTCAAACGTTACGGCCATGGCATATCCCGATCCCGACTATGTAAAGCCTTCGGGAGGAGAAGTTGCTACACCGACTCCCGATCCGGATGCTACCATAGTACCGACACTTGAACCGGAAACTACGGCGACTCCCATACCGGAGCCTACAAGGGATCCTGCAAACACACCCACACCTGTTCCGGGAACTCAGACACCGACACCTACTCCCATAGGTTATGTGGCTACGCCCACTCCCATAGGACCTGTGACCGGCGGTTATCTCGTGACCGTTGAGAACGGTGCAGGCGGCGGATATTTCAAGGCGGGCAGCGTAGTAACGATCACGGCTTATTCACCTGCGGCAGGACAGCAGTTTGACCGCTGGACTACTTCAAATACCGATATAGGCTTCTCGAATGTCAATGCGGTATCCACAACCTTCATCATGCCGAGCCATGATGTAAAGGTAACCGCAACATATAAGAAGCAGACCACCAGCGGCAACGCTACACCGGCTTCAAGCCAGTACAATAATAACGGTACGGGTACCGGTACCAGAAAACCCCAGGATAAGGGAAGCACCGATGTCATAATAACAACCGATACCATAGACAATAATAACAAGAACCGCGGTACCGCAACGGTTGCCGGATCCACGGACAACTTCGTATTGAAGATAACCGACTCTGCCGCTGCAAGCGCAGCAGTAGAGCAGGCTCTCAGAAACATGTACGGTGAGAGATTCGCTAATATCAACTATGCGGCCTTTGATATCTCCCTGTATGACAGCACCGGTACCAATCTGATCAGCAATGCCAATGACCTGGCAGTGACCGTGACCATACCCATACCTGACGCACTGACACAGTACGCGGGCAATAACAGGGCAGGAGCGGTTGTAAACGGACAGCTGCAGGAACTTTCGGTCAAGTTTGTAAGCCTTGACGGTGTGCCCTGCATGAGATTTACCGCAACCCACTTCTCACCTTACACTATCTTTGTTGATACACAGAATGTTGTAAGAGGTATAAGCGATACTACGCCCAAGACAGGCGACGGAATAGCACCGAAGTGGTTCCTTTCAGCAGGTATGCTGTCGCTTTCGGCAATACTCTTCCTGTGGAGAGATAAGAAGCCGGAGATTGCAAAGGCGGTAGATGACAGAAAGAGGAAGAGGAAATAGGAAGCCTCAAAAACAGAAAGGAGGCAGTTGATGGGAAAGAAGATATGGATATTTTTGCCTGTATCGGCTATCGTGCTGTCTCTTTTGATAGGCGGCATCATAAAGAGCCGGGCGGAAATACGCGAAGTTTACAACATAAAAGACAATGTACTGATTTCCTATGACGGCACTGAGAGCCATGCGGCCATACCCGGCGGCGTTAAGGTCATCGGTAGACAGGCTTTTGAGAACAACAAGACGCTTGTTTCGGTAAGCATACCCGGAAGTGTTACGCGGATTGAATATGCTGCTTTCGCAGGTTGTGATTCATTAAGCAGCATAGAGATACCCGACTCGGTGACCGAGCTTGAAGATTCGGTTTTCAGAAGCTGCAGATCCTTATCTAATGTGAAGCTGGGCAAGAATCTGAAAACTATAGGAGCAGGCGTATTCGGAGACTGCGACGTGCTGGCCGGAGTGGATACAGGCGGCAATACCGAGTTTGTCATGTTCGGCGGTGGTCTGTATGACAGCGGCTGTAAGAAGCTTTACCAGTTTTTCGGAGGCAGTGCGGATACCATTTTTAACGCACCGTCCACCCTTAAGGAAATAGGACGTTATGCTTTCTGGGGAGCTGACTATCTTGAGATGATAGCCGTACCCGCAGTTGACAGGATCAATGATCATGCCTTTTCAAATGCGGCAGGCTTAAGATTTGTGACGATACAGGTACCTACCAACGAGATAGGTGTCAAAGCTTTTGAGGACTGCACGAGACTGGAACAGATCGTGACGCCAATATCATTAAAGAGTATTCATGACACTGCGTTTGACGGAGTTCCGAAAAGCGCGGTGTTTGTGTGCGAAAATACTTCGGCAGCCTGCAAGTGGGCCGTAGATCACGGCTTTTTACAGTCTGAGAGTGCCAGAGATATAGTGGTGGTGCAGAGCAGAAATGTAGCTGTGCCCACACCGATAGATATGGCGCAGACGACGGAGATACAATCCGGCGAAGCAGCGCAGCAGAGCATAGGCACAGAGCCTGATACAAGGGAAGGGATACTCCTCGGCGGGACTACCGTGGTAACGGACCGGGCTTATGTGGATGTTAACGGTATGAAGGTCAATGAAGGCAGTGCAGCACCGACACCGGCATCTTTTGACGGAACTGTTCCCGCATATGTACACTATCAGGATGAAAATATGATAAAATATGGATTTGAGGACTTCGAATTCGTTACGAAGATCGGAGATTTTGCTCTGGCAAGATCTAATGTATCGGAGGTGACTATTCCTGAAGGTGCTACAGAGATAGGAAAGGGAGCCTTTTATCACTGTGATAAGCTGGGGACCATAAATATCCCTTCCACGGTGACAAAGGTCGGAGCACATGCTTTTGATCACACACCCTGGTATAAGGCCTGGGAAGCCGATAAGGCTGCAGGAGACTGGCTGATAGTCGGAGACGGTGTGGCTGTAGGATACAAGGGAAAAGAAAGTGCACCGAAGATACCCGAGAAAGTAAAAAGTGTGGCGGAGGGAGTGTTATAAAAAAAGTGAAGGAGATAATGTAATGAGCAGGATTGAAATGAAGACTCCGTTGGTTGAGATGGACGGAGACGAGATGACCAGAATACTCTGGGGCATGATCAAGGAGGAACTGATCGAACCCTATATCGATCTGAAGACGGAATACTACGATCTCGGACTTAAGAACAGAAACGATACGGATGATAAGGTAACGGTTGAAAGTGCGGAAGCAACAAAGAAGTATGGTGTAGCCGTTAAATGTGCAACGATAACACCCAATGCGGCACGTGTTAAAGAATACGATCTTAAGGAAATGTGGAAGAGTCCCAACGGAACCATCAGGGCAATACTGGACGGTACCGTATTCAGGGCTCCTATCCTTGTTAAGGGAATAGTACCCTATGTAAAAAACTGGACAAAGCCCATCACCATCGCTCGTCACGCTTACGGTGATGTATATAAGAATGTTGAGATAAAGGTGCCCGGTGCAGGAAAGGCTGAACTCGTATTCACCGCAGAAGACGGCAGTGAGATAAGAGAGACAATTCATGAATTCAAAGGAAGCGGCATAATCCAGGGCATACACAATACTGACGCTTCCATCACTTCTTTTGCAAATGCATGTTTCAAATACGCACTGGATACCAAGCAGGATCTCTGGTTCTCGACCAAGGATACGATTTCCAAGAAGTATGATCATAACTTCAAGGATATCTTCCAGGATCTTTATGATAATGTGTATAAGGCTGATTTTGAGAAGGCCGGTATAGAGTATTTCTATACTCTTATAGATGATGCGGTTGCACGTGTGGTCCGTTCCGAAGGCGGCTTCATCTGGGCGTGCAAGAACTACGACGGAGATGTGATGAGCGACATGGTGGCAACAGCCTACGGTGATCTGTCAATGATGACTTCCGTACTGGTATCACCCAGCGGTGTCTATGAATACGAGGCGGCTCACGGTACCGTACAGAGACATTATTACAAGCATCTTAAGGGTGAAGAGACTTCCACCAACTCCATAGCTACCATCTTTGCATGGACAGGAGCGCTCAGAAAGAGAGGCGAACTGGACGGTATAGATGAGCTGGTAAAATATGCGGATAAGATGGAAAAGGCCTGCATTAAAACAGTTGAGGACGGAAAGATGACAAAGTCACTTTCACTGATCTCCACCTGCAAGGATCCCGTAATACTTAATTCCATGGATTTCATCAAAGCCATAAGGGAAACATACGACAACATCTGAACCACAGTTTAAGGGGGAAATATGTCAAGGACCGACGATATTTTCAGACCCGCATTGACAGGTAAAAAGATCCCCATCATCTCTTTGGACAACAAATGGTACAAACTGATGGCGGGGATTGAGCATACCCCTGAGATGAAGGAACTTGAAGATAAACTCAAAGAACTCCTGAAACGTCAGGGCAAGATCAACAGCGAGCTGAAAGAGATCAAGAAACAGAAAGCCGAGCTCATGGAGGATATCGTGGGTGTGATGGACTCCGAGAATAGTGATGAAAAGCAGGAAGAATACAAGAAAAAGATAGACGAATGCAATGTTAAGATGGATAAGTATCAGGATGAACTTCTGGATCTTCCCAAGGAGATCAATGAAGTAAACATGGAACTGATGCTTGATACCATGGAGATCTGCTATGACATCATTCAGGAAAATACTGACAGGATAAAAGAAATAGCAGACTGGATAACCAATGTCAGGATAGAACTTAAGAAGAATGTGGTGCGTAAACAGGAATGTGAACTGAAGAACCAGCAGATGTATTCATATATGCATGATATCTTCGGCGCGGAAGTGATCGACATTTTCGATATGAAATACAATCCTGAGGAAAATCCTTTAAAATAGTATAAGAATAAAGATTCTTCAGAACAGCGAAGGATCTTTATATCTTTTTGTCGGGAGGTTTGAAAATGCATGAGGAAAGGGTCTATGCAGCAGTAGATCTTTCAAACATAAGACATAATATTGCCGAGATCTACAGGCATATAAACGGGCAGAGTAAGATCATGGCCGTGATAAAGGCAGACGGATACGGGCATGGCGCCATTCGTATAGCAGAAGCCCTGCTTTCTGCCGAAGAAGTCTTCGGTTTTGCGGTGGCGACCATAGACGAGGCACTTGAACTCTGCGCGATGCCTGTAAAAAAGCCTGTGCTGATACTCGGATACTGTTTCCCTTCAGGCTACAGGGAGGCTGTTGAAAATGATATCAGGCTCACAATCTTTGACAGAAAGAGCGCCGAGCAGTTAAATGCAGCTGCGGCAGGCCTTGATAAGAAGGCAAAGATACATATCAAGCTGGATACGGGCATGGGCAGGATAGGTATAAAGCCCGACGACGAGGGACGTGAACTGGTACGTGATATCGCCGGTTTTGAAAACATAGAGATAGAAGGCATATTCACCCATTTTGCCAGGGCGGATGAAGCTGATAAATCCCACGCAAAGAAGCAGCTGCAGATATTCAAGGATTTTGTGGAAAGCCTTAAGGACTTCGGAGTAGATATACCTTATCCCCACTGTGCGAACAGTGCTGCGATAATGGAGATGCAGGACAGCTGGTTCAAGCTGGTAAGAAGCGGCATCATAACCTACGGTCTCTTACCCTCCGACGAGGTGGAAAAAGGAGATCTCGATCTGAAACCCGCCATGGAGATACGTTCCAGTGTTATTTTTGTTAAAGACGTGCCTGCGGGAACGCCGATCAGTTACGGCGGAACCTTTGTAACTCCCATACCTTCCCGTATAGCAACGGTTTCGGTGGGATATGCGGACGGATATCCCAGAAGCCTTTCAAGCAAAGGTGAGGTGCTGATACGCGGACACAGATACCGTATAGCGGGACGTGTATGCATGGACCAGATGATGGTGGATATCACCGGAAATACCGATATAGAAGCCGGTGATCCGGTGACCATAGTGGGACGTGACGGGGATGATGAGATCAGCATGGAAGAATTCGCCGAGATGAGCGGTAGGATCAATTACGAGGCAGTCTGCGATATAGGAAAAAGAGTGCCCCGTGTATATTTATCGTGAGGAACAAAATGGGACTATTCGGATTTGGAAAAAAGGATGATACCGACGCGGAACAGGAGATCATCGCAATGGTCAACGAAGGCCAGGAAAACGGTGAGATAGAACCTGATGAAGCGGAGATGATCGCAAATATCTTCGAGTATTCGGATAAAGAAGCTGCCGATATCATGATTCACAGAAATCACATACAGGCTTTTGAGGACAGCTGCAAGCTGAGGGATGCGATAAGCGAGATACTGAACGGCAGTTTTTCACGTTTTCCCGTATATCATGAAGATCTGGATCATATAATAGGCATACTGCACCTGAAGGATGCTTTCAGGATATATTACAATTCGCCCAAGCAGAACCCGCCGTTATCGGATATCAAAGGACTTCTGCGAGAAGCTGATTTCGTGCCGGAGACCAGGAAGATAGACGAACTCTTCAGACAGATGCAGGAAAACAATGAGCAGATGATCATAGTCGTTGACGAGTACGGACAGACTTCCGGACTCGTGGCTATGGAAGACATACTCGAAGAGATCGTCGGAAATATACGTGACGAATATGACGAAGAAAAAGACATGATCGTTGCGGGAGATAACGAACAGACCTTTCTGATCGAGGGCCTTGCCAAACTGGAAGATCTGGAGGAAGAACTGGGGATAGATTTCGGCGAGACCCAGACCCAGACCATAAACGGATATCTGATAACCCTGATGGAGAAGATACCCGAAGAGGGAGAACACTTTGAAACCTATATAGGCGGTTACCACGTAAGGGTTGAAGAGGTTGAAGACAAGAAAGTCAAGACCGTGAGATTCACAAAAGTTTAAGGTTTGCAATATACATAATATAATGGTAAAATACTATATGTTGTTGATTAAGGAGGAAAAATATGTCAGGACATTCAAAATTTGCCAATATCAAGCATAAGAAAGAAAAGAACGATGCCGCTAAAGGCAAGATCTTTACCATACTCGGACGAGAGATCGCGGTTGCAGTAAAAGAGGGCGGTCCGGACCCGACAAGCAATTATAAGCTTGCAGCAGTCATCGCAAAGGCAAAGGCCAACAATATGCCCAATGACACCATCGACAGAGGTATCAAGAAGGCTTCGGGTGAGGCCGGAAGCGTTAACTATGAGCATGTAGTATATGAAGGCTACGGACCCGGCGGAACAGCTATCATAGTCGAAGCTCTGACCGACAATAAGAACAGGGCTGCAGCAAATGTGAGGAACGCATTCACCAAAGGCCAGGGGAGCATTGGAACCCAGGGCTGCGTTTCCTATATGTTTGATACCAAAGGACAGATAATCATTGATAAGGAAGAATGTGATCTGGATGCGGACACCCTGATGGAGAAGGCTCTGGATGCCGGTGCGGAGGACTTCAACGAAGAAGAAGACAGCTTTGAGATCCTTACCGATCCTGCGGGCTTTGATGAGGTGTTCAAGGCTTTCACAGATGAAGGCATACCCATGGCAAGTGCGGAAGTCACAAGACTTCCCCGGAACTATGTGGAACTTACCGATGAGGAAGCAATAAAGAACCTGACCAGGATACTCGATCTTTTGGATGAAGAGGACGATGTTCAGAATGTCTACACGAACTGGGATGAAGGCTAAATTAGCCATAGTAGTACCGTGTTATAACGAAGAAGAGATGTTCCCCACAAGCAGGAGCACTCTTTGTGATGTTATAAAGGATCTTGTCCGTAAAGAAAAGATAAGTGAAGAAAGCTTTGTTCTGTTTGTTAATGACGGCAGTACCGATAAGACCTGGGAGCTGATGAGCGAAGCAGCAGAGAACGGAAGCGATGTATGGGCGATCTCACTTACCAAGAACTGCGGCCACCAGTCGGCACTGCTTGCCGGGCTGATGGAGGCAAGAAAGTACGCAGACGTCACGGTTTCCATAGATGCGGATCTGCAGGATGATGTGGCTGTCATCGAAGAGATGATAGATCATTATTATGAGGGTTGCGACATAGTATACGGTGTCAGGAGCGGGCGCAAGACCGACAGTTTCATGAAGCGCAGCACCGCGCAGTTATATTATAAGCTGCTGGAAAAACTGGGAGTGAAGTCTGTATATAATCATGCCGATTACAGACTGATGTCGAAAAGGGCTCTTGACGAGCTTTCAAGATATAAGGAGAGTAATCTCTATCTGCGTGGACTTATACCGCAGCTGGGATTCAGGACTGCGTCGGTTTATTACGAGCGAAAAGAAAGGATGGCGGGGCAGTCTAAGTATCCGTTCTCCAAAATGCTGAACCTTGCGATCAACGGTATCACTTCTTTTTCCACCAGACCCATAAAAATGGTGATGCATCTGGGACTCTTTGTTATGCTTATATGCTTTGCAGCCGCCATTTATGCCTTTGTATCATATTTTAACGGCGATGTGGAAAAGGGATGGACGTCGCTGATACTGTCCATCTGGTTTCTCGGAGGCGTGCAGCTGATAAGTTTCGGCATAGTGGGTGAATATATAGGCAGGATATATACTGAAGTAAAAGGCAGACCTTTGTACAGCATTGAGGAATTCATATCTCACGGAGAGGAGTGCGGAGATGTTCGGGAAAAAGAATAAACCTACCATAGACCTTCAGGAAGATAAAGAAAGACAGGAAAGAGAGCTTGCTGCTCTTGAAGCTTCGCTTGAGTTTTTGAAAAGACCTGCAAAACCTGCAGAGAATGAGGAACAGGACAGCGGGGACGGATCGGGCTCCGGGAATGTTTCCATGGCAGACAAGGCCAGAGCGCAGAAATTCGGAAGACGCATGGATTATAAGACTGCAGTGGTTAAACGCGGCAGTAATAATGAGGAAGGCGGGGAGACAGCGAACGAAGAGAATGAGAATGCAGCTGCTCCGGAAAAAACGGAAGAAAGTGCTCCCGCTGCAAATGAAGAAGCAACTGTCATCATGACAGCGGAAGCTGAGCCGGAAAAGGCAGAAGAGCCTGTGGCTGAAGTAAAGCCGGAAGAAGCTAAAGAAGAAAAGACAGTCGCAGAGGAAAGTCCTGCTGTTGAAAATACAGTATCAGCCGAAAGTGAAACTGCAGAAAAGGCTGAAAAAGAAGAAGTCGCGGAAGGCGGGCTTATCATAGCAGAAGCCCCCGTGCCCGTTACCGGTGAGGAAGAAGAGCCGAAACTCATAGAGAATCCGCTTCCTGCACCGAAGAAACATGTACCTAAGGAAATGGATTTTGATCTGGAACCCGATGCCGATCAGCTGCATTTTGATGTGGTCGACATGAAGGGAAAAGATTTTTTCGATATAGAATGACCTTAAGATCATTGATAAAGAGGTAAAAGATTGGCATCAGGCAGTACCGGAAACAGAAAAAGGAAGAGTACGGCAAATACCCGAAGAACGAGTACTACCGGGAAAGGAAGTACTACAAGATCAAGGAGTAGCAGAGCCAAAAAGAGTACCCAACGGAGTAATGCAGGTGATAAGGAGTTTTTTGATAAAATACTGTACCTGGCGTTATTTTGTGTTATCCTCATTATCTTTTTATGTGTTACGGGATTGATCGGAGGAGCCTTCGGGCCCGGACTTAAAACTTTTTTTGTGGGTATCTTCGGCCTTCCGGCATATGTCCTGCCTCTGGGCATCATGGTATATATGGTCTATCATGCCCTCGGAGGTAAAGCACCCGCGAGACTTAAAATAATCTCAACAGTCTTCATCATACTCTGCACGGGTATGCTGATGGCTTTTTTTGCGGGGACGGATTTTGAAGCGCTGCTTTCGGATAAAGGCGGCCGTGTTAAGGCTTTATATGAAATGCAGAGCGGCGGCGGCGCTTTTTTCGGACTGCCGGCCCTGCTTTTTTTCAGCCTTTTCGGTAAAGCCGGTTCCTACATCATACTTTTTATAATATTGCTGATAGCCATACTTTTGTTCATGGGAAGAACGGTTATCGCTTCTTTCTTTGATATGACAAGAGAGCTGGGAGAGCGCATAGCCGATGACAGGGAAGAAAGAAGGATAAGGGCGGAGGAACTTAAGGAACAGCAGGAAGAAGAGCCTGAGTACTATGATGAGGAAGATGATCCCGGAAGTGCAGAAGAATTTGACCGCCGCAGGGAGAATGCAAGAAACAGGAAATTCTCCAGAGATATGATGAACACCCAGGATGAGAAGAGACGGCGCAGGGAAGAAAAGGAACTTCGAAGAAGAGAAGAGCTTGAGAGAAAAGATGACGAGCGCATTCTCAGTACTTCGGGCAACAAACGTAAGAATATAAAGCTTGATCAGGATGATGACGGAAGAGGCAGTCTCGATGACATTCACGAGATCACACTTCTTTCGGACACACAGAAACTCCTGTTTCAGCAGGAAGCACATATACAGGATGAGATGATCGAACTGACCGGTGATCTCAGTGAAGTGGGAGAATTGCTGCCGCCGCCGGATGCTTTCGGCAAGACAGCAGCGGCTGAAGAGATAAAGCCCACGGAGGATGAACTGCCCCCTGAAGTGGTTTTTAAGGATGAACCTGAAGAGAAGCCGCTTGTCACAGCGGAAGTTGACAAAGCCTTACTGAGCAATATGCCTACTCCGGTTACCGAAAGAAGCCATAAGACCGAAGATACGGGAAGCATTAAAACCCTTCAGAAAAAGAAAAGCGGTAAATATACGGCGCCCCCGCTGGATCTGCTTGAGAAGAATCCGGGAAATAAGGGAGGCGACAGTGACGAACAGCTGCAGGATACCGCAAGGCAGCTGCAGCAGACACTGGCAAGCTTCGGTGTCAATGTGGAGATAAGCGAGATAAGCCAGGGACCTGCGGTAACCAGATTTGAACTGCAGCTTCCTCCCGGAGTAAAAGTTAATAAGATAGTGAATCTTGCGGACGATCTGAAACTCAGCCTCGCGGCCCAGGATATACGTATAGAAGCTCCTATACCCGGTAAGCCGGCGGTGGGCGTGGAAGTGCCCAATAAGGAAAGAAAGAGCGTTCATATCCGCGAACTGCTGGAATCAAGGGAGTTCAGAAAGGCAGAGTCCAAGATCTCCTATGTGGTAGGTAAAGACATAAGCGGACAGACCATCATCTCCGATATAGCGAAGATGCCGCATATGCTGATTGCCGGTTCCACAGGTTCGGGCAAGAGTGTGTTCACCAATTCCATAATACTCAGCATACTTTACAAGGCCGAACCCAAGGAAGTAAAACTGATACTTATCGATCCCAAGATAGTGGAGTTTTCTGTATATAACGGGATACCCCATCTCCTATGTCCGGTAGTGACGGATCCCAGACAGGCAAGCTCTGCATTGGCATGGGCCGTAGCCGAAATGTCTAAGAGATATAAGCTCTTCGCCGACAAAAATGTCAGAGCGATAAAGGCTTATAACGAACTGGATGAGATAAGCGAAGAAGAAAAGCTGCCACAGATAGTCATAATAGTCGACGAGCTTGCAGACCTGATGATGGTTGCATCTAAGGAAGTGGAAGAGAGCATCTGCCGCCTGGCCCAGCTTGCGAGAGCTGCCGGCATACATCTGGTGATCGCTACCCAGCGTCCCAGCGTGGATGTAATCACCGGCCTGATCAAGGCAAACATGCCGAGCCGCGTGGGCTTAAAGGTATCCAGCGGTATAGACAGCCGTACCATACTGGATATGGTAGGTGCAGAGAGACTTTTGGGTAACGGAGATATGCTCTTCTATCCCCAGGGAATACCCAAGCCCATAAGAGTGCAGGGTGCCTTTGTTACCGATACCGAAGTACAGAGGGTCGTAGATTTCCTGAAGTCCCAGAGCGGTGATGAGGTATATGACGAAGAGATAGTGGAGCAGATAAACAATATGCCGGTATCAGACAAGAAGCAGGCTGCCGATGAGGATGGTGATGCGGCCGGCGGAAGCGATACTGACAGCTATTACGCGGAAGCCTGCAGATTCGTGGCCGAGAAAGATAAAGCATCCACCAGCATGATACAGAGAGTGTTCAAGGTGGGCTTCAACAGAGCCGCAAGAATGCTGGATAAGATGGAAAAAGACGGTATAGTGGGACCTGAAGACGGGACAAAACCCAGAAAGATACTGAAATCCAAAGAAGAGATAGAGAACTATCTCCAAGGTTTAGGTTAAGGAGGGCAGAATGAAGAGTGATATCGAAATAGCTCAGGAAGCCAGGATGCTTCCGATCACCGAAGTGGCAGCGGCAGCCGGAATACCGGAGGATGCCCTTGAACTCTACGGAAAATATAAGGCTAAACTTTCTCCGGAATACCTTGAAAGCCTTAAGAAAAATAAGGCAGGCAAGCTGATCCTGGTCACTGCCATCAATCCCACACCTGCGGGAGAGGGAAAGACTACTATAAGCGTTGGCTTAAGTCAGGCTTTTGCAAAGCGCGGGAAGAAAGCAGTGCTTGCGCTGCGTGAACCTTCACTGGGGCCCTGCTTCGGTGTAAAGGGCGGAGCCGCAGGCGGCGGCTATGCCCAGGTGGTTCCGATGGAAGAGATCAATCTTCATTTTACCGGAGACTTTCATGCCATAACTTCCGCAAACAATCTGCTGGCGGCTATGATCGATAACCACATTCAGCAGGGAAACGAACTGAAGATAGATCTGCGCCGCATACTCTGGAAACGCTGCGTGGATATGAATGACAGAGTGCTCAGAAATGTGGTAGTGGGCATGGGAAGCAAGAATGACGGTTTTGTCAGGGAGGATCATTTCCAAATAACCGTTGCCAGTGAGATCATGGCTATACTATGCCTCTCAAGGGATCTGAAGGATCTGAAGAAGCGACTTTCCGAGATCATAGTTGCATACGATCTGGAAGGCAAAGCAGTAAGAGCAGGTGAGCTCGGAGCGGTCGGAGCCATGACGGCTCTTCTTAAGGATGCCATGAGGCCTAATCTGGTACAGACTCTCGAACACACACCGGTACTCATACACGGAGGTCCCTTTGCAAACATCGCGCACGGCTGCAACAGTATAATAGCAACCGAAGCAGCAAGACATATGGCAGATTACTGCGTGACCGAGGCAGGTTTCGGTGCCGATCTGGGTGCAGAAAAATTCCTGGATATAAAGTGCAGGAAAGCAGGCTTCAATCCTGATGCAGTGGTTATAGTTGCAACCATAAGAGCCTTAAAGTATAACGGCGGCGTACCCAAGACGGAACTGGCAAACGAGAATATCGAAGCCCTCACCAAGGGAAGCGCTAACCTGAAGAAACATATAGAGAACATGCAGTCTTACGGGCTGCCGGTAGTAGTCACGATAAACCGTTTTGCCCAGGATACCGATGCTGAGATAGAAGCCCTTAAGAATATCTGTGCCGGCTGCGGCGTACCTTTCACCGTATCCGAGGTATTTACCAAAGGCGGAGACGGAGCCGTTGAACTGGTTGATGAGCTTGTAAAGCTTACCGAAAAAGCTCCGGACTTCAAGCCTCTTTACGAGGACAGTCTTCCTCTTAAAGAAAAGATAGAGACCATAGCAAAGAAGATCTACGGAGCTGACGGAGCGGACTTTTCGAAGGAAGCTCTTACGGAGCTTGACAGGCTTGAAAAAGAAGGCTTCGGAAATCTCCCGGTCTGTATGGCCAAAACCCAGTATTCTCTTTCCGATGATCCGAAGAAGCTCGGACGTCCGGAGAATTACAGGATAATGGTCCGTGAGGTATATATATCTGCAGGCGCAGGTTTTGTGGTAGCCATAAGCGGCAGCATAATGACAATGCCCGGACTGCCCGCAAAGCCGGCTGCACTGTGTATAGATGTAGATGATAACGGAAACATAACAGGATTGTTTTAAGCATATCAGGAGGGAAAAGATGGCAACACTTATTGACGGAAAAAGAATATCACAGGAGATCAAAGATGAGCTGAAGGAAAAGGCCGCAAGCCTTAAGGCTGAAGGAAAAGAAGCCTGTCTTGCAGTAATACTTGTGGGTGAAGACCCGGCTT
Organism: Lachnospiraceae bacterium; assembly: GCA_024687205.1. GTDB lineage: Bacteria > Bacillota > Clostridia > Lachnospirales > Lachnospiraceae > NK4A136. The sequence goes on from JAILES010000012.1 coordinate 47,627, forward strand.
CAAAGGTTTATGTGGGCAACAAGAAGAAAGCCTGCGAATATATAGGCATACGTTCCGAATCCTATGAACTGCCCGAGAGTACCTCACAGGCTGAACTGCTTGAACTGATAGAAAGACTTAACGCCGACGCTAAGGTAAACGGCATACTCGTACAGTTGCCGGTTCCCAAACATATCGATGAAAAAGCGGTGATCAGAAGCATATCACCTGCTAAGGATGTTGACGGTTTCCATCCCGAGAACGTGGGGGCTCTGCTGATAGGGGAAAAGGGCTTTGTTTCCTGTACTCCGGCCGGTGTCATTGAACTGCTGAAGAGATCGGGGATAAGCATCGAAGGAAAAGAATGTGTGGTGATAGGCCGCAGCAATATAGTCGGAAAACCCATGGGAGTACTGTTGCTTAGAGAGAACGGCACCGTTACGATATGCCATTCCAGAACACAGGACCTTAAGAACGTATGTAAGCGTGCTGATATACTTGTGGCAGCCGTAGGCAAGCCCAAGATGATCAACCGCGAATATATCAAAGAGGGGGCAGTAGTGATCGATGTAGGCATCCACAGAATGGAAAACGGCAAGCTCTGCGGTGATGTGGATTTTGACGATGTGGAGGATATGGTCAGCGCCATCACTCCGGTACCCGGAGGTGTAGGCCCCATGACCATCGCAATGCTTATGAAAAACTGTATGGAGTCTGTAGAAGAGTCATAATATGATATGTCAGAAGTGCGGCAATGAAATAGAGGATGGCAAGCTGATCTGCGAAAACTGCGGAACGGATGTGCAGCTTATACCTTCTTTTGAGCCGGAGATCGAGAAAGAGATCCGGGATGCTCTCCCCAACCCTTATGTTGATGAAGAATATGAGGAAGGATATGAAGGAGAGTACGGCGAATATGAAGGTGATTATCCGGAATATGAGGGTGAATATCCGGAGTACGAAGGAGAATATCCGGAATATGAGGGCGAGTATCCGGAAGATGAAGGCGATTATGCCGATGAATACGCAGATGATTACGGGGATGAGTACAGCGAAGAGTATGAAGACCAGGGCTTTGATGAGGAGTACGACGGCGAACTGCTGGATGAGCTTGATGATTTTGAGGACGATGAGGGTGATGTATTAAGACAGATAGCCCTTGCGGTCAGACAGAGCCGCTTCAGACCCTTATATATAGCGCTCTGCGCCATACTGATCATAGCTGTCATTGTTTCGGCCGTATATATCGCAAAGCTTGTGATCCATGACAATTCTGCCGAGTATCAGGCTCAGATGGGCATGGAAGCTTATGATACGGGAAATTATGATGCGGCCATCACCTATATGGACAGGGCCCATACTTTAGATTCCAGTAATGCTGATATTACCTATAAACTTGCGGAATGTTATCTGGCAGCCGGTCAGGATGAGAATGCTCTGGGTATGCTATGGGAACTTGGAACCACGCAGGCTTACCAGCTGATACTGGGATACTATATCAAGAACGAGGATTTTGACCAGGCCAAGCTGATACTGGAAAACTGTGAAGACGAGAGCATAAAGATACAGTACCAGTCATATCTTGCCAATCCGCCGGCTTTCAGCGAACCGGAAGGAAGCTATACCGAAAAGGTGACGCTGAAGCTTTCATCAAATACCAACGGAACCATCTACTATACCATGGACGGTACGGAACCCAACAAATACAGCAATGTCTATACCACACCGCTGTCGCTTGAACGCGGTGTTTATGAGATCAGAGCCGTTTTTGTCAATGAGTATGGTATGACCTCCGATGAAGCATACGGTAAATATACCATAAATCTTAATGTGCCCGATATGCCTTATGTTATGCCGGCAGGAGGCATGTTTGTAAAGCCGGAGCTGATCAACGTAAAGGTTCCCGAGGACTGTACGGTCTACTATACTACCGACGGCAGCGAGCCCGATGCTTCTTCCCAGGAGTATACCGGTCCCATACCCATGCTGCTGGGACCCACGGATATGATATTCGTGGCCATCAGTGAAGACGGCATTGCCGGACCCACCGCGGAGAGGGAGTATAACCTGAATATCGCTACCCTTGTGGATCTTAACAGCATACCGCTTCTTATGGCTCAGTATAATATTACGACGGGCAAGACCATCGATCCCCAGGGACACGACAGCAAGAACAATACGATGCGTTATACCTATACTATCAATTCCGCGATAACGCTGGGAGACGGGATATACTTTATAGTTACGGAAAATACCGTTGATAAAGAAGATGTATCCATGAAGACCGGTTCCTATTATCTGGTGGATGTCTATACTTCTGCGATATTTAAAGCGGAGGTTAATGAGGATGACCAGTCGCTGTCACTGGGAGCCATGTTGCCGCCCGAGAGTTATATGACACCCATGGAAATACTGCCATGATAAAGACAGATATAATCTGTGTCGGAAAGATAAAGGAAAAATATCTTGAAGATGCGATAAAAGAATATATGAAAAGGCTCGGAGCCTATACAAACACAGAGATCATCGAAGTAAAGGATGAGAAGACTCCGGATAATGCTTCTGAAAAAGAGATAAAAAAGATCCTTGAGACCGAAGGCGCCAGGATACGTAAGTACATGGATGACAAAGCACATATCTTTGCGATGGCCATAGAGGGAAAACAGCTGACTTCGGAGGCTTTTGCAAAACGTATCGATGATATAGGGATGACGAGTTCAAAGATACAGTTTATAATCGGCGGTTCCCTCGGTATAGATGAGAGTATTAAGAAGGATGCGGATGAACTGCTGAGTTTTTCAAAGATGACTTTTCCGCACCAGCTGATGAGGGTGGTGCTGCTGGAGCAGATATACAGAGCACATAAGATAATTAAGGACGAGCCTTATCACAAATAGCGGAGTCCTTTGGGATAAAGGTTTTTGAGCCGGCTGCGGTCTATGCGTCCGCCGCCGAGTACATAGCCCTTATATATGACGGGAAGAAAGACCTTGTTCGGTATGCCGGACATATCAAGGGTACTGAGGTCCAGTTCGAGGCCTTTGATATATGAGAGAGCCATATCCGGGCGTTGGGAGATATCAAGCCGGTATCTGAAACTTCCGGCAGCTGCTTTAAAGAAATGGTGATGGGGGATAAGTCTTTTATTCGAGCCTGCCGCATCAATAACGGGTATTCCGGGCAGCGTAAAGCCGGACAGAGCAAGAGCTGACGCAGCAGCAGGAATAAGACGGATATTGCCTTTAGGATCCTTGATACAGAGTTCATGATCAATGCAAAGGCTCTCATCCAGTTCGGATAACAACTGTCTGATGCCGTGATCGTTATGTGTGACTTTTACGCCTGAAGGGGAAGCTGCCTGTTCACCGCTCTTTCTGAGATAAGAAACAAACTGACCCTCACCTTCATAAAGATGGGGATAAAAGGTATAACAGCCGTCAGCGGTACATAAGCCGCGGGAGGATATCATCTCCGGGGCTTCACTTAAGCTAAGGGGATGCCCGTTCAGCAGATATTCGACATTGGCTTCGTTCTCGGCTTCCTCGTAAGTGCAGGTACTGTAGATCAGAAGACCGCCGGGTTTGAGACAGGCTACCGCATTATCCAGGATGTTACGCTGACGCAGGGCGCAGAGCTCGACATTTTCGGGGCTCCATTCGCCGATGCTTTCGGGATACTTGCGGAACATTCCCTCGCCTGAGCAGGGAGCATCGCAGAGGACAACGTCGAAATACGAAGGAAAACGGACAGCCAGTTCCTCAGGCTGCATACAGCTTACCAGCACGTTGGAGTAGCCCATTCGTTCCATATTCTGTATGAGTATGCGGTTACGCGAGCTCACGGGTTCGTTGGCGATAAGAAGGCCGGAAGCATCCTTAAGCTGCATTGCAAGCTGTGAGGATTTGCCGCCGGGAGCGGCGCAGAGATCAAGAACTTTTGCATCCGCCGGGAGTTTAAGGCTTCCCGCAGGCAGCATAGCCGAAGGATCCTGCGAATAGATGGCACCGGCATGATGAAGAACCGAGCGGCCGATATGCTCGGAAGCCGTTAAGAAACAGGCTTCGAGACCATCGATCTTAACCGCCTTAAGTTCGCTGTCGGAGACGATAAGCGCTTCGCATTCAGCAGCTGAATTATAAAACCTGTTACAATGAAAAGCCTTTACGCCGGGGGCATCAAAGCTTTTTTCAAAAGCAGGATAGGCGTCTTGCAGACGTACTTTCATGTTATTGATAAATTGTTCCGGTAATGCAGTCATGTGTGAGATTATATCAAATAAGGAGGTATTAGACAATGGGATACCGTATGTATGATCTGATCGAAAAGAAGCGTGATGGCGGAGTGCTGAGCAGTCCGGAGATAAAGTGGATGATAGATGAGTATACGGCGGGTCGTATACCGGATTACCAGATGTCGGCCATGACCATGGCCATATTCTTCAAGGGCCTGGATAAAGAAGAAACCCTGAATCTCACCATGGCCATGACTGAGAGCGGCGATACCGTTGATCTGAGCGGTATCAGCGGCATAAAAGTTGATAAGCATTCCACAGGCGGTGTTGGTGACAAGACCAGCATAGCTCTGGCGCCTCTGGTAGCGTCCGTCGGCGTGCATGTAGCAAAGATGAGCGGAAGAGGCCTCGGACATACGGGCGGAACCATTGATAAGCTTGAAAGTTTTCCGGGCTTTAATACATCCATAACAATGGATGCTTTTCTTAAACAGGTAAATGACATAGGGATAGCCATAATGGGGCAGACCAAAGATCTGGTACCCGCGGATAAAAAACTCTATGCTCTCAGGGATGTCACAGCTACGGTTGACCAGCTGTCCCTGATAGCTTCATCGATAATGAGCAAGAAACTGGCCAGCGGTGCGGATGCCATAGTGCTTGATGTTAAGTGCGGAAGCGGGGCTTTTATGAAAGATCTCGTATCTGCAAGAGCCCTTGCCGAAGAGATGACCGAGCTGGGAAGAGGCGCCGGAAGAAAGGTTACGGCGTTCATAACGGATATGGACGAACCTCTTGGGCTGGCTGTAGGAAATGCTCTTGAGGTAAAAGAGGCAATAGATACGCTGAGAGGAAAAGGACCAGAAGATTTCACCGAACTTGTCATGTCACTGGGAGCCGCAATGGTACATTTTGCAGGTATCGCAGACAGCGAAGAAGAAGCACGCGTACTGCTTTCAAAGTCCATAGAGAACGGGGATGCCATAAACAAGCTTAAGGAATTCGTAAAAGCCCAGGGTGGGGATGAACGCGCTGTTGACGATATGGCATTGCTTCCTTCGGCAAAATATGAATATGAGCTTGCTGCGGATACGGACGGCTTTGTTGAGAGTATAGCATGTTCCGAAGTCGGTACCGCATCACTGCTGCTGGGAGGCGGAAGGCTCACAAAGGAAGATGAGATCGATCTGTCCACAGGCATAATCATGAAAAAGAAAAAGGGCATGCCGGTGAAAAAGGGTGAGGCCCTTGCGCTGATATATTACAACGATGAAGAGAAGAAAGAGGCTGCAGCAGCAAGGCTTAAGGCAGCATTTAAAATAGGCAGAGTGAAACCCGAAACAAATGATATCATTTTGGGAAGGATATAAATGAATGGCAAATGACGAGATCATAAAGATCAGCATGGAACTGGATACTGATGCCGAGAAGTTTCTCTTTGGTGCTAATGACAAGTATCTGGACAGGCTGGAAAAAGAACTTGAGATTGAGATAAGCGACCGTGACGGTTTTTTGTGGCTGTCGGGAAGCAAACGTAATGTTGAGAGAGCAAAGCGTCTGATACGTGATCTGATAGAAGTGTCAAAAAACGAAGCTGTTCTTGAAGAACAGAAACTAAGTTACGGACTGGATCTGGCAAAGGCGGACAGACAGGATGTACTGCTGGATCTTGATAAAGAGAATATCTGCCGTACCATTAACGGTAAAAGCGTAAGACCCAAGACCGAAGGTCAGAAGAAATATACCGATGCAATAAGAAATAACATGATAGTATTCGGCAGCGGTCCGGCAGGTACGGGAAAGACTTATCTGGCTATGGCAATGGCCATCACGGCTTTCAGGGCTGAGGAAGTGAACCGTATCATACTGACGAGACCGGCAATCGAAGCCGGGGAAAAGCTGGGCTTCCTTCCCGGCGACCTGCAAAGCAAGGTAGATCCTTATCTCAGACCGCTGTATGATGCGCTGTACCAGATAATGGGAGCAGAAGCATTCCAGAAGAATATGGAAAAGGGCCTGATCGAAGTAGCCCCCCTTGCTTATATGAGAGGACGTACTCTCGATAATTCCTTTATAATTCTGGATGAAGCACAGAATACCACACCTGCCCAGATGAAGATGTTCCTGACCAGGATAGGCTTCGGTTCCAAAGCGGTCATAACCGGTGACCTGAGTCAGAAGGATCTGTCCCAGGGCGTTAAGAGCGGACTTGATGAAGCAATAAAAGTACTGCGGGGCGTAGAGGGGATTGCCTTCTGTACTCTTGATTCAAGGGATGTGGTAAGACACCCGCTGGTCATGAAGATAGTGCAGGCTTACGAGAAGTACGAGAAGAATCATCATAATAACAGGTAAAGTCAGAAGAGGAAAGCTTTAATGGTATTGTACAGCGAATGCGAAGAGGATTTTCTTCCGGATTATGAAAAGACCGCCAAAGAGGTGATAGAGAAGGCAGTGGAAAAACACGGCGGCCTGAAAGATTACAGTGTTAATCTCTATATAGTCGACGATGAAACCATACGTGAGACAAACAGGGATACGAGAGGGATTGATTCCGTGACGGATGTCCTGTCCTTTCCGAACCTGGAACTTTATGAGGGAGATCTGTCTCCTATAGACGATATGGACAGATCGGATATCAGCGATCCGGAAACAGGTGAGATACTGCTGGGAGAGATAATGATCTGCAAAAACAGGGTATTTGAACAGGCGGAAGAATACGGACACAGTCCGCTGCGGGAATATGCCTTTCTTGTTACCCATTCCATTCTTCATCTTCTGGGCTATGACCATATGGAAGATGAGGAGAGGGAGCGGATGGAAAAGAAACAGAAAGAGATACTGGAAGAGCTTGGGATCACAAGAGAACGGAGCTGAAAGTGAAGAGAAGAAGAAAGAAAAAAAGACAGATAAACATCATACAGCTTGAAGATGATGTGATCAGACTGCTCAATATCTTTACGGTGTTGTGCATCATGCTTACCGGAGTGCTGGTCGTCAGAAGATGCGGGCTGGAAGGCAGTGCCTTCTATTTCGGAGCAATGATCATATATATACTTCTTTTGCTGATATATCCTATACCCTTATCGGAATCACTTTATGAAGCGGTAAGACGACGCAAGGAAACGGAAAATTTCAGGAATTCAAAAAGAATCTTTAACTTTGGTGTAGTCAGTACGGTGGCTTATGTACTGTTGGCTTTCATTGGCATTTTCTTTGCGGGAAGACTGATCAGCGAATACATGCTTGCGGGAAAGAGTAATACACTGGTGCTGGGAATATTGTCCGCAAACCTGCTCTTTGATGCCGTCATTTTGCTGATAAGTGATTATGATGCAGCAATGAAAGACATGACTCACAGATCCATAGTGCTCTTCATCAGAAGTGCAGGCTCTTTTGTAATGGTACTTCTGTTTTCAAGATATTTTTATGAGAAAGGAAAGAGCGTTTCGAGATTCCTGGGCAATGAAGCTCCGGGACAGGCTTATCTTGCTTCCGGCGCAGCTCTGGGTATGCTGATTTCATCGATCATAGCTTTTGCCGCATGTTTTGTGCTTTATCTTTCGGTGAGGGAAAGCTTTGAAAAGATGATACGCTCCGACAAAAGCAGCAGGATCGAGGACGGATACATGCTGCTTGGCAATGTCTGGCCCTATGCTCTTTCGCTGCTCAGCTTTTTCATGTTTGATATCCTGATATGGCCCGTATACAGAGGTGCACTGGTAAAGAGCGGTCAGGATATGCTCTTCAGATATCATATGGGCATATATCATGGCGTTGTAATGCTTTTGCTGCTCATACCTGCCGCGCTGGTCTACCTTTTTATCCAGCCCAAGATGGATGAACTGAAAAAAGCGATAAAGGGTGAGTATCTCCATGAAGTAAATACCGAATGCCGGCAGCTTACAAAGACTGCGATGCTGATTGGTTTTGCCTTTTGCGGTGTTTTCTTTGCGCTTGCTCCTGTGATCTGTGAAGGACTCTACGGCTGTGATTCCGTTCTGGCAGTAAGGGCACTGCGTTTCGGAGTGGTGATCCTGCCTTTCCTTATCTATTCACTGGTAAGCTCTCTTTATCTTGTGATGATAAAAAGATATATGACACTGATCATGCATACCATTATTTCCGCGGTACCTTCACTTATACTTGCTTTTGTCCTCTGTTCATCGGGAAAAGTACTGCTTATGGGAGCAATGGCTGCCTTTATGATATCCCAGGTATTGCTTGCTTTATTCAATCACATGCATCTGTATAAGTATATGAAATTCCGTTTCAACTTAAGGGATTATCTTGTGGTGCCCCTTGCAGGTGCGCTGTTATCAATGGTGCTGAGTTTCCTGCTGAGACTGCTGTTCTCACTGTTCCTGCCGCCGCTGATATGTTTCGTGCCTGCGGCGTTCATCGGTCTGTTTGCGTACTTCATACTGATCTGCATAGGCGGAAGCGTTAATAAGTACAAGCTGAAAGCCATAACAGGAGGCAGGCTGCTATATAAGATCGCAAGGAAACTGAGGGTATTATGAACAGTGATGTTGTGATAATCGGCGGCGGTATGGGCGGAATGTGTGCCGCTATCCTGCTTTCGGATGCCGGCAAAAAAGTTACGATACTTGAAAGGCAGGAACGTATAGGTAAGAAACTCCTGCTTACCGGAAGCGGAAAGTGCAATATAGGCAATGTTTCCATGGATGCCGCCCACTATCTCAGTGATGATAAGGATAAGATAGAAAAGTGTTTAGGAAGCTTCGGGAACAAAGAAGCCGGAGAATTCCTTAAGTATATCGGAATCAGACTGTGTGAAAAGAACGGCTTTCTTTATCCGGTGACCAGGCAGGCTTCCTCGGTGATGGATGCGCTGAGGTTCAAGCTTGAAGAGAATGCCGTAAATATTATATGCGGTTCAACTGTCAGCAATATAGAAGAAAAAAACGGCGGCTACATTATTTCCTGTGAAGACGGAAAAAGCTATGAAGGAAAAAACTGTATCTGTGCCTGCGGAGGCAGGGCCGGTGTATATGCTGAGGATAAGATCAACGGATATGAGTTTCTTAAGAAAGCCGGACATACGGTGGTTAAGACAGCTCCGGCACTGGTGCAGCTGGTACCCCAAGATGAGTTGAAAGCCATAGCCGGTATCAGATGCGATGCTAAGTTAAGTCTGTTCATCAAGGGAGAAAAGACCGCGGAAGATACGGGAGAACTGCAGATAAGCGAGAAAATGTTCTCGGGCATACCGGTGTTCCAGCTGAGCCGTCATGTGAAATTTGCAAAGGATGCGGCGCTTGGCATAGATTTCCTGCCTTTCGCAGATGAAGCTGACGTTAAAGAAAGATATGACAGGCTTTGTGACAGGGAACTTGAGAAGTTTTTCGCCGGCTGGCTTAACAAAAAACTGGCAATATTCCTGATAAAGAGAGCGGGACTGCGTCCCTCGTCCAAGGCTTCGGAGCTTGGCGCCTATGGGATGGCACAGCTGGTAAGGGAATTCAAAAATGAGGAATTTCAGCTGGATTCCACAGGCGGATACAGAAATGCCCAGGTGAGCAGCGGAGGTATACCGCTTAAAGAAGTAAGCGATGACTTTGAGAGCAGACTGATGCCGGGGTTTTTTATCATAGGTGAGATGCTTAACGTATGCGGAGAATGCGGAGGTTATAACCTTCACTTTGCAATGGCTTCAGCAAAGGCTGCAGCGGAGAGGATACTGTGTACAGAATAGATTCGATAAAACTGAAACCTCCCGTTAATGACGAAAGAACGGAACTGGCCGTGACCGTGGCTAAGCTCACGGGGCTTGGTCCTGCTGACATTAATAATCTGACCATACTCAGAAGGTCCATAGATGCCAGAAGAAAGCCGGATATAATTTTCGTATACAATATAGCCTTTGACCTGACCAAACCGGAACGGGGCATGAAGCTGCTGACTTCATCTAAACATGGTGTGGAAGTAAAGATGTACAAGCCCGAAGAATACCAGTTCCAGCGAAGGGCAGGCAGGATGACCACGGAAGAGGAAAGGCCCGTGGTGGTAGGAGCGGGTCCTGCGGGACTTTTCTGTGCATATGTACTTGCCATGAACGGCTTAAGACCCATAATACTTGAACGCGGCAGCAATATAGATAAACGTACCGCCGATGTTAAGAAATTCTGGGAAAGCGGTATCCTCGATAAGGAATCCAATGTACAGTTCGGAGAAGGAGGCGCCGGAACTTTTTCGGATGGCAAGCTGAATTCTTCCGTGGCCGGAAAGTCCATGTTTGCCAATGAAGTATTGAGGACTTTTGTTCGTTTTGGCGCGGACAAGTCCATACTCTACAGCAATAAGCCGCATATCGGTACCGATGAGCTCAAGAGAGTGATCAAGAATATGCGCAAAGAGCTGGAAAACCTCGGGGCCGAATTCCACTTTGAATGTAAGCTGACACGTTGTATAATAAGAGAAGGTATCCTCAAGGGGATACGTTTCAAGAAGAACGGCGAGAGCAGGGAAAGAGCCTGCAGATATATGATACTCTGCATAGGCCACAGTGCAAGGGATACTTTTTACTCCCTGTCCATGGACGGCATCATCATGGAGCCAAAGCCCTTTGCGGTGGGACTGCGTGTACAGCATCCCCAGGAAATGATAAACAGGGATCAGTACGGACCGGGATACGAAAAGAAGAAACTGCCGGTGGCTGATTACAAGCTGACTTACAAGGCGGCTTCGGGAAGAGGTGTATATTCCTTTTGTATGTGTCCGGGCGGTTATATCGTTAATGCTTCAAGTGAGGAAGGGCATCTTGCGGTTAACGGGATGAGCTATAATAAAAGGGATTCCGGCTGGGCCAATTCGGCTATAGTAGTGACCGTGGACAGGAGTATTTACGGTGAAGGTCTTTTCGGAGGAGTGAGTTTTCAGCGGGAGCTGGAGATGAATGCTTATAATCTTGGCCGGGGGAGCATTCCCATTGAAAGGGCCGGAGATTACTTCAGGGAAGCAGATGCGGAACATCTCTCAAAGAGCGAATATACGCCTGCGGTAAAGGGAAAATACCGTTATGCGCCGTTGCATGAGCTGCTGCCCAGAGCTCTTTACAATGATATAAAAGAAGCCTTCGGAGATTTTGACAGAAAACTGCCGGGCTTTGCAAATGATAACGCACTGTTTGCCGGCGTTGAGAGCAGAACTTCATCGCCTGTCAGGATGATAAGGGGAGAAAGCCTGGAAAGCAGCATAGAAGGCATTTATCCCTGCGGCGAAGGTGCGGGATATGCAGGCGGCATCACAAGTGCCGCGGCTGACGGCATGAAAGTAGCGGAAGCGCTTATAAAGAAATATTTTTAGGATAACGGAGACAGCAAAATGGACCATTTCAGGGAATTGATCAGTTCAAAAAAACGAGTTGTGGTGAAGATAGGTTCATCATCACTGAGACATAAAGAAACAGGAGATTTTGATTATATAAAGATGGAGACCCTTGTAAGGGAACTCTGCAATATAAGGAATCAGGGACGAGATGTGATACTGGTATCATCCGGAGCAATAGCTGCCGGAAGAAAGACCGTAGGCCTTAAGGGAGACGATCATTCGGTAGCCGTCAAACAGGCCTGCGCAGCCATCGGACAGGCAAGGCTTATGATGGTGTATGAGAGACTGTTCTCACAGTACGGACAGACAGCTGCCCAGGTACTGATGACAAAAAATACGATAGTTGCCGATCTTAACCGTTTCAATGCTCATAATACTTTTATGGAACTGCTTAAACTCGGGGCAATACCTATCGTAAACGAAAATGATACGATCTCGACCTATGAGATAGAGTTTGGTGATAACGATACGCTTTCAGCCATAGTTACAGCCCTGACGGGAGCAGATCTTTTGATACTGCTTTCTGACATAGACGGGCTGTATTCCGACGATCCGAGAAAGAATCCCAAGGCTGAGTTTATGCCCATAGTGCCGGAGCTCACACCTGAGATCATGGCTATGGGAAAGGCTTCCACAGGCTCCGACGTGGGAACCGGCGGCATGGAATCAAAACTGCGTGCGGCTGAAATAGCCACCAAGAGCGGAGCGGACATGATTATCGCCAATGCAAAAGATGTGAGGATACTGCACAGGATCATGGACGGAAGAGACATCGGTACACTTTTCCTTGCAAATAAGGATGAGAACTTCTATCTCAAGGATTATGTGGAGGACTGAGCAATGAACATGGAAGAGAGGATAAAGCGTATCAACGAGCTTTATCATAAATCCCGAACCGAGGCAGGTCTTACTCCGGAAGAAAAGATGGAACAGAGAGTCTTGAGAAAAGAATATGTGGATGCCATAAGAGGCAATCTGAGGGCTCAGCTCAATAATATAGATATACTTGAAAAAGACGGAAGCATTACCAATCTCGGAGAAAAGTTCGACAAGAAATGAGCGAAGAAAAGAAGGCGCTGAGAAAAGACATACTTAAACTAAGAGATGCACTCGCATATGAGCAGCGGGACAATGATGCTGCGGCCATCTGCGATCTGCTCTTTATGCATCCTGCGGTACTGAGCGCTAAAAAGATACTTCTCTTCGCATCCTTCGGAAGTGAACCGGATACCGATCCCATCGCAATAAGGGCGCTTGATATGGGGAAGGAGATATACTATCCCCGTGTGGAAGATAAGGATATAAGTTTTTACGCCGTTAAGGATATCACGGAACTTAAGAGCGGCTATAAAGGCATCAGGGAACCGGCGACGGAACGACCATGGGACGGTGAAGTGAAGGATAGCGTGGTGCTGGTACCCGGAACGGCTTTTGATAAATACGGCAGACGTATGGGCTACGGAGGCGGTTTTTATGACAGGTTCCTGAAGGCTCATCCCGGGATATACAGCATAGGGATATGTTTTGAACTGCAGCTGCTTGAAAGCATTCCCGAAGAAGATCATGATGAGAAGGTTAATGATATAATATACGGATATTAAGATCGGAGGAATATTTATGGAACTCGTTAGTTTATGCAAAAACGCCAAGGCGGCCAAATATGAGCTTAACAGACTGGACACGGAAAAAAAGAATGCAGCACTAAAGAAGGCTGCTGAATACATAAAGGCAGCTGCGGCTGAGATAATCGAAGCCAATAAGACGGATCTTGAAAATGCAGATAAAAAGGGCATGAGTCCCGCACTCAAAGACAGGCTCAAACTTGATGAGAAAAGGATAGACGGAATATGTGAAGGCCTGCTTCAGGTGGCGGAACTCGAGGATCCCGTGGGTGAGGTGCTTGATGAATTTGAACGCCCCAACGGACTTAAGATCAAGAAGGTAAGGGTTCCTCTCGGAGTCGTTGGCATCATCTATGAATCCAGGCCGAATGTGACCGCAGATGCTTTCGCACTAACTTTCAAGGCAGGTAACGTGGTCATATTAAAGGGCGGCAGCGATGCTATCAATTCCAATATAGCCATAACAAAGGTTTTAAGAAAGGCCTTATCCGACAGCGGTATATCGGAAGATGCCATAAGCCTTATAGAATCAACCGACAGGGAGACTACCAAAGCCTTCATGCAGATGAAGGACTATGTTGACGTGCTGATACCCAGGGGATCCGCAGGACTTATCAGGTCGGTGGTTGAGAATTCAAAGATCCCTGTTATTGAGACAGGAGCAGGCAACTGCCATATCTTTATCGATGAGACCGCCGATGCCGAAATGGCAACTAAGATAATCATAAATGCGAAGACCCAGAGACTGGGTGTCTGCAATACCTGTGAGTCTCTGGTGGTTCATGAAAAAGCCCTGGACAGGGTGATGAAGAAAGTTGCTGAGGCACTTAAAGAGAAAAACGTGGATATCAGAGCCGATGAAGAAGCAAGACCGGTTCTTGACTGCAATGCCGCCACCGAGGAGGATTTTGCCACCGAATATCTTGACCTTATCATTTCGGTTAAGACGGTTAAAAATATCGATGAAGCAATTGAGCATATCAATAAGTATTCGACACATCATTCGGAAGCCATCATCACCGGAGATTACGCTAATGCCGAAAAGTTCCTGAAAGAGATCGATTCGGCCTGTGTATATGTCAATGCTTCAACGCGTTTCACAGATGGTTTTGAATTCGGCTTCGGAGCAGAGATAGGCATCAGTACCCAGATGCTCCATGCAAGGGGACCCATGGGATTGCGTGAGCTGACCTCATATAAATACAGGATAAGCGGAAACGGACAGGTACGCGGGTAATGCACGCTTTCAGGGATGTCGATTACGACAGGTATACCATCACAAAAGAATATGATCCGGAGGTGGAGACCGTAAGACAGCGGGATATGATAGAGCGTGCCGCATCCCTCGCCAAAGAAAGGGAAGAAAAACTCGGAAGAAGGATGAGCGCCTGTGTCGTAACCTTCGGCTGTCAGATGAATGCCAGGGATTCAGAGAAGATAAGCGGTGTACTCATATCAAGCGGCATAGAACTTGTGGATGACGAGAATGCCGACATAGTCATATACAATACCTGTACGGTCAGGGATAATGCCAACCAGCGTGTATACGGAAGACTCGGGAATCTGGGTGTCATGAAGAAAAAGCATCCGGATAAGAAGATCGTACTCTGCGGCTGCATGGTGCAGGAAGCAGCGGTTATAGAAAAGATCAGACAGACATATCCCTTTGTGGATATGATCTTCGGAACTCATAATATCTATAAATTTCCTGAACTCCTGGTACGTCTTCTCGAAGAAGACGGGATGATAGTCGACGTATGGAAAAAGACCGACAGTGTGGTGGAAAATCTGCCGACCCTCAGAAAGTATCCTTTCAAGTCCGGCGTAAATATTATGTTCGGCTGTGATAATTTCTGCTCATACTGTATCGTTCCCTATGTTCGCGGAAGGGAGAGGAGCAGGAAAAGCAGCGAGATCCTGGAGGAAGTAAGAAGGCTTGCGGACAGCGGTGTAAGCGAAGTGATGCTCCTCGGTCAGAATGTCAATTCCTACGGAAGGGGACTGGAAGGTGAACTGAACTTCCCGGGGCTTCTTCGGGAAGTGGAAAAGACAGAGGGCATCAGGCGTATACGTTTCATGACCTCACATCCCAAGGATCTGTCCGATGAACTGATAGAAGTGATGGCTGAAAGCAGTAAGATCTGTTCACATCTGCATCTCCCGGTACAGTCCGGATCCAGCAGGGTACTTGAGATGATGAACAGGAAATATACAAGGGAAAGTTATCTTAAGCTTGTATCAAAGCTTAGGGCTGCAATGCCTGAGCTGTCCATCACTACGGATATCATAGTCGGATTTCCGGGAGAGGAACCGGCTGATATTGATGAGACTGTAAGCCTTGTTCATGAGGCAGCTTATGACAATGCCTTTACTTTCATATACTCGAAAAGAGCCGGGACTCCGGCTTCGAATTATGAGAGCAAGATGAGTGAGGAAGAGATAGGCGAGGGCTTTAACAGGGTACTTGCAGCGGTGCAGGAAGAGGCAAGGAAGAATGTGTCCAGATTTGCAGGCAGGACCATGGAAGTCCTTGTGGAAGATGTGAACGATAAGGATAAGGAGTATGTGACCGGCAGGCTTTCGGGAAATGTGCTGGTTCATTTCAAAGGAGATGCTTCACTGATAGGTTCTTACCTGCAGGTGAAACTATGCGAGAATAAAGGTTTTTACTATATCGGGGAAAGAGTATGACAAAGATAGATGTCGAGAAGCTGTCACCGATGATGGCCAAATATCTTGAAACAAAAGAGGAATACAAAGATTGTATTCTCTTTTACCGTTTGGGAGATTTTTACGAGATGTTCTTTGAGGATGCCGAAACCGCATCCAGAGAACTGGAACTGACACTTACGGGAAAAAACTGCGGCCTGGATGAAAGGGCCCCGATGTGCGGCGTGCCTTACCATGCTGTGGAACAGTACTTAAGCAGACTGGTTGCGAAAGGCTATAAGGTAGCTATCTGTGAACAGGTGGAGGACCCTAAGCTGGCCAAGGGACTGGTTAAAAGAGAAGTGACAAGGATAGTCACTCCGGGTACGAATATAAGCGAGCAGGCGCTGGAAGAAGGAAAGAACCATTATATCATGTGCATCTTTGCGATGCAGAACGTATACGGTTACGGCTGTGCAGATGTTTCGACAGGTGAATTTTTCCTTTCGGAAGTGGACAATACGGATAAACTACGTGACGAGATACTGAAGCTGGAGCCGGAGGAGATAATCTGCAACGACAATCTCGGCATATTATATCCGGGTATCAGCGAGATAAAAGACAGACTCGGTATAGCGGTCTACGAGCTGGGCGGCTGGTATTTTGACAAAGCCGAATGCATTAAGACGCTGTGCGAACATTTCAGGGTTTCTTCCATGACCGGACTGGGACTTGATGATTTTGATCCCGGGGTGGTGGCCGCCGGAGCACTGATGCAGTATCTGAATGAAACGCAGATGATACCGCTGACCCATATCACCAGGCTTATACCCAGTAAAGGCAGTGAATATATGCTGCTTGACGGGGCCAGCAGGCGTAATCTGGAACTGACCGAGACCATGCGTGAAAAACAGAAAAGAGGTACGCTCTTCTGGGTGCTTGATAAGACTAAGACGGCCATGGGAGCCAGGATGCTCAGAAATGATATAGAGCAGCCGCTGTTAGATGAGGAACGTATAATAAAAAGACTGGATGCCACGGAGGAACTCTGCAAAAAGGGTGTGGACCGTGATGAGATAAGAGAGTATCTGAATGCCATCTATGACTTTGAAAGGATACTTGCAAAGGTCAGTTTCCATTCCATTAATCCCAGGGATATGATAGCGCTTCTGGGATCACTCAGGATGCTGCCGCCCATTAAGCAGCTGCTCTCATCCATGCAGGCAGAGGGCTTAAGGGAACTGTATGAGGCATCGGATGAACTGAAAGATATAGCTGACAGGATAGACAGGACCATCATTGAGGAGCCGCCGCTTACCATAAGGGAAGGTGGCATCATCAAAGACGGTTTTGATCCCGATATCGATACGCTGAGAAAGGCCAAAACCGAAGGCAAGGGCTGGCTTGCTTCCCTGGAAAATGACGAGAGGGAACGCACGGGTATCAAGAATCTGAAAGTCAAGTACAATAAGGTTTTCGGCTATTATCTTGAGGTCACCAATTCCTATAAGGATCTGGTACCGGAGGATTATCAGAGAAAACAGACACTTACCGGGGCGGAACGTTTTATCACTCCGAGACTTAAAGAACTTGAGGACATGATACTGAACGCGGAAGACAAGCTGGCAACGCTGGAATATGATGCTTTCTGCGAACTAAGGGATCTGATCGAGAAGAATCTTGACCGTATACAGAGTTCGGCAAGGGCTATGGCAAGGCTTGACGTATATTGTTCCTTATCCCTTGTGGCCGAACAGAACAACTATGTGAGACCGAAGATCAACAGACAGGGCATCATTGACATTAAGGGCGGAAGGCATCCCGTGGTGGAGCGCATGATCCAGGGTGATATGTTTGTCGAGAACGATACATATCTCGATAACAGAAAGAAATGCATAAGCATTATCACCGGTCCGAATATGGCAGGTAAATCCACATATATGAGACAGGTGGCGCTGATAAGCCTTATGTTCCAGATAGGAAGCTTTGTGCCAGCAAGAGAAGCATCCCTCTGTATAGTGGACAGGATATTCACGAGAGTCGGCGCTTCCGATGATCTGGCCAGCGGCCAGTCCACCTTTATGATAGAGATGAACGAGGTGGCCAACATACTCAGGAATGCCACACAGAAATCCCTTATCATACTTGATGAGATAGGACGCGGTACTTCGACTTTTGACGGGCTTTCCATTGCCTGGGCCGTGATCGAACACATCAGCAATAAAAAACTCCTGGGAGCAAAGACTCTGTTTGCGACACATTATCATGAACTGACGGAACTCGAGGGCAAGATGGATAATGTGAACAATTACTGTATCGCCGTAAAGGAAAAGGGTGACGATATAGTATTCCTGCGAAAGATAGTACCCGGAGGAGCCGACAAGAGTTACGGCATACAGGTAGCAAGGCTTGCGGGAGTGCCCAGGGAAGTGACTGACAGGGCAGCCCAGATAGTAGTGCAGCTGCTTGATAATGATATAACCGAGAAGATACAGAAGATAGAGATCGCCGGTGAAAGAAAAAAAGAAGCAACGTCCTATGATGACGTGGAGCTCGGGCAGATGTCCTTTATGGAGACTTCTTCGGACGAGGATATACTGAAGGAGATATCCGAAATGGATATCACTACGCTGACCCCGCTGGATGCGCTGAATGAACTCTATCATCTGCAGAGCAGGATAAAGAACAGATTCGGAGATTGATATGTCCGCGATACGAGTACTTGATAACGATACAATTGATAAGATAGCAGCCGGTGAAGTGGTGGAAAGACCGCTTTCCATCGTTAAAGAACTGGTGGAAAATTCAATGGATGCCGGCGCAGACCGCATAAGCGTGGAGATACGCGGCGGCGGTACCGACTTTATCAGGGTCACCGATAACGGCCGGGGTATTGCCAGAGAAGATATCCCCATGGCTTTCTTAAGACATGCAACTTCCAAAATAAGGGATATCGAGGATCTGAACAGCCTTAATTCAATGGGCTTCAGAGGCGAGGCTCTGTCTTCCATAGCGTCGGTATGCAAGGTAACGCTGATGACCAAGCGCTCTGAAGACCTGATGGGATACAAGCTGCAGATAAACGGGGGAAAAGCTGAAGAGATCGAAGAGATCGGTGTTCCCGACGGAACCACGGTTATTGCTGCCCATCTGTTCTACAACACTCCGGTAAGGCGCAAGTTCCTTAAATCTGCCACCGGTGAGGGCAATGCGGTAAGTGAGCTTATGGAAAGGCTTGCACTGTCTAGGCCCGACATATCCTACAAATATGTGGTAAACGGAAATACACGCTTCATGACCAGCGGTAACGGGGATCTGAAGGAGACCATTCACCGCATATACGGCAGGGATGCCGCCAAGTGGATCGTTCCGGTTTCCTATGAGAAGGACGGAATCAGGATTGACGGTTATCTCGGGACTCCGGCCATGAACCGGCCCAACAGGAATTTCGAAACATATTTCCTGAATCACAGATATATTCGCTCCGAAGTCGTGGCTAAGGGGATAGAAGAAGGCTATAAAGGTTATATGATGCAGCATAAGTTCCCTTTCTGCGTACTGCATATAACAATGGACCAGTCTGAGATAGATATAAATGTCCATCCCTCAAAGATGGATGTGCGTTTCCATGACAGGGAAGCTTTTTACGATCATCTTTCAGAGGCTGTAGCAGGGACCCTTCATAACAGGGAGATGATCCCCGAGGATGAGAGCAGGGAAGAAGAGGAAAAGATAAAGACTCCGGTATTCGAACCCTTTGAAAAGAGACAGGAAGAGATCCTCCCCGGGGATGAGAACAGCGATGCAGCGGATGATGATCCCGATGGGCAGGATGAGAATCCCGATACCCGGGATGATATCTTCGAAGTGCGTTTTGAGGATGACAAAGAAGAGGGAGAGATCGTGCTGGAGACTCCGAAGCCGGCAGCGGTCGAAAAAGTACAGGAGTCTTATTTCATACCCGAAGATCCCTATAAAAACGCAAAGCAGATAGAGATGCTTCCGAAAGAACGGGTCATATCAAAAAAAGCAAGGGAGCAGTACAGGCTGATCGGACAGGTATTCAATACCTACTGGATGTTCTCCTATCAGGATAAGCTGTATTTCCTTGATCAGCATGCGGCGCATGAAAAAGTGAATTATGAGAGGCTGGTAAAAAGATACAGGGATAATGAGGTCTATTCACAGCTGCTGAGCCCCGGGCTCGTGGTAAGCCTGTCTCCGAAGGAACGTACCGTGCTGGAAGAATACTCGGAGGTATTTGAAAAGCTCGGCTTCGAGACAGAGGATTTCGGCGGAAATGAGATAATACTCAAGGCTGTACCCCAGGAGACTTTTAAAAAGACCGGGGACGAACTTTTTCTGAATATACTCAATGATCTTGCGGAGAAAGGAAGCGGCAGGATCCCTGACGTGATAGACAGGGTAATAGCGACCATGGCATGCAAAGCCTCAGTTAAAGGCGGGGACGAGGTAAGCTTTAAAGAGATGGAAACAGTACTGGATGAACTGCTGGAACTGGAAAATCCCTATCACTGTCCCCACGGGAGGCCTACAATGTTCTCCATGAGCAGGATGGAGCTGGAACGGAAATTTAAGAGAATAGTAAACTGATGAAAGACTTATACATAATAGCGGGACCAACGGCAACGGGAAAATCCGCAGCTGCGGTAAGGCTGGCAAAAAAAATAAACGGCGAAGTGATATCGGCTGATTCAATGCAGGTGTACAGAGGTATGGATATAGGCACGGCCAAGATCACGGAGGAAGAGACGGAAGGAGTGCCCCATCATCTGATAGATATACTGGATCCTACAGAAGAGTTCAATATAAACATCTTTCAGAAGCTGTGCAAGAAGGCAATCACAGAGATAAAGGAAAGAGGCCGTGTCCCGATAATCTGCGGAGGCACGGGCTTTTATATACAGTCAGTGCTTTATGACATAGAATTCACCGAAGAAGAGACTGACTTAAGCTATCGCAGGGAACTGGAAGAGATCTACAGGGAAAAAGGCGGGGAAGTACTTTTCGAGATGCTGAGAGAAGCGGATCCGGCATCCTGCGAAGCCATACATCCGAACAATATCAAGCGTGTCATCAGGGCTCTCGAATATCATAAAGAGACCGGCGGTCAGATCTCATCGCACAATGAAGAACAGAGGAAAAAGAAGCCTGCTTACGATGCGGCCTTCTACGTGCTTTATGACGAAAGAAAGCTTATGTATGAGCGTATAGACAGGCGTGTGGACAAGATGATCGAAGCCGGCCTGGTCGACGAGGTAAGAAAGCTGCGGGAATATGTGCCGAGAAACGCCGTATCCATGCAGGGACTCGGATATAAGGAGATATATGCCTATCTTGAGGGAGAATGTACCCTTGATGAAGCGGTGTATATTCTCAAAAGAGATACGAGACATTTTGCAAAAAGACAGATCACATGGTTTAAACGGGAGAAAGATACACGCTGGATAAAACCCGGTGAATGTCCATGGGATGCGGAGAATTGGAAATGATAACAAAAGATTTCGGAATAGTCGGTTTAAAACATAATGTTATAGAGCATATCTGCAGGCTGGCCTGGGAAGAGAAGCTGAATGAAGAAAACAGGGAAAAACTGGTATATGAAGTGATACCCGGACCGAGGCCTACCTACCGCTGCTGTATCTATAAGGAACGGGAGATAGTAAGACAGCGCATAAAGCTCGCCTGCGGTGAGAATCCGGTGAACAATCCCGATTCCGGGAACATTGTGCAGGTGATAGAGGCAGCCTGTGATGACTGTCCCATCTCGGCTTATTCAGTCACGGATAACTGCCGCTTCTGCCTGGGAAAAGCCTGTATAAATACCTGTAAGTTCGGGGCAATAAGCCCGGGGGATATGCGTATGCATATAGATCCGGCCAAATGCAGGGAGTGCGGAATGTGTGCCGAAGCCTGCCCTTATCAGGCAATCGTGCATCTCGAGAGACCCTGCAAGCGTTCATGTCCTGTGGGAGCCATATCTTATGACGAATACGGATACTGCAGGATCGATGAGACCAAATGCGTGCAGTGCGGACAGTGCATACATAACTGTCCCTTCGGTGCGATAGGTTCCAAGACCTATCTTGTTCATATCATAAAAGAGATACTTAAGGGAAGTGAAGTATACGCTATGTGCGCTCCTGCTACGGAAGGCCAGTTCGGGGAGAGTATATCGATGGCATCCGTTAGGAATGCGCTGAAAAAGATCGGGTTTGCCGATATGGTGGAAGTCGGTCTCGGGGCGGACATGACCGCAGCCTATGAATCAAAGGAATGGAGTGAAGCGAGAAAGGAAGGCAGAAAGAAGACTACTTCCTGCTGCCCTGCGTTCATTAATATGCTTAAGATCTTTTATCCTGAGATCTATAAGAAGAATATGTCCAATATCGTATCGCCCATGTGTGCGGTATCCCGTTATCTTAAAGTAACGCATCCCGGCTGTGTTACCGTATTCATCGGCCCATGCATTGCAAAAAAAGCCGAAACACTCGATAAGGAAGTGAAGAACAATGCCGATTACAGTATCACCTACGGCGAGCTGAGAGCATTGATGAGATCAAAGGATGTGGAACTTGAGCCTGCGGATGAAACGTACCAGGAGGCATCAGCCTGGGGGAAGGGTTTTGCATCCAGCGGAGGAGTTGCTGCCGCAGTCATGGAGTGCATGAGAGAACGCGGTGAAGATACGGAAGGAATGAAACTGCTCAAGTGTGCAGGCGGAGAGGAATGCAAAAAAGCCCTGATGCTGTTAAAAGCCGGAAAGCTTCCCGAAGATTTCATAGAAGGCATGGCCTGTACAGGCGGCTGTGTGGGAGGACCTTCAAAGCACAGGACAGAGAAAGAGATACTGAAGGCCCGCGAAGCACTTTTAAATAAGGCTGATAAGAGAAGCATACTGGAAAATCTTAAAAGCTATCCGATGGATCTGTTTTCAATGGAGCGGGATGGCGAATAACTTGATGAAAACACGGCGTTGTGTTACAATATATTGCGATTTCCAAGGATGAGAGGATAAAGATATGTATTACAAAAGTACGAGAAACAATGCATTGAGATATACCGCGTCACAGGCGGTATTAAAGGGACTTTCGGATGACGGCGGTCTGTTTGTGCCCGAAAAACTTCCGGTGTCAGATAAAAGCCTGCAGGAGCTTGCAACCATGGACTATAAGGCTGTTGCATACGAAGTCATGAAACTCTATCTTTCGGATTATACCGAAGAAGAGCTTAAGTATTGTATAGAGCAAGCCTACGATGATAAATTTGATATTCCGGAAAAGGTGGCGCTTAAGAAGGCAGGGGGAGCTTATTATCTTGAACTCTTCCATGGACCGACTATAGCCTTCAAAGATATGGCACTTTCAATACTGCCTTATCTGATGACCACAGCTGCAAAGAAAAATCAGCTGAAGGAAGAGATAGTGATACTGACCGCTACCAGCGGTGATACCGGAAAAGCTGCGCTTGCGGGCTTTGCCGATGTGCCCGGTACCAGGATAATGGTATTTTATCCCAAGGACGGCGTATCAAAGATTCAGGAAAAGCAGATGGTGACCCAGAAGGGCGGCAACGTTAAGGTAGTCGGCATCAGGGGGAACTTTGATGACGCCCAGAACGGTGTTAAGGCAATGTTTAACGATGCAGGTCTTAAGGATGAGCTGAAGAGCAGAGGATATGTATTCTCTTCGGCCAACTCCATCAATATCGGCAGACTGGTGCCCCAGATAGTTTATTACGTATATTCTTATACAAGACTTTTAAAAGACGGGATCATTGCAGACGGTGAGTCTATCAATTTCTGTGTGCCGACAGGTAATTTCGGAAATATCCTGGCTGCTTATTTTGCAAAACAGCTTGGAGTACCGGTCGGAAAGCTGATCTGTGCATCCAACAAAAACAAGGTACTTACGGATTTCTTTAAGAGCGGCACCTATGACAAACTGCATGTGATGGACGATGCAGGCAATTTCAGCGAGAAGAGGGAGTTCATGCTCACCAGTTCTCCGTCAATGGATATACTTATCTCCAGCAATCTCGAGAGGCTTATATATCTGATCTGCGGAGAGGATGATCATAAATGTGCCGACTTTATGAAGCAGCTTTCAAAAGAGGGCAGCTATGAGATCGATGATCTAATGAGAAGCAGGCTTAAAGATTTCGATGCGGGATTTGCGGATGAGGCGGCCTGCGCTGAGATGATAAAGAAAGTATTTGATGAAGACGGATATGTTATAGATCCTCACACGGCCGTTGCGGCTGCTGTTTATGAGGAGTACAGGAGTAAGAGCTCTGACAGCTTAAACTGTGTGATAGCATCAACTGCCAGCCCTTATAAGTTCCCCGAGGCAGTACTGAAAGCACTGGGTGAAGAGAGCAGTGACGAAGAACTTACGGATAAGCTTAATGAGATCTCAAAAGTACCCTTCCCGAAAGCGATCAGCGAGCTTAGGGATGCGCAGGTACTACATGATACGGTATGTGATAAAGATGAGATGAAGGAACAGGTAAGGTCGTTTCTGAACTGAGCTGAAAATTACAGGGGGTTATATGAAGCATATTCTCATGGTAGATGATAATACCACGAATCTTAAAAGTGCTGCAGAGGTTTTGCAGCCTTTTTATCATCTTTCCATGGCCAAAAGCGGCAAACAGGCGCTGAATTTCCTTAAGAAAAACAGACCGGATCTTATCCTGATGGACATATTCATGCCGGAGATGGACGGCTACGAAGCGGTGGAACAGATCAAGCTCAACCCCAAGACCGCCAACATACCGGTCATATTCCTTACGGCTGATAACGAGCACGAAAGTGAAGTAAGGGGCATACAGATGGGAGCCCTTGATTTCATAACCAAGCCCTTTGAAGCCCAGGCCATGCTGGGACGTATAGAGAAAGTCCTGCAGATGGAGGATATGAGGAAGAGCATACTCCTGGGAAATAAACGTGATATACTGACGGATCTGTGGAAGAACGATTACCTCTCACAGGAGATAAACAAGAGGCTCAAATTCACCGACAGAAATGCCGTGATGATGTATATCAGCATCGACGGTTTTAAAGATTTCAGGAAGATAAACGGATACAGCAATGCGGACGGCGTGGTTATGAGCATAGCCAATGTGCTTAAAAACCAGTCAACACCCGACAGCATGCTGGGAAGAAGCGATGACGGAGGCTTTCTCGTATACATGCCTTACGATCTTTCGGATGAAGAGATCTTAAGCTTCTGCGAAGAACTGAAAAATGATGTGACCACCAAGGCGAATGAAGCGAGCGCAGGCGGCGTAAAGCTGACCGTTTCTTTAAGCGGCGTAAGAGCTCCGGTAAACGGCAGCGATTTTGATACGCTGTATTCGAAACTCAGGATGGCCATGTATTATCTCAGATGTACAGGCGGAGACGACATACATTTTTATGTGGAGGAATGAGATGGATATCAAGGAGATGCTTACACATATCGATCATACGCAGCTTAAGGCTTTTGCTACTTATGAGGATATAAAGAAACTCTGTGAAGAGGCGCTTAAGTATAATACGGCGTCGGTCTGCATACCCCCTGCTTATGTGGCAGAGGTAAAAAGAGACTACGGTGACAGGCTTAAGATCTGTACAGTCATAGGTTTCCCTCTGGGATACATGACTACTGCGGTCAAGCTTTTTGAAACCGCTGATGCGGTAAAGAACGGTGCAGACGAGATAGATATGGTGATCAATGTGGGGCGCCTTAAAAACGATGAAGACGAGCTTGTTGCCGACGAGATCAAGGCCGTGAGGGCTGCATGCAGAGGCCTTATATTAAAAGTCATAGTTGAAACCTGTTATCTGACTGAAGATGAGAAGAAACGTATCTGCAGGATAGTAAGCGAAAGCGGAGCCGATTATATAAAGACTTCAACCGGTTTCGGTACAGCAGGAGCGACTGTCGAAGATATAAAACTGTTTAAGGAAAATATAGATCCGGGAATTAAGATGAAAGCGGCAGGCGGGATCAGGACCCTTGATGCGCTGAAGAGCTTTATCGAACTGGGCTGTGAACGTGTGGGAGCATCGGCGACCGCAGAATTTGCAAAAGAGGCTGCATCGGAGAATTAAGCTATGGGAAATATTTATACTGACAGGATCGAAGCATTAAGAAAAGAACTGGATAAGAATGATGCGAACTGGTATCTCGCTACCACTTCGGATCCTCACGGATCGGAATATATCAACGATCATTACAAGGTCAGGGCGTATCTCTCCGGATTTACGGGATCCAACGGAGACCTGCTCATAGGGCCGGAAGGAGTCTGGCTCTGGACTGACGGCAGATATTTCGTGCAGGCAAAGAATGAGCTTGAGGGAAGCGGCATAGAACTTATGTGCATGAGTAACGAGGGTGTTCCCGAACTCAGGGATTTCCTTAAGGAGAAGGTTCTTGAGGGAGATGTCCTGATGTTCAACGGGCAGCTTATAGATGCCGAGACCGGAGTTGAGATCCGGGATATACTGAAGGAAAAGGGAGCATTTCTCCTTGCGGGAGCCGATCCGGCGGATGCGGTATGGGAAGACAGACCTAAGGACAGCAGCGGAAAGATAAAGATACTGCCGGAAAATCTCTGCGGAGAAAAATATGAAGATAAGCTGAGCAAGGTAAGAATGCGGATGAAGGATGCAAAGTGCAACATCCACATAATATCCGCACTTGATGATCAGATGTGGCTCTTTAACATAAGGGGCTGTGATATAAGATATAATCCCGTAGCTTACGCATATACGGTCATCACCGAAGAAGAGGTAAAACTTTATCTGAAAGAAGAGGCGGTAACGGATGAACTGCTTGCTTATGCCGGGGAAAATGGAATAGAATTAAGATCATATTCAGAGTTCTACCGCGAACTTAAGGCTGACGAAGACAGTCTCGTGCTTGCGGATCCGGCATATACAAATTATCTGATGGTGAGACTGCTGGAAAAACAGGGCGCAAAGATTAAGTTTGAAAGAAACCCTTCCACCGATCTGAAGGCTGTTAAGAATGAGACGGAAAAGGAAAATACAAGAAGAGTTTATCTGAAGGATTCGCTGATACTTACCAGGTTCCTTAAGTACATGAAGGAATGGGGGGCTAAAGATAAGATCACGGAATACGAAGCGGCCCTTATGCTTGACAGGATGAGACTTGAAGATGAGGAATGTGATGACCTTTCCTTTACAACCATAAGTGCCTGCGGAGCGAATGCTGCGATGATGCACTATGAAGCGCCGAAGGAAGGCAGTGCGGTGATCAATGAAAACGAGGTATACCTTGTTGACAGCGGCGGACAGTATGCAGGCGGAACTACCGATGTGACAAGGACACTGATACCGAAGAATGCATCAGCCGAGCTTAAAAAGCACTTTACGAAAGTATGTGCCGGGACGCTTGCACTGCAGAATGCGGTATTCTTAAAGGGCGTAAGCGGAAGGAATCTTGATATCCTGGCAAGGGAGCCTTTGTGGGAACTGCATACGGATTATAAATGCGGGACAGGCCATGGTGTAGGTTATATGCTGAATGTGCACGAAGGTCCGCAGTATATAAGACCTAAGAAATACAGGAATGATGCGGAAGCGGATATGGCTGTCGGTGTCGTGATATCCGATGAACCCGGCGTTTATATAGAGGGCAGCTACGGTATCAGGATAGAGAACATACTGATGTGCGAAAGCCGCGGAAAGAATTCCGACGGAGAGTTTCTCGGATTTGAAGCTCTTACCTATGTACCCATCGATCTTGACGGTATCGATACCGCTTATCTTGAGGACAAAGAGAGAAAACAGCTGAACGAATATCACAGGGCAGTTAGGGAAAAACTTTCGCCCTTCATGAATGATGAAGAAAAAGCATGGCTTGAAAATGCCACACGGGAGGTGTGATAATGACTAAGGAAGATGCCGAATTTCTTGAGAGGATAAATGCCTTCGCAGACAAGGCCTTAAAAGATGTGGACGGACAGAATACAAGAGTGGGATACCAGCTGCAGCAGCTCAAGCCCGTTATGGAGGAGATAGCTGCGGAGAGCGGAGAAACAGTGGAATCCGTCTTTATCAGATATATGGATCTGGCCAGCGAAAGAAGCGTGGAACTTGAAAGAAAATTCCAGACAACAGTCGGCAATATGAACCAGTACGGAGATATCATGTAAATGGAAAAAGTCATAAAGCCGGGCATACCGGTGGAGCTGATCAAGCATCCGATCACTCTGGACCAGCCCGAGGCCATGGACAAAAAATATATGTGTTCGGTACATGATTCCCTTAACGGGGATGTGTTCCGCATTACCAATCCCACGCAGCAGTCGAGGATGATACCGCTGCATTCGGGGGAACGTTTTAATGCGTATTTCTTTCTGAACAAGATATATACCGCGCCGGTATCCGTAGTAAGAAACGTGACCGACGGCAAGTTCAGGGTGGTGGAACTGCGGCTTACAAGCGATATCGAGAAATATGAACGCCGCAAGTTTTTCAGACTTGATGCCAATCTTGATGTCAGATATCTGCTGCTTACAGCAGACAACGCCATGGCTTTTAAGGAAGCCACCAAGAACGGGACGCTGCTTACGATGGATGGTTTTGAAAAAGGAACCACCGTTGATATAAGCGGCGGCGGTGTGAGATTTGTGTCAAAGCGCCAGCTTCCGCCTGCGGGCATGGTCATCACCCATATGATCGCGAATACGCCCACCGGCGAAAAGAAGAATTATGTTTTTCTCGGAAAGATAATCAGAAGCGATAAACATGCGGAGATCAGGGATCTTTTCGATCACCGCATGCAGTTCGTTGATATGAAGCAGGAAGCACGCGAGGAATTCGTGCGTTTTATCTTCGAGATCGAACGTCAGAGGCTCAAGAAACGCGGGGGTATCTGATATTATGTTGCCACAAAATGTAGTATTTTATTGAACTTTTTTTACAAAATGTATTGCAAACTCGCATATTTAGTGATATTGTATTTACATAAGTGGCACAGGGTCACTAAATAATTGCTTTTGAGAGGAGAAAATCATGAACAAAGCAGAATTAGTTGAAGCTATGGCAAAGAAGGCTAGTCTGTCCAAGAAGGACGCTGAAGCAGGCTTAAACGCATTTATCGATGTGGTTAAGAAAGAGCTCAGCAACAAGAAGGGCGACAAGAAGGTTTCACTGGTAGGCTTCGGTACATTCGAAGTTTCTGAGAGAAAGGCTCGTACAGGCCGCAATCCTCAGACTGGCGCTACCATCAAGATCAAGGCTTCCAAGTCTCCTAAGTTCAAAGCCGGCAAGGCTCTTAAGGATGCTGTAAACGGCGCTAAGAAAAAGTAAGAAATTTTTGACCTTGTAGAAAAGGCCGGAGTTCTCCGGCCTTTTTGATTTACTGCAAAAAAAATACTGGATTTTTTTTGCAAATGTGTTTATAATGATATAACATGAGGGGAGAAATCGAAGTGTTTTGTTGCTAAAGGTGACGTTTGGACCGGAAGAGAGGTTGCTATGTACAAATTCAAGATAGGAGATTATGTGCTTTACGGTGTTTCAGGTGCTTGCGAAGTTGTGGACATAGGAAAACTTGATTTCGGCAGTAACGATAAGATCTATTATACCCTTCAGCCTTACTATGACAGCAGGGATAAGATCTACGTTCCGGTTGACCGGGAAGCGGAGATAATCCGCAAAGTCATAGAGAAGAAAGAAGCTGAAAAGCGTCTTCCGACCATAAAGAAAAGCAAGAAAAAAGGGAAGATCCCCGCTAGGGAAGAATGCGATGTGATACTCAAGAGCGGTGATATGGATAATGTTACTAATCTTATCCGCCAGCTCAGGGAAGTTAAGCATGAGAATAAAAAGAACCACAAGAGCTTAAACATCGCTGATGCGAAAATGCTCACCTATGCCGAGCGTATGCTGTATTCGGAAATGGCCATTGCAATGGGCTGGACCATGGATGAGGCGGCAGCTGAATTATCAGAGTGCCTCGGATGACAGATCAAAACTTATGACTGTACGGCCGCGTTTGGTGACGCGGTCTTTTTCTTTGTAAGAAATCCTGTATCCTTCAGCGGCAATGTTGTCAAGAAGATAAGCAACATCCGCATCGGTATCTATACCGTCTCTGACA
The DNA here is from genome assembly GCA_024687205.1 of Lachnospiraceae bacterium. Classification (GTDB taxonomy): domain Bacteria; phylum Bacillota; class Clostridia; order Lachnospirales; family Lachnospiraceae; genus NK4A136. Next base: position 77,599 of record JAILES010000012.1, read on the forward strand.
ACTATCATAAGCTTCCGGCCGGGAACGGGAACATATGAAGCTTTGAGGATCTCAAGTTTATCCTCGCTAACAACGGCGCTCATATCGCATTTGGAAAGCAGGATCGTGTCCTCGGCGCTCTGGTTCCACCAGTTAGCCGGAAGTACATAGATGCAGTCGGTATCGTTTTCGACCATATCAGTTTCCTGTCCGTCCTCGAAAATGTAAGGGTTATAGTGCCTGAAAGCATTCGAACAGAACAGGAGCAGGGCAAAGCCCGGTACCAATACAAGGTTGCGGATGCTGTTCTTTTTGATGAGCTGCCTGATAAGGCAGAAAAAGGAACAGAACAGGAGTATGAAACAGAGCGGGAACAGACACATGATGTATCTGTCTACAAGATAAGGGATGATCTTGGATACGATCAGAAAATACATGCAGAAAGGAAAGCCCAGGATAAATCCTTTTTCAACCTTCGGAACTATTATATTGCCTGCCTTATTCTTACGTGCCAGGATCAGAGCCGCAAGCGGCAGTATTAACAGCAACGGGAGCAGTACCATATAGGGGATGCCGACGCTGTTGTCTGAAAGTACTCCCAGCATGGTCTGTAGCCTTACGGAAAGATCTCCGAAGAAAAAAATACTGTTAAAACTTTCGGCGCTCCTTGTGCCCGAGAATATGGCCTTTAAAGTAAAGGGCCAGAGTATCAGTCCGACTATACCGCAGACCACAAGAGTCCTCAGATATCTGAAAAGAAACTTAAAGCGTTTATTCCTGATCAGTCACAAAAACGGCAAGCCATCTGCAGGCCGCTGTCTGCACTAAACTCAAACTTCGTGTCCTTAAACCGACTCGCCTTCGCAAACTCGCTTGCTCGCCTTGGCCCGGGCGAGCTGCGCTCAGACAGATGCTCAGGCGAGATTGGACACTCGTTTTCGTTAAGTGCGCAGCTCAAAACAGATGAGCTTTGCCTGTTTCTGTGCCTGATCAGTACGCAGTGTTATAACGGAAATAGCATAAAACCTTTCTGTTAAACACCTGGTTATTATAACACATTTGGTTGTGTATGGGGGTGATATGTGGTAAAATAATGTGGTTATAAATTCGAGGGGGGATCTGTGTTGGATAACGGCAGTTTGACAGTTAAATAAGATGATAATACCCTTCAGGCCGCTTCTGGTTTTATGAATGAAAGGCGACTTCGTATGTTGGAACGTTCCTGGGCAAGGCCCTTTTCGGACCATATATTCACTAACATCGATGAGATGATTTTTGCTCCGCTATACAGCGAATAGGCTAATTCCAGACCAAATGCTCCTATCAGTGATCGTACCTTCAGTCGATTCCGTGCGAGGTGTGCTGCTTATGAGCTGACTTCCGGGAAAGATCTCATTCATGAATGCATCATCAAACTTTCGGACAACATCCGCAGATATATGGAGCTTGACGGTACCGTCAAGCGTATGGATAGCCTGATGGTCGAGTCAAATATCCGAAAGATGGGACGTCTGGATCTTTTGCATACCTGTACCTCAAATCTTGTAAAGCAGATCAGCCGGGATGGTAACAAGCGAATGCTTAAAGGGCTGAAGCACTATTCTGATCCCAATGACCGCAACCGTGTTACTTATCATCAAAACGATGTTCCATATGCGGAACGTCTGCAGCATGTGATCGACTATGCTGTCAAACTGCTTCTTATAAGTAAAGAAGAGTATGGCGATACAAGCGACTATCTTCTTCTGGCACGTGCAATAGATGAACAGACCAAAGATTCTGACAAAGGGGGCAACGGGTGGATCCCAAAAGAGAAAGGTGATGGGATGCCATCATCTGTTTTACAGAATCCTGCCGATCCCGATGCTACTTATCGTGTGAAGGCCGGCAAGGAACATCGTGGATATGCAGCAAATGTTGTCGAAGCAGTCGATCAGACCGGATCTGTTATCGTTGATTATCAATACGAAGTCAATACGCACAGCGACCATGATTTTGCTGAAGAAACTATCGCAGCAATGAAAAGAACCGGAACAACAACAGCACTTATTGCTGATGGTGCATACAGCGGAAAAGATATCCAGGAACAAGCTGATAAGAAAAACATCGGAGTACTGACAACAGGTCTTATCGGCATACAATCTAAAGATATCACGGCTGATTTCACTTTTTCAAAAGATGGCCAGAAACTTCGTAGCTGCGCAAACGGTATAAAGCCTGAAAGTAACTGCTATATAAAACAAAGCCAGCAGATAAGAGCATCATTTAAGAAAGAACACTGTGAAAACTGTCCTTATCTTGAACAATGCGAACCAAGCATAGGTAAACGCATGGCTGTGATAACGACATCGAAACGCTCAAAAGAAAGAGCACTTGAAATCCGTGATCACAAAAATGATCCGATCTGGGAACTGATATACCGGGTACGAAACGGAGTTGAAACGATTCCATCGATCCTTCGGAGAAAATATAAAGTAGACAGGATACCATCTCGTGGAAAAATACGGAGCCGTCAGTTCTTCGGCTTTAAGATTGGTGCACTGAATTTCAATAAACTCTGGCGATACGAACAAAACCCGGAGTATTGCAGAGCATTTCAGGCATAGAGCATACCAATGTGAAGCTGATATACAGCACAAAAGCATCTGTATGCGGATTGCAAAATCGATCCATAGCAATATTCAGTTTTCAATGTACCAAATATGTATAGAAGCCGTTAGCTTAAAAGGACTTTTGACACCTTAATCATATAAAAGATATCTTGAGGAGGAAAAACAGGGATGAAGAAAAGATTAATGGCATTTCTGCTTACTGTGGTCACGGCGGTTTCGAGCGTACCGGTTAATCCTGTTATGGCGATGCCTGAAGGAGAAGAGGTACAGCTTTCAGCCGAAGAGGCGGGCTCAGCTGAAGACGGGGAGGACGGCTTCAATAAGTTTAAGTGTTCTTTCCAGGCAAAGTATAACGCAGGTACCCAGTCTTCGTATAAAACAACCTCAGTGGATAACGGATGGGGAGAGAATGACTGGGTTTCATGGACTGATGCCCATAAGACCGGAGATGTTGAATACGAGCTTATCCGTATCTGGGCCAATAATAGCAATGCGTATGCCTTAAAACTGAAGGTGGAGGCAGGTTACCGTGATGGCTATACCCTCTCGTCGGTAACGACGCAGGGAGATACAAATATAGCGATCATCGATAATGACGAAAATCCGTCAAATACCCTTGCTGATGGCGAGATAGAGATTACTAATCCAACGATACAAACGGGATACTACGAGGAAAAGTCCTGGTTCATAAAAACCGGTGATACTCCCGGTTTCACCAGTTTTTCGATCGATCTTATAGAAAAGGATCCGGCCGGTAATGAAGTGGCAAGAAGAACTGTGGTTATCGGCGTTGTTAACTGCAGAGAAGCCGGAATAGCTGATAATACAATATACATGGGCTGGGATTTTTACGGTAATCCGGCGATAATAGCAAGATGGGCGAAAAAAGGAGACAGATTCATTATAGAGAGCGGTGATGAGTATTCTTTCGTGACATGTAATGAAAATGATCTTCTTCCCTGGAATGATGCATATACCGGAAAGGACCTGCGGGCAGCAAAGGCTCCGGTAGTTGCCGGTGTTACAGAGGCCTCCGAGCTCTGGAATTACGTGGTAAGTTCGGACAAGCTTGAAAAGGCAGAACCATCAGCTGCAACATATATCACTGTCAGGCTTCCTCTGGGAGGGGAGACCTCAAGTGTCCTGAAAGAGGAGGTTATCCCGGGAATAAGAATAAATACCCCGGATCCGGAGAAAGAAAAGATCGTATACAGGTTCTTTTTTACGGATGAAGAAGGGAAGCCCGTCGAGCTGTCAGATAATAAATGTGTTGTAATGACAACTGCCTTTACCGGGGTACCGGATGCAGGGCATGTTGAGCCGGATTTTGCC
>JAILES010000064.1 GCA_024687205.1 Lachnospiraceae bacterium
GAATGCATGACCAATACACTGGGTGTGGGAGACCAGCCCTGGACCTGGAATGCAGACTATGAGACGGACAAAGACAAGCTGATACTGGATATCGGCGGAGACCCCCTGCCCGGAGGACTTTACGGAAAAACCGAATTCAGACGTGTCGAGGAAAAAGACATACATGTCTATGCGATGAACGAGATAGTTTTCAACGAAGATTCCTTCGGCTATTTCGGAGAACTGTCCTCATCTTATGAGGATGAGTTTGCCAAAGGTTTCTACGGGGTATGGACCGGAGCCGAAAAAGACAGGGAGGCTGCGATAACCCAAGCCGAAGCTCTTAATGCACTGGGCTATGACAGCTATGTGGCCTACAGTCCGGAATGGGAAAATTTAAACAGTGATCCCTATTACTGCGTGACGGTTGAAAGATGTGATACCGAAACAGAAGCCGAAGATCTGCTGGCAGAGATACAGGCACACGGATCAAAAGATGCTTATGTGAAATTCTCGGGATATCATAAATACACAACGGTGACCTATTACAACTACGGCAACATGGATCCGGAAATAAACGGAGACAGCGTGGTACTCAAAGGCATAAGCTTCGGTGTCTCGGAGGACTGGTCACAGGAACTGGAGGAAGCGGATTATACGATGGATCTGGTGATAGATACGGATACCGTATTTGATGACAGATGTGATACCGAGTTCTTCGGCAACTATGAGAAGGGTGATACGCCCCTTGACTGGTTCATAAAGAACTATGAATATATGGAATCCGATCCGGAAGAATATATGTCCAACGGCCCTGCTCTGTCGGGCGTATTCGAAGTGGGCATAAACGGTAACCATATTGACAGATTTTTCGGAAGTTATTGGTGGGATTGATCATGACTAAGGTAACACTGAAAAAGGGAGAAGGACGCACCATTAAGAGCGGCGGCTTCTGGATCTACGACAACGAGATAGACAAAGTTGAAGGCCATTACAAAAACGGTGATGTGGTAAGCGTATACGACTTTGACGGCTATCCCATGGGCAGAGGCTGCATCAACGCCAACTCGAAGATACGGGTAAGGATGCTCAGCTTCAAAGAGGAAGAGGTGAATGAAGAATTCTGGAGAGAGCGCATAGAGCGTGCCTGGGATTACAGAAAGAAATGTGTGGATGTTTCTTCCTGCCGCCTGATCTTTGGTGAAGCCGACGGTTTCCCGGGTTTCATCGTTGATAAGTATGAAGACGTGCTGGTGGTGCAGAGCCTGAGTCTCGGCATGGACCGCCACAAGGATATGATAATCGCGCTGCTCAGGGAAGTGCTTGCTTCCGGGGGCATAGAGATCCGCGGCGTATATGAACGATCCGATGCAAAAGAACGGGAAAAGGAAGGCATGGAAAAGGCCAAAGGCTTTCTCGGAGATCCTTTTGATACGGATGTGAAGATCATTGAGAACGGCGTGCGTTACACCGTTGATGTTGCAAACGGACAGAAGACAGGCTTCTTCCTGGATCAGAAATACAACAGGCTGGCGATGCAGCGTTTCTGCAAGGACGCAAAGGTACTTGACTGCTTCTGTCATACCGGCTCCTTCGGGCTCAATGCCGCATACGGCGGCGCCAGAGAAGTGGTAAGCGTGGATGCTTCCGATACGGCGCTGGCAACGGCCGCGGAAAATGCAAAGCTCAACGGCTTTGAAAATATCATCCGTTACCGCGAAGGCGATGCCTTTGAGATACTTGCAGATATGAAGGAAAACAGCGAGCTTTTTGATGTCGTGATCCTGGATCCCCCGGCATTTACGAAGGCCAGGGATTCCATAAAGAAGGCGGCGAAGGGCTATAGGAACATAAATACGGCAGGACTTAAGCTTACAAAAGACGGCAGCATCTTTGCCACCTGTTCCTGCTCGCATTTCATGGATGACGAGCTTTTCACCAAGGTGATAAAAGAGGCTGCAGCCGCTTCCCACAGGCGCCTGCGTCTTATAGAAAGGCGTCACCAGAGCCCCGACCATCCGGTGTGGCTCGGAGCCGAGAATTCGTACTACCTGAAGTTTTATATTTTCCAGGTTTTTGAGGAGAAATAATCGCTGTTTTTTCTTGACAATAAAGGTACAATAATCCATCATAAACAGTAAGGATCCAAGTATTTTTACAGTCTGATAAGAATAGGAGGGCACGCATTTGTTCAGGAAAGATAATTCCCGGGAAATAGAGATCATACAGGCCAATCTGACTACCTTTGTAGAGGCTACGAAGGTCAATGTAGTCACGCTTTCCGATGCCATCAGCGATCTGTCACAGAGCGCTAACGCAAATGCAAAAGGCAATGAACAGATAGCCGACAGTGCTACCGGAGTGGCACAGAAGACAGCGGAGCAGCTGGAACTGGTTAAGGACAACTTAAACCTCATTGAAGAAAACAATGTCAGCATGCAGAATATCGATGCCGTACTCCGTGATATCAGGAAGATCCTCGATGATACCGTCGCCGAGAGCAATACCGGCATACGCAGTATAGAACAGCTGGATGCGGATATGAAAGCCATGAGCGATGAACTGAACAGGATCAACAGCATCCTTTCCAAGTTCAACAGTGAGATAGCAAGGATAAGTGAAGTCGGTGATTTCATCATAGACATAGTCGACCAGCTGCAGCTGCTGGCCCTTAACGCATCCATAGAGGCGGCCCGTGCAGGCGAGGCAGGACGCGGCTTTGCGGTGGTTGCCAACGAGATGAACACCATGTCGGCCAAGACAGGTGAAGGCATGGATACCATCAGCGGCATACTGACCGAGATCACCAAGTCCAGCCGCATGGTAAATGAGAGCATAGAGAACTGTACGAATACTTACAATAACAGCAACCAGACTTTTACTTCCGTTAACGGTTCATTCAGGAGCATAAGCGAAAGTTCTCACGGGATAAACGAAAAACTGAAGGATATCTCTTCACAATTTGATGTGATGACGAAGAATTCGGATAAGTCGAAGACCAAGGCGGAGCAGCTTTTCAACACTGCGGAGGCCATCAGCGAGAATACCCATGAGATCGCGGAGGTATCCGAAAAGGTGGCTGCGGAATCCGCAAAGATAGGAAGCAACACCGAGAACCTCGATAACATGCTCACCGGTATCCGCAACCTCTTAAAGCAGTACAATACCGGCATCGTTCCTTCAAACAGGAGGAGCTCAAAGAAGATAAAGATACTGTCCATGAGCATGCTGGACAACGACTTCTGGTACAGCGTGCGCAAGGGTGTTTTATATGCGCAGAAGGAACTGGAAGAATACGGTGCATCGGTTGAATATGTACCGCTGATCCCGGGAGAGATCCCTCTGGATGATCTCTTGATCAACACCGTAAAGCATGCGATCAACGACGGCTTTGACGGCATAGTATTCCCCGGCTTCTTAGGAGGAGCCAACAGATACTTCAAAGAGGCTGCTGCCAAAGGTATCAAGCTGATGGCTTATAACTGCGACTGCAGCAGGGAGATACCCAGGATCGCCTGCCTGCGTCCCGACCCCCTCGAGCCCGGCGTACTCGGCGCAAAGGCTGCGGAGAAGAAAACCGAAGGCCGCGGCAACGTGCTGATGCTCACCGGCGACAGGTCTATAAATGTCAATGTCGAAAGAAGCGACGGCTTCAAAAACAGGCTTAAGAATGCCAAAGGCATTAAGATATGCGCTGAACTGACCGTTCCCGATAACGGGGACCAGGTCTACAAGATAGCAAAGGAAGGTCTCAGCAAGCATCCCGAAGCCGATATAGTATTCCTGACAAACGGCTTCCCTATCCCGGTGGCCAAGGCCATAAGAGATTCCGGCAAGACAGGAAAGACTTCACTGATCTGCTTTGACCACAACCAGGAGATCTTTTCGGAGATAAAATCCGGGGTTATAAGCGCAGCAATAGGACAGGATGCTTTCGGACAGGGACATGATCCGATCATCTGGCTGTATAACCACATAGTTGCCGGCGAAAAACTCGATGAATTTATTCCTTGCAACCTGTCGGTAGTGGATCGTTCAAATGTGGACAGCCTTATAGAGGCATAATGAGAGGGGGAAAGGCAAATGAAGGTTAGAAAGATCAGTCTGACAATGCAGATACTTGTTATCAATATCGTGGTCCTGGTAGCGACTACGGTGATCCTCGGTGCAGGTACCATGGTAAATATGAAATCCGTGATGATGCATCTGATCCGCCAGCGTATGCTGGATCTGGCCAAAACCGCGTCTGCCGGTCTGAACGGCGACTTCCTTGAGAACGTTTCCGATGCTTATGTGGGAACCGCCAGATTTGATGAGGCAATGGATCTGATGAATGTCTTCAGGGAGAATACAGATCTTGAGTACATCTACTGCATGAGGCAGACAGGCCCCGAAAGTTTTGAATATACACTTGATGCGGATCCTGAGGATCCAGCGGCTTTCGGAGATCCTGTGGAGGTCACCGATGCGCTGATATCGGCAGGAAACGGTGTCGCTGATGTGGATGACGAGCCCTATGAAGATGACTGGGGCAGGCACTACAGCGCATACAGCCCCATCCATAATTCTTCAGGTAAAGTAGTCGGCGTAGTCGGCGTAGATTTCAGCGCACAGTGGTTTGACGACCAGGTATCGACCCAGATAAGGACCATACTGATCCTCAGCAGCATTATCCTCGTAGTCAGCCTGGCAGTGATCTTCCTGGTAATAAGCAGGATGAACAAGGCATTCCGCACCCTCAATGATAAGCTCTGTGATATAGCTGACGGTTCGGGAGACCTCAGCAAGAATATCGAGATAGCATCCGGTGACGAGTTCGAGGTGCTGGCCGGCAGCATGAATACTTTTATAGGCCAGATCAGGGACATAGTATCAGGCGTAAAGAGCAACGTGGACGAGTCCATCTCTTCTTCCGGAGAACTGGCAGCCCTGGCAGAGAAGGCTTCCGGTACGATGGACAACCTTTCCCAGGCCATCGCGGGAGTGTCCACCGGTGCCATGCAGCAGGCTTCGGATGTGACAGACGCTTCGGGAAATGTGGTCTCCATAGTAAACAAACTCTCCGAAGTATCCGATACTATAAATGCGGCAGAAGAATGCACTTCGGGCATGAGCGAGAACTCCGGTAAGGTAGCGGAGAGTTTTGACGTGCTCATAGATGCGATACAGAAGTCCATGACAGAGCTGGAGCAGGTGACCAGGGAGATAGGCGTTGTGGGAGCTTCCGTGGATGAGGTCATCAGCACCGCGGATGTGATCAATGCCATCGCCAACCGGACCAACCTGCTTTCGCTGAATGCTTCGATAGAGGCAGCAAGAGCCGGGGAAGCCGGCCGCGGCTTTGCCGTCGTTGCCGAAGAGATAGGCAAGCTGGCCATACAGTCCAATGAATCGGCAGCCTCCATCAAGAAGATTATGGATGAGCTGAAGGTACAGACCGGCAAGACCATAGCTCTGGTAACGAACCTTAATGAGGTAATGTCCGAACAGGAGAACACGAGCCGTGAATCCAGGGAATACCTGTTCACCCTGTTTGGTGATATAAACGATACGAAAGAAAGCTTTGACGCCATAAGAAAGAATGTTGACGGCATCAAGGGCGCCTGCGATGAGCTGAATACCTCCATAGAGAGCCTTTCGGCCATATCCGAGGAGAATGCGGCATCGGCTGAAGTGACCGCCGGTTCCGTTTCCGAGATGGCAGAGATCATCGGCAGTGTGGCTGATAAATCCGAGCATATCAACGACCAGTCCAATAACCTTGGAAGCATCGTCAGCAGTTACAGGGTATAAAAGACCAGGGACTTGCATTGCAGGAGGAAAAGTGGTAAAATAACGGGATGATGAAAAAGAGATTATTTACAATGTTAATGAGCGTCGTGCTGGCTGCAGGATATATGCAGCCTATAGGCGTTTATGCGACTGAAGAAGTCATCACTGACGAGAGCGGGGACGAAGAAGGCGATACCGGTTCCGAAGAGGTTACCACCAGCGAAAACCAGCCTGAGCAGAAAAAGAAGAAGAAAAAGGAAAGCAAGAAGCAGGAGCCCGCACCTCAGGTTCAGGAAGAGACCATACAGCAGCCCGAGGCAGAGCCCGCAGCGGAAGCTGTACCTGTCGAGGAGGTTATTGTACAGGCAGAAGCTCCCGTACTCCTTCCCGAAGAAGCCATCAGTGAAGAAGCTTTTGATGATGTGTACGGAGTATCATGGAATGCGGCCGGAGAGGTCGATGACATAAACCGCTCCGCACTTAACAGCGTCATCCTTTATGAAGAAGGCATGACCGATGTTTATATGATCAGGGGCCAGAGACTGGAACTGCCCGAAGAAGGCTGGACCTGCAAGACTCTTGAAGGAAAGAAGTATTTCTCCATAAGGAAGACCACCGGCAAGGCGAAGAAGGTTACCGTTAAGGATCCCATAGTTATCATGTCCGGCGGTGATCATTCTAAGGAATTAAGAATTCATATCTACATGCCGGGTATGTTTGGCGGTACTCTCACCGTTGCTGAGGGAGAGACTGTCGAGGTTCCTTTCACCTATGATAAGGATCATTTTGACGCGGCATGGTACAGTTCAAATCCCAACATAATCAGTGTTTCCGGCAATAAGGTAACGGGCCTTTCAAAGGGCAGCGCTACCGTTGATGTGTATGTCGGCGGCAGGAAGTTCAGTAAGAAGATAAAAGTTGAACATGTATCCAAGGTCTCTGATTTCAGCTCGGCTATCGATCTGAACGTAGGCCAGAGCGTAAAGGTGAAGTTTAAAGACGGCTTTGTCAGAAAGAAAGCTAAATGGGATGTCCTGAGCGGGAATGCGGCAGGAGCAGTGGAACTGACACAGGGCGGCAAGGTGACGGCAGTGATGCCGGGCAGTACCACGATACAGGCCGTAGATAAGAACGATAATGTCAGGACGCTGGATGTAAATATCCGTACACCCGAGAAGGAGCTGTACTTAGAGCCCGGCAAGAGCAAGACAGTCAAGTTCTACAAAGTTAAGAGCAGCGATGCGGTATGGACTTCGGCTGATAACAACGTAGCAAGCGTTAATGAAAAAGGTAAGATAACGGCAGGTTCCATAAGCGGCAATACCGTGATCACCTGTACTTACAAGGATGTTGAATATAAGACCAACGTATACGTGGAGAAGCCCGAATTTGCCACGGATGAGTTCCTGAGCGAAACGGACGGCCAGTACATGATCGATGTGGAAGAAGGCACGTATTACACTCTGGTACCCGTGGGCGTATACCGCGATATCGAGTATAAGAGCAACGCTCCTGCGGTTGCCTTTGTTGATGAATACGGACGCCTGCAGGGCAGGAAGGCCGGACAGAGCGCAAGCATTACCGCGATAATCGGCAAGAAGAAGATCAACATCAAGGTAGTGGTACGTAACAGAAGAACTATCACGAAACCCGAGAAATATCTTAACGTACTTGATTACGGTGCTGTTCCTTACGACGGCCTGGCAGATGAGGATGCTTTCAATGCGGCTCTTGCAGCAGCAGCGGCAGCTCCCGAGTACGACTATACCGTATTTGTTCCCGAGGGCTATTACAATATCGACGTAAACAAGGCTCCGGAAGCTATCAAGATCAGAGGTAACAATGTGAAGCTGATCATGGATCCCATGGCTGTGCTTCATGTAAACAATACCGCAAGGGTAGAGTACAGTGTTATCAGCATAAAGGAATCAAGCAACGTACTGGTGCAGGGCGGTCAGATCGAAGGCGGCAGGAGCAAGCATGCCGAAGATATAGGAGGTCTCAACCAGGGCGGTTACGGCGTGGTAGCCGGTACCTATTCAGAATATGTCGAGATCAGGGATATGCGCATCTATGACTGCTGGAGTGACGGTATATACATTTACTCCTCCAACAAGGATGACCTGCCCAACAATATCAAGATAATCAACTGCGAGCTGTATAACAACAGACGTAATAACATAAGTGTGATAGGCGTTGATGATCTGCTCATAGAAGACTGTATCATCGACAGTGCCGACGGTACACCTCCCATGGCAGGAGTGGATATCGAGCCCAACCGCTGGGGAGCTGAAGGTGCTCAGTATTTCAAACTGGACTGCACGAACATTAAGATAAGGAACTGCATCTTAAGTACTCCGGAGGGCAGATCCTGCACTACCGATAAGAACGGTTTCGGTATTTATTATTCCTTCATGGTACTCAGAGGTGCCAAGACTATGGTAGCCGATAAGGTTGAGATGGAAGGCTGCGTATTCAACGGTGATGTGGACAGCGGTGACAGCCAGAACCTGATCTTCAACAACTGCACCATCAACGGTACCCTCTACTATGATAAGACCAAGGTACCGGTACTTAAAAACTGCAAGGTTAAGAAAAAACAGGAATATTGATCTTTTAGCCATAAATGAGGGTTCTCTGGACGTATATAACACAGAGAACATTGAAACAGATCCTTCGGTGACGAATCCGGAATGACGCATATGCTCAGCTGTCATCCGCAAGCGGAGCGAAGGATCTTCTTTATGGAGGGAAATGATTATGAAAAAGAAGATAGCTATTATTTTTGCAGCAATGATGCTCTTTACCGCAGGCTGCGGCAATTCCGGAGCAACCAGATCGGCAGAAGCCGGAGCTTATAAGAATGCAGCTGCACCGGCTGCGGCCGCTACCAACGGTATCTATACCGAGAGTTACGAGAGCTACGGCGATCATGCAATGGGCGCCGAAGACTATGAAGAGTATGATGTGATGGAAATGGCTGACGAGACTTCCGGATCTACGGGATCTTCTTCACCCGATACTCCTGCTACCCAGGCCACCAACAGAAAGCTCATCCGCAATATCAGCATGCAGGTTGAGACCAGGGAATTTGACGAGCTGGTAGCAAAGGTAGATCAGAGAACCGCATTTTACGGCGGTTATACGGAGTACAGTTCAACCTATAACGGAAGTAATTATTCGGGCCGCAGGACCAGGACTTCCACTATGACACTGCGTATCCCGGCAAACAAGATGGACGAGTTCCTTTCGGAGGTTGCCGAGGCTTCCAACGTAGTACAGCGTGACGAGAACGTATCCGATGTGACTCTTAACTATGTGGATATGGAATCCCACAAGAACGCGCTGAAGGCCCAGGAAAAGCGCCTTATCGAGATGATGGACAAGGCTGAGACCATAGAGGATCTGATCACTCTCGAGAGCCGTCTTGGCGATATCAGATACCAGATAGAGAGCATGGAAAGCCAGCTCCGTACCTATGACAATCAGGTTGATTATGCTACACTGCATTTAAGCATTACCGAAGTGGAAGAACTGACACCGGTTGAGGAGCAGAGCGACCTTGAATACATGCAGGAAGGCTTTTTCAGAAGCCTGAGGAATATCGGCGACAATATAAAGAATTTCTTCATGAACCTTGTAATAGATCTTCCTTACCTGCTGCTCTCAGTGCTTAAGCTGGTGATAGTACTCCTTATCGTAAGGTTCATCGCCCATAAGATCTTCGGTAAGAAGATCACAAAGAGAGTGATAGCATCTATCAGAAATAAGTTTGCCAAAAAGATACCTGAGGAAAAAGCAGCTGATACGGAAGTGATGGCTGATAACGAAAAGAAAGACAGCAAAGAGAAAGACAACAAAGACAAGGCAGAAGAGACAAAAGAGGAGAAAGCTGAAAAATGAAAAAAGTTTTGATACCGGCTTTATTACTGGCTGCAATGCTGGCAGGCTGCGGCGCCGAAGAAGAGGAAGTAAAGGAAAAGGAAGCCAGGGTACGTGAGGAGAAGGTGGTTGAGGAAGAGCCCACGCCTACTGAAGATCCCGGCAATCCCGGTGTGATCCCCGAGCCCATGGAGGAACTGCATGCGGAATATCTTCCCCTGACGCTGGATAACCATCGGAACACCGTATACGATAAGGATATTGCGTATAAGACACGTTTTGAGGGAAGCTATGATGAGCTGGTACTTAACTGTGACGATTATTACGGATTGAAATACTCCCTCGGAGAGGTCAACAAAAGCGTAAAAGAGGCTGTGGAAGAAGCGGCCGAAAATTATATGGAATACGCCTATGAAGACAGCGGCTTTGATGATGACTGGAGCTATTATTATTTCCGTGAATGCAGCGCTACCATAGACCGTGCAGACACCAAAGTCGTAAGCTTCAGGCTTTTATGGGGCGACTTTGCCGGAGGCGTGCATCCCAACAGCTATTACGAGGCATACTGCTTCAATACCGAAGACGGAAAGAAGCTTAAATTAAGCGATGTGATCGATACGGCTCATGAGCAGGAAATGTTAAGCCTTCTGGCTGAACGTGCACTGGAAAACAACCCGAACCTGGAAGATATGCTTTTCGATGATCTGCCCACGGCAATACAGAATCTGGCAGATTCGGAAGCGCTTACTTTTGATCTTGGCACCGAGGGTATCAATTTCTACTTCTCGCCTTACGAGATAGCGGCTTATGCTGCGGGATCCACGATAGTGACCATAGCTTATGATGAGATACCGGGGCTGATAAATGATGAGTACAAGGTGCTTCCGAAGGACTACTTCATGCCTGTGGAATCTTCGGACCTGTTACAGACCCATACACTTGCTGACGGCCGTCAGGTGGCATTCCTCGGCGAGCCGGGAGATGAAGATAATTTTACCACACATATCTCCATCGACGGAACGGACTACACTTTTGAAGATTACGGGTATTATGCAGAGTTCTATCTGGCTGAAAAGAACGGCAGGAACTATGCATACCGTGAGATGCACCTGGATAATGATTATACTGAGGTGGCCGTATTTGACTTAAACGGTGCAAAGCCTGAGGAAACATCATATGCTTCCGCATCTTTCATGGAAGGTTCTTTCAACCCGGATTTCCTGCAGATGGTGTCCAGAGCTGACATCTTTTCAACCTATTCGGTGATAAATGATTATAAGATAGATGATGACGGAAAACTCACAGAGCTTAATGATTATTACTTGATCCGGAAGTGGGACGAGGACTGGGACATAACGCTGAAGCAGGATATGGAGGGCGAAGGAAGAAGCAGCTTTGACAGTAATGATACCTATACGATCTTCCTCCATAAAGGTAATCATCTGAGCTTCTATGCTACAGACTGCGAGAGCTATGTGGATTTCGTGACCAATGAAGGAGATTACGTAAGGTTATATCTGGATCAGGGCGGTTATCCCCAGTCAATAAACGGTATTGACATAGAGGAGCTCTTTGATGGTATAATGTTTGCGGGATGAGAGCATACGTATATATACTCAGATGCTCTGACGGGAGTCTCTATACAGGCTATACGACCGATATCGACCGGCGTGTGAAGGAACATAATGAAGGTAAGAACGGGGCGAAAGCAACCCGCTTCAGACGGCCGGTAAAGCTTGTATACAGCGAGTGTTTTGAGCATGAAGATATGTCAGAGGCTAAAAAGCTGGCTCAGAAGAGGGAATGGCATATCAAACATGTCTTAAATAAACAACAAAAAGAAGCTCTGGTAAAGGAGGGGAAAAATGAAAAAGATCTTGAATAATACTTCAATGGTGACAGATGTGATATTACTGATACTGGGTGTCATAATGCTCTGCCGTCCCTGGGATGTTATGTCCAACATCGTAAGGGTGATCGGTATCCTGCTTGTGATAGTCGGAGCGGTAGTCATCATCACGGCAGTGATGGGAGGAAAGATAGATTCTTCTAAGCTTCCTACCATAATCGGCGGAGTGGGAACCGTAGTGGCAGGTATTATTTTCTGGAGCAGGCCCTGGATAGTGGTCAATGCAGTGGAAAAGGTATTCGGTATCATCATCGTTCTTCACGGTGTGATGAACCTGTCCAAGGCACTCAGGGTAGGAAAGCAGGAGAAGATACCTGTGGAGCTGATCCTTTCGGTTGTTTCCATAGTGCTTGGCGTGCTGGTATTCTTCGGGATCTTCGGAGCAACCCAGGTTGTCAAGATCATAGGTGCAGTGCTTATATTCAACAGCTGCCTGTCCATCTGGACATCACTCAAAAACAGCTTATAAGACTTAAAGCGTAAAGAGATCGATGAAAATGAAAGTAGCGGGATAGTAAGATATCCCGCTATTTTTTGGAAGAAGCATCAGGGGGCTCATCTATTGCATTTTCGGCTGATTTCGTATATAATTATAGACTATGGCAGATCAGGATATGAGACAAGTTAAGGAAGAATGGAAGCAGATCGGTGAGGATGTGAGCCGCACCGTTCAGGATGCCATTATGTCCGGCGATTACCGCAATCTGAGCAGTCATATCAGTGAGCTGACTTCAAGGGTCTTTGATAACGTAGGCAGGACCATCAATGCTTCCGGAGTAAGCGATACGCTGAACGGGAGAAATATCCCGGGTTACAGGAACAGCGTGACCGGAGCCAATGATTATCAGTCTACGAGAACCTATCAGTATATCCGCAATGTAAATGAAGCCAGGAGAAACCAGCCCCAGCAGATGCAGGTGCATCAGTATAATCCTTTATACCGCAGGCCCACTGCTACCAAGGTGCTTGCCATATTAGGAGCGGTCTTCGGCTTTTCTCTTTTCGGTATATTCAGTATCTTTACACTTATAGGCCTGGCTATATCCATTGAAGAAGCGGATATGATATTCATGGCCATCATTTTCGGACTGCTGGCTATTTTCAACGGATCCTGCGGCGGCGTCAGCGTCAGCAAGATCAATGAGACTACTTTATTTGAAAGGATATTAAGACTGCTGGGGGACAAGACCTACGGAAGCATAGAAGAACTCGCTTCGATGCTCAACATGAGGCCCGATAAGCTTAAGAAGAAACTTAAGAAGATGATCGCAAAGGGCTGGTTCAGACAGGGTCATCTGGATAGCGAGGAAACCACGCTGATCACCAGTCATGCCACATATCAGAACTATCTGGATTCCAAGCAGGCATCCATCGAGATAAGGCAGCAGAAAGAGGAAGAAGACGCACGCGTAAATGCTGAATATGCACAGTTCTCTCCTGCCCAGAGAGAGATCATAATGCAGGGTGAACAGTATGTTCAGGAGATCCACAAGTGCAATGACGAGATACCCGGAGAGATCATCTCCGAGAAGATAGCACGCATGGAGAATTCGATTTCCATGATCATCGGAAGGGCAAAGGAAGAGCCTTCGCTTACAGGCGATCTAAGAAGGCTGATGAACTACTATCTGCCCACGACGGTCAAGTTGCTCAAAGCATATGCAGACCTTGACAAACAGGGTAAAAGCAGTGAAAATATTGAACAGTCGAAGAAAGAGATCGAGGATACGATAGATACGATGAACGCAGCTTTTGATAAGCTCTTCGATTCCATGTTCGAAGTGACCAGCATGGATATCTCCACGGACGCATCCGTGATGAAGACCCTGCTGGAACAGGAAGGCCTTACGGGCCACAGCTTCGGTTCAAATACTACGTTACCATTATAAAACTAAAGGGGGAAGGAGATAATCATGGAAGAAAACGAAATTGCAACTGCGATAAATGAGGCTCCCGCTGCGCCTACACTTACGCTGGATCCTTTTGGAACAGCTGCGCAGACAGCTCAGGCAGCAGAACCGGTACCCGCTCCTACACTGGGGCTAACCGGAAAGGCTGCTGTGGAGGAACACCAGCTTACAGCCGAAGAGAAAAAGATGGTGGATGATTTTGCGGCACAGATAGATATCACCGATTCCAACACGGTGATGACCTATGGTGCGGCTACCCAGCAGAAGATGGCTGACTTCTCGGATAAGGCACTTGACAATGTGCGTACCAAGGATATGGGAGAGATAGGCGGACTTCTTTCCGGCGTGGTGACAGAGCTGAAAGGCTTCAATGAAGAAGAAAAAGGCTTTATGGGTCTGTTCAAGAAACCCGTGAACAAGCTCGGAATGATGAAAGCCAAGTATGACAAGGCAGAGGTCAATATCAACAAGATCGTTGACGTGCTTGAGGGACATGAGACCAAGCTCATGAAGGATTCGGCTATGCTGGATAAGATGTATGAGATGAACCTCACCTATTACAAGGAGCTGTCCATGTACATACTGGCCGGCAAGAAGAAGCTGAACGAGGCCGAGACCGTGACGCTGCCTGCCCTTCAGAAGAAGGCACAGGAGTCACAGCTTCCCGAGGATGCACAGGCAGCAAGGGACTATCAGGACATGTGCGAGAGATTTTCCAAGAAGATCGTGGATCTGGAACTGACCAGGACCATCGCTATGCAGACAGCTCCCCAGATAAGGATGATCCAGGCCAACGATATACAGATGGTGGACAAGATCCGTTCAACTGTCGTCAATACCATCCCTCTGTGGAAGAGCCAGATGGTCATTGCTCTCGGCATCCAGAATGCTACAGAGGCAGCAAAGGCACAGCATGCCGTTACGGATATGACCAACCAGCTGCTGCAGGCCAATGCCGAAGCTCTCAAGGTAGCTACCATAGAGACCGAGAAGGAAGCTCAGCGCGGTATAGTTGATATCGAGACCCTCAACAAGACGAACCAGAGCCTGATCAGCACCTTTGATGAGGTGATGAAGATACAGGCAGAGGGCCGTGAGAAGCGTAAACAGGCCGAGGACGAGATGCTCCGCATGGAGAACGAACTGAAAGCAAAGCTGCTGGAAGTAAGGAATATGAAATAAGAGGGGAAGCCTTTTTTGAACTGATGAACGCCGTACCACATGGTACGGCGTTTTTATGTTTACTTACCCCTGTTAACGTGGTATAATTAGCATTGGTGTATTATGCAGTAATTGGGGATTTGCGGTATGGCGAAGAAGTCAAAAGAAGAACTTGAAAAAGAATATATCGCAAAAGAAGAAGCTGAACTGGAAAAGCTCAGGGAAAGAGCCAGACAGCTTCAGCAGAAGGAAGATGAAGCGGAGAGAAAGAGGGCTCTGATTAAAAAAGTGATCCTCTTTAAGTTTGTGATCCCCGGACTGATACTTGCAGGTATAGTCATATACATCATGGGATGTTTCAGAAGCTGTAGCAGTAAGCCCATAAAAGAACCCGCCGAAGTACTTGAGGAAGTGGGAACCGCAGTTGAAGAAGCCGCAGAGGCAATCGTAGATGAAGTGATAATCGGTGAAGAAGGTGAATACCGTTACATCACCGAGACTACGCTGAGTGAAGTGGTTTCTACGGCCGTGCTGTACACCGCAAGCTATCCCTATAACGGCTTCATCGGCATTAAGGATGCCGGAGGTACGATACAGTACTATGTGGCTTACAAAGGTCATGTAAAAGCCGGTTTTGATTTTGATAAAGTCAAGGTAAGTCTTGATGAAGATAACAATAAGATAACGGTGACACTGCCTGAACTGAATCCTCTTGAGATAAGCGTGGAGAACGATCTGGATTATCTCTTAATGGATGACAAGGTGAACAGGGAAGGACTGTTTTCACAGGCCTATGCTGCTGCAGAGGAAGACTTGAAAGAGAGGATGAAGGATGATGCGGCGATAAAGAATGCTTCCATAGAATCCGCAAAGACCGCGGAAATGGCGCTTCTGAAGCCCTGGGTAGAGCAGGTGGATCCCGACAGGGATTATACCATTGAAGTAAAGTATGCAGGGGAGGCAGGGCAATGAAGAAATATCTTTTGATGATATTACTGCTCCTTGCCCTTTGTCTGCAGGGATGCGGTGAAGAAAAAGAAGAAGAGGTCGAAGCAACACCGACACCGGTACCTACCGCTACGCCCACGCCTACGCCGATACCGACACCCACGCCGATACCGAAGCCCCAGGTGAATCCCGATATCAGCAGGATCAGAGCCATTGCGGAGCTTGCAACACTGAAGTGCACCTATCATAACGTTGCCAAGGGTGTGCAGGAAGCGGGAACGGGCTTGAGCCATGTAGGTGAGAAATCCAGGGAATTCTGGATGGAATTCGACGGTGAAGTGACCATAAGTTATCCGCTTGATAAGATCAGCATGACACAGGATGGGAATGAGATACATATCGTACTTCCGGATCCGAATGTTGACTGCAGATTATTATCGGATTCACTTTTGAACGGAAACTATGTTGTTGAGAGTGATAACAGATTTCAGCAGAATCCGATAAGAGTTGAGAACGAGAATAAGGCCGTGAATGATGCGGTGGAAAATATGAAAGCTGATGTGATGAGTAACTCATCACTGCTGATATCGGCTGAAAGCCAGGCCAGGATGCTGATAGAGAATTACATCCGTCAGATAGGAAAGCTTACGGATGTTGATTACCGTGTCATCTGGGACTGATGAAAGGAGAAGAGACTGTTGAACGTTGAAGCGAGTTTTGCTTTTGCGGCAATAGTAATATCGATACTTATTCTGTATTACTATTACAAGCTCAATAAAGTAAAAAACACTCAGGGAACATTTTTTGTATGCCTGGTCGTCGACAATACTCTGACGGCTTTGTCTTCATACATGAAATGGGCCGTGGCTAAATATGTTCCCAATGCAGGCGAAGCGTTTTACGATTCGATGTCTTATATCTATTTCATCACCCATGTGCTGATGATAGTATTTTTCTTCCTGTATATCTACAGTGATGTCCGTTCCTGGAGAGAGATGCCTCAGAGGGCAAAGATCTTTGTTATAATGCCTATTGTTTTTTCACTCTCCTTCATAGCAACCAATCCCATACATCACATGGTCTATTCATATAACGGAAGCCTGTACTGCAGAGAATCCGGAATAATCGTAGCGTATCTTACTTTTGCATATTATTATCTGATAACCATCCTGGTGATCATCCTGTTCCACAAGAGTTTTGCAAACAAAGACAGAGCCGTGGTGCTGACACTTATGGGCATAGGACTGCTCAGCGTGGCTATACAGCTGATCTTCCCGGAGATGCAGGTGGAAGTATTTGCGATAGCCCTTTCATCACTGATGCTTTTCCTCTTTATACAGAACCCTACGGAACAGATAGATGCGATGCTCAGAACCTACAGCAGAAGTGCCTTTTCCGAAAAGATGCGTGACAATATCATATCAAGAAGGCGTTTTGATCTGATAGTCGTTGACATCAGAAGCTACAGGGATTATGAGGCAAAACACGAAAAGGGCGGCAGGCCTCTTATGAAGGAAGCGGCATCCCGTATTAAAGAGATAGCTTCCGAAGCCGAGGTATACAGAGTTGCGGAGAATGCCCTTGCGATCGAGATCATCAGGCCCAAAGCAAGAGAGACAACGGAACTGATAAAGAGGATAGAGGAAGAACTGGATAAGATCTGGGAGATCGATGATGAGCAGATATCCCTGCAGGGACATTTGCTTAGGCTGAGCATGCCCGGAGATATCAGTGATAATGAGCAGCTGCAGATTCTGATCGAACGTTTCAGGAACAATTCCTTTGAGAACAGATGCATGACAGCCGAGAACTTCGATATGCAGAGCCTTGACAGATACAGGCGTATTTCTGCGGCGCTGGCACGTGTTATTGATAAGAAGCAGTTTGAGATCAGATATACGCCGGTGTATTCGATGGCTTTGTCACGAGTGATAGGCGGAGAGATCGCGGTGCGTTTTTATGACGATGATCTCGGATATGTATATCATGATGAGATATTCAGTTATGCGGAAAGAAGCGGACATGCCCTGCAGCTCGGAGAGCTTATGTTTGAAGACATCTGCAGCTTTATATCTGAGCACAGGCTGTCGGATTTCGGTCTGTCCTTCCTGCTGCTTAAGATAATGCCGGGCATCAGCATGCAGCCGGGAATGTATGCAAAACTCAAGCAGATAACGGATAAATACAATATAGATCCCAGGATATTCTGTCTGCAGATCACGGAGCAGACAGTATCAAGGGCTACGCAGCTGTTCAAGCAAAACATAAATGAAATGCATGAGGCAGGCATAAGGTTCTGTCTGGAAGATTACGGCAGCGGATTCACAAGCATTGCTTCGGTGTACGAGATGCCCTTCTCCATACTGATGGTGAACCATTCAGTCATGCATGCTGCCATGAGTAATGAAAAAGCACGTATCACGATGGACAGTACCCTGGCTATGGCAAGGGATCTGTCAATGATGACTATGGTTGCGGGTATCAACGATGACAAGATGTTCAATGTGATATCCGACATGGCCTGTGATTTTGCGATAGGTAACTATTTCTTTGAACAGCTGGACGGAGAAGAGTTCCTGAAGGTTGTTAAGATATCTGCGGAAGAAAGAGACGGGGAGGGAGACATATGAGATATAATATGATCTTTGATTATGCTGCCTTTGCCGTTCTGGCAGTACTGCTCGCATACTATTTCAGAAAGAGAAAAGCAGCGATCAGGGAATACAGACAGTATCATGCGATGCTGGTAGCATCGATACTTCTGTGCATCACCGATCTGCTGGTGTATTTATATCATCTTAATCCTGTAGCTGAAGAAAGGGTGCTGGAATACCTGGTACATGTACTGGATCTGATGTTCCAGTTCTATCTGATCACCGGCTACTGTAATTACATGAACATTGTACTAACGGGGAAAAAGTATAATGAAATAAAGACAAGGTTTGCCGTATATCTTCCTTTGACAATTGTATATCTGGCTATCATAGTGAGTGCTATTTTATCTTATGGCAAAGCAGTTGATGCCGTGGACTTCAGGGCCAACACAACCATCATAGTAAGCTTTACGGCTCTGATAATCTATACGGTGATATTTACGGTATATATCATCGTAAAATATGGCAGGACCATGGAAGATAAGAGCAAGATCGTTCACATGGCAGTTGCCGTGCTCTTCCTTATCTGCATACAGTCACTGCAGATGGTAGACCAGCAGAAGAGGATCATGCCCTTCCTTATGGCACTGCTGATGACGGATATGTTATATACGGTACACAGATCCAACGAGTTCTTTGACAGTACCGATTCGATGCGCAAGCACGTGATGATGAATCAGGTTGCGGAAAGCTGCGAAGCAAACATCCCGTATTATTACGTTTTCGTCAAGCTGCATGATTACAAGGTTCTGACCGAATCCATAGGACTGGACAATACGGACTTTTTCTTAAGACAGGTAAGCGGATATCTGGAATCCTTAAGTAACGATTGTGTAGTATTCAGGGCAGCACCGGATATAATGGCACTGCGTACGGGAATGACAGACAAAGAAGTTCTTTCGGATCTGCTTGATGATATCAGGGAAAGGTTCAGGGAACCCTGGAGAAACGGAATGCTGGTGACCATGCTTTCTACCAGTTATGTTACGGCCATGACACCCGATGAGGTACCTTCAGCAAAAGTCATGAGACAGCTGGTAAATAATATAGCCCGTGATGAACAGGAACTCGACAGCGTAGCCGATGCAAAGAAATACATTAAGGATGACAAGGATGCGCAGATGCTCGAGGCCATAAGAAGAGGCTTAAGAGACGGTAATTTCAAGGTATTTTACCAGCCTATCTATTCCACCAAAAAGAAAAAGATAGTTGCAGCCGAGGCACTTATCAGACTCTTTGATCCCGAGTACGGTTCCATACCTGCTGAACCCATGATCTCCCTTGCCGAGAGGGAGGGGTATATACTGCAGATAGGAAGATTTGTATTTGAGCAGGTATGCCGTTTCTACAAGGATAACAAACTGAACGAAATGGGTGTTGAATATATAGAGGTCAATCTGTCGGCAGTACAGTGCATGCAGAAGAGCCTTGCGGAAGAGTTCATGCAGATCATGCATGATAATGATATAGCACCTGACAGCATCAATTTTGAGATAACGGAGACTGCGGCAATGATAACCAACGCAGCGGTCACGAAGAATATTTATGATTTCGAACTCCAGGGAGTATCCCTGTCACTGGATGATTACGGAACAGGATATTCCAATATTTCATACCTTTATGATATGCCGTTCATGATAATGAAGATAGACAAATCCATCCTTTGGTCCGCAGAAACAAACAAGAAGGCGGATATCACACTTGAGAATACTTACAGGATGGCCAATAAACTGAATCTTAAGGTAGTGCAGGAAGGCGTTGAGACCGAAGAGCAGATAAAGAAGCTGTTAAGACTCGGCTGTGATTACTTCCAGGGGTATTATTTCTCCAAGCCCGTAGAGGAAGAAAAGTTTATCGAGTATGTAAAGAATTTTGAAGTGCCGGGAGTGTGTAACAGCTGATGAACAGTATCAACGGATTTTTTAAAGATGAAGGTTACGGCCTGTATGTCTGCTCGTTGGACAGAAGGTATTTTTCTTTTGTACAGGAAGAGAATTATGTGGTCAACGTTATCTGTTTTTTTGATGAAAGAAAAGAGACCAGCACACAGGCACAGCTCCAGGGTTTTCTGGATGTCCATAAAGAACGTCTGAGCTACGGAAGGGATAAGGATATACATTTCCTGAAGATAATGATGGTAGACCAGATGGGACCCTTTGTCATCAAGCCTTCCGCAGATCCGAGAGGTGAGCTGTATACAGATGCGGAGGGTGAAGAGGAAGCTGCAAAGGAAGCCGGAAGACGCTGGGTCGGAGACGTATGGTATCTGATCGAAGACGGAGCCGATGGTTTCAGGCTTTTCGTGCCGCCCCAGGCAGTGGAAGATTTTTACGGCATAAGAAAAGGGCTTGAAAACTTTGTCAGGGAAAACGGCGTACAGGTATTGCTGCCGATGCCTGAAACGCAGAATGAAGATTACGACAGATCTCCGGTAAAAGAAAATGCCGACGGATCAAGGAATATAAAAGTAGCGAAAAAAAATAAAAACGTACCATGGATAACAGTGGGAATGATACTGATCAATCTGCTGATGTTCGCGATGAAAAATCTCGGAGTGTATCAGGCAGAAGATTATTCCCTGACCAATGATATACTGAGTGACAGCGGACAGTGGTACAGGTTTTTTACATACATGTTCCTGCACGAAACGGAACTGCATCTGATGAATAACATGCTGATGTTATATGCGGCAGGCTCACTGATCGAAGGAATGGTAAACCGCGTATATTTCACGCTGCTGTATTTTATCTCCGGTATAGGCGGAGGCTTCCTGTCGGTGTGGTATCACACCAAAGCCGGACAGCCTTATTATTCGCTGGGTGCCAGCGGTGCCGTCTACGGCATAATGGGAGCGATACTTGCGATCATGATACTGACCGGTCTGTGGAGAGTTAAGTCGGTATTTTTCAGGATCATAATAGTGCTGATGCTTCTGTTTGCAACGGGAGCTGCCGGAGGCAGGATAGATGTGATGGATCATCTCGGAGGCTTCGTATGCGGGATGATACTCTGTGGCTTATATCTGATGATGGGGAGTAGTACAAAGAAAGGAAAAGTATTATGAAGATAAACATATATTACGGGGGACGCGGACTGATAGGGGATCCTACCCTTTTTGCGGTAAGCAGGATGATGACGGTTTTTGAAGAACTGAATGTCAAAGTGATGAAGTATGATCTCTTTGAACAGAAGAACAATATCTCTTCCCTTCCCATGACCATCAAGGATGCGGATGCGATCATACTTGCATCCACGGTGGAATGGCACGGCGTGGGCGGAATGATCATGAGTTTTCTCGATGCCTGCTGGCTGTACGGTGACAAGGAAAAGATAAGCAGGACCTATATGGCTCCCGTGGTAATGAGTACCGCATACGGTGAGAAAGAAGGAGAACTGGAGCTGACCACTGCCTGGCTTTCACTCGGTGGCCTGACCTGTCAGGGACTGTCGGGCTACGTACCCGAGGTATCAACGCTTGAGCAGAATGAAGAATATCTGAAGCTGATAGAGAAGTGTGCGGAAAACATTTACAGAAGCGTATCCCAGAGAGCAAAGGCGCTGCCTGTCAGTGCGATGGCTGTCAGCAGGATCACAAACAAGACAAGGAATACCACTCTGACACAGCAGGAGACGGAACAGCTTTCAGAATATGCTTCCGATGAAAAATATGTTGAGAAGCAGAAAGCTGATATAAAGGAGCTGGCGGATCTGTTCAAGGGAAGACTTTCCAGCGATCATGATAAGGGAGAGGATCTGCCCGCAAGATTTAAAAAAGCTTTCAAACCCCAGGCCGGTGCGGATCTTAAATATAAGATAAATATAAGCGAAGCTCCTAAGGCGCTGATACTCAGGGTTGAGGGAAACAAGCTGGAAGCTGCTTACGGAGAGCTGGTGTATCCCGATGTGGAACTGACACTTGAACGCGCCGTGATAGATGAGATAACGGAAGGACGCAAGACTTTCCAGGGAGGCTTTATGGAAGGCTCCATAAAGTCCAAAGGAGATTTTAAAAACTTAAGACTCCTGGATACGCTCTTTGCTTTTGCTTAAGCCATGTTCGGTTATGTACAGATAAGAAAACCCGAGTGCAGGATAAAGGACTATGAGAAGTACAAGTCCTATTACTGCGGTCTGTGCAGGGTACTTAACGATCGCTTCGGTACGACCGGACGTGTAACCCTTACTTATGACATGACCTTTCTCGTGATACTGCTGGACTCGCTATACAGCAGTGATCACAGAACGGAAAGACGCAGATGCGTGATGCATCCCGCAAAGAAGCATAAAGAGACCAGCTGTGCGGCCAGCGAATATGCGGCTGACATGAACATACTTTTAAGCTATGCGCATTTCGCGGATGACTACAGGGATGAGAAGGATCCGAAGTCTGCAGCCTGTCTTCGGATATACAGGAAAAGCTTTCTCAGGGTAAGGGACAGATATCCTTACCAGTATAAGGGGATAACAAGGGCTTTAAAAAAGCTTGATGAGATAGAGAAGAAGGACAGTGAAGGCAGAGAGATAAAGAAAGCTGCAGCTGCTTTCGGAGAGCTGATGACGGTGCTGTTTTCCTATAGGAGAAAAGCCGAACCATTTCTGCATGATCTACGAGGCCTTGCATATCACCTGGGCTGTTTTATATACATGATGGATGCCTATGATGATATAGAAGACGATATAAAAAAAGACAGTTACAATCCTCTTAAATCATTGTATAATGGTAAAGATTTTGAGGAGAAGGTCTATGAACTGATGTATGACGAAGCTGCAAAGTGCGCCTGGTATTACGAGAAGCTGCCTTGCACGGAGCATAGGGACATACTCGGAAATATAATCTACGCGGGCATCTGGAACAGGTATGACCGCATACAAAAAGAAGGAAGAGAAAAACATGAAAGATGCATATGAGATACTCGGAGTAAGCAGAAATGCCAGTGATGAGGAGATAAAGAACGCATACAGGGAACTGCTGAGAAAGTACCATCCCGATAATTATGCGGGAACCAATAATCCTCTTGCACCTCTTGCGGAAGAGAAGTTCAAGGAAGTGCAGCAGGCTTATAACGATATAATGAGCGAGAGGCAGAACAATCCTTTCGGCTACGGCAATACAGGAAGCTACGGAAACACCGGCTCATATAATACCGGCAATACAGGTCAGTATTCGAATCAGGGAGCATATAACAATAATTACCGCAACCAGTATGATATGAATTCCGGCTATTACGGACGTCCCGCCAATTACAGGGGACAGTCCTGCGGGACCGGAAATCTTTGCTGCGATCTGTGGTGTCTTGATACGATGTGTGAATGTGTGGGCGGAGACCTCTGCGCATGCATGTAAGCGGACGAGCCATAGCCTTAAGCGGCATGATCACCGCGCTTGCGGTGGTATGCATCTTCTTAGGCAGCGTACTTGAATTTAACACGGCTTTTCTGCTGGTGCTGGCGGCTTTCCTTATCGGTACCGTAGCAGCGCTGAGCGGAGTGCCCGCAGCACTCTGCAGTTTTGCGGCAACGGTCATACTGGGCTGCCTGTTAAGCCCGGTAAAACTATATGTGCTCACGTTTTCGCTCTTTGTGCCTTATGCAGTGGCCTGCGAATATACGGCAAAGAAGAAAGCGGATAAGAAAAGCGCCGCGCTGATAAAAGCTCTTGTATGGTGGATCTGGGCAATTGTCTGCGGCTTTGTATTTTACCTGATAGCAGGGGCAGCCGGACTTACAGATCTTATGCCCGAGATAATGAAGGATGAGCAGACAGCGGTAAAGCTCGGGATCGTGATCCTTGCACTTGCAGTGGTCTGGCTGATCACGGATATCGCGTATTACGCATACAGGAAAGAGATAAACAGAAGAATACTAAATATATTTTACAAGGAAGAAAGATCATGAAGAAGATTGTATTGACAGGCGGAGGAACCGCGGGACATGTAACACCCAATCTGGCACTGATCCCGCATCTTAAGGAGAGAGGCTTTGACATCAGCTATATCGGTTCCTATGAAGGTATAGAAAAGAAACTGATAGAAGAATTTGATATCCCTTACTACGGTGTGGCTACGGGAAAATTCAGAAGGTATTTCGATCCGAAGAACTTTACGGATCCCTTCCGTGTGATAAAGGGCTACGGCGAGGCAAGAAAATATCTGAAACAGATACAGCCGGATATCATCTTTTCAAAAGGAGGCTTTGTTTCGGTTCCCGTCATAAGGGCGGCAGCTTCACTGAAGATACCCAGCATCATCCATGAATCCGACCTGACACCCGGACTTGCCAACAAGCTCTGCATACCCGTCGCAACAAAGGTGTGCTGCAACTTCCCGGAGACCATGCAGTATCTGCCCGAGAAAAAAGCTGTGCTCACCGGTTCACCGATAAGGGAAGAACTGCTTAAAGGTGATAAAGAAGCTGCTTATGCGCTTACCGGTTTTAACAAGGGAATGCCCGTGATCATGGTGATCGGCGGTTCACAGGGTGCAAGCGCGATCAACAGAGTCGTAAGGGAAGCCCTGCCCAGACTGTTGAACGATTTCCAGGTGATACATATCTGCGGTAACGACAAGATGGATAACCTGCTGCTCAACATGCCCGGATATAAGCAGTTTGAATATGTGAGGACCGAATTAAAAGATCTGTTTGCGATCACCGATCTGGTGATATCAAGGGCCGGAGCCAATGCGATCTGCGAACTTTTGGCACTCAGGATACCTAACATACTGGTTCCGCTTCCGCTCGAGATAAGCAGAGGTGATCAGCTCCTGAACGCCCAGTCTTTTGAAGATCAGGGATACAGCATGGTGATAAAGGAAGAAAGCCTGGATGAGGATTCGCTGGTTGAAGGTGTACAGCAGCTGTATTTCAACCGCGACAGATATATAGAGACCATGTCCGGATCCCACCAGTACAACTCGGTGGACACGATAATAAATCTTATAGAGGAGATATGCGATGAAAAAGGATAACTGCATTTTCTGCAAACTTGCAAACGGTGACATACCTACAAACAAAGTTTATGAAGATGAGGACTTTACCGCAATACTGGACCTCGGTCCCGCAACAAAGGGACATACCCTGATACTGCCGAAGCAGCATGCGGACTGTCTTTTTGATCTGGATGAGGAAACCGCCGCAAAGCTTACGCCTCTTGCAAAGAAGCTGGGTAAGAAGCTGGTGGATGCTCTGCATGCCGACGGCATGAACGTTATCCAGAATAACGGTGAGACAGCAGGCCAGACAGTGATGCATTATCATCTGCATCTGATCCCCAGATATAAGAATGACGGACAGCATCTCTTATGGAAGCCCGGCAAGATGAGCGATGAAGAGGCTAAGGAGATCCTGGATGCCTTGACGTAAGGGCTCCAAGGTGGTAATATTATGTTAACTATGTTCGCAGGGAGATAAACTGATGGCGCAGACTGCTGCATTCAGAAAACCTAAAAAGGGCAAACATCCGGGTATGATCCTGGTGCTCCTGGCACTGGGCGTATTCCTGGCTCTTTTTGCATATAACAGCATCTCCTTAAAGAGGGCCAAGGCGGAACTGGAACCCGAGATAGCCCGTATGGAACAGATGATAGAAGAAGAAAACGAGCGTACCGTAAAGCTCAAAGAATATGAAACCTATACGCATACGAAGAAGTATGCCGAAGAAGTAGCCAAGGATAAGCTGGGCTACGTTTATGACGGAGAGATAGTTTTCCAGCCGGAGGATGATTAAGGAAAGAGTCAAAAAATATATAGAAGAAGAGCGTTTGTCAGACGGCTCGGAGCATATACTTGCAGCCGTGTCAGGAGGACCGGATTCCGTATGCATGCTTATGATACTGAAGGAACTTGGCTATGAAACGGAAGTGCTGCATGTACATCATGGATTGAGAGAGGCTGCCGACCGGGATGAGGAATTTGTAAAGGCACTGAGTGAAAAGCTGGATGTGCCTTTTTTGTGTAGGCATTTTGATGTGAAGCGATATGCGGAAGAAGAGCGGCTATCCACCGAAGAAGCAGGCAGAAGATTAAGGTATGCCTTCTTTGAAGAAAGAGCAGAAGAGCTGGAAAAGAGCGGTAGGAAAGTAAAGATAGCAGTGGCCCATAACATGGATGACAATGCCGAAACCGTATTGTTCCAGATGTTTCGAGGCAGCGGTCCCCGGGGGCTGTGCGGCATACCGCCCATGCGTGATCGTATCATACGTCCGCTTCTTTGCATTAAGCGAAGTGAGGTGGAGGAATATCTTGCGGCTCACGGCCAGGATTTCAGGACTGACGAAAGTAATGAAGGTAATGACTATACAAGAAACAGAATAAGACATATAATACTTCCTGCAGCGAACGAGCAGATCAATTCCAGAAGTACCGAACATGTGGCATACAGTGCAGAGATGCTGAGGGAAGCGGAAGACTATATCGAGGATGCGCTGAAGGAAGCCTATGCTGCAAACGTAAAGCTGGAAGAAGGCATCGCGCATATTGACAGGGAAGGTTTTAAAAAGCTGCATCCCTATATACAGAAGAGACTGCTGCTTCTGGTAATGAAGGAAGTGTGCGGATCCGCAAGGGATATCACGGCGGTCCATATAAGACTTTTCAGGGAACTCTTTTCAATGGAGACCGGAAAGGTACTGGATATGCCACACAGGATGCTGGCACGCTGCGAACGCAGCGAGATACTGTTGCTCAACAAATAAAGATCTAAAAGGAGGGTGCTATGGATAAGATAAGAGAACTGATAAGTGAAAGACGCGTAAACAAACGTATTAAGGAAATAGGCGCCCAGATAAGTGAAGAATATGCGGGCAAGGAACTGCATATGATAAGCGTGCTGAAGGGCGGAGCTTTCTTTACCTGCGAACTTGCAAAAAGAATAAGCATACCCGTGACTCTGGATTTTATGTCGGTATCAAGTTACGGTGATGAGAAAAGTTCCAGCGGTGTGGTAAAGATAGTCAAGGATCTGGACGAAAGTATAGAAGGCCGCCATGTGATGGTAGTAGAGGATATAGTTGACAGCGGCAGGACGCTGTCATATCTTATGAAGATGTTAAGGGAAAGAAAACCGGAATCCCTGGCCCTGTGTACGCTGCTGGATAAGCCATCGAGACGTACCCACGAGGTACATGTGGATTATACGGGCTTTGAAGTACCGGATGTTTTTATAGTAGGATACGGTCTGGATTACGCACAGAAATACAGGAATCTGCCGTATATCGGAGTAGTGGAGGATTAAAGATTTGAGAAACAGAGCAGGAACGGGAGCGTATTTTTTCCTGATAATGTTACTGGTGGCAGCGGCTATCTGGCTGGGGCTTTATTCAAAGCAGACCAACGTCCATACCAGAGCGGAATTCGATACAGCCCTGGCAAAGGATGAAGTGATATCCGTGACCATAGTGCAGAACAGGGAAGTTCCCACAGGTTCCGTAAGAGTGCTGAAAAGAGACGGTACGGGTTTTGATTTCAGCGTTACGGATGTGACCGAGATCGAAGACATAACGACAAAGAACGGGATAGAGACAGTGATAAGGGATGTACCGAAGGATAACTGGTTCCTTGAATATGTACTGCCTTATCTTTTGCTGATCATACTTTTCGTGTTCTTCTTTTCTGCAATGCAGAACAATCAGAATGCGGGCGGCGGAGCCGGTGCACGGATGATGAACTTCGGAAAGAGCCGTGCACAGATGGTGACCGACAGCGGTACTACTTTTAAAGATGTTGCGGGTCTTAAAGAAGAGAAAGATGATCTTGAAGAACTGGTGGATTTCCTGAAGGCACCGAACAAATTCACCGAAGCAGGTGCGCGCATACCCAAGGGAATACTGCTGGAAGGCCGTCCCGGTACAGGAAAGACCCTGCTTGCAAAAGCCGTTGCCGGAGAAGCAGGCGTTCCTTTCTTTTCAATATCGGGTTCGGATTTCGTGGAGATGTTCGTCGGTGTCGGTGCATCCAGAGTAAGGGATCTGTTTGCGGAAGCAAAAAAGAATTCGCCCTGCATCGTGTTCATAGATGAGATAGATGCGGTCGCAAGACGCAGAGGAACAGGTATGGGCGGAGGCCATGATGAAAGAGAGCAGACCCTGAACCAGATGCTTGTAGAGATGGACGGTTTCGGAGTAAATGAAGGCATCATAGTGATGGCAGCCACAAACCGTGTGGATATACTGGATCCCGCTATCTTACGTCCGGGAAGGTTTGACAGGAAGATAACCGTATCACCGCCCGATGTAAAGGGCAGGGAAGAGATACTCGGAGTACATGCAAGGAACAAGAATCTTGCAGAGGATATAAAGCTTGAGGATATCGCAAGGACCACTTCAGGTTTCACCGGAGCCGATCTTGAGAACCTTCTGAATGAGGCAGCTATAAAGGCTGCAAGAGATGACAGGAAATATATCACTTCCGAGGATATCAGGAAGTCCTTTATCAAAGTGGGCATCGGAACCGAGAAGACCAGCCGTGTGATCTCCGATAAGGAAAAGAGGATCACTGCTTATCATGAATCGGGACACGCGATACTTTTCCATGTGCTGCCGCTGGTGGGGCCGGTTTATACCGTATCCATAATACCTACAGGTGTGGGTGCTGCGGGTTATACCATGCCTCTTCCCGATAAGGATGAGATGTATATGACCAAAGAGCAGCTCCGTCAGGAACTGATGGTGACTCTCGGCGGACGTATTGCTGAGGAGCTGGTGATAGGTGATGTGACCACCGGAGCTTCGGGTGATATAAAGAGTGCGACTAAGACAGCAAGGAGCATGGTGACACGTTACGGCATGTCGGAACTCGGCATGATCAATTACGAAGACAGCGAGGAAGAAGTTTTCATAGGACGTGATCTGGCCCACGCAAAGAGCATCAGCGAGTCAAAATCATCTGAGATAGACAATGCAGTCAAGAAGCTCATAGACGAGGCCTATGCGGCTGCTAAGCAGCTTCTCGAGGAGAATATGGAAGTACTTCATAAGTGTGCAGCCCTTCTGATAGAGAAGGAAAGGATCAGCAGGGAGGAGTTCGAAGCACTTTTTGTGTAGAAATGACAAAAAAAGTGTAAGTAAATTATTATATTTGTTAGATTAGCGAATAGACTAACATGCATTATCTGCTATAATGCTTATTGTAACCCCCAATACATTATATAGTTTTTGCTATAACCCCATAAGAAAGAAATACCTTCTCTGAAAATGACAGTGTGAGCTGTCATTTTTACTTGCATGCCCTGCATGCAAGTAAAAATGACGAGTTATAAAAAAATGAATAAACCGCGCATTCCCAAAACCCATATAATAGTCCTCCTGATAACAGTTTCTGTTATCGCCGGGGGCTTTTTTCTTTTCGGTGACAGCATAGAGAAGGGCCTGAAAGAAAGCCGCCGTGAGAGGATCACCACAGACGGCTGTTTTGAACTGGAGCATGAACCATCGGATAAGCTTTTATATGCTTTCGGCAAAGAGGGCATCACCCTGTATAAGCAGGACAGCTGCCGTTATGCTTTCGCTTACAGGGAAGAACCTGCAGATGAGGAAAAAGAAAAAGAGCTTGCGGAAAAGCTCAAAGCTAAACTTACGACTCTCTCCGAAACAGGAGGCATGACAGCTGATGCGCTTGAGGCTGATCTGGCCGAAAGCAGTAAGGAACAGTGGCAGCAGTATCTGGATGAGATGCAGGCGAAGGCTGAAGATTTAAAGAAGAGGCAGGAAGAATTTGATCTGAAGAGTGAAGAAGCGGACAGAAAAGCCGAACCCTATGCGATAGAAAACGGAGAACTGCAGGAAGAAGCCGTTAAAGTTCAGAGCACAAGGGAAGTGCTGATGAGAGAGATATTCGCGTATCTTATTTCCAGCGGTGCCATCAGGGATTATACCGAGATAGAGAATAATGAGAACGAATTATCGCCGGAGATACTGGTACTTCTGCCGCCAGATCTGAAAGCAAGAGCCACCGCCCTGCAGAGCAGAGCCGATGCGCTGCAGGAGAAGTATGACGAACTGGATCAAAAGTATTCTTATCTGAATGACGAAACGGAAGCTCTTGAAATCGAAAGCGATGCCCTGCGTGAAGCCGAGCAGGAGCTTGATGACAGCGAAGCTAAGATAAATGAAACAAAGGAAAAGCTTAAAGAACTTGAAGCTTACGAAGCGGATAAAAACACTCTGGTTTCTTTCGTGCCAGTTTATGAATCAGAAGAATTCATTAGCATATCGAAGAAGATCAAAAACCTGAGAAGCATCTGCGCCGGGCTTTTGTTGCTGTCGGTCATAGGGATCCTTATATGCCTGATAAAGGATATGGCTTCCCATCATAGAGTATAGCTATCGGAAGGATACCTGAAAGACTTACACGATAAGAAAGGTCAGGAAAACCATGAAGAAGATTTACATACACACAGGTGATGCCGGTAAGAAGGCTGCTTTGGAAAATATCTGTAAGACACTGAAGATAGAAATGCACAACATTAAAGGCTCCGACCTGAACAGGACTGTGGCTGCGATCTGCGGAGTGTCTGTGGGTAAGAACGGAGCACACACAGCGGCGCCTGCATTATACGCACTTCCTGAGATACTGCTTTTCTTCGGGATAGATGACAGCTCGCTTGACAGTTTTCTTGAAGCCTATAACGCAACAGGTCTTGAGAGCATCAAAAGGAAAGCCGTCATAACGCCCGTGAATCTTAACTGGACCCTCTATGAACTTGCTGAAGCCCTCGGAAAAGAGTGCCAATGACCCCAAAGCAGAACAGGGCTTGCTTTTTTTTATGCAATCTGTTATAGTTCAGTTTAGGGCGCAACCGTTTGCGCAAAAATGAGATTAAACAGGTTGAGATAATGGACAACGGAAAAGCAAAGACAATCGATGATGTGGCAAGAGATCTGAAGATCTCAAAATCCACGGTATCCAGGGCAATATCCGGAAAGGGAAGGATAAGCGCCGATACCAGGCAAAAAGTGCTGGATTATATTGAAAAGAGCAACTACCGTCCTAATCCCATGGCAAAAGGACTCAGTGAATCCAGGACTTTTAACGTAGGCTGGGTGGTACCCGGCAACGATTACATGACCTCTCTGTATTTCTATCAGCGCTGCCTCCAGGGCGTGATCAACACTGCGATAAAAGCAGACTATGATGTGCTGATCACCACCATCGGAGAAGGCGATATCTCCGGTCTTAAGCGTATAACCGAGAACCATAAGGTTGACGGTGTGATACTCGGCAGGACTCTGTATAAGGATGCCGCGATAGCTTATCTCAAAGCGAGCAGGCTGCCCTTCGTTGTGGTGGGATCCACGGAAGAACCCGGAGTGATACAGGTGGATAACGACCATATCTCTGCCTGCAGGGAACTGGCATCGATACTGAAGATGAAAGGTGTGAAGAAGGTCGCTTTCATAGGCGGAGATACGGAACTGGTGGTCACAGACAGCAGGCTCAGGGGCTTTAAGGAAGGCATGACCGGTGTACGCACCCAGATATATATGGATTGCGATGATTATGAAAAAGTGAAGAGGTCCGTTACGGAGACCGTATCCTCCGGGGCAGACTGCATAGTATGCGAAGACGACCGTATATGCCAGATGGTAATGGAATCACTTAAGGATCTGGAAGTGGAAGTACCTTCGGGAATAAAGGTAGCCAGCTTCTATGACAGCAAACTGCTGGAGAATTATAAACCTCAGATCACAGCTCTTAAGTATGATCCTCTGGAACTGGGGATGAGAGCCTGTGAGACGCTGATGGATGTCATCAACGGTAAAAAGGCCGAAAAGCGCCAGCTGCTTGGCTATGAAGTGACGCTTAAGGGATCGACACAGTGAGCGGAACAGACTCCGTATGGACAGTAAATCATTGAATTTTTAACATCACAAAGAGCAACCGATTGCGCAAAATGAGCAATTATGCATAGCAACCAATGGTTACATAAAGGAGGAATGCCGCAGACACTTATGAAATAGAAGAAAAAGTATCGGGGACGGTCACTAAAGCTAACAAAAAAGCCCGTCCCCGGGAGTATTCCCAAAAACGAACTTTCATGCACCGCCAGGGGCTCGAACCCTGGACACCCTGATTAAGAGTCAGGTGCTCTACCAACTGAGCTAGCGGTGCCCTTTCTTTACACGCAAGTGATATTATATTATAATGATTTTCAAAATGCAAGTCTTTTTTAAAAAAAATTTAAGAGGTTTTATTCTTGTTTGATGCGCATGCACATTATCATGATAAGGCTTTTGATGACGACAGGGAAGAAGTACTGAAACTCCTGAAAAATAAGGGCATCAAAAGGATCTTTGAAGCCGGCGAGAATATGGCCGGCAGCCTTGCCGCGCTTGAAACGGCAGAAAGATATAAAGGCGATGTGTATCCGGAGATCAGCGTGGCAGCAGGTCTGCATCCCTTATATATAGAAGGAGTATGGGAAGATGAGCTGCAGGGACTTGAAGAACTGCTGAAAAGCGGAAAGGCTGCAGCCGTCGGAGAATGCGGTCTGGATTACAGGGGAATAAAAGATGAGGCTGTAAGAAAACGCCAGAGGGAAGTTTTCGAAGCACAGCTGTGTATGTGTGAAGAGTACGGCCTGCCTGCGGTGGTCCATTCCCTTGATGCCGCAGAGGATACACTGAGGCTTCTGCGGGCACATAAGACGGTAACGGGACTGCTGCACGGCTTTGCCTATTCGGCCGAAGTGGCGGCGCAGTGTGTGGCACTGGGATGGAAGATAGGTATAGGTACGGTCATAACGAGGCCGGAAGCCGCAAAGATAAAGAAGGTCGCAGTCTCGGTTCCGGCAGAGAGCATACTTGTTGAGAGCGATGCTCCCTATATGCCGGTTTTCGGGAATAAAGGCAGGAATGATTCACTCAGCATTTTTAAGATCACAGAGGCGGTCAATAAGTTAAGGGAAGAAGCCGGAGCGGAGAAGATATGTCAAAAACCGGAGAGCTGATAAAAAAATACGATTTCACTTTCAGAAAGAAATTCGGACAGAACTTTCTGACGGATCCTTCGATAGTTGAGAAGATAGTGGATTCGTCGGGAGCAGGGCCCGGGGATACGGTACTGGAGATAGGCCCGGGTGCGGGCGCGATGACCGTGGAACTGGCAGCCAGGGCAGGAAAGGTTGTCGCGGTAGAGATAGACAGCTCGCTGGAGCCCATACTCAGGGAAACGCTTTCGGAGTTTGACAATGTTACCACGGTATTCACCGATGTGATGAAACTCAGTGACGAGGACCTGCTGAAGCTCACGGGTGAGGGGGCGATAGTGGTCGCAAATCTCCCTTATTATATAACCACGCCGATCATAATGAGATTGCTGGAAGGTGAGCTCAAGCTGAAGAGCATTACCGTCATGGTTCAGAAGGAAGTGGCAGACCGCATGGAAGCAGGCGCGGGCACTAAGGAGTGCGGAGCACTTTCGCTGGCCGTGCAGTACAGGGCAAAGCCCGTAAGGGTCATGACCGTGGGACCGGAATGCTTTATACCAAGACCCAATGTGGATTCCAGCGTGATCAGGCTGGATCTGTACGACAGACCCGACATAAAGGTAAAAGACGAGAAGCTGATGTTCGCTCTGATCAGGGCAGCTTTTAACCAGCGCAGGAAGACGCTGCCGAATGCCATAAGCGGCAGCAGTGAGCTCGGTTTTACAAGGGAGCAGGTGGCAGATGCGCTGAAGGAAATGGGCCTTGACGAGAGGATAAGGGGAGAAGTGCTGGATATCGGTCAATTTGCCCGTTTATCAGACCTTTTGACAGCCAAATAGTAGCGATAATACCCTTTACATGTTTATGCTGCTGTGATAAAATCACAAGATGTAGTAATATGGAAAAATAATAGGCTAAATGTACCGTCTGACGGTGTTACAGGGGGAAGATATAAACGTGAATGCGCAGGAATATAAGATATGCTCTGAAGAGATAAAGACTCTGATCGAGAATGAGCAGTTCAGGGAAGCGGTTGAGATAGCCGACACCATTGACTGGAGAAGAGCGAAAAGTGTCTCGAAACTCATGAGCATAAGCGACCTTTATAAGATAAACCGTCGCTATGAAGAAGCACTGGAGCTGATGCTCCTGGCGTACGACAGAAGTCCCAAGAGAAGAAGCATAGTATACAGCCTTTCCGAACTCTACATAGAGCTCGGCGACAAAGTAAAGGCGATGGAATTTCTTACCATCTTTCGAAAGATGGCGCCCAACGATACGGGTGTATATATCCTTCAATATAAGATACTGGAACTGATCGATGCACCTTATGATGACAGGATAGCCCTGCTGGAGGATCTGTGCCGCAAGGATTACAGGGAAGAGTGGGCTTATCAGCTGGCTTATCTTTATCACAGGATAGGTCTTGGTACCAAGTGCGTTGAGACCTGTAACGAACTGATCACCTGGTTTGGTGACGGTCCCTTCGTTATCAAGGCCATGGAACTGAAGATGCTGCATGCACGGCTTACTCCCGAGCAGCAGGCGATCTACAATGCACGTGATGATTATAAGGAAGAGATAGAAGCATACGAAAGCGATGAGTATACCACGGAATCCGCTGAGCCCGGTGTCAATCCGGAACTCGGTGATATAGATTTCCATGTAAAGACCATCGATATGAGCAAGTTCAATACCATCAATCTTCAGAAGGCTCTTGCGGAAAGCATGAGAGAATTCATGGAAGAGGAAGAGAATGATAAGAACGAGCGTATTACCAGACATATAATGAAGCCCATGCTTGATGAGGAAGAAGAGGAGCCGGAGGAGGAATACACCGAAGACGGCGGCTATTATGATGAAGACGGCAATTACGTAGAAGGTGACGGCGGCTACTACGATGAAGACGGCAATTACGTAGAAGGCGACGGCGGCTACTACGATGAAGACGGTAATTACGTTGAAGGCGAAGGTTATTACGATGAAGACGGCAATTACGTAGAAGGTGACGGCGGCTACTACGATGAGGACGGTAATTACGTTGAAGGCGAAGAAGCCTATTATGAAGAAAATGCCGAATACACGGAAGACTCCGCAGAGGAAGGGTATGCCGGAGAGGAAGCTGTCGAAGAGGATGCCGAAAACGGCGATGAAGGCTATGACAGCGATTTTGAATCGGAAGAACTGGCAGAAGAGCCGGATGACCTGCCTTATCCCGAAGTGGATGATACCGAGTATGTGGATAATACGACTTTCATAGATCACAAGACTATATCCAAGGCGGCTTTATTCAAGAGTGAGAATAAAGAGGACGTGAAAGAAGAGAAAGAGGAAGAAGAGGCTCCGCGTCTGGAGTCTATGGATGATATACGTCCCGAGACCGGAGAAAGCGCGGATAACGGAGATGAGCTCTTCTTTGAAGATAAGACAGCTGATATTGTTATAGACGATCCTCCCAGCAATACCAATCCGGAGTATGAGGGCATGCACGAGCTTGCTGCCGAAGTAGTTCGTGAGGAAAAAGAGGAAAAACAGAAGAAGGAAGAAGAGGAAGCAAAGGCTAAAGAGAAACGCACCAAGGTGAAAGCTCCCGCAAGTTTTGATGATATGCTGAGGTTCGATGACAACGGCCAGATAGAGCTTGCCCTGGCACCCGGTATCGAACCCGATATACAGATCACCGGCCAGATACATATGGATGAATATCTCTCAAGCTGGGAAGAAAAGAAAAAGCTACGCAACGAAGAGATAAGAAAAGAGACCGAAAGGAAGATAAAGGAATCCACAGGTCCCATCTTCAGAGGCTATGATGATAAGAAGAAAAACAGCCTGATACAGGATATCGAGGAAGAACAGCGTATGTTCTCCGAGATGTATGAGGCAAATGATATAGAACTCAGAAGCGTTGAAGAAGTTGCAGCCGGTGATATGCCTCTGGCAAAGCCTGTAGTGGAAAAGCTGAAGACAAGGACAGGTGTGATCTTCAATCAGAAGCAGGGTTCTATCTGGGATGAGGTGGATGCATCCATCAAAGCCGATAAGGAAAGAGAAGAGGCCCTGGCTGAAGAAGAATATGACGAGGCTGAGAAGAACGATACTCCGAGCGTCTTTGTGGATGTGGCTTCCGAAGCAGCCGAAGGTCTCGTAAATACAGCAACCCTTCCCGACCTTGGCGAGGTAGAAAAAGCCGAGAGCGCAGTCTTTGATGATGAAGGCTATGATGAAGAAGCAGCCGGCGAAGACGAAGACTATGACGAGGATTACGACGGAGAGTATGAAGGCGAAGAAAATTACGACTCCGAAGATTATCCCGAAGAAGATTATGAAGGCGATTACGAAGACTCCGGAGAGTATGATGAAGAAGCCGGCTATGAAGATGAAGAGTACGGCGATTATGACGGAGAGTATGATGATCAGCAGGAATACAGCGAGGATTATTACGGTGAAGAGTATAACACCGGTGATCTCAGCGATATAGAGGGAGCTCTTGAAGCTGATGCGGATCGCAGGAGTCTCGAGACTGCCGATGAGATGGATGATGATTATCATGCCGAAGAGTATGAGAACGACTTAAGTGTTGATGAGCAGAGGCTCTTTGAAAACTTCCTGTACTCAAGGAAGATGAGAGACCAGATACTTGATACCATAGATCAGATAAGCCTTACAAGCTATGTCGGAAACATTATCGTTACGGGTGAATCCACCGGCATGAACGTGGATCTGGCCAAGGCTCTTGTTAAAGAGATGCAGATGATCGACAGCAATTTTGTATCATCCCGCGTTGCCAAGATCAGCGGTACCAAGCTGAACAACAAGGATATACCTTCGCTCTTAAACCAGCTGGCTTACGGTGCGCTGCTCATAGAGAAGGCAGGCGAACTGAAGAAGGCTACACTGGAAAAACTCACAAGTGTTCTGGAATCCTATCCTGACGGTATCCTGGTGATCCTGATGGACAACCGGAAGAATATGGACAGGCTGATAGAGACATATGAGATGATCACCGGCTATTTCAATACCAGAGTGGATATCATCCCGATGAACAACAATGCACTGGTTGAATATGCCAAGAAGTATGCATATTCCAGAGAGTATAAGATAGATGAAGAGAGAGGTGTGCTTGCGCTTCACCAGCGTATCTCCGAGCTGCAGATAGGTGAGCATAATGTGACCACCGCAGAGATCGAAGACATAGTGGAAGCAGCCATCGAACATTCCTCAAAGCCCCGCATTTCAACCTTCTTTAACATAATAGGCGGCAAGAGGTATGACTACGAAGATATGATCATTCTGAGGGAGAAGGACTTCGAGTAATTTTTGACAATATGGTGCTGTTTTGGTACAATAATGGGTGGTGGTTAAAGCTATACCAATGGAGGTTACAAGATGGCATCAAAGAAGACGGAGAAGGAGATACATACCCTTCAGGAAGAGACAATTTTCATTTCAGAAGCTGACCAGTACGTGTTTGGTCAGGGAACTCATTATGATATTTATAAGAAACTGGGGGCTCACCCCTGCACTAAAGACGGCAAGAAGGGCGTCTTTTTTGCTGTTTGGGCTCCTCATGCCCGTGAAGTTCATGTGGTAGGTTCGTTCAACGGCTGGGATACTTACGCCAATCCCATGAGGAAGCTGGGAGAAGGCGGTATCTACAGTGCCTTCATACCTGATGTGAAGGAAGGCGATCTTTACAAGTTCTATATCACCACAGCTTCGGGAGAGGGCATATATAAAGCCGATCCTTTTGCAAACTGGGCAGAGCTTCGTCCCGGTACGGCTTCGAAAGTCTATAATATCAATAAACTGAAATGGTCCGATGATGAGTGGATGAGCGTGCGCCAGGGCAAGACCTATTTCCAGGAACCTCTGGCCATCTATGAATGCCACATCGGTTCATGGATGAAACATCCCGACGGAACAGAGGACGGTTTCTATACTTACAGGGAATTCGCTGACCGTATATGCGAATATCTCTCAAAGATGAAATATACCCACGTGGAACTCATGGGCATCGCCGAACATCCTTTTGACGGCAGCTGGGGTTATCAGGTGACCGGATACTATGCGCCCACTTCAAGATACGGTACACCCGAAGATTTCGCTTATCTCGTGAACAAGCTTCATAAGATGGGTGTGGGTGTTATATTGGACTGGGTTCCCGCACATTTCCCGAGGGATGCCTTCGGACTTGCAGACTTTGACGGCGAGCCTCTTTACGAGCATCCGGACAGCAGGCTGGGTGAGCATCCCGACTGGGGTACGAAGATATTCAACTATTCCAAGACAGAGGTCAGGAATTTCCTTATAGGCAATGCACTCTACTGGATCAGAGAGTTCCATATAGACGGACTCAGGGTTGATGCCGTTGCATCAATGCTCTATCTGGATTACGGAAAGAAAGACGGACAGTGGGTAGCCAATAAATATGGCGGCAATGAGAACCTGGATGCCATAGAATTCTTCCGCCATCTGAACAGTGTGATCAGAGGCATGAAGAACGGAACCATGACTATAGCAGAGGAATCGACAGCATGGCCCAAAGTTACGGCAGCTCCCGAAGAGGACGGTCTCGGTTTCACCTTTAAGTGGAACATGGGCTGGATGCACGACTTCTGTGACTACATGAAGCTGGATCCTTATTTCCGCAAGGACAATCACAACAAGATGACCTTTGCGATGAGTTATAACTGCGCAGAGAAGTATATCATGCCCCTCTCACATGACGAGGTGGTACACCTGAAATGCTCCATGGTAAACAAGATGCCCGGCTATCAGGTAGATAAATATGCGAACCTCCGTGTAGGCTATGCTTTCATGTTCGGACATGCAGGCAAGAAGCTGCTGTTCATGGGACAGGATTTTGCCCAGGAGCGTGAATGGAGTGAGAAGAGAGAACTCGACTGGTTCCTTTTGGACAATAACCTGAACAAAGGAATGCTTGAGTATGTTAAGACCCTGCTTGAACTCTACAGAAAGAATCCCTGCCTGTATGAACTGGATGACAGCTGGGATGGTTTTGAGTGGATAAATGCAAATGATTCCTACAGATCGACCTACAGCTTTGTGAGAATGTCTGCGGACGGCAAGAACAATATGCTCTTTGTTCTCAATATGACACCGATCGCAAGAGACGATTATATGGTAGGCGTGCCGAAGAAAGGAAAGTACAAGCTGGTGCTCAATTCGGATGAGACCAGATTCGCCGGCAACGGAGCCAAGCTTCCCGAAGAGCTGAAGGCACAGGAGCATGACTGCGACAACCAGAAATTCGCGATCACCTTCAATCTGCCGGCTTATGGCGCGGTAATATACAGTTTCTGATCATAGTCATTTAGCTATGCTTCTAACCCACGGGTCGTTCCCCGTGGGTTTTTTCAGTTGCTCAGTACAGAAGACGATCAGGCCCTTGCTAAGCCGGGCGCTCACTAAGCTCAAACTTCGCAGCAGAGCTATGCCCTAACTCGCAACGTTCCCTTCGGGAAGTTGCTGCGTCGGGCATATGCTGCTCGTTCTTGCTAAGTGCCGCCCTCAATCGCAGGGCCTTGATCGTCTTCTGTACTACGCAGTATCATAGTGAACCAAGGGGAGCGACCGGATATGTTATGTAAATTAATGGCTCAAAAAATAGTGCACAAATAGAGAAAATGGCTCAAAAAATAGTTGATAATGTACGAAATGGCTCAAAAAAACAGTGCGCACAACTAAAAAATGGCTCAAAAAATAGTTGACCGTACTGCCCCAAAAGGCATATAATACAGAAAAACAGTTATTTTGAGGGAAGATATATGCCATACCTTAAGCGAAAGATCGATCTGTATCTGGACAACTGGTTTACGAAAACTGATAAGAAGCCATTGATAATAAAAGGTGCCAGACAGATAGGAAAAACGAGATCCATAAGACGCTTTGCAGATGAACACTATGAGAATATAGTGGAAATTAATTTAATCGAACAGAAAAGATTTCGAAGCATCCTGGAAGACGGATATGGTCCGGACGAGATAATCAGAAATATAAGCAGGATCGAACCGTCAATTAAATTTATACCAAACAAAACACTGATCTTTTTTGATGAGATACAGTCATATCCTGATATAACCACCGCACTTAAGTTTTTTTCTATGGATGGCCGTTTTGATGTAATATGCAGCGGTTCT
Organism: Lachnospiraceae bacterium; assembly: GCA_024687205.1. GTDB lineage: Bacteria > Bacillota > Clostridia > Lachnospirales > Lachnospiraceae > NK4A136. The sequence goes on from JAILES010000064.1 coordinate 40,296, forward strand.
TTGCTTGGTATTAATTACAAGCAGATAGAGAGTGTCAGTGTCGGTTATAAAACGGAATATGATATGTATTCTCTTGATTTTGAAGAATTCTTGTGGGCAAGAGGATACGATGATTCTCTGAAAACCGATCTGCTGCAACATATCAAGGACATCAGACCTTTCAATGAAACAACGATGAATACGCTAACATCGCTGTTTCTGGATTATGCGATAACGGGCGGTATGCCGGAAGTGGTATCAAAGTATATAGAAACGAGATCGTTTTCGGGTACACATGAATTACAGAAACAGATAGTTGCTGCCTACAGGGAGGATATCAGGAAATATGCAGACGGTGCTGATCAGACAAGGATAACAAGAGTATTTGATTCAATACCGGCGCAGCTTGCAAAAGAAAACAAGAAATATCAGATATCAAAAGTTGCAAGCGGTGCCAAGTTCCGTGATTATGCCGGTTGCATAGACTGGCTGCAGGATGCCGGTATAGTGGTCAAATGCTATTGTCTTGGATTCCCCGAGCTTCCACTGAAGGGAAACTATGATGATACCAGGTTTAAACTATACTATAGCGATACAGGGATACTGACTTCAATGCTTGACGATGAATCCCAGGAGGATCTGCGTGCTAATAAAAACCTGGGAATCTATAAGGGCGCCTTATATGAAAGCATAGTAGGAGAAGCACTGTATAAGCAGGGATACCCGCTGTTTTACTATAAGAGAGAAGATGGGACATTGGAAGAAGATTTCTTTATCAGAAACAGAAATAAACTTATTCCTCTTGAAGTAAAAGCCCGTTCAGGGCAATCCCAGTCAATGAGAAGCCTGATAAGAAATGATAAATATGCAGATATCAAATGTGGTATTAAACTATCCCTCAACAATATCGGCTATGATAACGATCTGCTCACTCTCCCGTATTTCTGTACCTTTCTTCTGAAGGAATGTGTGAATGATATACGGATAATATCGGACTGATCCTAAGTGTATGGTTAAGAAAAGAAGAGGGAATTAAAGATTCTGCTGATTTCTGTCGAAAAATAAGATGTGAGGTCAGGAGGGTTACCATGAACATTAATACAATAGATGAAAATATAATGAAAGCGGGAGCGTTTGCTACGGAATCGCAGAGTCCGGTAAATATGATCAGGACTGCGAAGGAGGGGGCGACGGCTGCCGCTTCTTTTGTGCGTGATGACGGAAGGAACGGGATGTTCGGTGCTTACGCCGAGAAGCACAGCATGATCCCCGATGGCGGGATAGAGACCGATGCCAAAAACCGCAAGAATTTCATGACAGTGATGGCAAATACCTTAAGCCCCGAAGCCTTCGGAAAGATGAAGGAAGAGGGCTATGATATAGGAAGCATAGAGCCCGAAGACGCCGTGAACATTACCGACAGGATCAAGGCTGAGATGGCTAAGTCGGGAAAGGTCATAAGCGGTTACAATGATGATCTGGATGCTGAGACTCTTGAGGAGATCACGGGTTCGAAGGCATATGCAGAGGAGATAAGCGCAGCTTTTAAGGAAGCGGGACTGAAGGCAGAAAAGGACAGCTTAAACGATGTGCAGAGGACCGTTGAGAAGGCTGTATCCATCGGCGAACTCAGTGAAGATGCCCGTATGTATATGGTAAGAAACGAGCTGCCTCCCACCACGGATAATCTGTATCTGGCTGCAAACGCAGGCAGCATGGGAAATGCGGCCGGCGGATTTTTTGCGGAAGGTGCTTATGTGGCAGAAGCAGCTTCGGTTAAAGATATGGATAATGAAGCACTCCGGGCCCAGATACGGGATGTGATAGAAAGAAGCGGGGCTGAAGCTGATGAAAGCAGCATAGCTCTGGCTGAAAGGATGATAGAAAGGGGCCTTCCTCTTACGGAGGAAAGTTTTACCGCAATGCTTAAGCTTGATGAGCTTAAGACGCCCATAAGTCCCGAAGCAGCTGCAAAAGCAGCCGTTAACGGCATAAGTGACGGTGTGGGAGCAGGCAAGGCCCTGCTCACCGAAGAAGGAACCCTGCTTGATAAGGCAGTGGCGCTGACCGACGAAGTTAAGTCTTTTACCGATGAAGCGGCAGATCTGACCGCAGCAGAGGGAAAGAAACTGAATATAAGGAATCTCAGGGCTTCACAGCTGAGGATAAGCATAAATGTATCCGTAAAGGTGGAAAAAGTGAGCATCAGTGCCCGCAGGCAGCTGGAAGAGGCAAGGCTTTCCATGACCGTTGAAAGCTCGTATATGCTCTTAAAGAGCGGCATGAGCCTTGATACCCTGGAACTTTCCGATCTGGTGGATTCACTTAAAAAGGCGGAAACCGAGCTTAAAAAGTCCATGTTCGGTACAAAGGATGCCAAGGAAGCAGATGAGAGAGAGGACTGGTTTAAGGAGACTCTCCGGAATATAGAAGAACTGCCCGGCCTGCCGCTGATGACAGCCGGCGATATGATAATGAGGCGTGAGAGCCTTACAGCGGAATTCAGTCTGGAAGCACAGATCACCACCCAGGAATATGCCGAAGCGGGCAGAAGCCTGAAGGCCCGTCTGGATATGGCAGGCAGCCTCTATGAGACCATGATGACCGAAGTACGTCCGGACCTCGGAGACAGCATAGGAGAGGCTTTCAGGCATGCATCTTCGCTGATGGAGGAACTCGGCATAGAGAATACCGATGAAAACGCCAGAGCCGTACGTATCCTGGGTTATAACTCCATGGAGCTGAGTCAGGAGAACATAAATGCGGTTAAGTCTGCCGTGGCTACGGTGGACCGTATAATAGAGAGGATGACCCCCGAAGAAACCCTGAGGATGATAAGACAGGGTGTGAATCCGATGAAACTTTCCATGGAAGAGCTGGATAAACGCCTTGCAGAGGCAGGTCCTTCGGGTGAAAGATACAGCGAATATCTCGTGAAGCTTGAGAACCGTCACAGGATCACCTCCGAAGAAAAGGAATCCTATATAGGCATATACCGTATGCTTCACCAGATCAGCAAAAAAGACGGCGCAGCCATAGGAAGCCTTATCAATCAGGGAAGTGAGATCAGTTTCGAAAACCTGATGACCGCAGTCAGGAGCATGCGTGATAAGGGCATGGATGTCAGCGTCGATGATGCTTTCAGGGGTATGGAAAGCGCTGTGGTCAATGATATAGACGAACAGATAGCAACAGCCTATGCTGCAGGCGATTATCTGAATACCGCGGAAATGCTGGAAGAAGCGGCAAACGCGCCCGAGAGGGTATATACAGAGCTCATGAACCTTGGGATCACTCCTTCAGCCGAGAGTGTAACGGCTTATCAGGAGCTGAAGACCAGCCGCGGAGGAGCTTTTGATCTGGCCAGAACGGCTGTGGGGATAGCCGAAAGGCGCAGACGTACCGGAAAAGACGGCAGTGTAAGCAGCGAGTCCGTAAAACCGCTTGAAGATAAGTCTGATCTTGAGGAAGATCTGCTTGAAAGATTTAATGAAGTCAGGGAAGGAGTGCTTGACTCCTTTACCGGAGCAGAAAGTGCACAGGAAGCATATATGCGCATGGTGGAACTGTCCGAGAGCATGATAGAAGAGGCCGTGACCGAGAGTGCAGAGCCTCTTGATATCAGACGTTTTACCTCCGCTCTTAAGCAGTTAAGCATTGCCGGAACCCTCTGCAGGGAAGAAAGCTACGAGATACCCATGAGCATAGGCGGAGAAGAGAGCACCGTCAATGTCCGCATAATACATGAGAGTTCGGTTCGGGCCAATGTTGAGATAAATATGGACAGCCCGGCAGCAGGACGTCTGAGAGCCAGATTTACTGCGGAGCAGGGGGGTATCAGCGGTCTGGTAGCCGGAAATGAGAAGGAAGGCGTGGATGCTGCTTCCAAACGCGAAGAAGTGCTGAAAGAAAGGCTTTCCGTCGAGGGTATAGAGCTTACGGAACTGTCCTTTGTGCTTTCTGAAGGGATCGGGCTAAATATTCCGCAGAGAAATGCCGATGTAATAGATAACGGAATAAATACTGCAGCTTTGTATAAAACAGCTAAGATATTCATAAGCTGCATGAGTGAAGGATAAAAGCATCACGGAAGATCTAAGAGCCACGGACGGCGGAAAGAAGAGGGTATTATCATGAGGATCAATTTTAACACCGCCGCCGTCATCGCAAACAAGAATCTTAATCAGAACGACGATCTGCTGAACAGATCACTTCGTCGTCTTTCATCAGGATTAAAAGTTAATGAAGCGCAGGACAACCCTGCAGGCATGGCTATCGGGCACAGGATGAATTCCCAGGTGCGCGGTCTGGGTGTCGGTTCAAACAATACCAACGACGGTATATCGGTGGTTGAGACCGCTGACGGCGCTTTAAGCGAGATATCTTCCATAATCCAGCGTATGAGTGAGCTTGCCGTACAGGCCGGAACAGATACCAAGACAGATGATGACAGAGCGATCATCGATAAAGAGATACAGCAGCTTAAAGAGGAGATCACCCGTATATCGGAGCAGACCGAGTTTAACGGACAGCCGCTGCTGAACGGCAACTTCGATCTGAAGGGCTACACAGATGACAAGAATGTAAAGGTTCAGTATTACAATGCGGATGTACCCGCAGGAGATTACGAACTTGATGTAACTGCAATATATAACCAGCTTCAGAGTGTAGGTGAAGTGGATGTTACTTCCACCGGATTCCAGAACAGGGATGTAAAAGCTACACTCAGCGAATCGGGAGAGACCATCAGACTCCGCGGACTCAGCGGATTTGAAATGGATATAGCAATAGATCCGGACAACCTTCCTACCTCGGCAGTGAACATTGATATCACCGGAATAGGTGCCATGAAGATCCAGACCGGAGCTAACGAAGGACAGGAACTGGCTATGCAGATACCTACCGTATCGCTGAAGACCATGGATATAGTAAATACCAATGTTCTTACCATGGATGATGCACAGACAGCGATCGGAAGTATTAAAGGAGCACTCAGTTACATCAACGAGGTAAGGAGTAAGCTCGGTGCTTATCAGAACAGACTGGAGCATAATCTTGACAGTACTGCCGTAACAGAGGAAAACATGACCGGAGCATATTCACGTATCATGGACGTTGATATGGCAGAAGAGATGACCGAATATACCACATATCAGGTACTGACACAGGCGGGAACCAGCATGCTTGCACAGGCAAATGAGAGACCGTCAATGGTACTGCAGCTTCTGCAGTAACATTCAGTATACGTAAAAGGAGGAAACGGAAATGACAGATGCTAAGAAACAGGATTTTATGCTGAGGATAACAGGAGCAAACAGGACAGGACTCGTAGTGATACTTTACGATATGTTCCTTGAATATATGAATGAGCTTAAGGCTGCGGTACCCGGAAGCGGAGATTTCAAGAAAGCAATAGATTACAGCAGGAACGTACTTCTGGAACTTATGGATTCTCTTAACATGAAGACGGAGATCGGAAAGAATACCTACAGCCTGTACAGATTTGCTGACAGGAGACTTATAATGGCTTCAATACGCCAGAATACCGAGCGTGTTGATGAGGCCGTCAGCATCATGCAGAGACTTCGTGATGCCTATGCCAAGAGCGTTGAAAATGACGACTCACCGGTACTGATGCAGAATGCCGAAGTGGCTTATGCGGGAATGACCTACGGCCCCGGCGAACTCAATACGGATTATTCCGGAGCCGGAGCAAACAGAGGATACCTGGCATAAACAGGGAAGAGGAAAGATCCCAAACCGCTCAGACAGCAATATCTGAGCGGTTTTTTTTGTTTTTATATGATAGAGTAAATGGGTAACAGGTGGAAATAAAGAGGTATAAAAATGTTCAGTCTGTTAAGCAAGACAGCTCCGATCCAAAAGGAGAGCGAGAGTAACAGCCGGGTTTTCTTTCTTGATCTGAACCTGGATCAGATACTGGATAAAGTAAGCACTGAATGGGGAGAAGAGATACGCAGCCTGTATGAAGTTTTTCCCGAAAACAGGGAAACTGAAGAATACAGAAGAGAGATATACAGTGATATAAAAAAAGACGAAGTATATTCCGCGATGATGGGATACTACGGAAAGATAAAAGAACGCAAGCTTTTTGCGGAGCGCGGGGAGAAGGCTTATGAGACCCTGCAGACACAGGCCTGGTATCTCAGGGAAGCATGCAGCTATATAGATGCGATGGAAACACTGAAGGAAGAGCTGGAGAAAGCTCCCTTATCTTCCGAAGGAATGAAGGGTCTTCTTGCTTTTATCGGTGAATGCATATCAGGAGAAAGCTATAACAGACTTAAAGAAGAAGCCCTGGCTTTAAGAAATGAATTAGCGGACTTCCGTGTACTGATCACTTATGAGAAAGAGAGGATCACGATCACGGATGGCAAGGGAAGCGGAAACTTTGAAGACTTCCTGGAGGGACTGTTTCCCGGACATGACAAGAAGTTTACGAATCCCTTCATAGACAGTGAGGTCTTTTCAAATCTCGAAGAAGAGATCATAAGATTATACAGGAAGAAACATAAAGAGTTTTTTAAACGTCTTGATAAGTTTTTCAAAAACAATCATGAATACCTGCATGAGGGAGTAGAAGAGCTGGAGCAGGAGATGGTCTATTATCTAGCTTATGCAAAGTTCCAGAAGAAAATGGAGGAACGTGGTTTTATTTTCTGTACTCCGGTTTACTCGGAAGAAAAACTCATGGCTACAGGGCTCTATGATCTTGCTCTTAAACTTGTGAATGCGGAACAGGGTAAGGACGTGATCTCAAACGAAGCTTATCTTGGAAGCGGAGAAAGATTCTTCGTACTTACCGGACCTAACCAGGGCGGAAAGACTACTTATGCAAGAAGTCTGGGACAGATGATCTACCTTGGCAAGATGGGACTTGATGTTCCCGCAGAAACAGCGCAGCTGCCTTATTACAGCAATCTGTGGACTCACTTTTCGGTTGAAGAGAGTACAGAAAGCGGCCGCGGAAAACTGATGGATGAACTGGAACGTTTAAAACCCATAATGGAAAAAGACCAGGAAGGTGCCTTTGTGGTGATCAACGAGCTGTTCACTACAGCTGCCAATTATGATGCCAACATAATGGGTAAAAGAGTGCTGGAACACCTTATCGGTCTGAACTGCAGGGGAATATACGTGACCCATCTTATAGAACTGGCATCTTCCTATCCCGAGGTGGTGAGCATAAGAGCCAACGTGGATAAGGAACTTAAGCAGACCTATAAGATAGAGAGAAGCGAAGCCGGTGAGATCACCGGGACGGACAGGCAGGCTTACAAATACGGACTCACCTATGAACAGTTAAAGGAGAGGTTTTCATGAATGTAAATCTACTGTATGCCGATAAAGAATGGGAAGGCACAAAAGCATATTATGACTGGAACAGCATTACAAAAGATCTGGGGCTGGATAAGCTGTTTAAGGCAGCCGAAAAGGAATGTGTACTGCGGGGAACGAAGATAGATACATCGGGTGAAGCAGACACTTATCTCGGAATGGCTGTAAAGAAAGTCATGAGGATTCCTCTCAGGACCGAAGAAGAGGTGAAATACAGGCAGGACATAATACAGGACTGCATTAAGAAGAAATCACTTATCTCGGAACTCTATGAATTTTCCACCGGGCTGCTGGAAGAGTGGGAAAAGCTCGGAAGAAAAAACAACGGTATGGGAGTACGTGATGCAAAAGGAAAACTTATCACGGACATCCGCATACTCAAACTGCTCGTAAACGGCATGTCAAAAGTACGTACTATGCTGGAAAACAGCAAAGAGGGACTTGAATCCGAAGGCTTTACGGCACTATATGAAAGACTGGTTGAAAACTTTTCCGAAGATTACGATAACAGTCTTCAGGACATCATAAAGGACCTGACTTTCTTTTCTGATGCAACAGGCAAAAAAGAAGAAAGAGGAAATTACGTTCTGTATCATCCGAGAGTAAAGATAGACTGCGGCCTTACGGATGGTCTTAAGATAAGCGATCTGAAGCTTGAACATATAGAGACGATAGTAAAACAATACACAAATCCCAGAGGTATCATCGCAAAGATATCAAGCACCATTACCTCACTTACACCGGGTATCATCTCGCTTTATGATGATCAGGCTATGATGGGTGATGCAGCCGAACTTGAATACCAGGCAGTATACTATGTGTACTCCGTATGCAGTACGCTGCTGTCTTCCTACGGACCGTTTTTTGACCAGCTGCGTTTTCAGACTGCATTTTATCTCGGTGTCATCAATATCAGATCCTATCTGCAGTGTTATCATATAGATTACTGTTTCCCCGTTACGGGAAGTAAGGGGAGCCTTAAGTATAAGGATCTTAAGGAAGTAGTCATGAACCTGGAACAGGGCGGAGAAGTTGTGGGAAACAGCGGATCTCTTGACGGCAGGCAGCTGGTGATCATAACCGGTGCCAACCAGGGTGGTAAATCAACCTTCCTGCGCAGCATAGGTATAGCACAGGTAATGTTCCAGTGCGGACTGATGGTAGCTGCGAAGGAATACCGCAGCGGCCTGTATTCTTCTATATTTGCCCACTTTACCAGACGTGAAGACAGCGCCATGAACAGCGGACGTCTTGATGAAGAATTACGCAGGATGGACCAGATAGTCAGCAATCTGGATGAAAATTCACTGCTCCTGTTAAACGAATCTTTTGCGACTACTACGGAAAAAGAAGGCTCAGCCATAGCCTATGATATAGTACGTGCGTTAAAAGAACAGGGTGTGAGCATATTTACGGTCACACATCTTCTTTCTTTTGCGCAGCGCGTATATGAAGAATCGAAGGATGATGAAAAAGTTGCCTTCTTAAGTGCCGAACATCTTGAGGACGGCAGCAGAACATACAGGATGATACCTCATGAACCCGAGATCACCAGCTTCGGACTTGAACTCTATGATCGGGTATTAGGTAGCCATTAGCTGATCAAAGGTCACACCGTATTTGACTGCAATGTCTGCCGCATAGGATGAACCGGGAGGAGGAGCAACAATAACTTTAAAGGTGCGTTCTCTTTCATCGGAAACAGCCACAAGGGAAGCGGCTTTGCAGGGCACATCCTCGCTGTTAAGTTTATCGATCTCCACGGCAAGTTTATGCATATGTGTATTGAAAACGGTTCTTATCCCTTTGCAGAGAAGAGCCTTAACGGTGTCTGCAGCTATATAGTAACCTTCTTCAAAAGATGTGGTTGAGAAGGTCTCATTCAGTAGCAGCAGGCTCTTATCCGTACAGTTAACAAAGATTTCCTTAAAGCGCCGGCATTCTTCGCCGAGTCTTCCAAGGTCGAGAGTCTTGTCTTCATCAGCGGGATAGTGAGTATATATGCAGTCTGCAGGCTGAAAAGCGAAGTCTGCTGCAGGAACGGAAATGCCGCCCTGGGCAAGAGCATACAAAAGTCCCACTGCCTGTGTTATCGTGGTCTTGCCTCCGCGGTTGGCTCCGGTCAGAAGATATACGGTGTGCTCGTCCGTAAAGTCAAGATCATTGCTTACTATGTCTTTGGCTTCAATTTCACCGGCTGCCGCCAGTTTAAGATTATAAAGGCCTTCCGCCTCCATGCGGGTGCGGCCTTCTTCTATGATCGAAGCCGTGCAGAAGCCGAAACCTTTTGCTTTCAGCTCATTGATAAAAGCTGCCCAGCGTACATAATACATGAACTCGGGTATCAGATCGGTGATATCGCTGATGCTGATGGTCACGTATCTGCTGAGGAGTTTTTCAAGGCGTTTTGTTATATCCGAAAGCAGCTGGCTTACTTCTTTATCTATGTTGTGTGTAAGGTTTTTGCCGCCGTCCTGTTCGGGAACGCTCATCAGGGTAGCGGGATGATAACGGAGCTGGCCGTTCCAGTCACAGCCGTCCTGTATGCCGTCTTTGGTAAGGAGAGCATCGGCAAAATTGTTGAGTATGCCGGAACTTTTAAAGGGCTTGTTATTTACCGATACTATGCCTATGCTGTCTACTTCAAAGCCGGGATTTAAGTTGATGCCGAGAGTGATACTCTTTAAGGTATCCGTTGTTGCCTTAAGTGAAGCCACATCTTTTTTGAGTTCGTTAAACAGGGATTCGTCATAGATGCGGTCAAGATATTCACGCAGTTTGGCAAAGCCTTCGGATTTAAGTTCATATTCACTGAGACATTCGCGTATGGAATCAATACAGTTGATATAGTCATTTAATTCGCTGAGTCTGTGTAAGAGTTCCCACAGACCTGTTTTGATATCGTGCTCGCGTCTGAAACTGCCGTATTCATTTAAAAATTGTATCTGGTCAAGCAGCTTGATGATGCGGTCACACATTTTAGGATTAGCGAGTATGTCTTCAAAGATGCCTGTACGGAAACGTGTCACTTCGGGATCGGAAAACATGTTCTTCATCACCGAAGCGATCAGAAAGCGTTCATTCTGGCGCATGCTGAGTTTTTCAAGGATAAAATCAAGACCTATATCATGGAAAGCTGTGTCGCTCATAACGCAGCCCGCAGTATTATTGGGATCCGGATATAAAATGCTTATCGCTCTTTTTCTCGCCATAGCGCACCTCCATACTTTTTCAGTATATATCCGGCCGGGCAATAAAACAAGATTTTTTGAACAGCAGGCTGTTATCGTTAATGGATTAGTAGTATAATACCGATATCTGAGTGTTAAAAGGAGAGGGAATGAAAAAAGAAGAAAAGACAAATGTGATGAGAGTACTCGAAGGAAAGAAGATCAGTTATGAGAGCCATTCCTATGAGGCTGATCCGACTCTGACGGGCGAAGATATTGCCGGGATACTCGGAGAGGATAAGGCAAATGTTTTTAAAACCCTTGTAACACAGGGAAAGAGCGGAGCATATTATGTTTTCGTAGTCCCGGTGGCAGAGGAACTGGACCTTAAGAAGGCTGCCAAAGCTTCCGGTGAGAAAGCTGTAGCGATGATCAAACAGAAAGAGCTGCTTCCGCTTACGGGCTATGTCCACGGCGGATGTTCTCCCATAGGGATGAAGAAACCCTTCCCGACTTTTATACATGAGACTGCTGAAGGACTTGATAAGATATTCGTCAGTGCCGGAAAAGTCGGTTTTCAGATAGAGCTTGCACCGAAGGATCTGATAGAAGTTGCGGGATGTAAGCTTGCTGATATAGTTTGAAGATAAGAGGATAAGATAAATGGACAAGAAAACGGAATCCATAGAACTTAAATATTTAAAGAGCCTGGCTAAGCTCTTTCCCGATGTGGCGGCAGCGTCGACAGAGATCATTAATCTCCAGGCCATACTGAACCTTCCGAAGGGAACGGAACATTTCCTTACAGATATCCACGGTGAATGGGAACAGTTTAATCATGTGATGAAGAACGGATCCGGATCGGTAAGGAGAAAGATAGACGAACAGTTCGGAAACACTTTAAGTGAAAAAGATAAACGCAGTCTTGCGACGCTGATATATTATCCGAAGGAAAAGCTGGCAATAGTTGAAGAGGAAGAAGAGTTCCTTGAGGACTGGTACAAGATCACGCTGCACAGGCTGGTGCATATGCTGACCTGGGTATCTTCGAAGTATACGCGTTCAAAAGTAAGAAAAGCCCTGCCCAAGGATTTTGCTTATGTTATCGAAGAACTGATAACCGAGAAGGAAGAACTGGAAGATAAGGAAGCATATTATAACGAGATCATCCATACCATCATAAGCATAGGCAGTGCACCCCAGTTTATAATCGAGCTGTGCGAGCTGATACAGAGAATGGTGGTCGATCATCTTCACATAGTAGGTGATATCTTTGACAGGGGAAAAGGTCCCCACATCATAATGGATACGCTGATGCATTATCATTCGCTTGATATACAGTGGGGTAATCATGATGTGATATGGATGGGTGCAGCTGCAGGTGATGAGACCTGTATAGCAACAGTTATAAGGAATTCGGCAAGGTACGGAAACCTTGATACCCTTGAAGAAGGCTACGGCATCAATCTCGTTCCCCTTGCGACCTTTGCGCTGCAGACTTATGACAGGACCGACTGCAGCATGTTTTCTATAAAGTATGATGATGATTACAATACCAGGGATCTGGAGCTGGATATGAGGATGCATAAAGCAATATCCATCCTTCAGTTCAAACTGGAAGGCAGGACCATAATGCGCCATCCCGAATGGGAAATGGATGACAGGCTTCTTCTTGATAAAATAGATTACGAGAACAGAACGGTAAATATCGGCGGTAAAGAATATGTAATGAAGGATACCGATTTTCCAACCGTGGATCCGAGGAATCCTTATGAAATTACCGATGATGAGAAGCTGGTGATGCAGAGACTGGTGGCTGCTTTCAGGCACAGTGATAAACTGCAGAAGCATGTTAAGTTCCTTTACAACAAGGGAGCGATGTACAAGATACATAATTCGAATCTTCTCTATCACGGCTGCGTACCGATGGATGAGAAGGGTAAATTCCTGTCACTGAGTATCGCAGGCGAAGAGTATAAGGGAAAGGCTCTTTATGATGCGCTGGAAGCTTATGCGAGAAAAGGCTATTATTCAAAGAATCAGGAAGAGAAGCAGTACGGAAGGGATATACTTTATTATATCTGGGCAGGACCGAAATCACCGGTGTTCGGCAAGGACAAGATGGCAACCTTTGAACGCTATTTCATAGATGATAAGGCTACCCACAAAGAAGTAAAGAATCCCTATTATAAGCTTTATGACAATGAAGATGTGGTCAATTCCATAATGGATGAGTTCGGCATCAGCAGGGAAAACGCACATATAATCAACGGACATGTACCCGTTGAACTTACAAAGGGAGAAACACCGATCAAATGCGGAGGAAAGCTGCTGGTAATCGACGGAGGATTTTCCAAAGCATATCAGGAAAAGACCGGAATAGCGGGATACACGCTGGTGGCCAACTCCCACGGTATGTTCCTTATCAGTCATCAGCCTTTTGAAAGCAAAGAAACAGCGATAAGGACCGAGACCGATATCGTCTGCGACAGGATACCGGTTGAGATAGCACCCCGAAGGATAATGGTAGCCGATACCGATATAGGAAAGGAACTGAAGGAAAGCATCAACCAGCTGAAGAAACTGCTGGAAGCTTACAGAGAAGGAATAATACTTGAAGAATAAAAAAGAGGAGGGTTAAAACCCTCCTCTTTATTTACTCCTGTGATCAGTGAAGATCTTTCCATTTCCAGTTTACTACTTCGGGAAGATCTACGCCGTAGTCGCTGATATACTGTTTGTGCTCAACCAGCTTGTCGCTCATCTTCTGGAAGAGATAAGCTCCGCGGTTTCCGAGCTGGGGCAGGAACTTAAGTGCATCCTGTACCAGATGGAAACGGTCCACATCATTCTGTACACGAACATCGAAAGCTGTTGTTATCGTACCTTCCTCTTTGTAACCGCGTACATGCATCAGACGGTTGTTGTGACGACGATAGGTCATCTCGTGTATCAGTGTTGCATAGCCGTGGAAGTTGAAGATAACGGGCTTGTTGGTGGTAAAAAGCATATCGTATTCAGCATCTGACAGACCATGAGGATGCTCGTTCTGGGGAACCAGCTTGAACAGGTCTATTACATTGATGAAACGGATCTTGATATCCGGCAGCTCTTCGCGGAGTATGGATACTGCTGCAAGAGCTTCGAGTGTAGGTGTTTCACCTGCACAGGCAAATACGATATCCGGTTCCTGTCCCTGATCGTTGGAAGCCCAATCCCAGATGCTGATACCCTGTGTGCAGTGCTTAACTGCTTCGGGCATGGACAGCCACTGGGGACGGGGATGCTTGGAAGCTATTACTACGTTCACGTAGTTACGGCTGCGCAGGCAGTGATGCATCGTTGAGAGCAGGGTGTTGGTATCAACGGGCAGATAGATGCGGACAACGTCTGCTTTCTTATTTGCAATATGATCCATGAAACCGGGATCCTGATGTGTAAATCCGTTGTGGTCCTGCTGCCATACGGTAGAGCACATGAGCAGGTTCAGTGAAGCTATCTCTTCTCTCCAGGGCAGCTGGTTGCAGACCTTCAGCCACTTTGCATGCTGAGCGCCCATGGAATCGATGATACGTGAGAATGCTTCGTAGGTATTGAAGAAGCCGTGACGTCCGGTTAAGAGATAACCTTCCAGCCAGCCTTCGCACATGTGCTCGGAAAGCATGGAGTCCATAACGCGGCCGAAGCGTGAAAGGTGATCGTCCATATCACTCTGGTCTGCGTTCCAGTCACGGTTTTCAACTTCAAATACTGATGAGAAACGGTTGGAGTTGTTCTCATCGGGTGAGAATATACGGAAGTTCTTTGCTTCTGCATTGAGTTTGAAGATATCGCGGATATAGTTGGAAAGATTTGCGGTATCCTGGCTGTCCTTTGCTCCGTGAGCTTCGGTATCGAAAGCATAGGAACGGAAGTCGGGCAGGCGCAGATCACGGAGAAGCTTACCTCCGTTGGCATGAGGGTTCATACCCAGTCTGCTGTCTCCTTCGGGAGCCAGTGCCTCTATCTCGGGAAGAAGGCGTCCGTTATCATCAAAGAGTTCTTCAGGCTTGTAGCTGTGGAGCCAGTCTGACAGGATCTGAAGATGCTCGGGCTTGTCCATCATAACAGGTACCTGGTGAGCCAGGAAGTTACCTTCGATACGGTTGCCGTCCACTACCTTGGGACCTGTCCAGCCCTTCGGTGTGCGAAGGATTATCATGGGCCATACGGGACGGGTTGCATCATTAGTCTCGCGGGCATGCTTCTGGATCTCTTTTATCTTTTCGATAACTGTATCCATAGTTTCTGCCATCTTGCGATGCATATCCATGGGTTCCTCACCTTCAACGAAGTAAGGCTCCCAGCCGTTGCCGTGGAAGAAATCGGTAAGTTCTTCTTTTGAGAGACGACCGAAGATCGTAGGGTTCGCGATCTTATAGCCGTTCAGATGAAGTATCGGAAGTACCGCACCGTCTCCGACAGGATTGATGAATTTGTTGCACTGCCAGGATGTGGCAAGAGGTCCGGTCTCTGCTTCACCGTCGCCCACTACTACGGTAGCTATCAGATCCGGGTTATCAAAGATCGCACCGCAGCCATGAGCTATCGAATAACCGAGCTCACCGCCTTCATGTATTGAACCCGGGGTCTCGGGTGCACAGTGGCTGGGAACTCCGCCGGGGAAGGAGAACTGCTTGAACAGCTTCTTCATACCTTCCACATCACGGGAGATATTGGGATAGATCTCGCTGTAAGATCCGTCGAGGTAATCATTTGCAATAAAGAAGTTTCCGCCGTGTCCGGGACCGGAAAGAAGTATCATATCCAGATCGTAACGCTTGATAGCACGGTTGCAGTGAACAAAGATAAAGTTCTGTCCGGGAACGGTACCCCAGTGACCTACGATCTTTTTCTTGATCATGTCCTCGGTAAGAGGCTTCTTCAGAAGGGGATTATCCAGCAGATAAAGCTGGCCCGCAGAAAGATAGTTGGCCGCACGGAAGAATCTGTCCATGTTCTGCAGAAGTTCTTCGGTAATAGGGCCTTTTTCAACAATGTTGTTTTCCATATAAGCTATCCTTTCTTATTGTTATAGTGAAAATGTTAATTTTTTCAGCAAATACGATACTCCAAACCTCCGATTACGTCAAGTGCGGCAAACTTGACACCAATAGTGGCTTAAACTATGATAGACAATAAACAAAAACGGAGTCGGAAGAAGCGATATGATACTGTTTGATGCCAGACGCGTAAAAGCATATGAATATCTGAAGCAGCTGTGTGAAGCCTGCGGAAAGAGCGAAGAGTTCACCGAAGGGCTGTGGATGGAGATGATAGCCGATGAGGGACTGATGGGTGAGTTCATGTATTATCTTGACAATCACAGCCTTTTCGGTCAGCTTGAATGTAAAGGCTATACACTGAACGATCTGTATTTCTACAATATGAGACAGTTTGAAATGACGCAGGATATAGGCAAGAATTACAGCGACTGTGATAAGGAAGCACTTGTACTGGATACCTTCATGGATATGGCCGGAATGCTCAAGGATCCTGACAGATATATTAAGAAGCTTTCCGAAGGCCTCGGAATGGATCTGATGATGTAGGAGAAGAAACTTGAAAGAGATACTTTCGGTAGAAAACATGAGAAAAAGCGATGCCGCGACCATTGCCGGCGGTATACCAGGGAAAGAGCTGATGTACCGGGCGGGTAAAGGCATCTTTGAAAATGTTGAATGGAAGGCACCGGTTGCGATAGTCGCGGGCAGCGGTAATAACGCAGGTGACGGCTATGTCATAGCAAAGCTGCTGCATGATAAGGGGATGGAATGCTCCATAATCCTGCTGAAAGAGAAATTCTCCGAGGATGGGAAATACTATTATGATATATGCTGCGAAGCAGGGATAAAAACAGAGATATGGAATGAGAATACGGAGCTTTCCGGATATAACACCATAGCCGACTGTATATTCGGTACGGGATTTAAGGGCGATGTCAGCGGCACTGCAAAGGAAGTCATTGAAAAGATCAATGCCGCCAAAGCTTATGTTGTTTCGGTTGATATCAACAGCGGACTTAACGGAGACAACGGACTGGCGGAGTGTTGTGTGGTATCGGATCTTACGGTATCCATAGGAAGTTTACAGCCGGGACATTTCCTTAACATGGCAAAAGACGTCATCGGGAAAAAGATCAATATCGATATCGGCATAGAACCGGCGGATAAACCTTTCATGCTTATTGAAGAAGCTGATATCAGCGGTTTATTCAGTCCGAGAAAAAACTATTCGAATAAAGGGACCTACGGATATACTGCTCTTATCGGCGGATCCGAGAGATACAGCGGAGCCATACGCCTTGCAGCCATGTCGGATGCAGCAATGAGATCCGGAGCCGGAGTGGTCAAGCTTGCAGCACCGAAGAGTCTTGAGGGCGTGATTCTTCCTGCCATACTTGAAAGCACCTTTTTCCCTCTTTCGGAGAACGATGGACAGGCCGCTTTTTCGGAGACGGAGATCGGAGAACTTATATCGAATGTTAAGACTGCGGCTTTCGGAATGGGAATAGGGACAGGAGAAGGAGCAGAGGAGATACTTAAATATCTGCTGATGAATTATAAAGGAAAACTGATCGTTGATGCTGACGGGCTTACGCTGCTGTCACGTATAGATAAAGAAACAGTACAAAAACGCAGCTGTAAGCTGATACTGACTCCTCATATTAAAGAGTTTTCGAGACTGACCGGAAAAGAGATAAATGAGATCCTTGTAGCTCCGGTAGAAACCGCTGCAGCTTATGCCAAAGAAAACGGACTCATTCTTTTACTGAAAGGTCCGTCGACTATCGTTACAGACGGAGAACAGGTACTGATAACAGATGCCGGCTGTGCAGGAATGGCAACGGCCGGAAGCGGGGATGTGCTGTCGGGCATACTTGCGGCAGTATGTGCATATTCGGAAGATTTGCTGAGGGCCACAGCGGCTGCAGCCTACATCAACGGTAAAGCCGGAGAAGAGGCCCAGAAACAGAAGGGTTCCATCAGCATGACTGCAGGCGATACGGTGGCGAACATACCTGCCGTCATAAAGACTATGGAGTTATCACAGGAGTAAGAGGCAGCATCATGAATGAACAGAAGATCATAAAAAAACTCTCAAATGTCGGAATAGTCGGAAATGTTTTTCTTTCACTGTTTAAGCTTGCGGCAGGTATCATAGGCCGATCCGGAGCAATGGTATCCGATGCGGTGCATTCCATCTCCGATGTGTTCGCAACCCTGATCGCCTATATAGGCGTAGTGATGTCGAGGCAGAAAGAAGACAAGGAACATCCTTATGGGCATGAGCGCCTGGAGTGTGTAGCATCCCTGATCCTGGGACTGATACTGGCCGGAACAGGCCTGGGAATAGGATATACGGGTATCAGAAAACTTTTCTTCGAAAGAGACAGTATAGAGATGCCGACCATGCTTCCTCTGATTGCAGCAGTTGTTTCCATTATAGTCAAGGAAGCAATGTTCTGGTATACGATGTATTATGCAAAAAGGCTTGATTCGCCTGCTTTCAAGGCTGATGCCTGGCATCACCGTTCGGATGCCATATCCTCGGTAGGTTCTTTCTTAGGTATAGGTCTGGCCAAGATGGGACTTACTTTCATGGATCCGGTCGCGGAACTTCTGATATGTCTGCTTATAATAAAAGTCGCTTTTGATATTTTTCAGGATGCACTCAATAAGATGCTCGATACTTCCTGTGATAATCTCACGGAACAGAAGATCAGTTCCTTTGTGGAGACGCAGCCTGGTGTACAGAAGATAGACCTGCTAAGAACCAGACAGTTCGGAAACAGGATATATATCGATCTGGAAATAGCCGTTAAAAGGGATATCTCACTTATAGAAGCCCATGCTATCGCAGAGAGCGTTCATGATGCCGTGGAAAAGAATTTCCCGAATGTCAAACATGTCATGATCCACGTCAATCCCGGAGAAGAGCAGGATGCCGGGTAAATTGACCATATGATAAGGCTTATGGTATAATTGTAGCCATGAATATACTCCTGTTTTTTATAATCATTCTGGCATATATTGTTTGTATCGGTATACTGAATGAACGGGTATTCCGTCTTCAGAGTGATATAGCTTTAATATTCTTTTCACTTCTGCTTTCCCTTGTACTGTTAATAATGAAATTCCTGTTACCGGAGACGGATATCAGTAAGCATATCGGCAGTCTCGGAGACTTCGGTTTCAGGGAGTACCTGATGGACGGAATGCTGTGCTTCATGCTTTTTGCCGGAGCCGGCAAGGTCAATATGGGAAAGTTCAAAAAGAATTTCAGAGCCATATCATTACTGGCTCTTTTGACTACACTGCTTTCCTCGTTTCTGTACGGAGCACTTTTCTATCTTGTGGCATTAGCTCTGAAACTTCCGATGGATATATGGATGTGTATACTGCTCGGCTGTGTGGTATCCCCTACGGACCCGATAGCAGCTACCGGTATACTCAGTAAGATAGGTCTTTCCAAGAATGTCTGTTCCGTCATAGAGAACGAATCACTGTTCAATGACGGTACCGGTGTCACGCTTTTCATCTTTGTTCGTTCTCTGATCATACACAGTTCGGACAGCAACTTTGCCGTGCTTATGTTAAAGGAAATAGGCGGAGCCATACTGGTGGCACTGCTGGTATCCTATGTTCTTTTCTCCTTGATGAAGCTTACACGCGATCCCGTAAGGTATATACTCATCTCTCTTTTGGATGTTTCCTCGGTTTATGTGATATGTGAGCACTTCGGATTTTCCGGAGTCATCGCATCGGTAGTGTGCGGTATGTACTTCTCTTATGCCATGGACAAGATGAAGCGTACTGTTATAGTAGTAGATCCCGAGAACTTCTACCATGATTTCTGGGAGATATTGGAAAACATCCTGAATGCGGTTCTTTTCGTTATGATAGGTCTTCTGGTCATCAGTATGAAGATCAGTCCTTATGCTCCGCTGATCATACCGGCAGCGCTGCTCATACTTATCTTTTCAAGAGGAACCGGTGTGCTGATAAGCAGTCTGCTTACCGGAAAGAACATACCCGGCAATTACGATCTGCATGAATATGTGGTACTGATGACCTGGTCGGCACTTAAGGGAGGACTTTCAATGGCGCTTGCTTTTGAAACAGCCGAATACCTGCCGGAACCGGTTTACCAGATATTCTCCAACGTTGCGTATTTCACCATATTCTTTACGGTGCTTGTACAGGGACTCAGCATCAAACGTGTATATTTTGCTTTGGAAAAACGTAAGGCCGGCAGGCTCAGCAGAGGAAAGCTTGCGGAAAGGAAGAAGTAATGAAGATCATCATCGTAGGATTGGGACAGACAGGAATACTGCTGATATCCTCTCTTTCTAATGAGAGTTTTGATATTACGGTCATAGATAAGGATCGTAACGCGGTTGATGCGGTCACCGACAAATATAATGTTAACGGAGTCGTAGGCAGCGGTGCATCAAGAGAGACTCTGCTGAAGGCAGGTGCCGATACCGCAGATGCGATCGTGGCACTGACGCATGTGGATGAGATCAATCTGCTCAGCTGCATGCAGGCCAAATCTCTGGGAACACGTTTTGCCGCAGCCAGGATACTGCTTCCGGATTTTATAAGTGAAGCCGAAGATCTCAAGAAAGAATACAATATCGATTATCTGATCAAACCCCGTCAGGATATAGCCGAGGAGATCGAAAGGAATATCGGTATGCCCGGCTTTACCAAGCTTGAAGGCTTCTGGGGCAATGAAGTACAGCTGCTGAGTATGAACGTGCTTGACAACAGTGTGCTGAAAGACCGTACTCTTATCGATATCAAGAAGTCACTCAATTTCGATTTTCTTATAATAAATGTCATCAGAAACGGAAAGATCTATATTCCGAGAGGTGATTTTATGATCGAGGTCGGGGACTGGATAACGGTTGCCCTTTCGAAAAAGAATATGGAGGAATCACTTCCGAAGCTCGGCATTAAACGCAGCAGGGCCAAAAAGATAGTGATACTCGGAGGCAGTAATACCTGTATCTATCTGATCGACACACTTAAAAAGAACAGGGATAAGATAACGATACTGGAACACGACAGTACGAGATGCAGGGAACTGATGGGAAGGTACCCGGACATCAATATAGTATATGCCGGAGGAGAGACGCTGGAGATACTTGAAGAAGAAAAAGTAGCGACAGCAGATGTGATGATCTCCCTGACAGATAATGACGAGACCAATCTGGTTACGAGTATGTACGGCTGGTCCTGTCATATACCTTCGATCATTACAAGAGTTGACAGACCCGAGCATTTGAAGCTGCTTCACAAGGTAAATATCGATATCACCGTTTCACCTGCGGAGCTGTCGGCAATGAAAGCCTTTCGTTTTCTGCTGAGTCATGAAGCAGAAGATGCCGGAAAGGATATAGGAAAGTTTTATCTGCTTGCAGACGGGATGGGCGAGATAATAGAATTCAAGGCCGGTGACGATTTCAAAAAACTCGATACGGTCTTCGCTGATAAGAGTTTTAAACTCAAGAAGGATGTGCTTGTCACCGCGATCTTGAGAGACAACGAAATGATAATCCCTTCGGGAAATACCGTTATAAAAAAAGGTGATCAGGTCATCATCACCTCGACCAGGAAGAATCATATACGCAGCCTTAATGAGATCCTTTCATAAGAAGAGGAAACGGAAGTGAAGCTGTATATAAAGGAACTGAGGGAAGAGAAGGGGTATACCCAGAAAGAACTTGCGGAGATGATGCAGGTTTCTTTTCAGACGGTCAGCAAATGGGAGACCGGCGCAAATTATCCCGACATCACTCACATTCCCAAGCTTGCAGATATCTTCGGTGTGAGCGCAGGCGTGCTTCTCGGAATGGAGCCTCTGAAGACGGAGGATGCGGAAGTCAAATGTGACGATGAAGTATACTGGAACCGGAAAAGGGATCTTCTGAAGGTATGGAAAAAGTTTTTCTGGAATGAAGATTATTTCCGTTTTCTCGTTAAGGATGTTTGGAGCTTTAAAAAGCCGGTCGATATACTGGACTTCGGCTGCGGCTACGGCTTTCTCGGCAGCAGGTTTCTGCCGCTGCTTCCGAAGGGCAGCACGTACAGTGGTATAGAACTCGATCAGGGACAGATCGATGAAGCGGAAGAGTATTTTTCAAATACTCCGTATAAATGCACTTTCTTTAAACAAAACATCTACGATTTCAAAAGCAAAAAGAAATATGATCTGGTGGTGACGCTTTTTCTGATGTCACATCTTCCGGATCCGAAAAAAGTGATAAGGATCATGAAGGAGTCTTTAAAGCCCGGCGGTATGATACTTATCATGGATGCAAACATGGAAGTGGAAAAAGCCGGATACTATTCGGGACTCGAACGTGAGGAAAACGGCATGTCCGTCCCTGATCTCGTGCCCGTGTGGGAATATGAGCTTTCACACGGACAGCGTGACTACCGTATGGGAACAAAGCTTCCATATCTTTTAAAACAGGAAGGTTTTCATGATATACAGGCGCGCATCAGTGATCAGGTAATGGTCTATGAACCGTCGGATCCCGCGAAGAAAGAAGATAATGAGGACTTCCGTTATGTCTATGAACACGAAGATTCATATGAGGGAGGTACGGGTTATTTTATGAACCGGGGTTTAAGCCTTGACCGTGCCAATGAGATCAGGGAATACTATGACAGGACCGGAGAGTATTTTGATAAAGATGATTCGATAGCGGTGAAAACATCGGGGGTATATTTTGTATATGCAAGAGTCTGATAAAGAGATAAGATATGCCGAATGCGAGGCAGCGCCCGCAGAAGCAGGATATGACGCATCGCGTCTTGAATATCTGAATGAATATATCCTTAAGCTGATCAATGAAGGCAGGATATGTTCGGGAAGCTATGCTCTGTGGAAGAACGGAAAAGTATTTGCGGATACAGCCATCGGCTCTCTTGCCTGTCCGTGGATGGGGAATACGCAGTTTAAGAATGATACCCTGTTTGAGATACAGTCCGTAGGTAAAGTTTTTACGGCGATCGCCATACTTAAACTGATGGAAGAGGGGCTGCTTTATCTTGATCAGCCGGTGAGGGAATGGATACCGGAGTTTAATACCGGAGAATTTAAGAACATTACGATCTTACACCTGCTCACGCATACATCGGGTATATGTGCGCTGGAGGGATGCCTTCCGAAAGATGAAAGACACTGGTGGGAATTCATGGATGAGAAGGATCCGAAAAACAGCTGGCTTAAGGCTGTTATAAAGACCGGTCTTCACGCACATCCCGGAGAAAAGTGGATATATTCGGTAGTAGCATATTATATACTCGGCGAGATTATCAGCCGTGCATCGGGGATCGATGCGGAAAAATACATAAAGGATAATATACTGATACCCTGCGATATGAAGGATACACACTGGCGTAAGGATGCAACAAAAGAGCAGCTTGCAAGATACAATGTAGCCAATGAAACCGATCTGAAGATGGTAAGCCTGTGCGAGAGCGGAGGCATTGAGAAAATGGCGGCCGCAACATATCCCACCTGGGAAGGGATACCGGAGACCGCCGGAGGCCAGATGTCCACCTGCCGTGAAATGCTGCATCTCGGAGAGATGATACTGCGCGGCGGCAGTTACAGAGGCAGAAGGATCATAGGAAAGAATGCACTGTCACTTTTATGGACGAATATGCTCGCGCCTGAAGTAAAGGATGTGATCTTCGGACGTAATGCCGGGATCCGCTACGGAGCCGGGGTACCGATATGGTCTGCGGAATATGACCGTGAGCAGATACTGAGTGAAGGAACCATTTATCATGAAGGCGCAGGAACCTGCGTATTTCTGGCAGACAGAAAAGAAGACATGACAGTAATGTTTCAGACAAGTTTCAGAAAGGAATTCGACTGGGACTACAGGGCAGTCAAAGGGATAGCGACCATACTGTGGTCCGGAATACTATAAAGCCACCTTTCGCGTATAGGGCGAATAATTCTCGCCGTCGGCGTTATTGGAATACGGTACGCTGCGGTCTACAATTCAGTGTAGGGAAAGGAGAATTAAGTAAATGGAAAAAGTAAAAACCGTAAAGTACAGTCTTATCAATAATGTATTCTATGTATACAAAGGAGTAGCGAAGCATAAGCCGTATCTTATCGCACTTCTGTTTCCTGCGGTATTCTGTACCGCTCTGAGCAGTTTTATCTGGCTCTTTCTCGGAAAATATCTGGTGGATTCCATAGGCAGCGGAATGCCTTTTAATGAGATGATAACTCAGATCCTGATACTTACCGGTCTGAACATAGTCTGCATGATCGGCATGAATGCAGTGACCTTCGGCAAAGAACCGGCAGCTTTTTATGTGCGTCCGATGTTCATGCTGAAGCGTAATCTGAAAAGCATAAACATGTTTTATGAGAATCTTGAAGATCCGGAAGTGCTGGATGCCATGGAAAAGTCACGTGCTTCCACAAGGAACGTTGATGTGGGCATTGAGGGCATCATTCGTTTTACCATAGATTTCTGTTCGGGTATCTTTACCTGCATCCTTTCAGCCGTGCTCTTGTGCAGGATGAGCCTTATCCTTTCAGCTGCCGTGCTCTTATGCGGGATACTTGAGTATATTTCCGTGGACAGGGCTTCGAAGAGAGAGAAATTTCTGACTAATGACAGTGTGGTTTATGAAAAGAGAAAACTGGATCACTTCAAAATAGTTTCTTCGGATTTTGCATACGGAAAGGACATACGGCTGCTCGGGATCGCAGGAAAGCTTCTGGATACGCAGAAGGAACTGCACGCTAAACTTAATGCCGGGGAAAAGAAAGCAGGAAGCGTACGCATATGGAGCGGTATGTTCAACCGGCTGCTGGAGCTTATAAGAGAGGGATTCTTATACGGAGGTCTTGTTTATCTGATCATAAAGGGCAGCCTCGGAATAGGTGATTTTCTGCTGTATGCGGGCTGCGTGCACAATCTTGCCGGCAGTTTTCTTTCACTTATGAAGACTCTGGCAAAGATGCGGAAATGCAGCGCTGAGGTGAATGATTACCGCAGTCTTAATGAATTCTGCAATGAAAGTAAAGAAAGAGCATCCGGTCTTCGGGATTCGGAAGAGTATGAGATAAGCTTTGAAAACGTGTCATTCCGTTATCCGGGAAGTGAGAATTATGCGTTAAAGGATCTTAATCTTAAGCTGACCTTCGGAAAAAGACTTGCTGTAGTAGGGGCAAACGGTGCAGGCAAGACCACTTTTGTAAAGCTGCTGATGAAGCTCTATCAGCCAAGCGAAGGAAGGATACTGTTAAACGGCAGGGATATCCGTGACATAGATACCTCATGTTACTACTCCCTGTTTGCACCGGTATTTCAGGATATGGAGTGTTATGCGTTCACTCTTGCGGAAAACATTTCAATGAAGCCGGAGGAAGAGACCGATAAGGCGTTGGCGGAGAAATGCCTTGAGCAGGCAGGACTCGGAGAGAAGCTTAAGACCTATGCAAAAGGGATCGATACACCGATGCTTCGTATCCTTCATGACGACGGCATCATATTATCGGGCGGAGA
Organism: Lachnospiraceae bacterium; assembly: GCA_024687205.1. Taxonomy (GTDB): domain Bacteria; phylum Bacillota; class Clostridia; order Lachnospirales; family Lachnospiraceae; genus NK4A136. Next base: position 65,397 of record JAILES010000064.1, read on the forward strand.
GAAGCAGAAGATGGCGCTTGCGAGAGCCCTGTACAAAGATGCACCGATGGTGGTACTTGACGAACCCACTGCTGCTCTTGATGCACTGGCCGAGAGCGAGATGTATGAACGTTTTGATTCTTTTGTAAAAGCTAAGACAGCGGTATATGTTTCCCACCGTCTTTCCAGTACCCGTTTTTGTGATCATGTAGCAATGTTTGAAGACGGAAGGCTTGCAGAATACGGAACTCACAGCGAACTGATGGATAAAAAAGGAAAGTACGCCGAAATGTTTGCAATGCAGGCACAGTATTACAAAGAGGAGGAATATGATGAAAACGCTGTTGCATAGTATCAGAAAAAGCGCCGGGATCTGCAGGTATTTCTATCGTTTTGCGGCAAAACAGAAACGTTCCTATCCGCTGTTGGTCATCGCCGATATACTGCTGGCTTCTCTTCTTCCCTTCATCGGCATGCTTCTTCCGAAATATATTGTTGAAGAACTGACCGGAGAAAAAGATATCACCAGGCTTATCATTCTCACAGCCATACTCGTAGGAGGAAGCTTTGTGATGAAGAGCCTGATACTGGTCCTGGAAGAAAAGAAGAAACTTCAGGAAGAGCACATAGCACGCAGGCTTGAACTGATGATGTCAGAAAAATCAACGAGCATAAAATACGAACTGACGGAAAGTGAGTCCGGGCTTTCGGCAAGACAGAAAGCCGAAACGGGAATGAGCTGGTATTCGGGAGGCATACGCGGTATGTCTGAATGTCTTGTTAAGATAGGCTGCGGCTTCTGTGTCATCTTCGGAGTGATCGTGCTTGTGGTACGCATATCGCCGCTGCTGCTCATACTGTCTCTTATCGCGGTTCTGATAAATGCCGTATGTACTTCAGGTATCAATGCTGCAGCACAGGAGGTCTTTGAAAAGACTCCTGCCATAAATAAATTCTATTCCTACATCTACACAAGGATAAACGGGCGTGAGTATGCGAAGGAACTCAGACTCTATGATGCCGGGAAACTGATAGAAAAGAAAGCCGTTGATAATGCCCGGGCACTCAATAAGATGGATAATGAATGCGCGAAAAAACAGTTTAAGTGGGGAACGCTCGGAAGTATCGTATCTGCTGCAGGATACGGGATCTCATATGCTTATCTCGGAGTGCTGGTATTAGGAGGAAATATCACTGTAGCTGAATTTGTGATGTGCATAAGCGCGATGGAAGTTTTTACCAATGACTGTCTGATAGCTGTCATAACCAATGTTCAGCAGCTTATAATGAAGTGTAATTTCATGAACTCGTTTATTGAATACATGAAGCTGGAAGATGAAGCGGACAGCGGAACCCGGAAGCCTGACAGGGAAGCCTTCGACGGTTTGGAATTTGAAAATGTTTCTTTTAAGTATCCCGGAACGGAGGAATACATACTTAAGAACATAAACCTTAAGATAGGAAGAGGCGAAAGCATATCTCTGGTAGGAAAGAACGGCTCGGGCAAAACAACGCTGGTTAAACTCATGTGCAGACTGTATGAGCCGACGGAGGGCATTATCAGACTATGCGGAAAGAATATCATGGAATACTCATACAGGGATTATATAAAGGAACTGTCGGTAGTATTCCAGGATTTCAAGCTTTTCGGATATACTCTGAATGAAAATATCAAACTGGGCAATACGGAGAAAGATGATGACCCGGAAACTGTGTATGAGCTGAGCGGTATAAAGGACTGGGTTATGGAACTGAAAGACAAAGGAGAGACACTTCTGTATAAAGATTTTGATGACAAGGGAGTGGAACCATCCGGAGGACAGGCCCAGAAACTCGCCATAGCAAGGGCTGTATACAGGGATGCCCCCATCGTTATTCTTGATGAACCCACAGCTGCTCTTGATCCCATAGCGGAATATGAGATATACAGACATTTTAATGAGCTGATCAAAAACAGGACCGCCGTGTATATCTCTCACAGAATGTCATCCTGCCGTTTCTGCGACCGTATCGTTGTATTGGACGACCATAGCATACGCGAGAGCGGAACCCATGAAGAACTGCTCGCAAAAAACGGCATCTACAGCGAAATGTTCCGAAGCCAGGCAAAATGGTACGACTAAATGAGAGGGCTGCCGCACCGTTTTAGTGCGACAGCCCCGTTTTTTGTATGACACGCGGATCAGGGTTAAACTTCTGAAGCTGATAGTTGTGCTTTAAGCTTAGAGATTTCCTTTTCCAGTTTATCAATCTGCTTTTCTTTTTCTGTAAGTTGTTTGTCTTTAGCTTTTATTGTCCTGTCCTTATCCTTTATTATTTTATCTTTCTCTTCGACTATCGCTGCTTCCCAATCGCGTAAGGCTTTACACATACTATATGTCCTCCCTTCATCGTTTTTATACTTTCTGCGTTTTCTCCATATCGAGGGTGCATTCATAAGTACTGATGCGGTTTCAAATGTTTCTTCATCCAAGCAGTCAAAACGTGAATCTTCCTCGATCATTTTCTTTAACCCGGGCTTATCGGCTCTGTTTCTCAACAGGTCGAGCAGTTCTTTGACCTCGGTTATATAGCTTTGAGTATCCTTCATCTCATTGATCTTCAACAAATGAGGTTTAAAGTCCTGAAATATAGATGTGAAGGCATCACTGTCATCTCCGAAATCCATCATATCTTTCAGGCTGATTGCACCGTCCCAGGTTTCTTCTCCGTGATATACCCACAGGAGATACATGGGCTTTAAACGGTCGTCTCTGTTAAATCCGCTGAATTCTTCAGCTATACTGCCGTAGTCCTGTTTTCTCAAATGACCACGCTTTATAGACTCATATTGTTTTCTGTATGAGGACGTGAGATAATCCATGTTTCTGAGTGGCAGTATATATAGGACATTATCCTGAGCTTATGCCAGAAATATCCGATAAATACTGCCATCCTTATACTGCATAGCCAGGTCTCCGCGCCGCTCTTTGCGATGAGGTGGTTTTGCTTCATCTTTTCCTGACGAAGAAATATATGTTGTAGCGGATATTTCCGTTAATCCATCAGGTTTGATGACCTGTCTGCCACCATACAGCTCGGCATTTATCATGTCGGCGAATCTGGCTTTGTCCGACAGATAATTAATGATAACATTATTCTTTTTACCCATTCAGATTCCTCCTTATAAATGATGATTCTTGGGAATCAGAATGGTAAATCTCTGTTTTCTGATTCCCTGTATGTAATGTGAGATAAAAGCATAGGGAATTCAGAAATTTCAGATATTTGATTCTCAGATTTTCAGATTTTCTTATGCTTCTGACATGGAGTATAACATAGGATACCTTGAATAACAAGAGGATAATTAGAGATATACTAAGGCGGCTTTTCAAGCCGCCTGTTTTATGTTATAAATGCAGTATGGGTTTGCGATATGAGTTGCAAGGGTAAAAGGAGACAGCGCAGCATGGAAGAAACAAGAAAACGGATCATTAAGATCAGTAAGGTTATACAGCATACGACAACGCTCTGTATGATCTTGTTCGGCGTAATAGCTGTGATAGGACTGGGAGTGGCATTCTTCCCCTATCATGAGGATGAACTGCCGAGTCTGCATAACAATCTTGTGAATAATGCGAATATTCTTCCTCTTGACATAGTGTCGACTTTTATGAAGGATAATAACTACCGTCTGCAGGTAATGCTGGCAGGCATCTTTATTTCTCTGATGGCAATGGTCCTGCTTTTTCTGATATGCGGATATAAGAAGATATTTAAGAAGATCATAAACGCAAGAACCCCCTTTACTAAGGAAACTGCCGAGAGCTTAAGAAAGCTTTCCAGAAGGGCTCTGCTGCTTGTGGTATTCAGCACACTGATGGGTATCATCATCTTCCTGATACTCAGACTTATTGCTTACATCTTCGAATACGGAGCATATCTTCAGGAAAAGGCCGATGAGACCAACCGCATCCAGGAAGAGATGATAATGTCATTTGCCGAGATAACCGAAAACAAATCGGAACAGACCGGTAAGCATGTACGGCGCGTGGCTGAGTATTCAAGGATCGTGGCGCTTGAGATGGGACTTGATGAAGACAGGGCCAATCAGATCCGGCTTGCATCCACGATGCATGATATAGGAAAACTGATGATAGCGGACGAGATACTTGAAAAACCCGCAAGGCTGACAGACGAAGAGTTTGCTGAGATAAAGAAACATCCGGGATACGGTGGAAAGCTTCTCAAGAACGTGGAAGGTGATGTGATGCGCATGGCAAAGACCGTAGCCCTTGAACATCACGAACGTCCCGACGGACGCGGTTATCCCGAGGGAAAGACTCTCGATAAGCTCAGTATCGAGAGCCGGATCGTAGCAGTTGCGGATGTTTATGATGCACTGACCAGCAAGAGGAGTTACAAACAGGCCTGGAATGAAAAGGATGCTTACGAAGAGATACTTAAAGGCAAAGGTACCCAGTTTGATGAGGAAGTAGTGGAGGCTTTCATAAAAGCTTATCCCAAGATAGACAATGTAAGACAAGAGCTTCAGGGCTGACAGTTATAAATGATTACGAGGGGAGAGAACAACATACCGGCAGGGTGACTGCCGGTATGTGTATCTAAAGAGAGAATTTCAATGTTTAAACGTTGATCTTGTCGATCACCTGCTGAACTGTTGTTTCAATAGTCTCGATTTCATTATACAGAGACTCGGTAAGCTCAAGCTGCTGCGCCTGGGACTGGTTCTGAACACCGAGATTCTTTTTCATCAGATTGATATCAACAACAAACTGCTCAATGATATCGAGTATCTTACCTGAAGATACTTTGATGTCGTTGGCAAGTTTGTTCATTTCATCAGCTACGACAGCGAAGCCTTTGCCGGCTTCTCCGGATCTGGCGGCTTCTATGGATGCATTTAATGAAAGTATGTTTGTCTTATTGGATATCTTCTGGATCTCCTTTGCGAAATTCTTTACATCCGTAACATTCTGAAGGATACGTTCGGTGGAATCATTGATCACCACACCGCTGTTTTTGATTGATTCATTGCATTCCTTTGCATTGTCTGCTTCTTTCTGTACTCTGTCTACAGCTTCCAGAAGACGCTTTGATGCTTCATTTGTGTAAGTCTCGTTTTCAAGGCTTATGGCTATGCCCATGGTTCCTACTATTTCAGCCCCGTCCTTTATAGCTATGGTTATGGCCTTGAAAGCAAAACCGTAAACATCAGCAGGGCATATCTGCTGGAGTTTTCTGCCGGTAGTAAAGGATGTCCACATGGGATCATCGTGTGAAAGCGTATCTCCGACATGGATGTCGGCAACCATCTTGTTGCCGGGCCAGTATGCCAGGAATTTGTTACCGTCCGTGATACTCATCATTATGTCCATTCCGAAAGCATCCTTGATCACAGGTATTGTTTTGATAAATGACTGCAGGACTTCATTCATAGCTTTTCTCCTTTACTTAGTATTTGAAACCATTATAAAGCATAAAGCTGTGTTTGAACAGAGGGAAAATCAGCTGTTAATACCGGAAAACCTTTTGGATATAGACAAAAAAAATAAGGATGAGTATAATTATGCCGACGCAAAAAAGAAAGGACGGAAGGAAGATGTTAAAAAAGAAAGTATTGAAGCTAATGTGCGGAGTTCTGACTCTGACTGTTATGCTGGGTGGCTGCGGTAAGGAGACAGAAGACAGGACAGCTGAAACTTCCTCACATGTAAGAGAAGAGAAAAAGGAAACACCTGAAGAAGATAAGCAGGAGCCTGAAGAAGTGATACCTGAAGATGAGCCTTTACCTGAGGATGAAGGAAGAACAGAGCCTACGATGACAGAGTGGGAATATGCTTTTTCCAACGGAAGCGTGGATAATAACGGAACGTATTTTGTCCGTGTCGGAGATAAGGTTTATTTCAGAAACATACCTGCCTCGGCTCTTGATGAGGGAGCAATCTTCGGGGAATTCCTCTCTACCGAAAATGAGGCCGTACAGTGTCCGCTTATAGAATATGATCTGAATACGCAGCAGTGGGAAGAAGCAGGTCAGATCAGCGGAACAGGCAAGCTGTTTGCCTGCCCCAAGGGCTTTTATATAGGATATCCGGATCTTAACGATTATGCGGATTACGGAGTACAGTTATACGATATCGAAAGCGGTACCCAGACGGAGTACTGTAAAGGTATTCCCAAGGGAGTATCGGAGAGCGGTGAGATACTTGCTGTTGACAGATATACGGGACAGATTTCAGAGACAGTGCTTATAAAGGATGGCACTGAGATCGCATGCCTCGGAGGCGAAAACCTGTATTATGAATACTGTGGATTTGCCGGGGAAACTCTCATTGCTTTGCTGCATTCGGCTGATGAGGAGTATATCCTCTGTTCCGTAGATGAAAACGGAATATATACCGAACTGGGAAAGGTATCTGATAATGAGATGGGTTATCCCACGGTTGAACAGTTCCTGAGTACAGGTAATGAGGTGTATCTGAGCATCGCATATTATGAAGGAACCGGCCATTTCCTTTACAAATGGGAAGCGGTGAAGGCATATACCATGCTTAAAGACAGTCTGGAACAGCTTATGACCGGAGATGACATCGAAGACGGCGGAGAAGGATACGTTCCCAGGATCTATATAGATGAAACAGGAACACTATGTGATGCACCCCATCTGCCCTACGAGGTATTTATGGGTGAAGGCAGTGAAGAAAACAATCTGTACTATCTGACCGATATCTTTGATAATGAACTGATGGTTGAAGATTTCATAGACAATGATTACGGCGACAGCTGTCAGGTGATACAGGATATCACGGCTACTTATGATACGGCATTTATCATTTATGCAGATGCCGAGATGAATTCGGATTATGATATAGGCTGGCGTACGGGATATAAGCTGACCGGCTGGCATATCTGTGCACTTCCCGGATTTGACCATGTTTCCGGAGGCAGCAAACAGGATATCATAATGCTTGGAGAGTAAAAATATAGGATAAAGAGATCATTCAAAATAATACTGAAGCAGCAGGAGTACAACTCCGTCATAGGAGTTCTCCTGCAGGAGCTCTCCCTGTATTTCCCAGCCCTGATCGGCGGTGTCGACTATCAGATCATTTACTGCCGGCATTTCATCTATCACATGTTCATCCGCATTATATAATTCGCGTTCGATGTTATTGCCTGCATCACAGATCTGTATAACACGGTCACTGAGATCAGGTTCTCTTCCTGTGTAAACAACTACCTGTTCCATAAACTCCGTGAAGTTTTCTTTGTCGAGTTTTTCAGGCAGTATTACTTTTCCGGATTCAACCAGTTTATCTATCAGTTCATCCCTTGCATCGACATAGGCGGGATATATGTAATTATACATTTCATAAAAACCCGACAATCTCAGATAGGGATCGGAACTTTTGCTCAGTGCGAGCTGGCTTAGAAAGTTTGCTTCGTTTTCTTTCTCATAACCCTTGTGATGGGCGTATTCATGGGCATCCAGTGAGAACTGGTACAGAGGTGAAAGATAGCGGTTACGCGTGGGTTCCAGCGTATAAGGATAATTATATCCGCCGATCATCATGCGCTCGAGGATGTCTGAACAGATTGCATTCTTGATGGGGGGATAATATCCTTTCAGCCTGCCGTATTCACTGCCCAGGTTTTGCATGGCTTCGGCGGCAAGAGCACCGATCTGTTCGGAAGGATAGAATTCAACGCTTCCGTCTTCGGCAATGTATATCTCTTCTGCTGCGGCATTTGCTTCTTCGGCAAAAAACTGAAGCAGGGCATAAACCTCATCATATGTAAAGTCAGTACGAAGCTCTGCATCACCGCGTCCCAGTACGGTACAGTTAAAAGGAATGAACCAGGTGGGGATATAAATCAGGATCACTGCAAGAATGATGATCGAAAAGGTTTTGAAATAAGTTTTGCAGAACCTGTGATAGCCGGCCTTTCTGTGAAGAAAGAGCAGAAGCAGCAGAAAGAGTACGGCAGCCAATAAAAGGAATACGCCGATATACATCAGTATCTCTCCGAGAGCTATGGGGAAAAATCCGGTAAAACGACTGACGGTATCGCAGAGTATGCCGTAAACATTATCGGTATACAGATCGCATAAATGCGGTGAAAGTGCAGGCAGGCAAAGGATAATGATCAGGAAGATCATGATAAGTACTGTCTTTTTATAACCTGAGGCAGGTCTTTTTTCTTTCTTCTTCGCCATGTCGAAAACGATTATATCACAGGGTATCGGAGTTGTCATCCGGCCGTAAAACCTTTATAATAAAGCTTCAGAGGGAAATACACAACTGATGTAAAGGAGGAAGCTATGGGAAAAAGACCTGAATGGCTTGAAACTGCCGTTTTTTACGAGATCTATCCTCAGTCCTTTAAGGATACCGACGGAGACGGGATAGGAAACTTTAAAGGAATAACGGAAAAACTCTCATATATAAAGGAACTGGGGTGTAATGCCATCTGGATGAATCCCTGCTTTGAATCTCCTTTCGGAGATGCGGGTTATGATGTTGCGGACTATTACAAAGCAGCACCCCGTTACGGCAGCAATGAAGATCTGGAAGAACTCTTTGCCGAAGCTCATAAGCTGGGTATGCATGTTCTGCTGGATCTTGTCCCCGGGCATACCTCATGGGATCATCCCTGGTTTAAGGAAAGTCAGAAGGCAGAAAAAAACGAGTTCACCGACCGTTATATATGGACAGACAGTATCTGGGAATCGCCCGAAGGCTATGCATCCCTGCGGGGAATATCGGATCGCGACGGAAGCTGTCTGGTCAATTTTTTCACACATCAGCCTGCGCTGAACTACGGTTTCTACAAACCTGACCGTCCCTGGCAGCAGGCTATGGACGCTGAGGGTCCGATGGCTACCCGCAATGAGATGAAGAAGATAATGAGTTACTGGCTCTCGAAGGGCTGTGACGGATTCAGGGTAGATATGGCAGGATCTCTTGTAAAGAATGATGACGAAGGAAAAGGAACGATAGCGCTCTGGCAGGATATCAGGAGTTTTCTGGATAAAGAATTTCCGGAAGCCGTGCTTGTATCGGAATGGGGAGAGCCTGATAAGAGCATAGAGGGGGGATTCCATATGGATTTCCTTCTGCATTTCGGACCCTCACATTACAACGATCTGTTCCGCTGCGACAGACCGTTCTTTGCAGGCAAGGGAGATGCATCCGAGTTTGTAGCCAAATATCTGGACAGTTATAACAAGGCAGACGGCAGGGGACTGATCTGCATACCTTCAGGCAACCATGATATGGACAGGCTCGCAAAGTACATAAAGGGTGATGATGCAAAGATGGCATTTGCTTTTCTGCTGTCAATGCCGGGCGCGCCATATATCTATTACGGTGATGAGATCGGAATGAGATACGTTGAGGGACTTACATCAAAGGAAGGCGGATATAACAGGACCGGATCAAGATCGCCGATGCAGTGGAACAGGAGTAAGAATGCGGGATTCTCCGAAGGGGATAAAGCAGATCTTTATATTCCCATCGATCCCGATGAAAACAGACCGACAGTTGAGGAAAGCATGGCGGATGAGGCTTCGCTGCTTAATGAGATCAGGAGACTGACGGCGATCAGGTCAGCACATAAGGCATTCAGGAATTCAGCAGGTATGGAATTTGTATGTGACGGAGCACAGGGAAAGCCTCTTGCTTATATAAGGAGCGCAGAAAATGAAAAGATACTTGTTGTACTGAATCCTGCGGATAGCGATCATGTGTTTAATGATATCAGAGTAAAAGAACTTATTTATGTTTTGGGAGAAAAACCTGAGAATAAAGAAAGCGGGCTTGTGGTAAAAGCTAAGTCGATGTTTTTCTCAAAAATCTGACAGAGGAAGTAATAATGAAAGAGATTTCATATGATGAACTAAAGTCATGGCCTTCGGATTCTTATGTACTGATTGATATCAGAGATGAAGGATTGACAGCATACGGAATGATACCCGGAGCGATAAACATCTATATAGAAAATCCGGAAAAAAACAGAGAGCTTTTATCTTTGCCTAAAGATAAAAAACTCATATTTTATTGCGAGATCGGACGTAAGTCACGGGAAATAGATGATACTGATGAACTCTATGAAGGACACGACTGCTACAGCCTTAAAGAAGGTTATGTAGGATTTGTAAGAGCAGGTATAAAGAGCGATACGGCCAGAGAAGAAAAAAGAGAAAAAGCAGAAGCAAGTATACAGAAGAAATTTCATAAGCAATTGTTCTCTCCCTTTGCAAAAGCATGCAAAAAATATCAGCTTATACAGCAGGGAGATCATATAGCTGTGTGTATATCCGGAGGAAAGGACTCTATGCTGATGGCAAAGCTTTTCCAGGAGATCAAAAAACACAGACAGGTTGAGTTCGACCTGACTTTTCTTGTTATGGATCCCGGATATAATAAGGCAAACAGGGAATTGATAGAAAGTAATGCGGCTGCACTGGGCATTCCGATAACGATATTTGAGAGCACGATTTTTGATGCGGTGGATACTATAGAAAACAGTCCATGCTATCTTTGTGCGAGAATGAGACGGGGATATCTATACAGTAAGGCAAAAGAACTGGGGTGCAATAAGATCGCATTGGGACACCACTATGATGATGTGATCGAGACCATACTTATGGGTATGCTCTACGGTGCTCAGATACAGACCATGATGCCAAAACTGCACAGTACCAACTTTGAGGGAATGGAACTGATCAGACCGTTGTATCTGGTCAGGGAAAGCGATATATGTGCCTGGAGGGATTACAATGATCTTCATTTTCTCCAGTGTGCCTGCCACTTCACGGATACCTGTACGACCTGCCATGAAGACGGAACGACTTCGTCAAAACGTCTCGAGATAAAGAAGCTGATAGCGGAACTGAAGAAAACAAATAAATATGTGGAGGCTAATATATTCGGCAGCATGGAGAACGTGAATCTTGACACTGTCATAGAATATAAAAAGAACGGAGAACGTCATCATTTCCTGGATGAATATTAAGTCCGGAAAAAAGAGCAGAAAAAAAAGGGAGCTGCAGCTCCCTTTTTAAATATCTGATTCAGTTCTTGTGATCGTAAGGATGGATCGTATCGATAGTTCCGTCCTCGTGTATCGTGAGTTTTGTATACTTGACACATCTCTTGTGTGAGCAGCCTTCCGAATACTCACTGTCATGATAGAAGAGATACCATTCACCATCGATCTCAACTATTGAATGATGGGTAGTCCATCCGATAACGGGCTCCATGATCCTTCCCTTATAAGTGAAAGGTCCATCGGGAGTATCACCTTCCGCATAGCAGAGATAATGTGTGGTACCTGTGGAATATGAAAGATAGTACTTACCGTTGAACTTGTGCATCCAGGGACCTTCGAAGTATCTTCTGTCTTCATCTTTGGCCTTTATGACATCACCGTTCTCATCAAGTATCTTGATCATTTTGGGAGCTGCTTTAAAGCCGGTCATATCCTCTTTGAATTCTGCGAACAGGGGCCCGAGTGAGGGTTCATCACCTTCTGGACGATGCTCATCCGGATTGAAGCTTCCGGACTGCCACATTTCAAGCTGGCCGCCCCAGAGACCGCCGTTATAGCAATAAATCCTTCCGTCATCATCGAGCAGTACAGCGGGATCGATGCTGTAACTTCCCTCTATGTAGTTGTCCTGAGGATTAAAGGGACCTACAGGTGAGTCGGACTCTGCTACGCCTATACGGAAGATATCATCTTTATCCTTTGCAGGGAATACAAGATAGTATTTGCCGTTAAGCTTAACTGCATCAGGAGCCCACAGCTGTCTTCCCACCCATGGGATGTCTTTCTCGTGGATAGCTATTCCGTTATCCACGCACTCGCTGTCGAGGGAATCCATGGAGAGAATGTGATAATCCTCCATTCTGTACTGTTCTCCGTCATCATCCTCGGGGCAGTCCCAGTCAAGGTCGTGAGAAGGATAGATATAGATCTTTCCGTCAAATACATGAGCAGAAGGATCTGCCGTATAAATGTTGGTTACTAAGGGTTTTCTCTCGTTTTTTCTCATATCTGTTCCTTTCAATCTTTAAAAATGCTGAAATACGGTTATCTGTTAATAATTCCAGATTACAAAATGACTTTAGCACAGAAAAACGGTTATTTCTTGCGATTTATTGTCATCTATTTGATAAATATTGCTATCGGAATTATATCCGCTTCAGATATTTTTCCAACGTTGCCTTGATCTCTTCCTGGGAATCTGTCATACCACGGTCTACCCATTTAAAGATCACATTCCATATGGCACCGATGTTGAAAGCGATAAGATAGTCGGGATTCAGATTGCCGATCAGCTTGCAAAAAGGGTTTTCGCTGATATCCATACTGTTGTTGATCTCCGGAATCACAATGTTAAGCTTAAGCAGCAGGAGATATAACAGATCATTCTTATGGAGCAGGGAAAGAAATGGCCTGTTCTTATCGCAGAAGTCGAAAATAACGGTAAGCGGTCCTTCCGGTGAATGGGTGAGGGCAAGAACGTAATCGGTTATGGTGCCTGTTATGATCGAATCCAGTACGTCATCCTTGGAAGAAAAATTGTTATAGAAAGTCTTACGTTCCAGTCCTGTTTCCAGGACGATCTGTTTCACGGAAATCTCTGAATAGGGGTGATCGTCCATCAGTTTTAACAATGCATCGGTGATCTGCTTTTTGGAACGCAATGCCGAAGGGTTCTGAGAAGTCTTCATAAGGATACCTCAAAATTACACATATCTGCAGGATTGTGTATCTTTTTCCTGCGGGGTTTACAGCTGTACTGTATGAGCGTATCATAATCTAAAAAGATACACAAGTGTGTAAATTGAGGAGTATTTCATGAGAGTGATCATAATAAACGGGAGTAACAGGAAAAACGGGATAACGGCGGCAGCACTTCATATGATCGAAGCGGGATTAAATGAAAAAGGCGTGGAAACCACATTTTACAATCTGGGTGAAATAAATATGTCACACTGCATGGGATGCTGCACCTGTTATAAGACAGGACATTGCTGCATAAAAGATGATGCCGAGCGGATATCGGAGATGATCGCGGAGGCTGATGGTCTGATCATGGGAACGCCTACTTATGCAAGCAATGTATCGGGGCTGATGAAGGATCTTATTGACCGTGGCCACTTTGTGATAGAGCAGTTGCTTCATAACAAAGCCTGTGTTACTATCGCGACAGGCGAGAATTATGGAAGCAGGGATGCTCTGAAAGTATTGAATAATCTGGTTATCTATTCCGGTGGAATGTTGTGCGACAGTTTTGCGATGAATGCTCCGTTTAATGGTACGGAGGATGTAAGAGAAAAATTATCCGAAAGGTGTAGTAAAGCTACGCAAAGACTTATGGAGGGAATACAGGATAAAGCAGGTCATCCTATACAGAAGCTGATACATTTGATTGTGTTGAATGTCGGAATCAGACCTCTGGTACGTAAAAAAAGAGCGTTGTATCAGGGCGTTGCTGATAAGTGGGGAAAGATGGGGATACAGCTGTGAAGACGCATATATCGGTAATTATACCGGCACATAATGAAGAAAAATATATAAAGCGCTGTATTGATTCGATAAAGGAAGCAGATAAGGTTTTTCCGGGAAATACGCAGATCATCGTTGTCTGCAACCGCTGCAGTGACAGAACAGAGGATATCGCCAAAGAGAATGGAGCAGAGGTTGTGATCAACGAAGACAGATGCATCGCAAAAGTCAGAAATGCAGGGATAGCTGCGGCCAAAGGCAGGATCATAGTTACTATCGATGCAGATAACCGGATGACGAAAAATACGCTCCGTGAAATATACGGTCTGTTAAGATCGGGAAAGTTTATCGGCGGCGGTGCACCGATACGCTTTGAACGGTATTCATTTCCGTTATGGTGTAATGACATATTGTGTCGGATCTCTTTCGGTTTGACAGGGCTGTACTGCGGGATATTCTGGGCGAAAAAGGAGACCTTTGATGCAATAGGCGGATTTGCGGACATTAAGGCGATGGAAGATGTGGCTACGGCAAAGCTCCTTAAGAAATACGGGAAACAGCAGGGAAAGAAATATACAACCTTACGGAAAAACTATCTGATAAACTCTACGCGGAAGTACGACGATCTGGGTGACTGGCTGTATTTTAAGCTTATGATCGAAAACGCCGGTGTTCTGGTAAGGGCAGCTTTTGGCGACAGATCAGGAATGGACACGCTACTGGATAAGATGTTCTACAATTATAATGATGAGCATTAGAAAAGTATCCATGCATCGCAGATTGTGATATGTGCGGTCTTTGCAAAATCTTTCACGGAAAAGATACAGAGATTGCCTAAGAAGTTACCCGACGTACCTATGACGCTTAATCTTATTGCCATATGATAGACTCCGATCACAACAAGGAGGTAATTATATGCAATATCAGATTATGGTAGACGGGAAAAGAGTAAAAGTGGAGATTCCGATCAGGAAGTATAGTCTTGAAGCGGATAATACTGCGCGGGAACAGATCATACGACATTATCTGGATGAGGTGGGCGCTAAGGATGTTGTGATTGAAACTGCTGCTGACGAACTTGTAAGATATGCATACGATCACGGATATAAGTCGATAGTCATAACGGACTGCAGAAGTGTTCAGGCATTTTCGGAAAGCTATCGGGAATGGAGCAGACTATGGAAACAGTATCAGAAAGAATGTCGCGATACGGGAAAAGAAGCTGTTTTGAAAGATTTCCTGAAGATCATTTACGGGTTTGAAGGGAATCTGCTCACGCAAGATGGAAAGGTATTTCCTGTACTGATCTATGTTAAAAATGAGACGGGACTCAGGAATCTTTATAAGATAGTAACTGCATCGTATCTTGAGTATTGCAACAACAAAACACCTATGATCCCGCGTGCTCTGCTTGAACAGTACCGTGACGGATTACTGATAAGTGAGCTGAAAGAAACCAAGGAGATCCCGGATTTCATATTTGATGATTGCTCGAACTTGGATGATCAGATCGGATATGTCAGGCCTCTCAGAGAGGGAAAATATTGGCCGGAGTATCCTGATGCGGATAAAGAACTCAGGGAAATCTGCGAAAGACGCGTTAAGGAACTGTTTGGTGATAAACCAAATTCTGAGGTAAGAGAAAGGATGGAACAGGAACTGAACGCTATCTGTCAGAACGGATATGCAGGGATCTATATGTTATGGAGACTGATCGTGAAGAAGTCTTTGGACGAAGGATATCCCGTAGGTATAAGGGGCGCAGTGGGTTCTTCGTTTGTAGCTTATCTGTGTGGTATTACTGAGATCAATCCGCTTTCGTATGAGTCCGGTGGTTATAATATACCGCTTGAAGTATTTATGGGACTGAATCTGGATAAGGAGCCCGACATAGACATCAATTTCTCACCGGTGATCCAGGAAACGGTGCAGAACTATATAAAAGATCTGCCGGGAGTAGGTGAGACCTGCTATGGAGGAACCATATCAATAAAGAACGGAAAGAAGATAAACGGCATACACCCGGGAGGGATCATTGTCTGTCCTGAAGGCGAGGAACTGGTTTCTTTCACACCATTAAATCATCCGCATTTTGGAAACAAGATCACTACACACTTCAGCTATCACGATATATCCAATAGCCTCCTGAAACTGGATATTCTCGGTCATGATAAATATGAGCTGCTGCATTTTTTGCAGGAGAATACCGGTATGCGGATTGAGGATATTTCACTTGATGATAAGAAAGCTCTGGACTTGATCCGTGACGGCAGCATACCGCTGATCAGGGATCTTCCGGAATTCGGATCGGAGCTTGTAAGAAAGATGATCGCCGAAACAAAACCTGAAACATTTACCGATCTGATAAAGATAGATGCGATGAGCCACGGTACGGAGGTATGGTATGGCAATCAGGAAGAAGCAGTACGTAACGGAGAAATAAAGCTTTCTGACTGCATCGCTTCAAGAGATGATATAATGCTGTATCTTATGGGCAGAAACATAGATAAAAACACGGCCTATCAGATAATGGAATATGTAAGGAAAGGCAGAGGTCTTAATTCAGAACACAGGAAGATAATGAAGGAAGCAGGAATACCGGAGTGGTATATAAAAGCATGCAAGAAGATAAAGTATCTTTTCCCCAAAGCTCATGCTGTTTCTTATACCATGATGGCGGTAAGACTGGCTTATTATATGATTCGTTATCCGGAAGTGTATAGCGAAGGCTTATCTGCTGTCGGGTGAAGGAGGATAAATAAAATGGGTAATGATCTTTGGACAAAGAAATATCAGGATATGATAAAGCTGATCCCGCGCAGTGAGGCTGAAGAAACCGCCTTAAGACTGCTTAATGAAGGGGCAGGTATCATAGAAGCTCAGGAGAGATCAGGTCTTGAGTATGAAGAATATATGGAACTGCTTGCACGTGCCGGCAGGTATGAAAAAGAAGTATTATGTGTTGTCAAAAAAGAGCTGCGTCCTGATACAGATAAATAAAACTCTTATAACGGCGGCTGTAGAAGATCTCGAAGCCGGCACGGTTCATCTCTTCAAAGTCACGCTGCCTTGTACGTTCATTGCTGTCGGGAAATAAAGCATAGTATTCTGCCTTGAGATCGTAGAAAGTGATATCTGGGACGTAGTATCTGCGCATGTCCTCAAGCTCTTCGGGAGTATTGTTCTCCTGATTTTCCGCGGCATATTCCAGGTATTCTTCATACTCGCGCAGTCCGAGTTCATAATTGTCAAATTCTTCGGGATATATGTATGAAAGACAGTGTATCAGAGTGCCGATACGATACAGACGGGTCAGATGCTGTTTCCTCCGTATGGAGGCGGTTTCATCAAAAGAGCTGTCATCCGTAATGACATACCGGTCATTAACTCTGTTGTATTTAAGACTGATAAGACCGCAGTCGCGCAGGTCTTTCAGATCACGCTGCAGCATGCGTAAAGATATTCCGAAATGCTTCATAAGGTCTGAGGGACCGTAAACAGCACCGCTTTTTATGCGGCTGACTGTATCATAGAGCTGCAATTGTCTGCTGATCTTGGATCGCTTTTTATCTGTCATTTTCTTCTCCGGAAATCTTTGACAAGGGTATTTTATAAATCTATAATATTATACGACAACCCCTTGACGTAAATCAAGAAGCTCTGTGTTATTATCTGTTCATAAAGATGATCAAAGGAGGATGAGCATATGGACAGAAACGAGATCAGAGAATTTGCAGTGGATTACATCAGATTTCTGATAGAGACACAGATGGGCGTTGATGAGCTATACGCAAGTCTTTGCTATGGCGGGATCGTATTCGATGATACAAGGATCGATCTGTATGAGCTCTTTGACAGGGAAAACCTTTTGTCACAGGATCTCTATGCCGCAGTTGATGAGTGTTCGACAGCTATCGCTTCTTTGAGAGAGTATCTCGAAGAAAGAAGTGAAGCTGAACTGATCCGCGATGATGAAGTTCCTGTCGCATATATACAGATGCCTGCTGATATCTGGGATGCGCTGTACGGAGAAGCAGACGGTGAAATTGCAGATCATCTCTCTGAAGAATTTGAGAGTTTTATGGCTGATCATGATATGTCATATGAGCTGACAGAATACGGCAGGAATGCTGTGCTGGTATACGGGAATAAATGATATATGAGGTGACTGCCCATGAAAATATATGAGATAATACGAACAGACAATGAAGATATCATCGTGAGAAGTACTGCGTTAACGGAAGCTGTGCTGAAAGAGAAAGCGCAGAGGATAACAAAACAGCCGCCTTCTGTTTTCGGACGCAGCATAGGATTGTTTTACTGGAATTATGACAGCAGCATTAGCGAACTTGGAGGATATGCACCACAGGCTGTCTATCCGGACATGTATAAAGACGGTGAACACTTATATATAGCATTTGATGATATCGAAGATCTGTCTGCGGAATATCCCATGAACAGGTTTATCTGGGCCGGAGAGGCGGATCCTTTGAGAGAGGAAGAACTTCACTATATCAGAATCGAATAGGAAAGGATCAAGTATGAAGACGAAACATATGATGATCATATACAGGATCGATCTGGATTGCGAACAGTATCTGGAATACAGAGTTGAAGCTGATGAAAAAGCTATATCAGAGGCTGTTGCAGGTGACTGTTTGAGTTCGGAACTATGGTTTCTCAATCCGAAAGAAGATATTAAATGGATGAATTACGAAGAATTTGATCTTCTTGTAAAAGAGAAAAACGCCTCTGTTTTTGAAACTAATCTGTATAAAGCACTTAAGAAGCACAGAGGCAATCCGCTGCCTGTAAACGATAATGATACGGAGAATATCAAAGATCTGCGCTGGCTGTATTATGAAAAGGAATTTTATGCCGTTGTTCCCGTTCTTGCATACTGGGGCCATGCTTCATTGCAGATGATCATCAGCGGAACAGCATCAAATGGTTCAGCGTTTGTGTATGAATATGTAAGCGATCATAAGCATTCTCTGAGTATTGACGGAAATGCTGTTCTGTTTTTGGATCCGCCAAAGGCAGGTGAAAGCTTAAAGGAATGGCTGGAAAAGACGGATGAGGTAATATGTCGGAAATAAGGATTTTTCAAGGCAATCAGATAGGCGGTTGTGTTACGGTGATATCGACGGTTTATAAGGGGGAAATGCACCGTATCATGATCGATTACGGTTCATCCCTTCCGGGCAGCGGCAGGGAAGAGGATTTTCAGTATCCCTGGAAAGATGAACCCGTGGACGCTGTGTTTTTTACACATTATCATGGAGACCACAGCGGGAGACTTATGGAGATACCCGAAGATATACCGCTATATATGGGGGCTACGGCAAGACGCGTTATGCTGAATATCCATGAAGCGCTGGGAAAGAGCGAGAAAGTTGAAGATGCTGCCGAACACAGAAAAGAAGCAGCTCTGCTTAACGACAAAAAGAGGGTTCATGAATTCAAACGTAAAGGATCCCATTATGAAACAATAAAGCTGCCGGGATTCAGCATAGAACCGTACAGTGTGGACCACTCGGCATATGATGCATATATGTTTCTGATCGAAGCTGATGAAAATGGCGGAGGGAAATACAGGATATTACATACCGGTGATTTCAGAGGACACGGAAGACGTGGCAAGGTGATGCTGCCCATAATAGAATCATATGTGCACAGATTCGGTGATCGTAAGGTAGATGCCCTTGTTATAGAAGGGACCATGATGAGCAGGTCCGGCGAGAGAGTAATGTCGGAAACGGAAATGCAGATAGAAGCAGCGAAATATCTGCATCAGCATAAATGGGCATTTCTGATCTGTTCATCCACCAATCTGGATTCACTGGCAAGTTTCTATCAGGCAGCACAGATGACTGACCGCCGTTATGGCAGATACATGTATGTTTACAGCGAGTATTTCAGAAAACAGCTGGAACTGTTCACAAAAACAGCAGGCAGTTTTACCGATGTATATGAATTTGAAAAAGTGAAAAGGCTTTCGGATATGGATAAAATCCCGCCGGGACAGAAAACAGCTACTCCGATGACACAGAGGGAAATGATGGAGAAATTTGGATTTCTTGCTATAATAAAACCGGAGGATTTTTGTGAAGCCTATATCGATATGTTTGTCGATGCTTATAAGGAAGGCCGGATAGACGAGCCCCCTGTTTTGATATACTCTATGTGGGAAGGCTATGTCCGGGAATATTTAATTACCGAAAACGGAGGGAGGCTGCCCAATAAGGCAAAAAATGATCAGTGGATAAGTTTTCTGCAAAGACAGGAAAAAAAGGGAGTTGAGATAAATTATCTTCACACTTCCGGACACGCATCTGTTAAGGTGCTTACAGACGTTATCAATGCGGTAGATCCGCAGGATAAGATATATCCGATGCATACGGAATGTGCGGAGGATTTTAAAGAGCTGGCGATAAAAGAGGAACTGAAGGACAGGATAGTTATTGAAGGAGGGTATAATAATGGAATTTAAAAGAAACACTGATAATTACATTAACCAAATGGATGATGTCAGAAAATTTTTAAAAAACAATCCTGATATTGTTGCTGTGCCCGGAACAGATTCATTACGCCTGTATTTTGAAGGAAAACAATTGTTATTTGTTAAGGATGGAAAATGGAAAAAGTATTCAAAAGGATATGATAACTATATAAAAAAATATGTAAAAGATGACAATTTGTTTTGGAAAAAGGGTAAAGAGAAAAAAGAGTGCTTTTTAGATCCGGAAACTCTAAAGGGAATCAAGGCCGGATTTTGTGAAGGTTTAGCTATTGATAAAGAAAGGAAAAGTGAACAGCTGATAGCGATGAAGTATCAGAGTTATAAGCCGGATAGGTATTCTGTTTGCGAAATGGAAGCGACTATACCAAAGGGTGATTTGAAGGGTACCACCAGAGGTGAAGGAAAACAGGCAGAGATAGATCTTATTGCAATATGTCCGGAAAAGAAGAGTATACTGCTTATTGAATATAAATGTCAGCAACCTGCTGTAACCTCCGGAGTCAGAGAATCACTGGACAAATGGAACGTGGATGTGAAGATAAAGGACGGAAAGACAATAGGTGAAAAGAAAAATATAGTTGCTCATTTTAAGGATTATCTTGCTATATTGGAAGGATGCAAGAATGAGCGGTTTGTTAAAGAATTGATAAAATCGTACAATTATATGGCACAACTAAAAAAACAGCCGTTGATCAATATAACAGACGGATCTGATGAATTAAAAGAATATGTTCAGAATATGCGAATATTATTCCTGTTTACGAATAAACCAATGGAGGGGGTGGAAGGTAAGAATAATCTGACCGAAAACCTGTATAAAAACGCAAGAGATTATCTGATTAAGTGTAAAGAAATGTATAGGACGGAATTGACAGGAAAAAAGAAGAAGGCAGAATATATTGATAACGCGGAAAACACGCGCTGTCTGGCAGCTGTATCTCCTGAAAAGGTAAACTTGAATGATAAATTGTTTACAACAATTGAAACACTTAAATATCCGAACAGCTGATAAAGAGTCTTTGAAGGAGTAAACGATGCCAAGAAGGATGATTGAACAGCCAAAGTTAAGAGATCTTAAGCCGGAAGAACACGGACCGGTGATAGAGATACGTTCCGATTATTCAAGTCATGGAATGTCAATGGGAAGCAGTTCCTACGGGAAAGAGACAGTAAGCTGGCA
>JAILES010000066.1 GCA_024687205.1 Lachnospiraceae bacterium
CTGCTTATCTTGATAAAACGATATGTTACATTTCCGAAAGCGTTAAACTTTGTGCCTATATAATCTTTGGTAGCAAATATATAGTCATCTTTCTTATTTACCACCTGAAATACCGGGCTCTCTTTCATCTGGGCATCAAAATCGGCTGCGTCCTGCGATGTCTTGAACAATGCATTCAGATCTTTTCTGGTTATTCCTGCTGCATCGGACTTTTTAGATTTACTTGTCAGTATCAGTATCATAAGAACCAGGAATATACCTATCCCGGCCATCATGTATACTCCGCCCTTTGTCTGCTCACTCTCAAGGGCACCGTTTTTGATCATCATGGCTATCATTCCTCCAAAGAGCAGGATAGGAATGATCACAAGGATCCCTTTTTTGCTGTTACTTGCATTCTTTGCGCCGCTTACTTCTCCCTCGTACTGTCTGAACCACGCCGACTGCTCTGCCATAGAAACTGCATTTCCCATAATACTTTCCTCCTCATGATAAATGGCCTGAATGGTATCTTCTGTCCGTTAAGCAGGTAACTGTGCTTTATTCTATCCCAATGATCAGCTTTTTGCTAATCATTGATCAACACACATCTCCCTAAGATTTGCTGAAATAATATCAAGGGCCTCATACATGTTCCGGCGCATCTCCTCCGACAGACCTTCCCCCGCAGTCTGTAATGCACTGTCCGCCTTCTTTCGTATCTTGGCGGCTATCTTCTTTCCCTTTGCAGTCAGTTTTATGGGCGCACGGTAACGGTTTTCACCGTAGGCTTCAACAAATCCCTTTTCCTGAAAAAGCGATACGGCTCTTGAAACATCCGCCTTGTCACGCTGCGTCATCTCACACAGCTTGGCAGCCGTAATACTGTCCCCTGCGGTATATAAAGTGAGCAGGTAGAATGCATATGTCCCTTTAAGGCCGTGCTCTCGCATTTCTTCGGTAGCTATTTTATTCCAGTAATGCGCTATGCTGAATATCGATACCGTAAACTGCTCAAAACGTGACATACTCTTATCCTTCCGATCAAAGAATTTTCAGCCTGTTATCCGGTTTTTAAAGAAAGCTACCGCCACCGCTCCCGGTCCGGCATGAGTTCCGATAACGCTGCATATCTGCGAGCTTTCAAGCTTGTCCAGCTGCCCTTCCCAGAGCATTCTGCTGTCAGAAATATAATTCTGCAAGAGTGTATCCGATGTCCCTGTATATCCCAATAAAACCGGCATATTATATTGTACACCATTTAACCTGATCTGTTCAACAAGCAGGTTATTGGCCTTCTTTGCTCCTCTGGCCTTTCCCAGCACCACTACTGCGCCGTCTTTTATGGTAATGACCGGTTTTATGTTCAGCAGTCCCCCGGCTATGGCTGCCGTTCTTGACAGCCTGCCCCCTTTCCACAGATACTCCAGGGTATCCAGCATAGCAACAAGGCAGATATCCTGTTTTTTATCTTCAAGTTCTTCCGCGATCTGCTCCTGCGGCATCCCGCATTCGGCACAGATCACTGCGTATTCCGCCAGTATGCCTGCTCCGACGGCTACATTTTTTGAATCAACAACCCGTATTTCCGGGTAATCTGCCGCTGCAATGCATGCACTCTGATAGGTTCCGGACAGATCGGAAGACAGCGTGATCACGATCCCGTTCATTCCTTTCTCCCTTACTTCCCGGTACACAGTTTCAAAAGCAGCCGGTGACGCCTGACTCGTTTTTGGAAGTACATTTCCGCTTTCCAGTTTTTTGTAAAAATCATCCCGGCTCAACTCGATACCGTCAATATATTCTTTCTCTCCGAAAGAAACCATCAGCGGTACCACCATGACTCTGTCCCTGAAGCCTTCCGCAAGATCCGTCGTGGAATCTATTATTATCTGCGTTTTCTTATTATCATTCATTTGCTATCCTCTCCCTCTTTTTGTTTTAGATGTTGATGTATCAACATTTGGGATGTTAGCACTCGTTTGTTGATTTGTCAACATCTGTTGGAAATAAAAAAATGCGGGTAAACCGCATCTGACCAAGCATAATACATATTTTCACATAAACTTCAGTTTTGATCTTCCCTTAAATCTTTAATAAGACTCAGCATTTGTTTTTCTGTATCTGCCGAATAATCATAGCCGCAATGTCCGGCCACTGCATTTCCTGTCACATTCCACAGCTTTACGACTGCATCAAACGCATCCCATATCCGCACATATTCCGCAGTCGGATATGTTTGCTTATACAGCAAAAACAGTTCTTCGCTCATCAGCTTCTCCATATTACTGTCCAGGATACCCATATCTATCGGCTGCCCTGCTTGTAAGAAGAGATACCACTTTATCATTCTGTTTAAGAGGTCCCTAACTGATACATTCAGATAGAACATCGCAGAAGGAAGTTCTTTCCGCAACGTATATTCAGCGAATGTTTTCATTACCCACCAAAATTCATTACATGTACCGATAAATTCCTCTTCCGATGGTTTCCCGGCATACCATGTCTGTTTCTCATCAAGTCTCTCTATCTCAGGCAGCATACCGTCTTTATCCAGTATCTTCTGATAGGTATCACCTATCCATACATTTTCATGACCCTTTTCACCATTATACCTTGCCAGAAAAGCTTCCCTGTCCATAACAGTTATTGCGATGGTTATGGCATCACTGAATACCATCAGATGAGCTTTTGTATTATTCGGGAACAGGTCCGGATAATTCTTATCTCCCCGGTACAGCAGTATTCTTTCCCCAAAGCATTTTTCAAAAACGTTTCTGTCATACTTTTCCGTATCATTTACCACAAAACAAAAGTTATAATATTCATATTTTCTTTTGGGAAGAAAATCCGTTCTTATGACCGCCCTTACGGCTTCATCATTGTCTGCCACATCCAATACGGTTTGTATCACTTCTTTTTCATTTCTCATTATTATCTCTCTCATATATGCTAAACACCGGCATACTGCTGACGAATAGCCTCTGCCGCCGCATTTACGGTATCTTCAACGGATGCGCCCTTCTCTTCGACAATAATATCCGCATATTTTTCGTACAGCTCTGATCTGACTGCATACATTTCTTCCAGGCTTTCTCCCGGCCTTATCACCACGCCGCGTTCTTTAATGCTCTTAAGGCGCTTTTTCAAATCTTCCTGACTTATCTTCAGATAAATAACAACGCCATCATCGGAAAGATGCTTCATGGCAGCCTCACTGTATACGGCACTTCCTCCCGTCGCTATAACCGTATCCGAAACATCTATATTAAGAAGTGTCCGTTCCTCATACTCAAGAAATGCATTGATTCCTTTACTTTCAATGATCTCGCTAAGAGTAGATTCCTGTTTTTTCTGGATAATGATATCACTGTCTATAAAATCCTTTCCCATTATTCTGGCAAGAATCACACCTACGGTACTCTTTCCGGATGTCGGCATACCTATCAGTATGATATTCTTTTTTGCAGTATCATTCTGTATCAAGTTCTCTCCTTTTACATCCCCGGATAACTGATCTCATTATTCCATTCCCTGATCTTATCGAAAAAGCCCTCAACCTGCATCAGACCATAGGACCAGAGGAAAGCCCTGTCCTTTTCACTGATCTCGTCAAGGCGCATCCACAGCACTTCCTTGAGCGGATTATCCTCACCTTTATATTCGGGATCGCTGCCGGTTACCGCAACCGCATCCTCTTCTATTTCCACCTCGAAAGAATAATCGACGCCTCCCTCACCTTTATATTGTACTGTCAGAGGTCTTATTATCTTACCTTCAAGTCCCGTTTCTTCTTTTAATTCTCTGATGGCCGCCTGCTCGGGAGTCTCGCCTTCCTCTATGCCGCCTCCCGGAAGGGTATAAAAATCACGTTCAAAAAAATGTACCTTTTCCATCAGGATCTTATCATCCCTGACGATTATCGCCACGCTCCTGCTTCGTTTGCGACCGTAGTATTCTTCACTTGCCTCACTCATTTTTTATTTCTCCTTTTTGGCTATCGCAGTGAACTCTCCGGGAAGCTTGTCATTCTCCCATGCGGGATGTTCGTCAAATCTCTCCAGAGTAAATCCGTTACCGATAATGGAATTGATAATCTCGCTGATGGTGTACTTTCTGTACTGACACTTAGGTATCTGCTTACGGATCTCTTCGTCATAAAACCTTGCGTGCGCCATCTCTCCCTCGAAGATATCCGTGGAAAAATAACCTATGGCGGGCTGCTGCAGTCCGAGGATATCGGCAATCTTGGTAAAAGGATGGAAGTCGCTGCAGATCATCTTCCCACCCGGTTTAAGCAGCTTGTTCATCACACCCATGAAGGCATCTATATCGTGAAAATAGTGAAGTATCCCGCCTTCCATAAATACCACATCAAAGAAAGCTGCATACTTATCCATATCGATCTCCATAATGTCACAGACTTCAAAACCGATCTTTACGCCGGCAGCCTCAGCTGTTTCGACAGCATATTTCTTATTGGCTTCGGAAATATCAAAGACCGTAACCTCTGCTCCCAAAAGAGCCAGCGGTATCGCTTTCTTGCCGCAGGATCCGCATATATTAGCTACCTTGATCCCCTCATAAGAATCGAAGTAGTTTGCATACTGCTTAAGAAACTTCTTAGGGTTTTCTTTATCCTTCGCTGCCCGTTCCTTCGGAGTCCCGGAAGTTCTCACCCAGAAATCATATGCATCAAACTCCCAAGCTTTTTTATGCTGTAAACTGTAATCTTTCATCTTCTCATTTCCTTTCTGCCACTTTGTTCATTTATTTTCCAATCTGTGGTATCTGCCGGCAATGATATGCTTTCCGTCATTACCCAGTTCCATACATGGAAGTGTGGCAGCTCCCATCTTCCTGTCAAAACGAAGGATTGTTATTCCCGTAAACTCCATATGTAACAAAGCGCAAACATACGGAAACGGCAGATTAAGGATATGCCCTATCGCTGCCGAAGAAGAGCCTCCATGACAGAATAAAGCAATGGTCCTGTGCTGTTCTTCCTCTTTTATATGACGATAATATAAGCCTTCCCTTACATAGCCTAAGCCTGCCAGCCACTCGTCAATACCTTTTTCAACCTGATCCACACAATCAAGAACGCAATTGGTTTTAAAGTACGGACTATTGCGCCAGTCCGTCCTGTTAAGATCGGTTCCTTCCCTTGCCATCTGATCAACAATATCCCAGGGATGTCCGTTATGATAAAGCTCAGATCCGTCCGTGCTTCCCCAGTGAACTTCCTTCATACAATCGAGAACCTGTATCGGCAATCCAAGAAGCTTTGATGTGGCTTCGGCAGTCTCATAAGCTCTTCCAAGCGGGGAAGACCATATCTCTTCTATCCCCTCCCCCTGCAGTCTTTCTGCGACAAGCAAAGCCTGTTCCCTTCCTGTTTCCGTCAGGCAGTCATTTTTATAATCCGGCTCTCCGTGGCGGATAAACATGATCCTCATTGCTT
>JAILES010000078.1 GCA_024687205.1 Lachnospiraceae bacterium
CCGCAAAGAAAGCGGCAGTGAGCAAAGCTGCCGTAAAAAAGGCGGAGCCCGCTAAAAAATCAGTTGTAAAGAAAAACGAACCTGCGAAGAAGGCGAACATGAAGAAGGATGACAGTGTAAAGAAAAACGTGAACGTTAAGAAAGCAGAACCGGTAAAAAGCGCCGTTACCAAAAAAACAGCCGAAAAGAAAGAGCCGGTAAAGAAAACAGCTGCAGAAAAGAATCAGAACACTAAGAAAGCAGAGGATGTAAAGAAGGCGGCAGAACCTGTAAAAGCCGCTAAAAAGAAGGAGGAAGTTGCAGAGAAGACTGTGGCACCGAAGAAAGAAAAGAAAGAAAAAAAGAACGATAAGAAAAATGAGATAAAGCTGATCCCGGATCCCGAGATCAATGATGAGGACAGGGATCCCGAAGAGACCGCTCCCGGAAACTTTGACGAAAAGCTGAAGGAACTCCTTAATATCGCTAAGAAAAAAGGCTTTGCGGAGTATCAGGAAGTCATCGATACTTTCTCGGAGTTCAATCTTGATGAGGAGCAGTTTGATAAGATATGGGATGCGCTGAACAAGAACAAGATCATACTACGCTTAGAGCAGATCGATGACGACGATATACCCGAGGAAGAACTTGCTCTTGAAGAGGGAGAGATCGATGTGGATCTCGATCTTGAAAGCCTTGAGAATGCAGCGGGTGACGGAACGAACATAGAAGATCCCGTGAGAATGTATCTGAAGGAGATAGGACGCGTCCAGCTGCTTTCAGCAGAAGATGAGATAGACCTTGCAAAGAAGATGGAAGCAGGTTATGAAGCTCATGACAGACTGAAGGACCAGAAGAAAAAACTGAATGATGTCAACAGACAGCTTGAGGAACTGAAAGGTAAAAAGAATACCGTTAAGAAGACTGCCGAACTGCAGAAGAAGAAAGCTGATCTGGAGAAGAAGATAGCGGCTAATGAAACTATAGTTGAAACAGGACAGAAGGCAGGAAAGGATCTGTCCCAGGCTAACCTGCGACTGGTAGTAAGTATCGCAAAGCGTTATGTTGGACGCGGAATGCTCTTCCTTGACCTTATTCAGGAAGGAAACCTCGGCCTTATAAAAGCTGTTGAGAAATTCGATTACCGCAAGGGTTACAAGTTTTCAACCTATGCAACCTGGTGGATACGTCAGGCCATAACAAGAGCCATTGCCGATCAGGCGCGTACGATACGTATCCCGGTACATATGGTTGAGACCATCAACAAGATAATAAGGATAAACAGACAGCTGCTGCAGGAACTCGGAAGAGAACCGTCTCCTGCTGAGATAGCAGAGAGAATGGATATGCCGGAAGAAAGAGTACGTGAGATACTCAAGATATCCCAGGAACCCGTATCCCTGGAAACTCCCATAGGTGAGGAAGAAGATTCCCATCTCGGAGATTTCATAAAGGATGACAATGTTCCGGTACCGGCTGATGCGGCTGCATTTACGCTCTTGCGTGAACAGCTTGACGAGATCCTTTCAACCCTTACCGAAAGGGAGCGCAAAGTCCTGACACTGCGTTTCGGCCTTGTGGACGGAAGGGCGCGGACACTTGAAGAAGTGGGCAAGGAGTTCAATGTCACCAGGGAGCGTATAAGGCAGATAGAGGCCAAGGCCCTGAGAAAATTAAGACATCCCAGCAGAAGCAAGCGTATAAAGGACTTTTTGGAGTAATGATCCTTTCCGAAAGATTAAAACATGTGGCTGACTTATGCGGAAGGGGAAAGACCCTTGCGGATATAGGCTGCGATCACGGATATCTCGGCATATGGCTGGTTAAAGAGAAACGCTTTGAACATGTGATAGCCATGGATCTGAGAAAAGGTCCCCTGGCAGCGGCCGAGAACCATGTGAAAGAGGAAGGGCTCGAAGATAAGATAGAATGCCGTCTTTCGGACGGCTGCGATAAGCTTAATGCCGGTGAAGCTGAGGTCATTAACTTCGCCGGTATGGGCGGCCCGCTTATGATAAGTCTGCTCGAACGTGATATGAGCATCACGGAAAGCGCAAAAAGGCTGGTACTGCAGCCTCAGTCCGAGATACCTTCGGTCAGACGCTGGCTTAAAGCAAAGGGCTTTCGCATAGAAGCTGAGGATATGGTCTGTGAGGACGGAAAGTTCTACACTATGATGGCAGCTTGCGCCGGGGAGTGGGATAATGCAGCTGTTGCCGAAGAAGCGGCCCTGCTTTTCGGAGGACAGCTGTTAGCAGGAAAACATCCGGTACTGAAAGACTTCCTTGTGAAAAAACTCAGTCAGGAAGAAGCTGTACTTCGGGAACTGACTGAAGGAGACGGAGAAGCGGGCGAAAGAAGGCGCATGCGGATGGTAGAGGTGGAACGCAGCATCACGGATATCAGGGAGGCACTTAAAGTTTATGAAGCTTAAAGATGTCATAGTCAAGCTTGAAGAACTCTCACCCCTGGCAATGGCAGAGGAGTGGGATAACAGCGGTCTGATGTGCGGAAGGAAGGACAAGGAGATTTCCACCGTGCTGCTTGCCGTGGATGCTACCGATGAAGTGATAGAAGAAGCGGTGCTTTCAGGCGCAGATCTGCTGCTGACTCATCATCCTCTGATCTTCAGAGGCATTAAGAGTGTAACCGAAGACAGTATCTGCGGAAGAAGGCTTCTGAAACTGATACAGGCGGATGTGGCATGCTATGCTATGCATACCAATTTTGATGTGATAGGCATGGCAGATGAAGCTGCGGACAGGCTGGGACTTGAAGATCCCGAAGTGCTGGAAGTTACTTTTGAGGATTCCCTTTCCAAGGAAGGCATAGGCAGATGCGGGAATCTGAGAACATCCATGAGCCTTAAGGAATGCGCGGAGATGGTCAAGGAAGTATTCCTGGTCGAGAACGTAAGGGTATACGGAGATCTGAAAAACAGGATAAGCCGTGTTGCGGTGTCGCCCGGAGCCGGAAACAAGATGACAGACTATGCGATAAAATGCAGGGCGGACGTGCTGATCACCGGAGACATAGATCATCATGCCGGAATAGATGCGGTGGCAGACGGACTTAATATCATCGATGCCGGACATTACGGGCTGGAAAAGATGTTTGTAAGTTATATGAAAGATTATTTTAAAAAGGAGATGCCGGAAACGGAAGTAAGTGCGGCATCACAGAAAGAACCGTTTATTACTATCTGAAGGAGGGGCAAGAGCAAATGGCGGAAGTTACGATAAAGATCTACGGTGAAGAGAGACAGTGGCCTGAGGGAACCGTTTATGCCGATATAGCAGGTGAATACAAAGACAGGCTTAAAGGAGATGCGGCCCTTGTGCTCGAGAACAACAGCATCAGAGAACTGACAAGGGAACTGAAAGAGGGCGCCGAAGTCAGCTTTATAGATATGAGCAGGAGCAGCGGCCACAAGGCATATGTACGTACCGCCATACTGCTGATGGTAAAAGCCATTGATGATGTATGCGAGCATGACAAGAGCAGGCAGGTCAAGGTTGAATTTGCCATAGGCAACGGTTATTATATCAGTCCCAGAGGGGTTAAGATCGATCAGGCTTTTATCGATGAAGTATTTGCAAGGATGAAGGAACTTGCCGATCTGGATCTTCCCATAAGCAAGACTGCCGTTCCTACTGATGAAGCAAGGAAACTCTTTGCGGAGAACGGCATGATGGATAAGAACCGTCTCTTCAAATACAGGAGGGGGTCGACAGTAAACGTATACGAACTTGACGGATACAGGGATTATTACTACGGTTACATGCTTCCTTCAACGGGTTTTGTAAAGCAGTTCGAACTGCTTCCCTATGATGAGGGCATGGTGCTGGTACTTCCGGATACTTCCGACCCGGATGTGCTCAAACCCTGGGATGAGAGAAAGAAACTCTATACGGCCCTTAAGATGGCTGACCAGTGGGGCAGCATGATGGGTATTGACTCCGTGGGAGATCTGAATGATCGTATCTGCGAAGGTGATCTTGACGAGATCATACTTGTGCAGGAAGCCCTGCAGGAAAGGCGTATAGCTGAGATAGCCAAAGAGATAGCCGACAGGAAGAATGTAAAATTCGTGATGATAGCAGGTCCCTCATCTTCAGGAAAGACCACCTTCTCACACAGGCTCTCGATAGAACTGGCATCCTTCGGATTCAAGCCTCACCCCATAGGTGTCGATGATTATTTCAAAAACAGGGAGGATACTCCCCGTGATGAAAACGGCGATTACAATTTCGAGTGTCTTGAAGCCATAGACGTGGAGCTTTTCAACAAGAACATGGTAGATCTGCTTAACGGAAAGACCGTTGAGCTTCCGAGCTTTAATTTCAAGACCGGAAAAAGAGAGTACAAAGGAAATTATAAAACCCTCGGTCGTGACGATATACTTGTTATAGAAGGCATACACGGACTGAATGACAAGATGAGCCATGCGCTTCCCACAGAGAGCAAATACAAGATCTACATAAGCGCACTCACCAGTCTGAACATAGACGAGCACAACCGTATCCCTACCACCGACAGCAGACTCATACGCCGCATGGTCAGAGATGCAAGGACCCGCGGTTCATCCGCACAGCGCACCATACAGATGTGGCCGTCGGTGCGCCGCGGCGAAGAGGAGAATATCTTCCCCTTCCAGGAAAGCGCGGATGCGACCTTCAACTCAGCTCTGATATATGAGCTGGCAGTGCTCAAACAGTTTGCGGAACCGCTGCTTTACTCGGTTCCCGTCGATTCGCCCGAGTATCTGGAAGCCAAGAGACTGCTTAAGTTTTTCGAATACTTCCTGGGTATCAGCTCGGAAAGACTTCCCTTCAATTCCATAGTAAGGGAGTTTGTGGGCGGATCGAGCTTTAATGTGTAAATAAGAGGAACGGATGATCGCGTGGCATTAGTCACGAGGAAAGTCCGGGCTCCATAGGGCAGGATGCCGGATAACGTCCGGTGGAGGAGACTCTAAGGAAAGTGCAACAGAAAATAACAGCCCCCGCAAGGGAGCAACGGTGAAAAGGCAGTGTAAGAGACTACCGCCCGGCTGGTAACAGTCCGGGGTCAGTGTAAACCCCATCCGGAGCAAGATCAAGCAGAGGTCAGCAGGCGGCCCGTCTCAGTACCTCAGGTAGATCGCTCGAGCCGTATGGTAACATACGGCCTAGATAGATGATCATCCAAGACAGAACCCGGCTTACAGTTCCTCTTATTTTAAATTGCTATGCAATTTAAAAACCCTCCGGGGGATGCGCACTCGCGCGAAAGGAAATTGTTGCCTAAAGGCAACCGCGCTCGGCGCTAGCGTTCTGCAAGCAGAACGCTATTTTTATGCGTCTGACGGCAGGTATCGAATATGTACGCGCCTGGTCAGAAGGTATTGCTGTCTTGCTAAGTCGCTCCGCACATAAGTTCAAACTTCGCAGCAGGACTATTCCCTGACTCGCAACGTCATCTTCGATGAGTTGCTGCGTCGGGAATATGCTGCTCGTTTTCACTAAGTGCTGCGCTAAGCCGCCGGCATCAAT
>JAILES010000089.1 GCA_024687205.1 Lachnospiraceae bacterium
TTCAAGCTTACCGTAGTTAAGGTTGCTGAAGATGCTACTACCGAGGAAGAGACAACTGAGCCCGAGACTCCTGCTACTGAGCCCGAAGAAGTGATCGATTACGAAGCACTTGCTGAGGCACAGAAGGATGCTGAAGGTGTAGAAGCGTTTACACAGCTGATCGATATCGATCCCGATGCTGTAAACCAGGAAATCTACATGGTAGCTAAGCAGTCATTTACAGATGATGCTCTTAAGGGATTCGATTATAAGGATCAGGAGAAGGCTGCTAAGAAGGCTGCTAAGAAGCTTGTTACCATCAGCAAGAAGGGTAAGATTTCTGCTAAGAAGCCTGGTACTGTAGTATTCCAGAAGACTGATAACGGCGTTGTTAAGACACTCAGCGTTAACGTTGTTAAGCCTGTAATGCCTACCAAGAAAGCTAAGCTTAATGTGGACGGCGGAAAGCAGATAACGGTTAAGATCGACGGCCTTGATGCTACACCTTCTGTAAATGTAGTATTCATATCAAGTGATCCTACCAAGGCATCTGTATCTTATGATTCCGCTAAGCGTGAAGCATATGTAACAGGTATCGTTAAGGGTAAGGTAAACGTAGTAGCATACGTAAACGGTAAGACTTATAAGACACCCGTTAAGATCAACAGCAATGCTGTAGAGAGCTTTGTAGGTTACATCAACAAGGGCGTTAAGAACAAGGCTATCAAGGCTACAGGCGTTAAGAAGTGGGAGATCATCAGTGCAAACGATGCAGTTCTTACTCTGAATGCTAAGGGAACCAAGTTCACAGCAGGTGTTGCAGGTGCAGTAAGTGTTAACGGTCTTAACAAGAAGGGCGAGAAGGTTGTAACCGGTTGGATCTACGTTCAGGATCTTGACCTGACAGCTCCCGAATCAATCTCTGTAAACGGTGTCAGCGTAAATGCAGGCAAGAAGCTTACAAACGAGACCAAGGAATCCAAGCGTGGTGCTAACAAGAAAGAGACCTATTCTATCGAGATTAAGCTTGATCAGAAAGAGGGCGAAAACGGCGGAATCAAGAAGGGCTATGCTAAGCTTGCATTCGCTGATTACAAGCAGGATCAGCCTGTAATATTCAAGAGCAGCAAGGCTGCAAACGTATACTACAACGGTAACGGTCTGATCGTAGCTAAGAAGGCTTACAAGAAGCCTATCAAGCTCACCGGTAAGATCAACGGCAAGACCATCGTTATCAAGGTTACCGTTAAGGAAGCAGAATAATTACCTGATCATCGATCAAATGATAGGTACAGCCCCCGCGCAACAGCGCGGGGGTTTTTAATATATGAAATGGATCCGCAATCGCTATACGGTCAAACTCCGGGGAAGATACGTATTCACTATACGGTAACCCTTGGGAAGATGCATATTCGCTATGCGATAACACATGAGAGAATGCACACTCATGAGAGGAAAAGGTAATGACATATGCAAAAGACATTAATTTATTACAAGCCGGAGTATGAAGCTTCTGCAAAAGAATTACGGGACAATTATCTTGCACATGATCATAAAGAAGTTGATGTAATATCCGAAAATGAACAGGATGATATCAAATACGCAAGAGAAATGCAGTATGACGAAGCAATATTCGTAGAGGATCCGAACACGGTCATTATTCACGACATTAATTCCGGTTTCACGCAACGCTGTCCAATTGAAGATGTTTATTATAAAGACTGATATTTTTTCTGCACTTGTGCCGACCATCTGTGTCTATGCCATTCCATGGAATTGTGGCTCAAATGAAGTGTAGCGACGATTTGAGCCTATGCCATTCCTTGGAATTGTATCCCAAATACATCGCTACCGGCCATTTAGGCCACATACCTTCCCGGGAATTATATCCCAAATACATCGCTGCCGGCCATTTAGGCCACATACCTTCCCGGGAATTGTATCCCAAATACATCGCTGCTAGATATTTAGGCCATACACCTTACGAGGAATTGTATCCTAAATCAAGCGATGACGTCAGTTTGGGGATAATCGCCGTTCACAGCATTATGACCCAAATGCAGGCCTGACAGCGATATGGGGCATACAAAGCATTCCTCAAGCAATAGTTTAAAAGAACAACAGAATCATGCAGTATAATGATAGTAAAAGCGCATATCAGAGAATACGCTGCGGCAAGCGCTGAACTATCAGGCACAGTCTCCAAGACTTAGTTTATCAGGATGAAGGAGCAGAACTGTGTGTGAGGAGTCAGACAGAGCGAGAGGAACAGGACTGTGCATGAGCAGCAAGACTTTGGAGAATGAGCCCGGGGGCGTTGCAAGTGAGTGGCTGTTTGTTGTAATGCAGGGCTTTCTGTGGTATCATGGAAGGCGGAGTTTTAAGAATAAACACGGATAATAAGGGTAGGATAATGGAAAAGGAAGCCCGGCTTGCAGAACAGATCGTAAGCCTCTCTGCAGATGATATAATGATGCGTCTCAGGTTCATGGCAGCTGCGCTTTCCGAGCCGGTATATGAACAGAGAGAAGGCTGCGGCTGTGTGATCAACACACCGGACCGTTTCATCTATGATCCCCTGTTTATCTTAAAAGCATATAAGGAGGACGAGAGAAAACCTGCGAGGATATTGCTTCACTCCATATTCCATAACGTGCTCTTGCATGCATTTGCGGCAGATACGCTTGAAAAAGAACTTTGGGATATCGCCGTGGATGCGGTGACCGAGGCAGTGATACTGGAACTGGAGACAAAATCATTTTCTCTGAGAGAGGACGAGCAGCTTAGGAAAAAGCTGAAGGTGCTGAAGGAAGATGCGGGCGGACTCACACCGGATAAGATATACAGACATCTGAAGAACAATGAAGTGAACCGCTTCACTCTGGAAGATTACAGAAAGAGTTTTGCGAGAGATGATCACAGCTTATGGTTTAAGAAAGAAAGCTATGAGCTGGATGATAAGGAATGGCAGAAGATATCCGAGAGGATAAGAGCTGAACTCAAGGCTTTTTCGGAAGGCAGGAATATCGGAGATGCGCTGAAAGAAAACCTTGATACGGCGCTGAAAGAGAAGTTCGATTATGAGGCGATGCTCAGACGATTTATGGTGATGGGCGAGCAGACTTCTCTTAATGACGAAGAGTTTGATTATGTGTATTATACCTACGGGCTGAGGCTTTATGAAAAGATGCCCCTGATAGAACCGCTGGAATACAGGGAAGAAAAGCGTATCAAAGACTTCGTGATAGCCCTGGATACTTCAGCATCCTGCAGTAAGGAACTGATAGAGAGTTTTCTACTAAAAACTTATCAGATCCTGGGCAGTGAAGAGAGCTTCTTTTCAAAAGTAAATATACACATATTGCAATGCGATGCGCAGGTGCAGAGTGATAAGAAGATCACGGGTATCGAGGAGTTAAAGGAATATATCAGGAACTTCAAGATACGGGGCTTCGGCGCCACCGACTTCCGCCCTGTGTTCCGTTATGTGGATGAAATGCGGGAAAAGGGTGAGTTTGACAGCTTGAAAGGACTTATATATTTTACGGACGGATACGGAATATATCCAGAGAAGAGGCCTGATTATGATGTGATCTTTGCCTTTGTGGGTGAGGATGAAATGAGACGCGATGTGCCGGCCTGGAGTATGAAGGCGGTGCTGGATGCGGAAGAACTGAAGAAAAATGAAGAATGAAAAAGTGATAGAAAGAAAAGCCTATCTCGGTAAAAGAAGGCTTTATGATATAGAGATACCGGGGAGCGTGGAACTGGTCGATGACTGGGCCTTTGCAAAATGTATCGATCTTAAAAAAGTAAAGATGCCGAGAACGCTTTTGGGTAAAGGTGTATTTGAAGGCGACAATGCACTTGAAGAGATCGTGCTGGAGGGAGAGGATTCGGAAACGCTTTCCCATCTGCTTGCTGCGGTGGCTCCCAGAAATGATGCGGCTTATCTGCTGGAATTCAAAGAGGCAGGGAGCAGTTCCTGGTACGATAAATGGGACAGCTGGCTTAAGCGGCTGCTGGAAAGCGAGGATCAGGAAGGCTATTCGGGACAGGTGCCATGCGGCGAAGAAGATTACGGATCATCTGATGTGGCAGCCTATGAAAGCGGACGCAGAAGGGAAAAAGCAGAGCTCTGTCTTTTGAGATTGTTGTATGATGAAAAACTGGAAGATACTTTCAGGGAAGTGCTTACAGCCTATATAAACAGCCATACCGCAGGTTCTGAGCAGGGAGATGAGAGCTGGCTGGTGCTTCTTGAAAAGCATCATTCGGATATGAGATGGCTTGAGACTTTTGAAAAGGCCGGGGGTGTGACGGAAGAAAATCTTGATATCATACTCGCCGGCATACCTGAAGAATATGCGGATATGAAAGCGTATTTTGTGAAGAAGAGAAGCGAGGAGACGATGGCGGTACTGGAGGGACTTGCCTTGTGAGGACACCTCATCAGTCAGCCTGCGGCTGACAGCTTCTCCTCAAGGGGAAGGCAAAGGGGAAGCCAAAGGAGAAGGATATGGATATACTTGCAGCAAAAGAAGGAATAAAGACCACCGTAAAAATGTACCTGAAGAGGGATGAGACAGGCGCCTACATTATACCGGTTAAGAGGCAGAGGCCTGTGTTTCTGCTGGGGGCGCCGGGTATAGGGAAGACGGCGATCATGGAACAGATAGCACAGGAGATGGGGATAGCCCTGGTTTCCTATGCCATGACACATCATACGAGACAGTCGGCTCTCGGTCTTCCGTATATCGCGCAGAAAAAATATGAAGACGAAGAGTATTCGATCTCAGAGTATACCATGAGCGAGATAATCGCCAGTGTATATGAGACCATGGAAAAGAGCGGGCTTAAAGAGGGCATACTGTTTCTTGACGAGATCAATTGCGTGTCGGAAACCCTTGCTCCCTCGATGCTTCAGTTCCTGCAGTATAAGACCTTTGGCAGGCACAGGGTGCCCGATGGCTGGGTGATAGTGACTGCGGGCAATCCTCCCGAGTACAACAGGATGGTCAGGGAATTTGATGTGGTGACCATGGACAGGCTGAAACTCATGAATGTGGAACCGGATCTGAAGGCATGGAAAAAATATGCGGCGGGGAAACAGATACACGGTGCGATACTTGCATACCTTGAGATAAAGCCCGAAGACTTTTACCATATGGAGATGAGCGCGAAAGGCCGCAGTTATGTGACTGCCAGAGGCTGGGAAGATCTCTCCGATATGCTTAAGATGTATGAAGAAGAAAAATGTGTTGCGGATGAAACTCTCGTGGGGCAGTATCTGGCAAATGAAAGAGTCGTGAAAGAATTCACCGCATATTACGAGCTGTACAATAAGTATAAACGGGATTATCATATAGCAGACATACTTGAAGGAAAAGCCGGCGAAGAAACCGTAAGCCGTGCAAAAGCAGCACGTTTTGATGAGAGGATATCACTGCTGGGAATGCTGACCGACAGCGTGGAAAACAGGATGGCTGCGGTAATGAACAGGACTGATATCCTGAAAAAGCTGAATCCCCTGCTTTCTGCCTATAAGGAAAAATCCATGTCTATGAGCGAAGATGAAGCAATAAACTTTATCGCACAGATCAAAGACAATATGGAAAAGCAGCGAAAGAAGCTGGATGCCGGAGGAGCGCTGTCCGATACGGAGAACAGAGTCTTCAGGGGCTCTATCAAATTGCTTGAGGATGCACTGATAAAAATGAAGCATGCAGAGGATCCGAAAGAGGCAGTAGAACTTCCGCTTGAGATCTATCGCAACAGGCTTGCGGCTCTTCAGGAAGAGAGTGCGGATGCCAGTGCAAAACTGGAAGCACTGTTTGCTTTTTCGGAAGCAGCTTTCGAAGACGGCAACGAAATGCTGACACTGCTTACGAGGCTGACTGTAAGCCCCGTATCCTCAAGGTATATAGCGGCTTTCGGCTCGGAGACATATAGCAGGCTTTCGGAATCAATGATGGTGAGCAGAAGGCATGAGAGGCTGAGGGAAGAGATAATGAAGCTGGATATTGGGTGACACCTCATCCGGCCCTGCGGGCCACCTGGTCTCGCCTGCCGGGTCTACGCTCCGCTCCGGTCGGTCCAGAGCATGCGTCCCCCGGACGCATTGGACCGGTCGTTGCTGAACGCGTGCCACCGGCACGCAGCAACCTCAAGGAGAAGGCTAAGAGGGGGGAAGCCTATATAGAAAGGGATAGAATATGAGATGTGAAAGGTATAGGGCGGAGAAGGCAGATATATGGAATGCTTTCGTAAAAGATGCAAAGAATCCGCTTTTTATGCATAACAGAAATTATATGGATTATCATTCGGACAGGTTCAGCGATCACTCACTGATGTTTTATGATGAGGATAAACTGGAGGCGCTGCTTCCGGCCAATGAAAAAGAGGGAGTGCTTGTCTCCCACGGCGGGCTGACTTACGGAGGACTGATACTGGGCCTGAATGCGAAGCAGCATACCGTCATGGAATGTTTCGCTGCTTTAAGGGAGTATATGAAAGAGCAGGGACTGAAGAAGCTGGTATACAAAGCGATCCCCCATGTGTATCATCTGCAGCCTGCAGAAGAGGATCTGTTTGCATTGAAATATTACGGAGGAATGCTTACGGAGGTATCGGCTTCCACGGCCATAGACCTTAAGGCTCCTATAAAGATGCCTAAGGGTAGAAAGGCGCAGATATCAAGGGCAAAGCGTGAGGGAGTGAGCATAGTCTGCCGCGATGATAAAAAAGCCTATGAAGAATTTCTCGAGCTCGAAAACGAAGTGCTCGAGAGCAGACATAACAAACATGCAGTACATACCGCCGATGAGCTTTATATGTTGCATCAGAGATTTCCGGAAAATATTAAACTCTATGCTGCGATGCATGAAGGAAAGCTGATCGCAGGCAGCGTGATATTCATATATGACAGCGTAGTGCATACCCAGTACATGGCAGCAGATGAAGAGGCAAGACGCATAGGCGCCCTTGATCTGTGCATTGCAACTGTTATGGATGAATATTCGGAAAAACTCAAATGGCTGGATTTCGGCATTTCGACCGAGGACGGCGGAAGCTATCTTAATGAGGGGCTCATTGCCCAGAAAGAAGGTTTCGGAGGCAGGACAAATATCTATACCGTCTGGGAACTTGAAGTCTGATCCTGTATCCGCTTATTTTTGGTCTCGATCTTTTCCTTATACATTTCCTCATCGGCACGGCTTATGACTGTGTCGATCTTCATTTTATCGCTTATGGTTTCGACAGCGCAGCCGATACTGGCAGAAATGTCGTAGGGTTTGCCTGCTTGTGTGGTAAGCTTTTTAAGAACGGAGCGGAATTCATCCTTTCGCGCAGTGATATCTTCCGGGGTGTATTTTCCTGTGCCGATGATGTAGAACTCATCGCCGCCGGCGCGGACGCATAATTCATTATACCGCGCACTGTGTGACACGGCTGTGCTGATAGTCATGATACCGTAGTCTCCTTCGGCATGACCGTAGGTATCATTGACGGTCTTCAGTCCGTTCATATCGATAACTGCAACGAAGAGCTTATCGCCTTCTGCTGCAGTCTGCAGTTTCTTTTCAAGTTCAAGATTCATGCCTCTCCGGTTGAAAAGACCGGTCATGCTGTCACGAACGGAAAGCGAGAGCAGCTGCAGCCTCGTTCGCGCCATCTCAAGTGAGTTATTGATGAAACGCAGCCAGGTACGGTAAACGAGCGTGAGTGTACAGTTATCATCCAGAGATCTTCTGAGTACGGAATAACCGAAGGTCGTACTTTCAAAGTGTATCGGTGAAAAATAGAAAATGCTTGGTTCCAGTGTCTCATCATCAAGAAGCGGTATCATACGGGAAGAATCAAAAGAGACAGGTGTCAGGTCGTGCAGGCACTGCTTGTCTTCGGTCTCCCAGGCAGAAAGGACTGTCGTCATCTTTGCAGGGTAAACCTTGCAGGCGTCCGGTGATACACTAAGCCAGTCGTCCCTGAGGCAGATATAATAATTCCGGAAAGGATGCAGAAGATATATCCAGTTACCCATTTTTTCAAAGCATTCCTCCGGCGACACGGAAGCCGTGAATTTCTCCAGGCAGTAGCTTTCCATCATCCTCCCGAAACTCACTTCGTTCATATCGACATCCGATGCGCTGTTATAAGCTACGAGATATGCTGAGCGTCTGAAAGCCTGTATAGAGTGCTCGAGATTAAGATCGCAGCCGCAGCTCATGCCGGGATAAAACATCTTCTTTGTATCCGACTCATAAGGGATTATCTCTTTGCCGGGATCGATGATCCTTCTTATATGATCTACTGTCTCTGCGGCAGAGAGAGCATCTGCTGCATCATAAGCGGAAAGAATGACATCATTACAGCGACCTTCATCGGTCGTATCAAAGCCTATGACGATCACATCTTCGGGAACTCTGATGCCAAGCCGCCGCAGTCTGTATATAAGTCCCAGAGCCATATGCGTACTGGTGCAGAGTATGGCTTCGGGCATTTCCATCTGTTTGTCTGCAATCTTCTTTGCAAGCGCATCACCGCTTGTATACCAGAAATCACCGTAAACGATGTGCTCCCTGCTTACCGTGATACCGTGTTTTCCTATTTCGTCAAGGCATACTGCAAGCCGTGATTCTGCGACTTCATTGCCCTTCTGACCGGTAAGTATGCAGAGCTCCGTCTTATTATGGACTTCGATGGCATGCCGGCACATTTCGCGCAGTGCTTCTTCGTTTTTGGTTTTGATAACGGGAATATCTCCGATGGACATCTCAAGTGAAACAACAGGCAGATCCGGATAGTCCTTAAGGCGGAGCAGGAGTTCATCCAGGATGATCTTCCCTTCACCGGGAACGAGATTGACGGCGTCAAGGATCAGCCCGTCTATACTGCCGAGCTCTATCATGCGGTAGATCTCAGACTCGCCCCTGACATAGGGGATCTGTTTGAATTCCATATGTATCATGGGTGTGAACACGGAAACATGATAAGCATATTTCCTGCACTGGGCAGTTATTCCGTTTATGATCCTGATAACGTGCGCTGCTTCCGGCTGTGCCGTGAAAAGCGCAATGTTCTTTCTGCGCATAAGCTGATCCATCCCAAATCAATTGTGTTACTGAGGTCAAAAGGAATCAAGCAGTCCGTCTACATAGTCATATTATCATCTTATGTGCTTGGAAGCAAAATGTCAATGACTGTTTGAACGGTAAAACAGCTTGCAAAATACGCTTAAATGTTGTAAGATAGGCAGGAAGTCCGGGGCAGATCGCCATGGGGGATCATAGCACAGCTGGGAGTGCGTCCGCTTCACGTGCGGAAGGTCACAGGTTCGAGCCCTGTTGGTCCCATAAGCTAAGGCGGCTGCACCCGGATTTTCATAAGGGATCATAGCTCAGCTGGGATGAGCGTTCGCTTGACGTGCGAAAGGTCACAGGTTCGAACCCTGTTGGTCCCACTAATAGAGGCGCAGACAGCGCCTCAAAGTCATTAGGGGCACATGCATGGAAATAAGAGGTTTTACCTACGGCTACGACGGCAGGGCCGGAGCATACAGATCGGAAGAAGGAAAGAAGAGTCAGGAACTCCTGTTTCAGACCGGTGTGAACTGGATATGCTTAAGCTTTGCGGTAGAGCAGGATGATATATTCTCAAGAAAGATCAATTTCCATTTCGGAAAGGACGTCAGCGACCGGGATCTGATGGCAGTCATAAAGAATGCGCATGATCACGGCGTTAAAGTCTGTCTTAAACCCATGGTCAATTCCGCGGATTTCATATGGAGAGCAAGGATCACTTTCCCGGATGCTGATCAGGAGGGAAAGGACAGATATTGGGATGAATGGTTTGAGTCCTACGGTGCGTTCATGTGCTATTATGCCGAACTGGCCGAGGAATGCGGCGCGGAGATGCTCTGCATGGGCTGTGAGATGTGCGGCACAGAGCATAAGGAAGAACACTGGAGAGCGCTGATAAAGAGGGTGCGTGAGATTTATCACGGCCGCCTT
The DNA here is from genome assembly GCA_024687205.1 of Lachnospiraceae bacterium. Lineage (GTDB taxonomy): Bacteria > Bacillota > Clostridia > Lachnospirales > Lachnospiraceae > NK4A136. Next base: position 9,990 of record JAILES010000089.1, read on the forward strand.
TCCTATAATACCAATCACGGACATGAGGATAATGTTAAGTGGTTTGATGCCGTTGATTACCTCGGCACCAGCGCATATTTTCCTGTGGGACTTGAGGGGAAAACAAGCGTGGAAGAAATGTGCGCCGAATGGGAAAAGATAAAGGCCGAGCTGAAAGTAACAGCTGCTAAATGGAACAAGCCGCTGCTCTTTATGGAGATCGGCTGCAGGAGTGCCAAAGGCTGTTCGGCCATGCCCTGGGATTTTGAACATAAGGATATGCCCTATGATGAAGAAGAACAGGCAGCATTTTACGAATCCTGTCTGCGGACATTCTTTGATGAGGAATGGTTCGCCGGCTGTTTCTGGTGGGACTGGAGCACTAAGATATACGATGACAGGGATACGGCTTCAAAGGATAAGGGTTTCAACATACACCTGAAGAAAGCTGAAGCTGTACTGAAGGAATGGTATGCGAAATAACATGGAGGATAGGATGAAAAGACCGGGGAAAGTCGTGGCAATACTTGCAGCATTGATGATATGTGCCTGCGGCAAAGAGGAGACAGACAAGGTTCTGACAGAGAGCAGTGTTGAGACCGAGCAGGCAGTCACAACTGCACCCGAAACCGATACAGTCACGACGGGCGGTGCAGAGAGCGCAGATCCCGAAGGAAAAGAAGACGGGGAGCCTATAGAGAATGCGGATGCTTATGATGCACCTGAAATAGTCAGCGCAGCTGAGATCATGGAAAAGGTGAACGCTTCCGTCACGCTTCCCGAGATGTATACGGCAGATGATGCATATATACTCAACAATTACGATATCGATCCCGCCACCCTCGACAGCTATGCCATTGAAGAGGCATTGGAAGTAACACAGGCTGACAAGGTGATCATCATCGATCCCGCAGAGGGCACGGATCCCAAAGAGATAAGTGATAAGCTTGAGAGCTTCAGGCAGGATAAGGCCATGGAAATGGAAGATTACCTGCCGGAGCAGTATGATGTGATAGCAGCAGCTTCGGTAAAAGAAAAAGACGGTTTTGTTTATCTTGTAATTTCGCCCGAAGCTGAAAAGATAGAAACCCTTATTGAAGACAGCATCGGAAAGAAGGACTAGGGAGTATGGTCTTTTCGGGCATCCCTTTTCTGTTTTTCTTCCTTCCGGTTTTTCTTATTCTCTATTTTATCACGCCGGATAAATTTAAGAATGCGGTGATACTGGTATTCAGCCTGGTATTCTATGCATGGGGAGAGCCCGTGTATATAGTATTGATGCTGCTTTCTTCCTTTGTTGATTATGTCGACGGACTGCTTCTGGAAAAGTTCGCCGAACATAAAGTATTAAGACGCATATCTTTTGTCACGGCGCTCGTCATCAATATTTCGATACTCTGTTTCTTTAAATATGCGGGACTTGCCGTGGAAACGGTGAACGCCCTTCTGCATCTTAAGCTTAAGGTTCCCGATATCGCGCTGCCTATAGGCATCAGTTTCTATACCTTCCAGACCGTGAGCTACAGCATAGACGTATACAGAAAAGAAGTAAAAGCCGAAAAGAATTACTTCTCATATCTTACTTATGTCAGCATGTTCCCCCAGCTCATCGCGGGACCTATAGTCAGGTTTTCGAATGTTCAGGAAAGACTGCATGAGAGGAAGATAAGCGAAAGAGCTTTTGTTCACGGTTTCAAACGTTTTCTTATGGGACTGTTCAGAAAGGTACTTATCGCAAATCAGATCGGAGAACTCTGGGATATCATAAGAAGTGCGGAAAGCAGGAGTGTTGCGGCTTCCTGGCTCGGCATACTGTGCTTTACCCTTCAGCTTTATTATGATTTCTCGGCATACAGTGATATGGCCATAGGTCTCGGTGAAGTACTGGGCTTTGAGTTCCCGGAGAATTTCATCTATCCGCTGAGTGCCACTTCTATCACGGACTTCTGGCGCAGATGGCATATCTCGCTTTCGGGCTGGTTCAGGGATTATGTGTATATACCCCTCGGAGGCAACAGGAAGGGTGTATTGAAACATTTAAGGAACATGTTTGCGGTATGGTTCCTGACCGGGCTCTGGCACGGGGCATCCTGGAACTACGTACTGTGGGGGCTGTATCACGGACTGCTCTTAACACTTGAAAAATATCTCTGGGGGAAAAAGCTGGAGAAGGCCCCCTCGTTTTTTAAGCATCTGTATACCCTGGTGATAGTGGTAGTGGGCTTTGGGATATTTACCTTTGAAGATCTCGGAGAGCTGGCCGCTTATTTCCCGGGACTGGTAGGAATCGGTAATTCAGCCGCAGCGGCTTCCGATACTTTGTGGTATCTCGGAAACTACCTGCCGGTATTCTTAACGGCGCTGGTATTTGCTTTCCCGCTGTGGCTGAAGATCGTTAAAAAGCTCGAAGAGGGAAATGCATACAGGAAGCGACTGGCGGGAATATGCGAGGTGCTGCTGGCAGCGGGACTTTTCCTGCTGACTATGGCGGCGCTGGTGAAGGATGTGTATAATCCGTTTTTGTACTTTAGGTTCTAAGAGTGATGGAGAAGGACAGAGTGACAATCAGTGACAGGGTAAGCGTGTATCTGATCTGCGTGATGATACTTGTTTTTACTGCGTCCTTTTTCCTTGGCGGGAAGAAGGAGTTTTCCGAGAGCGAGAACAGATATCTTGCGGCCTTCCCGGAGTTTTCGATAAAGCATCTGACCGAAGGGAAGTTCACGGAAGGCATTGAGAAATATGTCTGTGACCAGTTCCCAGAGAGGGACAGCTTCTTAAATATCGTGAGTGAAGCCGAAAGGCTAAGCGGAAGGAAACAGATCGGTGACATTTATCTCTGCGAAGATAAGACACTGATACAGGCGTATACGAAACCGAAGAATATTGAAAAAGATATAAGACAGTTCGGAAAACTTGCGGATGCACTTGATAATGCCAAAGTATATCTGATGCTGGTGCCCACGGCGGTCTCGATTCACAGTGACAAGCTTCCGGAAGGTGCGCAGACACAGTACAGTCAGAGTGAAACGATCAATACTATTTATCAGAGCATGAGCGGGAAGGCGGAATGCATCCCGATAGAGGCAGCGCTGGAAGAGAAAAAAGCGGAAGGACTGCTTTATTACAATACGGATCATCACTGGACGACTTTCGGAGCATATATTGCTTACTGCGAATACTGCAGGGCAGCAGGCTATGAGCCTTCGGCACTTTCGGATTACAAAGCAGAAACCGTGACCACAAGTTTTCAGGGAACACTGTATTCAAAACTTTGCGATTCCTATTTCGGCGCAGATGAGATAGTATCCTACAGCCATCCGGACTGGGATCTTAAAGTTACTTATGAGGACAGCAGCGAAGTCAGCGATACTCCTTATGCTGCGGAGTATCTTGATAAGAAGGACAAGTATTCCTATTTCCTCAATAACATACATCCGCTGATTACCATAGAGAACAGGAACGCGCCGGAAGGAGCTGTGGCAGTGATAAAGGACAGCTATGCCAACAGCCTGGTGCCCTTCCTTATCACGGACTACAGGACTGTCTATGTATTTGATACCAGATACTACAAAGGCGGCCCCTCAAAGTTCATCAACGAACATGAAGATATAAAAGACGTGCTGATACTTTACAATATGAACACCCTGGATAACGATGCCGGTATAGGAGGCATATACTGATGAAGACCACGGTACTGTTTTTAAGCTATAACAATTTCGACGAAGCTGCCGTTACGGTTGATTCGCTGATGAGGCAGACATATACAGATGCAGAGATAGTGCTCAGCGACGATGCCTCAACGGAAGATCATGCGGGGCTGATATATGAAGCTGCCGAAAAGCTGCGGGGACATTTTAAGAATGTGCGCGTGAACATCAACGAAAAAAATATGGGTACGGTGGCACATATGAACAGACTCTTTAAGGAGATTGACAGCGGCTGCATCATCTTCTGCAGTCCCGGAGACGCTTTCCCTCATGAAGATACCATAGCTAATATAGTCAGACGTTTTGAAGCCGGCGGAGAACTGGTGCTCACCGGGCAGCGCACCGACATCAGTAACGGAAAGAGAAAGACAAGACCCGGGGCCCTGGTGGGAGCAGCCTTAAAGTTCTGCCCGAAAAAGCTGATGAACTACATGGTAAGAAAACGCAATCTGATCAGTTCCTGCTGCACGGCTTACACCAAAGAGCTGTTTGAAAAATACGGCTATCTGGATGAGGCTTACCGCCTGCTGGATGATTTTCCCTTTATCGTGAGTCTCCTGCAGAAGGGTGTGAAGATAGGCTATACTTCCGAGGTATTCCTGGAACACAGCATGGGTGGCGGAGTCTCCACCGGAGAGGGGATACATCCGGTGATACTTGAGGATCTGATGACCATGCAGAGAAAGCTGCTTGAATACCCGGAAGGCCTGGAAGAGAAGACCCTTAAGCTTATAAAGGAGAGACTGGCCGGGGCGGAGAAGGGATAAAGTGCTAAAGGTTGATTTTTTGGCACCAAAGTAATAAAATGAAAGAAGCGCCCAAATTGGGCAAAGCAATCAAAAGAATTAAGGAGAAAATGAGATGAGCAAGAGTTTTGACGACCTGATGAGCAGGGTAAAGAGCGTAGAGCTTAAAAAGGTTTCCGTATGCTGTGCGCAGGATTCAGAGGTACTGGAAGCCGTTGACGAGGCTAAGAAGCAGGGCATCGCCGATGCCATACTGGTAGGCGATAAGGCTAAGATGGAAGAGATCGCTAAGGAGATCGGCGTAGATCTTTCACAGTTTGAGATTATAGATGAGCCGGATATGATCGCTGCATCAAAGAAGGCTGTTGAGCTGGTTCACAACGGAACCGCCGATATGTATATGAAGGGTATCATCAATACCAAGGATTTCTTAAAGAGCGTACTGGATAAGGAAGTGGGCTTAAGAACCGACAAGACACTTTCACATGTCTGCGTGTTTGAGATAGAGGGACATGAGGGAATGCTCTTCCTTACCGATGTGGCATTTATTCCTTATCCCACACTTGAAGATAAGGTAGCGATCATCAACAACACCGTTGAGATAGCACATGCCTGCGGACTTGACAATCCCAAGGTTGCTCCCGTGGCTGCAGTCGAGGTAGTCAATCCCAAGATGCCCGCAACCGTTGATGCAGACGAGCTCACCAAGATGTGTGCCGAAGGAAAGATCAAGGGCTGTATCGTTGACGGACCTCTTTCACTTGACCTGGCCATCGACAGGGAAGCTGCAAAGCACAAGGGAGCCGAAGGCAGACAGATAGTCGGTGATGCGGACGTGATCCTTTTCCCGGATATACATGCGGGCAACCTGGTCTATAAGACACTTACACATCTCTGTCCCTGCAAGAACGGCAATATCATGACAGGTACCAAAGCACCCGTTATCCTTACCAGCCGTTCCGATTCCAAGGAAGTAAAAGTTAACTCACTTGCTCTCGGAGCAATAGTTGCAGAGTATCTTAAGAATAACTGATAATGAATATAGTACTTCACCAGCCTGAGATACCGTCAAATACCGGAAATATAGGACGTAGCTGCGTTGCAACGGGAACAAGGCTGCATCTGATAGAACCCCTGGGTTTTAAGCTTACCGAGAAAGCCCTGGAACGGGCAGGCATGGATTACTGGGATAAGCTGGATTATAAGAGATATATCAACTATGAAGATTATCTTGCAAAGAATCCCGGAGCCAGGATCTGGTATGCGACCACCAAGGCGAAGAAGTGTTATACGGATGTGAGCTTCGGACCGGACGATCATATTATGTTCGGAAAGGAAAGCGCAGGCATACCCGAGGAAATACTCGTGGATAATGAGGAATACTGCATACGCATCCCGATGCTTCCTGAGATAAGATCCTTAAATCTCGCAAACTCCGTGGCCATAGTTTTATTCGAAGCACTGAGGCAGAACGGATTCGGCGAAATGGAACGCAGCGGCGAGCTGCACAGATTAAAATGGAGGGAATAAAATGGCAAAACTACTTATCATCAACCCCGGTTCAACTTCCACCAAGATAGGTGTATTCGAAGATGAGACACTGATACTGGAAGAGACACTGAGACATTCAACCGAAGAGATCGCGCAGTATGCGTCGATCGTTGACCAGAAGGATTTCAGAAAGAAGATCATAATGGATCTGCTGGAAGCCAACAATATAAAAGTTACAGACCTTGCAGCTGTCGTGGGACGCGGCGGTATGTTAAAGCCCATCCCCGGCGGTACCTATCCGGTGACGGATGCGCTGCTTGAAGATCTGAAGATAGGAAAGCAGGGACAGCATGCTTCCAACTTAGGCGGAATACTCGCAAGAGAGATCGCCGACGAAGCAGGCATTCCTTCCTATATCGTGGATCCCGTGGTTGTTGACGAGATGCAGCCTCTTGCAAGATATTCGGGCGTACCCGAGCTGCCCCGTACCAGCGTGTTCCACGCTCTTAACCAGAAGGCAGTTGCAAAGCGTTATGCAAAAGAGCAGGGCAAAAAGTATGAGGATCTGAACCTCATAGTTGTACATATGGGCGGCGGTGTATCCGTAGGTGCACACAAGAACGGCAAGATCATTGACGTGTTCAATGCCCTTGACGGTGACGGTGCTTTCTCACCCGAGAGAGCAGGCGCAGTACCTCCCGGAGCACTGGTCAAACTCTGCTTCTCCGGCAAGTATGACGAGAAGACCATCTATAAGATGCTGGTAGGCAACGGCGGTTTCAACGCATATCTCGGCACCAACGATGCGAGAGTCGTTGAGGAGAAGATAGAAGCCGGCGATGAGGAAGCAAAGAAAGTATATGATGCATTTATTTACCAGATCTGCAAGAACATAGGCTCTCAGTCCTGCGTACTTGAAGGCAAGGTAGATCAGATAGTACTTACCGGAGGCATTGCATATTCCAAGTATGTTGCATCCGAGATCACAAAGAAGGTGGAGTGGATCGCTCCCGTTACGGTTTATCCCGGAGAGGACGAACTGCTGGCACTGGCTCAGGGTGGCTTGAGAGTCCTGAACGGCGAAGAGAAGGCAATGGAGTACTAATTCAGGCGAAAACGAGGAGGTAGGCTGATGGCTAAACTAAATGCCGCTGCAGAAGCGCAGATCAGGGAAATCTGTGACAGGTACAAAAATGAGAAGACACCGCTTATGATGATACTCAGCGATATCCAGAATGAGTACGGATATATCCCGCTTGAGGTGCAGGAGCTGGTATCCGAAAAGACAGGGATTTCGGTTGCGGAGATCTACGGTGTGGTAACGTTCTATTCGTTTTTCTCACTTACTCCCAAGGGGAAATATGTTATCGGCTGCTGTCTGGGTACGGCATGCTATGTAAAGGGGGCACAGATAGTCATAGACCGTTTCTCGGAACTGCTGGGCATCAAGCCCGGTCAGACGACGGAGGACGGATTATTTACGCTGGATGCACTCAGATGTATAGGAGCCTGCGGTATCGCTCCGGCTGTCAGCATCAACGGCAAGGTTTATCCCAAGGTTGATGTTGAGGAAGTTGAAGATATAATCGCATCTTACAAAAAGGAGGCATCGGCATGAATAAGATCACTTCGGTAGAAGAACTTGAAAAGATAAGTGCACAGTGCGAAGAGAGGATGGAAGTAAAGCTTAAAGGTGCAGATTCCATGCGTCATATAGTGCTCTGCGGCGGAACAGGATGCCTCTCCAGCAATTCAAAAGAGATCGCAGCCAAGTTCAAAGAAGTCCTTGCAAAAAAAGGACTGAACGGAAAAGCTACGGTGAATCTTGCGGGCTGCTTCGGCTTCTGTTCACAGGGACCTTTTGTAAAGATATATCCCGAGGATACTCTTTACCGCATGGTCACTCTTGATGATGTTGAAGAGATCGTTGATTCGGATATAGGACGCGGCGAAGTGGTAGAGCGTCTGCTGTATGTGGATCCCGTATCGGGAGAAAAAGTATCCAAACAGGATGAGATCAATTTCTATAAGAAACAGCGCAGGATAGCGCTTCACGGCTGCGGTGTAATCAATCCCGAGGATCTGAATGAAGCTCTCGGCTTCGGAGCTTTCAAGGGACTGAAGAAAGCTCTCTCGATGAGCCAGAAGGAAGTTGCAGATCTGGTGCTGCTCTCCGGACTTCGCGGACGAGGCGGCGGAGGTTTCCCCGCAGGCCGCAAGTGGATGTTTGCTCTCGGTTCCGAGGGTGATGAGAAGTATGTTGTCTGCAACGGTGACGAAGGCGATCCCGGTGCATTCATGGACCGTTCCATACTCGAAGGTAATCCGACCGCAGTCATCGAAGGTATGATGATCGCCGGATATGCCATCGGTGCAAAGGAAGGATATTTCTACGTACGTGCAGAGTATCCCGTTGCCGTAGCACGTCTTAAGAAGGCTATACAGAATGCGAGAGAAGCGGGAATGCTGGGTAAGAACATACTCGGCACGGGCTTTGATTTTGACTGCCATATAAGGCTCGGTGCAGGTGCATTCGTCTGCGGTGAGGAAACAGCCCTGCTTAATTCCATCGAAGGAAAGCGCGGTATGCCCAGGCCCCGTCCTCCTTTCCCTGCTGTAAAGGGACTCTGGGGCAAGCCCACTATCGTTAATAACGTGGAGACCCTTGCCTGCGTGCCTTTCATATTAAGAGAAGGCGCTGCGGAATTCGCAAAGGTGGGAACCGAAGGTTCAAAGGGAACCAAGGTATTTGCTCTCGGCGGAAAGGTCAATAACGTCGGCCTCGTGGAAGTACCCATGGGTACCACACTCAGAGAGCTTATCTATGATATAGGCGGAGGCATCCCCAACGGAAAGAAATTCAAGGCTATACAGACAGGCGGTCCTTCGGGCGGATGTCTGACAGAGGAATTCCTTGATGAGCCCATCGATTTTGATAACCTGGTACAGAAGGGATCGATGATGGGATCCGGCGGAGCTATCGTTATGGATGAAGATAACTGTATGGTGGATGTGGCCAAGTTCTACATGGAATTCATCTGCGATGAATCCTGCGGAAAATGTTCACCCTGCCGTATAGGTACCAAGAGGATACTTGAGATACTTACCAAGATCACTGAGGGTAAGGGTACCATGGAAGACCTGGATACACTTGAAGAACTCAGCAAGACGATACAGAAGAACTCTCTCTGCGCACTGGGACAGACGGCTGCCAATCCGGTCAACTCGACCCTAAGACATTTCAGGGATGAGTACATCACACATATCGTTGACAAGCGCTGTCCCGCACACGTATGTAAGAGCCTTATGCAGTACAGGATCAATCCTGATATCTGTATCGGCTGCGGTCTCTGCGCAAGGAACTGTCCTGTGGGCTGTATCAGCAGAACGGATTATATCGCTGAAGGCCATAAGCTCGCTTCCTTTGCGATAGATCAGAATAAGTGTGCAAAGTGCGGACTCTGCAAGAGCAACTGTAAGTTCATTGCAATAACCAAGGAGTAGGAGGAGACAGGCATGGGAATGGTGACTATAAAAATCGAAGGCGTCAGCCATCAGGTGGAAGAAGGTCTTACCATACTTGAGGCTGCAAGAAAATGCGGATACGAGATTCCCTCTCTCTGCTCTTTTAATCACGGAGAATGCAATCAGGGATCCTGTCGTGTCTGCCTTGTTGAGGTAAAAGGTGCAAGAGGACTTGTGGCAAGCTGCGTATATCCGGTAACGGACGGCATGGAGATAACCATTTCTTCACCCGCAGCTACGACAGCAAGAAGAATGAGCGTTGAGCTCCTTCTGTCCAATCATAATCAGTTCTGCCAGCAGTGTGACAAGAACGGAAAATGCGAGCTGCTGCATGTTGCAAACGTGACAGGCGCAAGAGCAGATGTGTTCGGCGGAGTTCACTCCGAAGTGCATATCGACCAGCTGGCACCCGGTCTTGTAAGGGATACTTCAAAATGTATACTCTGCGGCAGATGTATAGAAAGATGTAAGAATGCCCACGGACTCGGCATACTCGGCTACGAGAACAGAGGTTTCAATACCTTCGTTTCTCCCGCACAGGACAGAGGTTTCAATGATTCACCCTGTATCCAGTGCGGACAGTGCGTCAGCGTATGTCCTACGGGTGCGCTGATGGAGCATTCAGAGATAGAGAAGATCGATGAGGCTTTTGCAAAGGGCAAGGTCGTGATCGCACAGGCTGCTCCCGCAGTCAGGGCTGCTCTCGGTGAAGAGTTCGGCTATCCCATCGGTACGGTTGTTACCGGTAAGATGATTGCTGCGATGAGAAGACTGGGCTTCAAGAGGATCTACGATGTCAACTTCGGCGCTGACCTTACCATCATGGAAGAGGGCACGGAGCTGCTTGGCCGCTTAAAGAACGGCGGAGTACTTCCGATGATCACTTCCTGTTCACCGGGCTGGGTCAACTATGCCGAATACAATTACAGCGATCTCCTGCCTCATCTGTCGAGCTGCAAGTCTCCCCACCAGATGCAGGGTGCGGTGATCAAGTCCTACTGGGCAAAGCAGCATGACATTGCTCCCGAGGATGTATTCGTGGTATCGGTAATGCCCTGTACCGCAAAGAAATTCGAGAGACAGCGTGAACAGCTGAAGGTAAACGGCCTTCCCGATGTGGATGCGGTCATCACCACAAGAGAGCTGGCAAGGATGATCAAGAGAGCCGGCATCATCTTTGAGAGACTGCCGGATGAAGGCTGGGATCAGGATATCATGGGCGATTACTCAGGTGCAGGCGTCATCTTCGGTGTTACCGGCGGTGTTATGGAAGCTGCTCTGCGTACCGTATACTACAAGCTTACCGGTGAGGAAGCAGATCCCATCACCTTCGAGACTGTCCGCGGACATGAAGCGGGCATAAGAGAGGCTTCGATAGATATCAACGGCACTACCGTAAATGTGGCTATAGCATCCGGTATGAAATCCGCAAAGGTACTGCTGGACGATATAAGGGCCGGCAAGTCCAAGTATCAGTTCATAGAGATAATGGGATGCCCCGGAGGCTGTATCAACGGCGGCGGCCAGCCTTATGTACGTGAATTCTTCCTGCCTCACGAAGATGATGACATTATGGATACCTATAAGGAAAAGAGAGCCAAAGCGCTGTACCTCGAGGATAAGAGACAGACACACCGTCAGTCTCACAACAATCCTCAGATCAGGGAACTCTACGAGAAATACCTCGGCGAGCCCAACAGCCACAAGGCTCACGAGCTGCTCCATACAAGCTATGCGGCAAGGACAGGTTTTAACGATCTGAAGTGACAGGGAATATATAAGAAAAGATAAAGGGGGACGGTTTTTTGCTTGAAATCACGAAGATTTCGATCAGAGAACCGTCCCCATGATTGACTTGCGAAAAGTGCCGGTTTCTGTTATTATGTTAGGCAGTGTTTTTTGCACTTAAGAAGTATTGAAGAGAGGACGTGCTGATGGCAACGATCATAGATAAGCTGTTTGGGACTCACAGTGAGAGGGAGCTGAAGCGTATCAATCCCATCATTGATAAGATAGAGTCTTTAAGGCCGGCGATGATGGAACTCAGTGATGAAGAACTGAGGGACAAGACCGCTGAATATAAGAAAAGGTTTCAGGGTGGCGAAAGCCTGGATTCGCTTCTTCCCGAAGCATTTGCGACTGTAAGGGAAGCTGCAAGAAGAGTGCTGAACATGGAGCACTTCAGGGTACAGCTGATAGGTGGTGTGGTACTGCATCAGGGACGTATAGCCGAGATGCGTACCGGTGAAGGTAAGACACTTGTTTCAACCCTGCCAGCATACCTTAATGCTCTGGAGGGAAAGGGCGTGTGCGTTGTCACCGTCAACGATTACCTGGCAAAGCGTGATGCCGAGTGGATGGGACAGATACATGAATTCCTCGGTCTTAAAGTGGGCTGCATACTCAATGACATGAAGCCCGATGAGCGCAGGGATGCATATAACTGCGATATAACCTATGTGACCAACAATGAACTCGGTTTCGATTACCTGAGAGATAACATGGTCATATATAAAGAGCAGCTGGTACAGAGAGGCCTGCATTACGCCATCATCGACGAGGTCGACTCGGTGCTCATAGATGAAGCAAGAACTCCTCTGATCATTTCCGGACAGAGCGGAAAGGCTACGAAACTCTATGAAGTCTGCGACGTGCTGGCAAGGCAGATGAAGAGAGCTTCCGACCAGGAGATGATCTACAAACTGGATGCCGTTATGGATTCCATGATGGGACCCAAGGATGAGGAAGAAGAGGACGACGGTGATTTCGTTCTCAATGAAAAAGACAGGAACGTAACACTTACCGGACGCGGTGTGACCAAGGTGGAGAGATTCTTCCATATTGAAAACCTTGCAGACCCCGAGAACAGTGAGATACAGCATAACGTGATACTTGCGCTCCGTGCGCATTACCTGATGACCAGAGACCAGGATTACGTGGTTCAGGACGAGAAGGTAATAATCGTCGATTCCTTTACCGGACGTCTTATGCCCGGCCGCCGTTTCAATGACGGTCTCCATCAGGCAATAGAGGCAAAGGAGCATGTAAAGATAAAGAGAGAGTCCATGACTCTTGCCACCGTAACCTTCCAGAACTTCTTTAACAAGTTCGAAAAGAAGTCAGGTATGACAGGTACTGCTCATACAGAGGAGCAGGAGTTCCGTGATATCTACGGAATGGATGTTATCACCATCCCCACCAACAAGCCTATCGCCAGAATAGACAGGGATGACTGCGTATATAAGACCAGAAAAGAAAAACTTCATGAGATAGTTGAGCGTATCAAGGAAGCTCATGAGAAAGGACAGCCCGTACTGGTGGGTACCATCAACATCGATGCTTCCGAGGAACTGAGTGCGCTGCTTAAGAAAGAAGGCATCAAGCACAATGTGCTGAATGCGAAGTTCCATGAGCAGGAAGCCGAGATAGTAGCCGATGCCGGTATACACGGAGCGGTGACCATAGCTACCAACATGGCAGGCCGTGGTACCGATATCAAACTGGATGAGACTTCAAGAGAACTGGGCGGTCTGCTTATAATCGGTACCGAGAGACATGAATCCAGACGTATAGATAACCAGCTCCGCGGTCGTTCCGGACGTCAGGGCGATCCCGGTGAATCCGTATTCTATATCTCACTGGAAGATGATCTGATGAGACTCTTCGGTTCGGAGCGCCTTATCTCCATATTCAATGCGCTGGGTATACCCGAGAACCAGAGGATCGAGCATAAATCACTTTCATCCGCTATAGAAAAAGCGCAGAAGCGAATAGAGAATAACAACTTCTCAGCCAGAAAGAACGTGCTGCAGTACGACCAGGTAATGAACGAGCAGAGAGAGGTAATCTACGGAGAGAGAAGGCGCGTGCTGGATGGCGAGAGCATGCGTGACGTGGTCTACAAGATGATCACCGATATAGTTGAAGGTGCGGTGGATACCGTGATCGGAGAGGATTCCTCATCCGACAACTGGGATTATGCAGAGCTTAACAATCTGCTCCTGCCCATCATACCTTTAAAGCCCATAACTCCCGACCGTGCCGCAAAGCGCAAGAAGGAGCTTATGCAGCAGCTGAAGGAAGAAGCCGTAAAGCTCTATGAGGCAAAAGAGGCGGAGTTCCCCGATCCCGATCAGGTCAGAGAGGTAGAGCGTGTGATCCTGCTTCGTGTCATCGACCGCAAGTGGATGACCCACATCGATGATATGGATCAGCTGGAGAAGGCTTCGGGCCTTGCAGGCATGGGCCAGAAGGATCCCCTCGCAGAATTCAAGATAAGCGCTTATGATATGTTCCAGTCCATGGAAGCAGCAATTAAGGAAGATACGGTAAGACTGCTCTTCAGCGTTAAGGTGGAACAGAAGGTAGAGCGTGAGCAGGTCGCAAAGGTGACCGGTACCAACAAGGACGACAGTTCCGTAAGAAAGCCCAAGATGAGAGAGGAGAAGAAGGTTTATCCCAATGATCCCTGTCCCTGCGGAAGCGGCAAGAAATTCAAGAACTGTCACGGACGGACAGTATAAGGAAGATTATTATGGTAGAACTTGATCAGTTAAAACTGGAACTCACCGGATATAAGGACACATTAAAGGAAGTGAAAGATTCCCTTGATGTAGAGAATAAGAAAAAGAGGATAGAGGAGCTGGATATGGAAATGTCCGGCCCCGATTTTTGGAATAATCCCGACAGGGCCAATAAACTGACCCGCGATGCCAAGAACATGAAGGATACAGTCGAAGGCATTACCAGGCTGGAGCAGTCTTATGATGACATGCTCACACTTATCGAACTCGGTAACGAAGAAAACGATCCTTCCGTGATAGAAGAAGTCAGAAGCGAACTTGATGACTTTACCGGCAAGCTTGAGCAGATGAGGCTGACCACACTGCTTACCGGTGAATATGATCACAACAATGCGATACTCCGTATCAATGCGGGAGCGGGCGGTACAGAAAGCTGCGACTGGGCAGGCATGCTTTTCCGTATGTACAGCCGCTGGGCAGAACGCAAGGGCTTTACCCTCGAAGTGCTGGATCAGCAGGACGGTGACGAAGCCGGTATCAAGTCCGTGGACTTCCAGGTCAACGGAGAGAACGCCTACGGCTATCTCAAATCCGAACAGGGCGTGCACAGACTCGTGCGCATCTCTCCCTTTAACGCTCAGGGCAAGAGGCAGACATCCTTTGTTTCCCTCGACGTGGTTCCCGAACTTGAAGGCGATGCCGGCATTGAGATAAAGGATGATGACTTAAGGATAGATACCTACCGTTCCAGCGGTGCCGGCGGTCAGCATATAAACAAGACTTCATCCGCAATAAGGATCACCCACCTGCCTACCGGAATAGTAGTGCAGTGCCAGAATGAAAGAAGCCAGTTCCAGAACAAGGACAAGGCTATGCAGATGCTCCGCGGTAAACTGCTTGCCCTCAAGGAAGCCGAAGAAGAAGCCAAGATGAAAGGAATACAGGGCGACTTAAAAACCATCGCCTGGGGCAGCCAGATCCGCTCCTATTTCCTTCAGCCCTACCAGCTGATCAAAGACCTGCGTACCGGCGAAGAGAATGCCAATGCCGATGCCGTACTCAACGGCGATATCGACAGATTTATAAATGCATATCTGAAGAAGAAATCGCAGGGGGCTCTGATGAACCCGACCGAAAGCGCTGACGAGGGGATCTGAGATCCCCTCTTTTTTTACACCTCGCAGACTGCTTTTCTCTCCGTGTCCCCACGAAAAAAGCAGTCCGCTTCGCAAACTGCTTTTCTCTCCGTGTCCCCCACGAAAAAAGCAGTCCGCTTCGCAAACTGCTTTTCTTTCCGTGTCCCCACGAAAAAAGCAGTCCGCTTCGCAAACTGCTTTTCTCTCCGTGTCCCCACGAAAAAAGCAGTCCGCTTCGCTGGTCGCTCCGCACTAAAATTCGGCCATCGCATCCAAGCGCCCTGCCCGTCGCCCATTGTTGGCTGTCGCAGATTGCCACTGTACAGACCCGGGCTTTGGGGCAGGCCGGATGCTCGCCCTCATTAAGTGCTGCGCTAAGGCTCGCGGTCTTGCTTTTTTCCGTCGGGGCCACCAGACAGTAAAAACAGGTAGAGAGCCCGAGAATACTGTCGTTTACGCACGGAAGTAGTGGAAAAGAGAGTGGGGGGACAGTAAAAAAGGGCGAGATGTCTGAAAATACTGTTGTTGGCGGTGGGAGAAAGAGGAAAAAAGCGGACGAGGACAGTACAAAGGGGTGGAAGTCACGAAAATACTGTTGTTCCTGACGAAAAACGCTTGAAACGAGCAGTATAGGACAGTAAAAACAGGCAGAGAGCGCGAGAATACGGTCATTCTTGTCGGACCGGGGCGGGAATGAGCGGTCGAGGACTGTAAAAATGGACGGAAAGGTCTGAATTACAGTCATTAGCGGCGGGAAACGGAGAAAAAAAGTGTGCGAGGACTGTAAAAAAGGGCAAAAGGTCCGAAATTACAGTCGTTAGTGCCGTGAAAAACCGGAAAAGAGTGATCGAGGACTGTAAAAATGGACGGAAAGGTCTGAATTACAGTCATTAGCGGCGGAAGTCAGAGGAAAAGAGGAGAAAACCGGTCGGAGGGGGCAGGAAATGACAGCAGAGCAGGAATGTAGCGGAAGAATGAAAACGAAATACTTGTTTAATATTATTTGGACTGATAAACAGATATACGATGTTATGGGGACAAATAAAGATGACAGTATATGGAAAATGTGATAAAATCCGATTTATGATGTTGAAAGAAAAAACATAAATGAGATAAGTAATGACTGTCGTTTGCAGGGATTGAGGATTCCTGCAAGCGGCGTTTTTATGCAGAGATAAACAAAGGGGAGAGAGATGAAACGTAAGGGACTGAGAATAACGGCGGCTGTTATGGCTGTAGTGATGGCGATGAGTATGATGACGCAGCCTGTGATGAAGGTTAATGCGGAGCCGGGACAGAATGAGGAAGAGAAAGAGATCAGCGGGCTCGGTGCCGGAACGATAACAGGACCGGAAACAGAGAATGATATTTCTGTCTGGGACGTGGTTCAATTCGGAAGCTACCCGCAGGAACCGACGGAATGGCCAAAGCAGCCGATCAAATGGAGGATACTTTCGTATGATGAGAATAGTGGGGATGCGCTGTTGCTGGCAGACCGTGCTCTGGACTGTTATCAGTATTATGTTGAAGATTATTCTGTTACATGGGAGACTTCGGCAGTCAGGGGGTGGCTGAATGCGATAGGAGGCTACGCTCAGGATCCGACTGCTTTTATAAACGTAGCATTTAATGCTGCTGAAAAGGCATGTATCAAAGATTCGATAATTAATACCCCGGATAATACAAACCAGAATACGCCGGGAGGCAACAATACCACCGATAAGATATTCTTGCTGTCCGTTGATGAGGTATTGAATAAAGATTTTGGTTTTAGTGATATGGCTGCCCCATCAGAGACGAGGAAAGTCAAGGTAACAGATTATGCAAAAAACAGAGGTGCAGTCTGGGAAACAGATCCGGAATACGCAGGAAATTCTTTATGGTGGCTGCGTTCGCCCGGGGATCAAGCTTATTGGGCGGCGAATGTTGATCCTTCCGGAGTGCTTGATGTTGAAGGCACTTATGTTTCGCGGGATTATTATACTGTACGTCCGGCTTTGTATATCAACCTGAATACTTCACAATGTGTATCGGATGCAGGAAAGGTATCGTCAGACGGTAGCATTGTGAAGCCGACCGGCGCCGGATACCAGTCGGACGGATATAAGCTTCCGGAGATCACTGACGGTGTCACATGTTGGGATTGTGTCTATTTCGGAAGTTATTATCAGGATGCGGAGTATGAAGCGCAGCCGATCGAATGGAGAGTGCTCTCTGTTACCGATAATGATCTCTTTCTTCTTGCTGATAAAGGCCTGGACTGCAAGCCGTATAATGAGTTATATGCTGAAACAAGCTGGGAGGATTGCAGTTTAAGAAAGTGGCTTAATAATGATTTTGCCGCAAAGGCATTTACCGATGCTGAAAGAGCAGCGATCCTTACTTCGGATATCAAGAATAATAACAATCCGGTATGCGGAACAAACTGCGGAAATGATACAGCTGATAAAGTATTTCTGCCGTCAATGGAAGATATGTCGGATCCGGTATATGGTTTTGACAGCGTATACAGTAGCTGGAGTAAAACGAGACAGGCTAAAGTTACAGACTATGCATACTATAAGGGTGCATCCCGGGAAATCAGTTTAAAATATTCAGAAAACTGTAACTATTGGCTGCGCTCGCTGGGAATGCATAATATGTGTGCGGTGAATGTCAATTCCCTGGGATTGATCGATGCGACCGGTTATGATAATAATGTACTTAATGTCTCAGTTCGTCCTGCTCTGCACATCGATCCTAAGTCTCTTATCGCGGTATCAAAGATAAGCGACAAAGCATCGGGCGTCGGAGCAAAATATAAGCTGACAACAACCGGTGAAGGGCTTGGACTGTCAATCGGAAATGTCAACAAGGAAGGCGGGATTATAAACGCACCTTATACGTTGACAGACAGCAGGGATGTTTCTCAGCTGTCTGTAATAGTTACTGACGGTACCTGGACGGAACAGGGCTGGAGCAAAGACGCAGTGCTTAAGCAGTATGAAAAGGCAGCAGATGTGACAGGAAATTCGGGGACCTTATCTATTACCCTTGATGAAAACATAACCGGCGAGTTTGGCAAAGATTATCATGTATACCTGATAGCTGAAGATATAAATGCCGAAAACGGGACAGACTATGCAAGCTGTCCTGTTGAGATACGGAACATCATTGCAGATGAAGATGAATATGAGGGCAAATACGATGGAAGGGCACATGGCGGTGTAACGGTAAGGGAGCCTGCTTCGGGAGCTGTGATAGCCTACGGAACAAATGAAGGCGTCTATGATCTTGAAAGCTGTCCTGTTGTTACGGATGTAACGGAAAACCCGGTAACTATATACTATCAGATAACAGCTCCCGGATGCATTTCCAAGACAGGATCTGTGACAGTCAGTATTTCAAAGGCAGCACCCGCAGTTACTGCGCCTGTAGCAAAAGAAGGACTGACGGTTTCCGATTCCGTACAGGCTCCGGTAAGCGCCGGAACAGCGGAAGGCGGTGAAATGTTCTATGCTATGGGAACGGATGATAAGACTGCTCCGGCAGAAGGATGGAGCAAGGAAGTGCCAATGGCTGAGGAAGCAGGAACTTATTATATATGGTATAAAGTAGTCGGCGATAAGAATCATACAGATATCGCGCCTGCATGTGTGAAAGCTGTCATAGCAGAAAAAGAACAGCCTAAGGAAGAAGAACCGCATGAAGAAAAAAAGGAAGAAGATAAACCTGAAGAGGTGATAAACGATCCTGTTACCGAAAAGCAGGATAAGGCATCCGAGCCTGTAAAGGAGACAATTAATGATATTTCGATAAGTGCAAACCTTGCAGTAAGCTATCCCAAGGCTGTGGAGTGGACAGGCAAGAAGGTCACAAAGGCGCAGCTGGAAGCACTGCTCGGCGAAGGCGAGTCCATAGCTAAGCTGAATATCACGGGCCTTGAAGAAGCGCTGAAGGGCAAGATGAAGGAAGGAACCGATGTATCCAAGCTTTTCAGCTACAGCTATACTACAAGCAAGAATAAGGATGCCGGGGATGCCGGATATTTCACAGTCAAGGTGAAGCTTAACAGTAAGGCTGTAAAGAAGGCGAAGATCAAGGGGGCTGATAAAAAGGCTCTGACTAAGCTTGTTATCGAGCTGAACGAAAAGCTTAAAGATACTAAGTTCGAATATAAGATAGCCCCGCTTAAACTTGCGGAGGCAGAGAGCGTTACGATCAAGGCAAAGCTAAAGAAGGGTGCCCTGCAGCTTGATGAGAAAGGAAACCTTAAGGGACTTAAGAGTGTTAAGGTAAGGATAAAGATCAAAGGCGTAAAGAAAGTGAAGACCTTCAGCTACAGTGCGAAGAAGGCGGCTGCGGTATTTAAGATAAAGATCACCGATGCTGCAGCGAAGACTGCAGAGCTTACGGCTGTTGAAGGAAAAGGATTCGCGGGAATGAAGACAGGGATCGCTATTACAAAATAATAAAGGGGAAGGCTGATTAAGCGTTGGAGACGCGGTTGAGATAGAAGCAGGTGAGGCTGGCTTCCATGTAGGGGATCAGCCAGAGCAGGCCTAAGCCTGCAGAAAGGATCCCGAGTGAAAAGATCGGAATGAATCCTGCGTAAAGATATATGAGTTTAAGTCCGTTGCCTTTCATAAGGTATGCGGACATTTTTATTATCTCGGTGACTTTCTTGTCGGGGAAATCAAGTAAAAGATAGTAGCAGAGGGCAAGCTTGAGCATGATGCCGACATAAGCGATGGTCCCCAGTGTGATGGAAAGGCAGGCAAAGAAAAAGGTTGTTGCCGAGCGGTCCATGCTGTAGGCAGACAAAAAGTATGAAGCCGGCATATAGCATACGGTCTCGAGGACGGCAAAGAGTGCGGAGATCTTAAGTATGCGCACGCTGTCATTTCTGAAACCGTGGAAAAGATCTTTAAATGAAAAGTTCATCCCGCAGCAGAGGTTCATATAGCAGCGGGTGAGCCCGTATCGGAATACACCTGCCAGCAGCGATACTATGATGGACAGGATGATATAGAGTATCAGACGCATAGTCGAAGCATTCGGCTTCGCCTGAAAAGTCAGTTCATTCATATACATAAGGAGCAGGAGAAATGCCAGATGTATAAAGATAATGCGCCCGTACTTCCCGAGGAGAAGTCCGCGCGCTCTGGCTTTTAATTCCGAATTTTTCATTATGCCATCGTTCATTGCAGATCAGACCGCCGTATCCATATTATTGCCCTTGAAGGCTTCCTGTCCGTAAGAGGCAGCATTTTTGTTATAAGGATTTTTCGTATCCTTCGGTGTCTTGATGGCGGTACGGGTCTCGCCGCCTGCAACATACTGTCTGCCGCATTCCGGGCAGATCGCATATTTTATCGTAACACTGGCACGCAGGACCTTGCCCCCCTGCTGCTCAGCCTTATCATAAGCATTGGCAACATGTTCCTGTTCGTGACCGCGCACCCTGGCTTCCACTGCAGCGGGATTGATGCGTGCAGCGGATTTGAACGACACATTCTCATCGGAACCGTCCACATAGCGGCGGTTCTTGCAGGTCTCGCATTCCTTGCGGCCGCTGAGCTTGGCGACGGGATCGTCTATACCCTTCTGGGCAGTGCCGTCACCCTTTGCTTCTTCGGTTTCGGGCGCAGAGGAAAAACGCGTATTCCCATAATAAGGGTTATACGGTATAAGCGGTCCTATGCTGCCTGCTACACCTGAAATGCCACCTATCATAATATTCCCGATCCCTTTCCGGCCTTTGCACCGTGGGTGTTATAGTAATCTCTCAAAAGTCTGGTATATTCGTCGTAATCCATATTGTTGACAGCGTTGTAAAGCTGCTTCATAAAGTCCATCATCTCGGGATCCGTCATGATGGAATGAACAGCTGCGGCTGTAATGCCCACACCGACTACCATTGCGAATACCGACATATATACGCTCAGCTTCGCTGACGAAGGAAGCTTCTTCTCGCTGCCTCTGGAAAGCAGGGCCAGGAGAATGGACAGACTGCCGAGAACTATGGGGAAAATGCCGGTCAGTACACTGAATATGGCGACACAGGCCAACAGAAACGAAAAGAAAATGAACATGTTGGCACCGTAAGCCGGCGTTCCGGGAGTCCCCTGGGGTCTGTTGTAATCTTCCTCATACATGCTGATATTATAGCACGGAAGGGGTATTAAGGTCAATTATAGTTGAGAAAAAAGTGCGATTATGGTATGATTTCGGCTATGAGTGATGACAGGGATCCGAACGGATATATAGAGGCTGAGGAGATCCCCCCGGTAAGGGTGATGCAGGGGGATGACAGACCTAAGAAAAACGTTAAAAAAGGAAAGAAACTGAGGCTTAAGCTGAACGTGCTCAGGCTTGTCTCCGTATTCCTTCTGCTGATGCTGGTGTTTGTGGGCATCTGCCTTATAAACAGCCATAAGCGTAATGCGGAACTTGAGAGCAGGCTGAAGGAACTGACGCAGGAAAACGGCAGGCTTGTAAGTGCCGGGGACCTGGAGGCAGGGACGGAAGCGGCGCGCAGGGAAGGGCTTGCAGAGGGCAGGATAGAACTTAAAGCAGAGCTGATGGAGAAACTGTCTGTACCCGGTGCCACAAGCGCCGATGTACTGAGGGAGCTTTACGATGATTATGTCTATTACATTTCGGATAATACCTATCATTTTGTGAAGATCAACGAAAGCCTGCCGAATAACGGGATCAAGGCTTCGGAACTGGTGACGGATGAAAACGGATTCAAAGATCATATTAAGGACGGGGTGAAGGATTCCTTAAGAGTCGTTGATGTTTCCCAGTTCCAGAAAAAGGATATCGACTGGGAGGCAGTAAAGGCTGCCGGTGTCGACGGCTGTATGATAAGAGTTGGTTTTCGCGGATACGGAAGCGGAGCTCTCGTAGAGGATGACTGTTTCGAAACAAATATGAAAGCTGCTCAGGCAGCGGGACTCAAGCTGGGCGTGTATTTCTTCACCCAGGCGGTGGATACGGCGGAAGCCGTAGAAGAAGCCGAATATGTGCTGGAGAGGATAAAGGGATACAAGATCGATCTGGCTGTGGCCCTTGATGTGGAAGTGCCCGATGCTACTGCCAGAGCCAACGATCTGACGCCGGCTGAAAGGACTGATCTGGCGGAGGCTTTTCTTAAGCGGATCTCGGAAGCGGGATATACGCCGATGATCTACGTGAATACATACGGGATGTTCGGTATGCTCGATGTGGAAAGAGTATACAGCTACCCGATATGGTTTGCTTTTTACAACGATTATATCTACTATCCTTATGAAGTGAAAATGTGGCAGTATACCGAAGGCGCAGCTGTAGACGGAATAAAGGGCGGAGTGGATATGAACGTCTGGTTTCAATAAAGGAAAAGATTTACATCTCACGGAGGGAGAAAAAATGGCTGACTGGGTAATAGTGGTTGATGATGATATAAGCAATCTTAAGGTTGCGGGACATATACTTAGCAAAGCGGGAATGCGTGTGACCGCGCTGAAGAGCGGACAGGCGCTGCTGGATTTCGTCAGGGAGAAAGGCACGCCGGATCTGATACTTCTGGATATCAACATGCCCGGACTTGACGGCTTTGAAACCATAAAGGCCCTGAGGGAAGTGGAAGCCGAACTTGCGGTGATGATGGAAATGGAAGCAGGCAAGGATGAAGTGCCTGTCATCTTCCTTACCGCGGATGAGAATGAAGAATCGGAAACAACCGGTCTGCAGCTGGGTGCAATGGATTTCATAAAGAAACCTTTTGTTCCCGAAGTGCTGACCTTACGTGTAAGACATATCATAGATCTGAACCATCTGCAGAAGAACCTGGAGCAGGAAGTTGACAGGAAAGCCCAGGAAAACGAGAGCCTGTTCATACACGTGGTACAGGCACTTGCCGAGGCTATAGATGCAAAAGATACCTATACCAACGGTCACTCGGGCAGGGTAGCATATTACTCCAGGGAAATAGCAAAGAGAGCAGGTTTCAAGGATAAGAAACTGGATGCCATATACATGATGGGGCTTCTGCATGACGTAGGCAAGATCGGTATTCCCGATGCGGTGATCAACAAACCTGCGAAGCTTTCGGATGAGGAATTTGAGATAATCAAAAACCATCCCGTCATGGGTGCAAGGATACTTAAGAATATCAAGGAGATGCCGCTGCTTTCGGTAGGAGCCAGATGGCATCATGAAAGATACGGAGGCGGCGGATATCCCGACGGCATCAGCGGTAACGATATTCCCGAGGAAGCGCGTATCATTGCCGTTGCGGATGCTTATGATGCAATGTCCAGCAGACGAAGCTATCGTGAAGTGCTGCCCCAGGGCATAGTCCGGGAGGAGATAGAGAAGGGCAGGGGAACACAGTTCGATCCTGCTTTTGCGGATATAATGCTTGCAATGATAGACGAGGACAGCGAATATAAGATGAGGGAGCAGTGATCCCTATGAATCAGAATGAGGGGGAAAACAGATTTTTCCAGGCTTCCCACATGATGATACTCGGCACCTATACTATACTTTCTGCAGCTCTTACAGCCGAAACGATCCTGATGGGATGGGAGAGCTGGGTGGTGGTGCCGCTGATCGCGGGCATGATACTGGCCTGGATACTGCATATCAGACAGAAACTCACTCCTGTGGCGAGGCTCTGGATCTATTCGGTGGAGATGATGCTCGCCTTCTTTTTCTACGGCATACATACCACCAGTACTTTTGACATAGCGGCTCTGATGGGCGTCATCATCATGGTCTACACGATGACGGGACAGAAGTCACTTATCACTTTGTGTCAGGTCACTTACTATATCACCTTTATCTACGGCATAATACAGATGATAGCGGAGGACTCTGCCTTCGGCGGTCTGGAGATAAGCCGCTGCGTTCTTCATGTTATCCTCATAGCAATGTGCGGCTGGATCGCCAGGAACATCATTGATAACTGGAACAAGGTCATGGGCAGATCCCACGAGGAGATCGAGGAACTGAAGACTGCCACCGAACGTCTTGATAATTTTCTTGCAAATGTTTCCCATGAGATAAGAACTCCGATCAATGCTGTAATGGGGCTTTCTTCTGTATTGCAGAAGGAAGAACTGCCGGAGCCGGTAATGGAAAATATAGTTTCCATTTCAAGGGCGGGACACCGCGTATCCGAGCAGATAGGCGATATACTTGATTTTACCGAGATCGATATGGGTAAGCTCCATGCCAACAAGGAAAGCTATATGATCAATTCACTCGTGAATGATCTGCTGGTGCAGCTTTCCTATGTTGAAGATTACGGTCTTGATCTGGTGATAGACATGGAGGCAGGGATACCTGCGGAACTGACGGGTGACGGTGCCAAGATCAAAAAGATACTCTGGCACATGATAACAAACGGATACAAGTTTTCACGGGAAGGCGGCGTATACGTACACATCTATCCGGTGCAGAGAGAGTACGGTATCAATCTGATACTTGAAGTGCAGGATACCGGCGTGGGTATGAGTGAGGATGAGATAGACAATGTATATGATAAGTTTTACCAGTCGGATTCCGGAAGAGCCAGAACGGCCGGCGGTCTGGGCATAGGCATTCCCATAGTGAACGGTTTTGCAAAAGCCATGGACGGAGTATTAGCGATAGAGAGCACTCCGGGTGAGGGTACCACCGTAAGAGTCAGCGTACCCCAGGAAGTGGTGAACCATTCACCCTGTCTGTCGGTGGCTGATAAAAAGAACTGCGTGGTTGCAGGTTTCCTGGGCTTCATGACTACGGGACATCCCAAGATCCGCGAGTATTATATGCAGATGATAGCCCATCTTTCAAAAGGGCTTTCACTGGCCTTCCACAGAGTGCAGTCAAGGGAAGATCTGGAAGCGCTTCTGGAAAGGGAAAAGATAAGCCATCTGTTCGTGGGTACCGGCGAGTATATCGAGAACAGGGATTACATAGATGAGCTTTCAGAAAAGATGAATGTTGCTCTGGTGGTGGACAGGGGCTTTAAGGGAGAAGTGGGAAGGATGATCACGAAAATGCCCAAGCCTTTCTACGGATCACAGGTTGCAAATTTCCTGAATCATTCCTTTGATGCGGCAGCACTTCCGGGACAGGAAAAGATGAGCTTCCCGGGACTGCGTGCCCTGGTAGTTGATGATGAGCCCATGAATCTGCTGGTGGCAAAGGGCATCTTCGA
Organism: Lachnospiraceae bacterium; assembly: GCA_024687205.1. Lineage (GTDB taxonomy): Bacteria > Bacillota > Clostridia > Lachnospirales > Lachnospiraceae > NK4A136. The sequence continues at coordinate 35,274 of JAILES010000089.1, forward strand.
AAGCTACGGAATGGAAGTAAGTACGGCACCGGGAGGTGCGGAAGCCATAAAGCTGTGTACGCTGAACGAATACGATATCGTGTTCATGGATCATATGATGCCCGGCATGGATGGCGTGGAAGCGATGAAGCGCATAAAGCAGAGTGCAGCCAAGGCTAAGAAAGATATATGCATAGTGGCGCTTACCGCAAATGCCATAAGCTCCGCAAAGGAGATGTTTGTTTCCGAAGGCTTTGACGGTTTCATACCAAAGCCCATCGATACCACTGATCTTGAGCGCGTGCTGAAACATGTGCTGCCCAGATCTGCCATCGTTTATACCCGGGAAGAAAGCAAAACAGAGATATTGCCGGAAAGCATAATAACAAAGACGCAGCAGGATGAGTTTGCGGAACTGAAAGCCTGCGGGGTGGATACCGATGCGGGGATCAAATACTGTGCGGGAGAAAAGGAATTCTACAAACAGCTGCTTGAAGAATACGTGAGAGACCGCAGTAAGAGGATAGAAGAGCTGCAGGGGTTTTTTGAAGAAGGAAACTGGAAGGATTATGCCATACGCGTACACGGGCTGAAGAGCACATCAAAGACGATAGGCGCCGGAACCCTGAGCGAACTGGCAAGGGAACTGGAGATGTCGGCCAAAGCAGGGGATGAAGCAATGATAAAGAAAAAACATCCTCAGCTGATACCCATGTACAAAAACGTTACTGCAGCAGTTATGAAATGTATGGGGCTGACAGACAAAGAAGATACGGAAGACGATATACTGGAATTTGAACCTGACGGGGAGGAAGCAGATGGATCATAATACCCTGAAGGAACATGAAAAAGAAAACAGGATGAGACATTTTAAGGTACTCAGCATGTGTACCCTTCCGGTCATGATAGCATATTTCGTTATCATGTATATTCTCGGTTACAGCAATACCTCATCTCTTATGACGGCAGTGACTGTCATGGCTCTTACCGCTGATCTGCTGCTCACTCTGTCCGGCATCAGGAAGGGGAGCCCGGGAGTGGTGGCTCCTCTCATCGCTCTTATTCAGATACTCATTATCATCCCGGTCTTTGTATCAATGGGAAGTTTTTCTCTCGGAAGTACCATATGGTTTGCACTGACCGTGCTCTATATTGCGATCATCATCGAGAACGGTATCAAGTATGCGCTGTATGCACTGGAAGCCGTGATGGCGGCCTATATGCATTATTACTTCTATGTATCGGCGGCAATGCAGGAACATACCCTGGCCGATTATATCGCATGTTATATTGGAGTGTTCCTTGTGTGCCTTATGATAGTGATGATGGTCAGATACGAGATAGGCCTGCAGAAGGAAGCTGCCGAAAGAGCAATGCTTCAGGCTGCCGAGATAGAAGAACTCAATCGCGCACAGAACCGTTTCTTCTCAAGCATGAGTCATGAGATACGTACACCGATCAATACCATAATAGGTCTCAACGAAATGATACTTCGTGAAGAGATATCAGAGGAAGTGGCTGAGGATGCGAGGAACATCCGATCCGCATCCAAGATACTGCTCTCGCTGATCAACGATATCCTCGATATGTCCAAGATAGAATCGGGTAAGATGGATATCATAAAGGCACCCTATGATGTGGGAAAGATGCTGAGTGAAGTCAGCAATATGATATGGGGACGTGCTACAGAGAAGGGACTGAAATTTACCATAGATGTGGATCCGGGTATGCCGAGCCAGCTGTATTCGGATGAAGTAAGGATAAAACAGATACTTATAAATCTGTTGAACAATGCTGTTAAGTATACCAGGGAGGGAAGAGTGTCCCTGTCCGTGCACTGCAGGAATACTGACAGCGGCAAAGTCCTTGTGACTTATTCGGTTGATGATACGGGTATTGGTATCAGGAAGGAGAGCATGCCTCATCTTTTTGATGCCTTCAGGCGTGAGGATGAACAGAAGAACCGTTTTATTGAAGGCACCGGTCTCGGGCTTTCCATAGTAAAACTGCTTGCAGAACTGTTGGGCGGCGAACTGTCCGTAAACAGTGTTTATACTAAGGGCTCTACCTTTACCGTTTCCATAGAACAGGAGATAACGGATGACAAGCCCATCGGAAAGTTTGATTTAAGCAAACTCAAGAACGATGATGCGGGAAACAGATATCATCAGAGTTTTGAAGCTCCCGATGCAAGGGTTCTGATAGTAGATGACAACAGAGCCAACATACTGGTAGCCACCAAGCTGCTCAGGGATACAAAGGTGATCGTGGATACCGCTTACAGCGGGAGAGAGGCTCTGGAACTGACGTTGCAGCACCGCTATGATGTGATATTCATGGATCACATGATGCCGGAGATGGATGGTATAGAATGTCTGCGTGCCATCAGACAGCAGCCCGGCGGACTTAATAAAGATGTTTCGGTGGTGGCTCTCACAGCAAATGCGGGAAATGATAACAAAGCCTTATACAGGAGAGAAGGTTTTGATGAGTACATTGTAAAACCCATAGAAGGAAATGTGCTGGAAGCCGTACTGCTAAAGCTGCTTCCGGAGAAGCTGGTAAATGCCTACGGTTCGGAAAGAGAGAAGTATGCTTCCGAAGATGTGGTGAGAGAAATGAGAAAGAAGAAACCCATACTGATCACCACTGACAGCATCTGCGATCTGCCTGCGGAACTGATAGCAAGGAATTCCGTTTCGGTGCTGCCCTACAGAGTGCATCTGAACGGGAAGGTATTTGCCGACGGTATCGAAGCTCAGGGAGATGTGATACTCAGATATATGGAAGACATGGATCTGAGTGCCAGGAGTGAGGCTCCCGAAGTGGAGGAGTATGAGGAATTCTTTTCGGAACAGTTAAGCGATGCACAGCATATACTGCATATATCAATGGCTAAGTATGCCAGCCGCGGATTTGAAAATGCAAGTGAAGCCTCATTATCTTTTTACAATGTAAAGGTGATCGATTCCGGCCATCTTTCAAGCGGCACCGGGATAATGGTGCTTGCGGCAATGGAACTTATCGACAAGGGTATCACCGATGAAGATGAACTGGGTGAGCGTCTCGATGAGATAAAAGAAAGGATACAGACCAGTTTCATCGTTGATAATGCGGCTTACCTTAACAGGGGAGGAAGACTCTCTGACCGCATATACAGGCTGAGCAATGCTTTTATGATGCATCCCGTGATAGTGCTGAAGAACAGCAGGATGAGCGTAGGCGGCATCCTGATCGGATCAAGCGAAAAAGTAAGACATGCATATATCAGGAAGGCGCTGAAGAATAAAGAAAGCATAGAAAGGAGCGTGCTGTTCATAACCTATGCGGGACTTAAAAAATCCGAAGCGGAAGCCATAAGGGACGAAGTACTGACGATCGTTAAATTTGAAAAAGTATATCTGCAGAAGGCATCCCCCGCAATATCGATAAACTGCGGGCCGGGAACTTTCGGCCTTCTGTTCATGAGGAGATAGGAATGCTGGAAAAGACCATATATATGAATATGGCCGCGATCCCCATCTATATCATCATATGGGTGACCACGGTGTTCAGGAAGATGACGAAAGGGCGCACCAATGTTATTTTTCTGCTGCTGACGGGAACGGCATTTCTTACCGTGCTTTCAGAACTTTTTTCAAGATTTTCGATGAACGCTTTTCCTTTGAGCGAGACGCAGGTAAAGATCGTAAAGGCAGCGGATTATGTTTATTTCATTACGCGCAACGCAAGCAATCTGATATATATCTATTTTATCTTTTCGGTAACAAGGACCTGGTACCGTATCAGGGCATTATGGAAAAAACTTGTCATAGCGATCCCTTTTATCGCGGTGCTCGTGATGCTGGCCTTCAATGAATATAACGGTTACGTCTTTACGGTTACTGCCGAGAGAGGCTATGACAGGGGCAGCAGGATACTTGTACTCTATCTTCTTGCAATGATATATTTTGCCTTCGGTACCATATACGTCACCTTATGCAGACATCTTCTTGACCGGGGAGAATGGACGGTCATGATCACCATGTACGCCTCCAATCTTGTTGCTGTGCTGGTACAGCTTTTCTATCCCAAAATGCTGGTCGAATGCTATTTCACAAGCATAAGCATACTCTTCATAGTGCTGTTTGTGCAGAGACCGGAAAAGCAGGTCGATATGAGTACGGGACTTCCGGGTTACCGTGCTTTCTGTGAGGAACTGAGAAAGATAAGATCAACGGGACAGTCCGTGCAGATGATAATCTCAAGTATCAGCAATGCGAATGAGGTAAGAAGATTTCTCGGTGAAGACGAATACTTTGAATATATCCATTCCATTGACAGAGTGATAAGGGAATATGCGGATAAAGAAAAGAAAGCTTTCGAATTATATTTTGAAGAGCCGGGCTGCATCTATATAATCACCGATGATCCGAAGTATAATCCTGTACAGGCAATACCGGATATAAGAAGAAGGGTACGGAAGGGAAGCGAGAGATTCAGGATGCGTGGAGCTATCCCTGATATACGTATAGTGGCGGTCCGCTTTCCGGAGGATATCCCGGATGTCGGTGAATTCCTGAGATTCGGACACAGCTTCATGCGTTTTGCGAACGTTGACAAAGTATTCACGCGGGCGTCGGAGATAACGAAGCTGCGTGAATACGGCATAGAAGCACATATGGGAGAAATACTGGACAGAGCCTTGGACGGATCCAAACTTAAGATCAGTTACAAACCCGTATATTCGGAAAGCGAGGGCAGATACGTTTCAGCGGAAGCGGTTATCAGTCTTGATGATGAAGAATTCGGAGAGATGGATGATGTGATGATCACCGAAGCAGCGGAAAACAGGGGAATGATAATAAGGCTCGGTGAGTATGTGCTGGATAAGGTATTTGCTTTTGTCGGCAGTGAAGAGTTTGAACTCTGTTCCTATGACTGCGTGGATATACCGGTATCGGTGACACAGTGCATGCAGATGGACTTTATCGATCTGATATGGAGACTGCGTGAAAAATATGATGTGCATCCGGAAAAGATATGTCTGTGCATAAGAGAATCCGCATACGAAAACATGAGCGCGGTGATGAATGAAAACCTGAACAAGCTGGCAATGCAGGGATACGGTCTGTGTCTTGACGGTTACGGAAACGGATACTCAAATATCAGGCGTATACTTGAACTGCCCATCAGGTCGGTGAGACTGGATAAGAGTATGATAGCCGCAGCAAGCGGCGAGGCAGGCAAAGCGGTTTTGGAAGGATCCATTAAGATGTTAAAAAGCATTCCTCTTGAAGTGATATGCCGGGGAGCAGATGATGAAGAGACTGCGGAGATGCTTATAAACATGGGTTGTGAATTCTTACAGGGGGAGTATTATAAATAATACAATTATTGCTTCACTTTTGCATCGGACAGGATGATATTATTTCTAAGGTAGCTGAAATTGGCGTTTTAAATTTCAAAGGGGGAGAAAATTATGCCAAAGATCACAGAAATGAATGCAACAGATCTGTCATATGCATTACGAAGAGGTTTTGAAAGAAGCGATAAAAAAGGAAAGATCGAACTCGCGATGGATGTGATGGGGATCCTGAACGGCGATCCCGAACTGGAAAAGAAGAATCCGGAACAGCATAAGGCACTTACGGAGTTCATCAAATCTCTGTTCAGGAGAAAAGACAGGAACGGAAAGCTGGACGGAAATGCCGTAAATGATTTCATATCGGATCTGAACGATTATCAGATGGAACTGACTGAAGAATACAGCACGATGCTGGACGGGGATCTGACCGAGGAAGCAGTGGGAAAAAGAGTACAGCTCGATCAGCTGTCGGAACTGTTCAACCTCGCTTCCATGGAAGCGGACAGCGATCCTCTGTTTGCTGAATGGAATGAAGCGCATCCGGATGAGCGGCTGACTACGGCTTCAATCAGAGAAAACATAAAACAGGATCTTGACAGAAAGAACGCAGCTATTCCGGGAGATGCATGGGAACCCATAGGAGCTATCCCTTCCAAGGAAAAGGCTGCATATGTAAAAGCAGGTATGATGCAGGATGAACAGGCTGCAGCGTTCCGTGCCCGGAAAGCAGCCGCAGATGTTGCGGGACATATGGACAGGCTTGAAGCTGCTACAGCGGATATCCTTACCGATCCTTTCGAGAGAATGGTGCGTATGGCGGAAGAGGGACACTACCGTCAGGTCGTTGAGCAGTTTGTGGATCTGAATTTTAAGGTGGCAAAAGGAAGCGCTACACCCGAAGAGACCAGGACACTCAGGGCTTTTGAAGAATATGCCAGCAAAGTGGCGTCGAAGGACGATGCAAGAGGAATATATATTCCCGAAAGGAGTACGGCCTTTATCTCGCATTTCCTCGAAGAGATGGCCCTGTACCGTGCCGAGCTGATCGTGGAGAGCGGCAGGATCTATGATCAGCATGCGGCGGACATAAGAAACGGCAGAGTGCCGGGAACCGAGGCTTACCGCAACAATGAAACTGCAATAAGAGATCTGGCCGGCAATATGATGAACAACAGTGATGCCTACCTGAAGGCCACGATAGCGGCAAACGGTATCAGCATGCTGGTAATACCTTTTGATGCCACTGAAGTGAGTCCGGATATAATAGAGAGGCTGGAACTTAAGAGTCCGCTGATAGGCGATTTCAAAACACAGCTCAGTAAGATGACGGAAGAATACGGAAAGTCGCTGCAGATGCCGGGGCAGAGAAGCTTTGATCACGGCAGTATCTCAATGCCCGACAGTGTGCTGGAGGGTAAATACGGAATAAAGCTGCAGGGAAATGCCTTTGTTATACCGGAAGGACCTGAGGCAGAGGCTAATGCACATGAGCTTGAAGGGAAAAGTGCAAAGAGAGGTCTGCGGGCAGTGGACGCTTATATACATAACCGTGATGCCGCAAAGGAAATTGCCCGCGTACAGCTTCAAGCCATGCAGGAAATGATTAGTAAAAGCAGGAATAACTCTAAGGAATTCATGGATCTGATGTATGCTCTCGGAGACGTGGCTATTATAGATGATAATGATTCGCCGCATCTGGTACAGGAGAGACTTCAGACGCTGAAGGAAGCATCAGAAGCTTATATGGAAAGGATAGACGGCAGTATCTTCAGAGGTGTGAGAGCGGACGGAAGAGCAAGAAGAGAGCTGGCCGGAAACCTTGCGGAATTTGCAACAGCTCAGATGGATACACTTGAAAAGCTGATAGACGGCGGGGTAAATGAATTTAAGCCTGTCAGGGCGCAGCGTACCAGGCTTGAGGTGGATGATCTGTATAACGATCTGACCAAGCATGAGGCAGAGCTCCAAAGTGCTGCTCCTGCTGTAGCAGCAGAGCCCGAAAGTCCTCGCCATCAGATCACTTACGGTCAGACGGCACCTGAGGTGCAGCATATAGCAATGGAAGAGACCCTACACATTCCTGAGCCCCAGCAGGGAGTAAGGATCGGCGTAGACGGAAAACACCAGATCACCTACGGACAAACGGAGCCTCAGGTGATGCATGTTGCGGAGACAACTGCGCCGCAGCAGCCCCAGCAGGCATCGGTGATACCCGAAGATCCCAGGCGTCAGATCACTTACGGTCAGACTGAGCCCCAGGTGCAGCATGCAATAAGGGAAGAGAGCGTGCAGCAGCCGAAGCGTGCAAGGGTAACCAATATCGGCAATCTGATGAGAGAGCAGAGAGAAGCCGAAGGACGGCCTGCAGAGAAGAACAGTGTCCGTGAAGAAGTATTGCGTAAGAGAGAAGCGATAATGCAGAAGCGCCGTGAGAATGAAGCGGCAGGTAAAGTAAGTGACGGAAAGAACCAGTTGCAGCAGGGAATGAAAAAGTAAAGGGGGTAAAAAAATGCCGGCTGAACCCAGAAAATTCGGAGAGATCGAGCCCGAAGAACTCAGACGGGCACTTGGAAGAGCAGTTAATATGAAGGAAAGCTTTGAAGAAAAAGCTGAGTTCCTTCTGGATCTGTACAATGTCAATTACGGCAGTATAGATATGTCTCATGATCATCCGAAGCAGCATGAAGCGATAGATGATTTTCTGACGGGTATACTTGATCTTAAGGATGAGAACGGAAAGCTTGACGGAAAAGCGGTCAAGGACTTTATCCATCAGATGAATGCATACCGTCTGCAGAAGATCGCTGAATATTCGGAAATGATCATAAGTACAAACGGCGGACTGAACAGCGAGATCCATCTGAGACTGGATGCAATGCCGAACCTGCTTCTGGGGGCAACGCTCGCAGCGGACAACAATCCGCTCTTCATCGAATGGAACAGGGAACATCCGGATGATAAGCTGAATAACTATACTCTGGACGAAATGATCGTTAATGACTTTGCAAGTCAGAGAGATGCACTGCCACCCGAGAGACAGGCTCTGATAAACGGATTTGTAGAACTGAGAGATCAGGCTTATGCTAGTCAGGGAATAGTCACTGCCAAGCAAAAGGGCGAATACGAGAAAAGTGTGATGGAGAACAACATCGACACTTACCGTGTCAACCTGGAGTGGGAGATGGAAGATCTCATTGCGGATCCCGCACAGAGACTGATAATGCTGGCTGAAGCAGGCGATATCCATACCCTTGTAAGGGAATATGTGGATATGGCTGTCAAAGTAGGGCTTGAGGGCGATGAAGACTTAAGGGATTCACTGGAAGATTTTGAAGAGTATCTGCAGGAACCGGTTGAGGGGACAAGCGGCATACATATGCAGCCCAAGCGCGGAGCAGTGTTTATAGCGACCTTCCTTGAAGAAATGGCTATGTACCGCGGGGAACTCCTGGTAAAAGCAGGGATCGAAGGAGAAAAGTTTGCGGATCAGATAAGACGGGGAGAGATACCCGGAACCGAACTGTATGCCGGTAACGAGGCAGCGATAAAGGAGATCTCCGATGCGATGATGAACGGCACGGAGCTGTATGCAAAAGTAGCAACCACCGCCAATGCCATGAAACTGGCAAGCATGCCTTTTGACACAACAGTGATAAGCGGTGATATGGCCGATAAGTACGGATATGAAACTATGCCGGTGCAGTATTTCATAGGCAAACCTCTTGAAGATGCCGTTAATGCGGCAGTGAAAGCGGATTATCCCGACGGCATGCATTATAAGGCCAAGGGCGAGAGGCTGGTACCCGATCAGGTAATAAGCTCGAAGTACGGTCTTGCGATAAGCGGCAGCGGATATGCAGCGGTGACTGATGAGGACGGTAAGAACATGGCAGTCGAAAAGGCTGCCGAAAGCAATGCCAAAGCTCAGAAGGCCTGCTCGGAATATGCAGAGGCAGTTGAAGATATCACGGACAGGACGTACACGGATTTCAGAAAGCTCTATGATATAGCAAGAAGCAAGAGGACCAATTCAAAGCAGTTCACGGATATGCTCTGGGCACTTCAGGATGTATCGGAGCTGGACAGAGACAAGAGTCCCGAAGAAATAGAAAAGGCCTTAACTACTCTGAAGGAAAGTGCGGGAAAGTATAAGGAGAGGATAGACGGCAGTATTTTCAGGGGAGTTACGGCTGCCGGCAAGGAAAGAAGACAGCTCGCAGACGATCTGGAAAAATATGCAAGTGAGCAGCTGGAGAAACTTGCAAAGTGCAAAGGTGACAGGCTCAACGAACGCATGCCTCTGAGCGAGCAGCTGGACGGACTTGAAAAGAACAGACAGCTGATCGCTTCGGCAAGAGAGCTTGAAGCCAGGCGTGTATCGGAAACGCGTAAACCCGCCGCGGAGGCGGATACGATAACAAAACCGGTAAGCAGGGCACAGGTGATCGAGCATCCTGCAGCGGATGCCGAGACGATACTCAGCAAACCGGTAAGCAAGGCTCAGACGATAGTAAGACCCAGAAGCGAGTCCAATCCCGTAAATCTGGGAAAACTTATGGATGAGCAGAGGAAAGCTGACGGAAAAGCAGAAGCGAAGAACGATGTGCGTGAAGAAGTACTTCGCAAGAGAGAGGCGATCATGCAGAAACGCCGTGAGAACGAAGCTGCCGGCATAGTCAGCGACGGAAAGAACCAGGCACAGCAACAGGCAGGAAAAGGAGGAAAGACATGAGTAACAAAAGCGTAGACATCACATTTCAGGAATTACCCGGGGATCTGGAAGCCTTAAAGAGTCTTCCTGAGGCGGCCATGAGCACGCCTTTTGAAACGGCTGCCCTTACCGTCGCAGCATTGTGCGTCTATCCGAAAAACAGGGACGAGGCTATTAAGATGCTGGAGTATCTTAAAGGACCTGCCGGTGTGAGCGAGTACGAAAAGCAGTTCATCCGCGACCGTTTTATGGACAAGGACTATGTTCCGAGGTCGTTCTTTAAGGGAGCTGTTCCCGGAAATGATTATACGCCGGATAAGCCCTTTGTTATCACGATCAGCGAGAATCCCTACTCCTATCAGGATCAGGGTTATGCAAAGCTCTATCTCAGATCGGGCGGTGCGGATTCGGAACGTCCCATACAGCTGCGTCAGGCAAAAGACGGAAAGTGGTACATGTGGGAACAGTTCCTGCTTTCCGATATAAGAAAGCCGGAGAGCAGCAATCCCTGGGCTTGACAAGGGTGTTATAATAAGCTGTAAACAAAAACTGAAGATCTTTCGGGGCGGGGTGAGATTCCCCACCGGCGGTGACAGTCCGCGAGCCGAGGAATCGGCTGATCCGGTGTGATTCCGGAACCGACGGTTATAGTCCGGATGAGAGAAGGATTGGGATATTGTATTTCCTGCCCCGTTTTTCGTGTGAAAACGGGGTTTTCCTTTTTCGGTAAACGTGGATTTTCGGTGAAAGATGCGGAAGGTTCCGCGTAAGAACAAGGAGGAAGAAAAATGAGTGAAATGTTACAGAGTGTAAAGGAAAACAGTGCTTATGTATGCGGCTTTGTCGCCATAGTGGCGCTGATCTTCGTGCTGGCCATCATACTCGAGAAGCTCGCACAGAAGAAGAACAAGAGCAGCGAGAAGCTGCTCTCTACCAGACGTGTGGTGATGATAGGCATGTTCTCGGCAGTGGCAGGCGTACTTATGCTGCTGGAGTTCGAACTGCCTATAGTTCCCAATTTCTACAAGCTTGACTTCTCGGAACTGCCGGTACTGATCTGCGGTTTCGCTTTCGGACCTTCGGCTGCAGTACTTACGGAGTTCATCAAGATTCTGGTAAAGCTTATGTTCAAACCTACCACCAGTGCTTTCGTAGGTGAGCTCGCAAACTTTGCGGTAGGCTGTGCCCTGGTGCTTCCGGCTACTACGATCTACAGCTTTAAGAAGACAAAGAAGGGCGCTCTTGTATCCATGATCGTGGGTGTCTGCGTCATGGTGATATTCGGAAGCTTCTTCAATGCCGTATATCTGCTGCCGGTATTTGCAAAGATGTTCGGTGGCATGCCGGTAGAGGAACTGGTAAAGATGTATGCCGAGATCAACCCCGCAGTGAGCGGAGGAAGCGTTACCACCTTCGTTATCGTGTTTACCGCACCCCTTAATCTGATCAAGGGTACGGCTGATGCCCTGATCACGATGCTGATCTATAAGAAGCTGTCCCCGATCCTTAAGGGTAATAAGTAAGAAAGATTGAAATAATAGAGAAATTCTGATAAAATATACGCTGGATCTGTGTGTGTAGATGTTATGTATACCGATCCGGCGTTATTTTGTTATAAAAAAATCGCTTAGGAGAAGAACTTGGAAGAGAAGGAACTCGAAAGTAACGATGGGTTAAAGATCACAGCCAATATGAGTACTGCGGTACTCTACGACTATATGGTCCATCACAGCTATACCTCGGCAGAGGGAATACTGGGGACCTGTTTTGGCGTGCTCGGACTTATCATTTTTGCAAAAACTCAATATCCCCTCTATCTGCTGATAGGGCTGGTTCTGATCTTCTATCTGCCCGTAAACTTAAGGTACAGGGCAGCTCTTGCCATGCATAAAAATCCCGCATTTAAGAAACCGCTGGAGTACAGCTTCGGAAGAGAGGGCTTTACTGTGCGCCAGGGTGAGGAGAGCGGAGAGATAAGCTGGGACAAGTGTACCAAAGCCGTATCCACGAGGCTCAGCATAGTTATATATACCGGAAAGAAGAATGCGTCCATTTTGCCGAGGAAGGATATAGGAGACGATCTGGGAGAACTCATATCCTGTATCTCGGAACATATGGATCAGAGGAAGATCAGGATACGTTTTTAGGCTATGGAAATGAGAGTTTATGAAAGCAGGAACAGGGAAGAGACCTTTGAACTCGGAGTAAAGCTGGGGGAGAAGGCTAAGCCCGGAGACATATATGCGGTGACCGGAGATCTGGGAGCAGGCAAGACCGTGCTGGCCAAAGGGCTGGCAAAGGGCCTCGGTTTCGAAGGCGTGGTGAATTCGCCGACCTTTACGGTGATGCAGGAGTACCGCGGCGGAAGGCTGGATCTCTTCCACTTTGATACCTACAGGATAGAAGAGCCGGAAGAAATGTATGAGCTTGATTATGAGGAATATTTTTTCGGGAAGGGAGTCTGCCTGATAGAGTGGCCGGGGCAGATAGAAGAACTGATACCCGAAAATGCGGTAAAAATAAACATGGAATATGACAGGCCGGATGATATCGAACACAGAAGGATAACAATAGAAGGATGAAGATACTTGCTATAGAAAGCTCGGGACGCTGCGCATCAGCTGCATTACTGAGCGACGGGATGATAAAAGGCGAATATACGCTGGATACGGGACTCACCCATTCGGAGACTCTGCTGCCGCTGACAGACAGCCTGCTTAAGGGAACCGGAGGAGAGAAGCCGGATGTGATCGCCGTTTCGGCGGGACCGGGTTCCTTTACGGGACTCAGGATAGGAGCGGCCATGGTAAAGGGTCTTGCAGACGGATGGAAAGCAGGGGTTATCGCCGTGCCCACACTGGAAGCACTTGCCTACAGATTTTACGGATATGAGGAACTGATATGTCCGCTGATGGATGCCAGAAGGGGACAGGTATACGGCGGTGTATATACTTTTGCCGAAGGAAATAAACTTGAAACGCTGAGGACCGGAGGCGCTTATGAGCTGAAGGAAGTCCTGGAGTATATCAACGGGATCGGAAAGAAAGTGATCTTTCTCGGAGACGGGACGGACAGATATGAGGAAGTGATAAAGGAAGAAGTGAAAGTGCCTTTCCTTATCGCAGCGCCTCACAAAAGATACCAGTCGGCGGCCTGTGTTGCCATGTATGCTTATGAAGCAGGGGAAGAGAAAGTGATACCTGCCCAGGCTTTTGTTCCGGAGTACATGAGGATGAGCCAGGCTGAACGAGAGAGGGCGGAAAAAGGTGAGTGAGCTCCTGATAAGGGAAATGACAGAGGGAGACCTTAAGGCGGTAAGCGAGCTGGAAACCCGGAATTTCTCCCATCCCTGGAGATATGAGGATTTTAAGGAAGCCTTTTCCAAACCCCATTATCTGTATTATGTTGCGGAAAAAGACGGGAATATTGCCGGAGTATCGGGACTGATAATAAGCTTTGACGAAGCCGAGCTTGTTAATGTTTCGGTAGATGAGAGACTGAGAAGAGAGGGAATAGCGAAGGCACTGCTGTCAAAGCTCTTTGATGCCGGCAGGGAAAGAGGGGTAAAGGATTTCCTGCTGGAGGTACGCAGCGGCAATGCTGCAGCGATAGCGCTGTATGAGAAACTCGGATTCGTTAAGGAGGGCATAAGCCCCGGGTTTTACAGGGATCCGAAAGAAGATGCACTTTTGTACCATTTGAAAGGATAGATATGCTGGATGTTTGTTTGCTGGGTACCGGCGGTATGATGCCGCTGCCCAAGAGATACCTGACCTCGCTGGCGGTCAGATACAACGGAATGAGCGTGCTGATAGACTGCGGTGAAGGAACGCAGATGGCACTCAGGGAGAAGGGCTGGAGCCCCAATCCCATCGGGATGATATGTTTTACCCATTATCATGCCGATCACATAAGCGGACTTCCCGGAATGCTGCTTAACATGGGCAACGCCGAGAGGAACGAGCCCCTTACCATAGTGGGTCCCAAAGGACTTGAAAGAGTTGTGGGAGCGCTTCGGGTGATAGCTCCGGAGCTGCCTTTTGAAATCGAATATCATGAACTTAAAGAAGCGGAGGAGAGGATACCGCTTAAAGAAGAAGGCGGATTTGTCAGGGCATTCAGGGTGAATCATAATGTGCTCTGCTACGGCTACAATATCGAGATAGAGAGAAAAGGACGTTTTGATGCAGAGGCCGCAAAAGCACAGGGCATACCCGTAAAGTGCTGGAACAGACTTCAGCACGGACAGACGGTTGAAGAAGACGGCTGCATCTATACGCCGGATATGGTGATGGGTGCAGAAAGAAAAGGACTGAAAGTGACCTATACCACGGATACCAGACCTACCGCCGGCATAGTGAATAATGCTGCCGGAGCGGATCTGTTCATCTGTGAAGGAATGTATGGTGACAGGGAAAAGGAAGCCAATGCAAAGCAGCATAAACACATGATGTTTTATGAGGCGGCAGAGCTGGCTAAAGAAGCCGGAGTTAAAGAAATGTGGCTTACACATTATTCACCTGCACTTATCCGGCCGGAACCTTATATGCAGGAAGTAAGAGAGATATTCCCCGCAGCTTATGCGGGCAAAGACGGAAAGAGCGTGGAACTTAAGTTTGAGGATGAAGAGTAGGACGTGAACAAAAAGGCGATCAAAACAGTCATACTGATGATCGTGATAGTAGCATTGATCTTGGGGTGCTACCTTTATTTGAGTCGCCGAAATAAGGAAAACAGTTCGCCGAAAAAGATGGAAGAGAAGATAGTCACCGAGATGACCGCGGCTCAGAAACTTATAGCACAGGCACCTTACATGGACTATCCTGCCACACCGGTGCAGCTTTTGAAATACTATAACGAACTGACGAAGATATTTTATAATGACAGCTTTTCGGAGGAAGAGATCGCCAAGCTTGCTCAGATCGCAAGAGGCTTGTATGACGATGAACTTGTTGCGCAGCAGACCGATGAAGAATATCTGGAAGCCCTGAAGACCGATATCGTCAATATGCATTCGATCAACTTTAAGCTTTATAAGAGCGAAGTTTCGCCATCCACGGATGTTGAATATTTTGAACATGACGGAAGAGAGTGTGCCAAGCTGTACTGCACCTATGAGGAACAGTCGGGCGGTCTGTTCCAGACTGCAAGGGAAGTGTTCATACTCCGTAAGGATGACGAAGGACACTGGAAGATATTCGGCTTTAAGCTTGTTAAGGAGGGTGATGAAAATGGCGGGAGTTAAGATACTTGCGATTGAGAGCTCCTGTGATGAGACCGCGGCAGCAGTTGTTGAAGACGGAAGAAAGGTGCTCAGTAACATCATTTCATCACAGATAGATATACATACGCTTTACGGCGGCGTGGTGCCTGAGATAGCATCGAGAAAACATACGGAACGTATCTGCAATGTTGTATCGGAAGCCTTGAATGCAGCTTCCATCAGTCTTGAAGATGTGGATGCCGTGGCTGTGACTTACGGCCCCGGTCTGGTGGGTGCGCTGCTGGTGGGCGTTTCCTATGCAAAAGGACTTGCTTATGCGGCTTCAAAACCGCTGATAGGTGTTCATCATATCGAAGGACATATCTGTGCAAACCTTATAGATCATCCCGAACTGGAACCGCCTTTTTTAAGTCTGGTGGTTTCCGGCGGACATACGACGCTGGTCAGGGTAGAGGACTACAATAAGATGGAAGTCCTCGGCATCACACGTGATGATGCAGCAGGCGAAGCCTTTGATAAAGTGGCCAGAGCCATAGGACTCGGATATCCCGGGGGACCAAAGATAGATAAGATATCCGATGAGGGAGACCCGGATGCGGTGGCATTTCCGAGAGCAAAGGTCGGAGATTCGGTTTATGATTTTTCCTTCAGCGGCTTAAAATCCGCAGTGCTTAATTACCTTAACCAGTGCAGGATGAGCAATGTTGAGATCAATACTGCGGACGTTGCGGCTTCTTTCCAGAAGGCAGCAGTGGATATACTCTGCGAACGCGTGGATCTGGCGCTGGACGAACTCGGTGATAAGACCTTCGCGCTGGCCGGAGGAGTGGCAGCCAACAAACATCTGCGTGCCGGTCTTGAAGAGGTATGCAAAAAACATGGGGTGAAGTTCTACTGCCCGCTGCCTGTTTACTGTACGGATAATGCAGCAATGATAGGCGCGGCAGCATATTATGAATATATTTCTGGAGTAAGGCACGGCCTGGATCTCAATGCGATGCCGTCGCTGAGACTCGGTGAACGCATATGAACAGCAAAGCAGACATGAATGTTTCTGTCCAGAGGCTCAACGATCTGAGGGGGCTGATGGCTATATGGATAGTGCTCGGACATCTTGCTCTGAGTATGGATGCACAGAGGAATATCTTTCTGATGATGCAGAAGGCAGATCTTGCAATAGTCGGAATGTTCTTTTTCCTTTCGGGATACGGTCTTGAAAAAAGTCTTGAAACAAAGAAGGATTATCTGAGAAGTTTTCTGTTTAAAAAGATTGCAAGGCTTCTTTTAATGACCTGGGTGCAGTTCGGTGTCACGGAACTCTGTCTTTACCTTGTGAAGTTTCCGAGGGATTACAGCGGGCTGACAGGGATACTCGGAGAATACGCTTCCAATCTGAACTGGTATATGTGGGAGCTTGCTCTCATGTATCTGATATTTTTTGTTTCGCATATTTTATTCAAAGATAAAAAAGCATATATCGCGGCAACTGTGCTTTCGGTTCTGATGCTTATCACGCTTTATTATTTCCAGGGGGCCTTTGCAAGCACTTACTCCTGTCTCGCCTTTCCTGCAGGCATGATCGTGTATGCCTGCAGACATAAGTTTGAAAAGGCTTCGGGAAGCAGGTTCGGAGAGATGTTCATCGCTCTTCTGATACTCACCGGACTGACAACGGCATCGACGATAATGCCCAAAGATCTCTTTGCTTCGGTGGCATGCAAGAATCTTTTCTGTGTATGTTTCGTGATACTTGCAGCGGTGACTTTCTTGAGACTTGAAGCCGATGATAAGCCGTACAGGATACTTGCGAAGTTTTCACCGGAAATATATCTGTACCAGTTCCCGGCTGCGAGCGTGACCATGGCCATAGCCTGCAGGCATCATGACAGACAAAGAGGACTCTTATATGCAGCGGTGACTTTTGTGCTGACCATGGTGATGGCGGTCATAATGTATTTAGTAAGACGCGGATTTGAGAAGGTGATAAACAATGACAACTGAGGCGATAGTGTTATCCGGCGGGAAAGGAAAACGCATGGGCGGTGATGTCCCGAAACAGTATATGGAACTGGAAGGATATCCGCTGATCTATTACACACTGAAAGCTTTTGAAGAAAGTTTTATAGAAAGCATCGTCCTTGTATGTGCACAGGGTGAAGAAGAATACTGCAGAAAAGAATTGGTGGATGCTTACGGTTTCACTAAGGTAAGGAAGATAGTCTGCGGAGGGGCTGAAAGATATCACTCGGTGATGGCAGGGCTTAAGGTCTGCGAAGCAGATTATGTTTTCATTCATGACGGAGCAAGGATATTTCCGGCTGAGGAAATGCTGGAACGTTTGTATGCGGATGTAAAAGAATGCGGTGCCTGCGTAGCGGCTGTGCCCGTGAAGGATACGATCAAACTTGCGGATGAGAAGGGTTTTGTGAAAGAAACTCCGGACCGCGGCAGATTGTGGCAGGTGCAGACACCTCAGGTGTTTGAAAGAAAACTGATCACTGATGCTTATAGGGAAATGATCGCAAATGAAGACGAGCTCATAAAACATGGCATCCACATCACCGATGACGCAATGGCAGTGGAGATGTTCGGGCATGTGCCCGTTAAGCTGAGTCTCGGGACATACGAAAACATTAAGATCACTACGCCTGAAGATATTAAGATAGCGGCAGGGATACTTAATAAGGGGAAATAAGTTTACTAAAGGAAAGCAATGTAATATAATTGACAGCGTGGCGTAACGCTACTGCTAAGAGGAGAAAAGGAGGAGAAAGATGGCTATCATTAATGTGATCAAGTATGAGGGCGACAACAATCAGCTGGTGTGGAAACATCCGATCGAGGATTTCAACATAGGTTCGCAGCTCGTAGTACATGAGACCCAGGAGGCAATCTTCTTTAACGGCGGTCAGGCACATGACCTGTTTGGACCGGGAACATATACGCTGACTACTAAGAACTATCCGTTTATAGGCGGACTGCTGAAAAAATTCACAGGCGGTGAATCCATCTTCCACTGTGAAGTATATTTCATAAACAAAGCGGAGGCTACTTCGGTAAGATGGGGCACGCCTGACAGGGTGACCATCATCGAAGCTACCGAGGGTATACCTTTAAAGCTCGGCGCAGGCGGAGATATGTCGATCCGTGTGGAGGATTCCAGAAAGCTTTTGATCAAGCTGGTGGGAACCGAGGCGGCTCTCGGAAAGGAACAGTTTGCAAATAAGTTCAGGGAACTGATTTCCTCGAGGATAGGTGATTTCCTTGCAAATACGGTTTCCGAATCAGGTATAAGCTTCTTTGAACTTGACAGGCACAGAGTGGAATTCGGCGGAAAACTCAAGGAACTCATAAAGCCTGTTTTTGAAGATTACGGAGTTGAGATAATACAGTTCAATCTTTCACGTTTCGTGCTTCCCGAGGATGATCCGAATTATCAGAGGATGATGAAGGCTTACGGAGACAGGTTTGCACAGAAGACCGAGAATGAGCTGAAGATGAAGGATATCGAGGCGGCCAAGGAAAGGAACGTGGTCGAGAACGAGATCAAGCGTCAGAATGCAAATGCCGAAGCCGATGTATACGAAACTGTGGAACTCAGAAAGGCCGAGATAGCAGCGAAAGCAAAGATAATGGATGCCCAGGCCCTGAAAGCAAAGAGAGAGATCGAAGGCTATTCCTATCAGGAAGAGCGCAGTTTCGATGTGGCACAGTCTTTTGCCGAAAAGCAGTCTGACAGCGGCCTGACCGAAATCGGTGTCGGCGTCGGCACCATGTCGTCTGTAGGAAACGGTGTGGGTAATTATCTGAGTGCGACCGTAGGAGCGGCACTTGCAGCTGCAGCAGGCAGCAAGGCCATGGAGCATATGGCACCCGGCGGAAACGGGAAGATAAAATGTGCAAAATGCGGAGCGGAACTTCCGGAGAATGCAAAGTTCTGCTTTACCTGCGGTGAAAAGGTCGTCAGCATCAAAGAGGGACAGGTGATCTGTCCGGCCTGCGGCAAGGCTACGCCGGAAGGCAAGTTCTGTATGGAGTGCGGAGCATCACTGGTAAACAAGTGCCCGAACTGCGGTAAAGAGGTACCTCTTAACGGAAAATTCTGCCTTGAATGCGGAACCAAACTTGTGACGGAGGATTGATCATGGAACAGAAAGAGATGAAAAAAGTTGTATATAAACTGCCGATGATGATAATACCGGCGCTTGCTTTCGTAATACTTATCGGTGTACTCATCAGGCTCTTCAGATTAAGAGCTGATGGCTGGATGTATATAGTTGCGATAGTTGTTGCCATCGTGATAACCTTTGGGCTCGAAGTGATCGCATTGCTTGCGTCCAAAGCCATGGAAAAGGATGATGAAGTCATCGAGAAGAAGATGGCATTCAACAAGTGGCTTACAATGGAGATACAGAACCTTGAGGGGCGTATGAGTGCGGGAGCTGCCAGGGATGCGGTGCATGCACTTTATGAGGATGCAAGATTCTCCGATCCAATGTCCAACGGAGAAACGCAGGAGAAAGAATGCGCCATAGGTGAGCTGGTAGTCACACTTACGGAAGCGATAAAGGATAAAGACGAAAAGAAGATAGGTGAAGTCGCAGATGAGATAAAGCTTTTGATAGCTGAAAGAAACAGGATCTGCAAGGCATCAAAATAAAAAAAGGGGGATCTTTTGATGGCTGATTTTAAATGTAACAGCTGCGGAGATGAGCTTGAATTCAAACAGGGTGATAAGATCGGTATCTGCCCGAGCTGCGGAAGGAAGCAGCCGCTGCCCAGGGATAACAGTGAAGAGATAAACATACTGTTGGAAGAAGCAAGGCGTCTTCGTTATGTGGAGAAGGATTATGACAGGGCCAAGTATAAGTATGAAGAAGTGCTTAACATGGCGCCTGATGAACCGCTTGCCAACTGGGGCGTGGTGCTCTGCCTTTACGGTATACAGTATGCGGACGATCCCGTAACGAAGAAAAAAGTGCCTACACTTAACCGTATGCAGAGTGCATCGATACTCGATAACGAGTACTATAAAAGAGCCTGCGAAATGTCCGAATATGAGCAGAAGATCCTTTATGAAGAAGATGCAAATTATATCGATGGCGTACAGAGGGAGTTCCATACCATTGCTTCAAAAGAGAAGCCTTATGATGTATTCATAAGTTATAAGGATAAGGTTGAAGGAACGGATACCAAGACAGAAGATTTTGAGATCGCAAGACAGCTTTACGAAGCACTCTTTGACAAAGGACTCAGGGTGTTCTTCTCCGACCGTACACTCAAGGATAAGGTGGGAAAATACGAGCCATATATTTATGCGGCTCTGGAGAGTGCGCCGGTCATGATAGTAGTCGGTACAAAAAAGGAATACTTCAATGCCGAGTGGGTAAGAAATGAATGGAGCAGATATCTTGACAGGATAAGGAACGGAGAGAAGAAGTTCATCGTTCCGGTCTTCAGGGATATGGATATAAGAGAAATACCTCTGGAGCTGTCCGCGCAGAACCAGGCCTATAATTTCGCCAATGTCATGGACATCAACAGGCTGATGGAGCAGATACAGAATATCTGCGAGGAAAAGAAAAAAGTGAACATGCCTGCTGCTGCGCCCGCAGGCGGCGGCTCGGACAGAGATATATGGAAGAAAAATCTTTTTGCTTCACTTGAGCAGGGAAAGTGGACTGACGCTGCAAGGTATGCCGAATGGATACTCAGCGTGGAGCCTACTTATGCCGAAGCATATCTTGCTTATCTGATGATAGACAGAAGGATATACAGGCGCATGGATCTGGGCAAGGAGACCGAAAGATTCACCGGCGATAATAATTACAGACAGCTGAAAGAACTTGCATCACCTGCTTTAAAAGCGGAGATGCGGGAGTATGAAGAAAAGATAGAAAAGAACATTGAACAGCAGAGAAAAGAAACTATCTATGCCGATGCCATAAGGCAGCTTAATAATGTAAAAGATAAAAGATCGGCAGAGATGGCGGCAGCACAGTTTGAGCGAGTCCGCGGTTATCAGGATGCGGATGAAAAGATAAACTACTGTCTCGAATACGGTGAGCAGGTACAGCAGGAACTTGACAGACAGAAAGCAATCCTGAATGCACAGGCAGCAAAAGGAATGAAAGAAAAAGTCTCCGGAGTCATCGGAAGTTTTGGAGGTGGAAAATGATCAGTATTAATGCGGTAGAATTAAGGGCTGATGAGATAGAAAGACTCGGAAGACTGGCAGAGATTCCGGGGCCTCTTGTGAATTGGGAAAATGCGGTTGCCAGAATGGTAGACGCAAAGCATCTTGCAGATGAAAAGGAAATGGAAATGAACGGGAAGAAAGGTTTTCTCGGAAAGTTCTTTCTGGCCTCTGCGATCGCTTCAGTCATCATATTATTCGGACTCCTTACCGGCAGCGATCTGCCGATAGTCGGATTGGCTGTCTGGCTGATCTTTTTCTATGTTATTATTTTTTTGAAGATAAGGAGTTTATATAAGGACAGGATCAACAGTATTGTTCTGAGGCTTATAATCGGATACTTTGCGCTGGCGCTGCCCGGAGCCGTATTCATGACCATAGGACAGGCTCTGGATAATATGGATGTTTTCGGCAAGCTTGTACCGGTGATCTGTGCGGTGGTATCGGGACTTATGATCAAAAGTAATAAGATGAAGAAAAGCGGAGCCTGGAACAGGGCGAAGATCGCATTCGAGGCTGCAGAGCGTGAAGAGCAGGCCGCATGGGATCAGATAGACAAAGTGGCACTGGTACTCCTGCCTGAAGGATACAGGTCGTCACAGGCTGCAGCAGCTGCATATAACAGGCTGAAGAACGGCTGCCGTACCATGGAAAAAGCGCTTGGATTATAAGCGTATAAAGTATATCAAAAAAAATACAAAAAAAAATAAAAAAAGTTGTTGACACTTAAAATGCAATTTGGTAAGATAACATTTGCGCTGACAAAAGGCGGACGCTTTGGAGAGGTATCGAAGCGGTCATAACGAGGCGGTCTTGAAAACCGTTTGGCTTCACGGCCACATGGGTTCGAATCCCATCCTCTCCGTTTAACGAC
>JAILES010000102.1 GCA_024687205.1 Lachnospiraceae bacterium
CTTACAGTGATGCATGCAGCCGCTATAGCCATATGGTTCGCATCCGGATCCAGTCTGTACCACACATAATAAGTACCTGCTGCCGTTGCTGCGGGGATATTTGTACTCCAGCCACTCGTCGGTGCTGTTGTCGCGCTCTCACCTAGTGCATACTTTATCGTTCCTCCTGCTGCAGTACCTGCGGTGATCAGTGCCTGTGCACTTCCGTTTTCAACCAGACCGCTTACAGCCTCAGGAAGTTTGCTGTAACTTGAAGGACTTATTTCCCTCTTTATACGGTATGTGTATGTTTCCGGCTCTGCTTCCCAGTCAGTCTGACCACTGTACTGCTCAAGTTTAGTTTCATCATAATTAACATATCCTGACTGATCCTCGCTGTTATAAGTCTTGAATGACTCCGGAGCTTGTGCATAATATCCGCCGAGGAGATTCAGGCTTATGCTGGAGATGTATTTATTTACCTCGTAACTGATATTTCTCATTTTGGCTGATCCGGAAATCGTTACCTTTAAACCAATGTCAGGATTTACATTCACTAAATCCAGCTTTTCGGTGAACTCACCACCGCTTATGTTTACATTGCCTGTGGTGATATGTGTTTCCGAAGTTACCGTTCCGCCTGTTACGGTAAAATCACAGCCTTTGAAAATGAATATATTACCATCATCACCATTAAGTCCCAGTGTTCCGTTGCTTATGAATTTACCTTTCTTTGTGCCTTCGAACATAAGCTTACCGGTTCCGGTAAGACCACCATTATCAAGGATCTCCAGATTATGACCGTTCATTTCTACAACGATCTGGCCCATAAAAGGATCCGGATTGAGGTTAAAGCTGATTGCTTTATCTATGGTTACGTTTTTCAGCAAAGTCATCAGTGGATGATGATAATGCACAAATCCCTCGCAATTTTCCTTATAATCAGCTGTCTCCGTTGCCTTCAATGCTGCTTCGATGGTTTCATATTTTACCGTTTCATATACTTCGGTAGCATCCGAAGTTTTATACCTGTAATCTACTTTAACAGCATAATCAGCTGAAGGATTGGCATCTACAAGACGCCATCCGTATATTTCATGATCCGCAGCCCAGTCGGTCTGGCCGGTGTATGCTTCTAATTCAGGTATATCAATATCAAGATGAGCTGTCTGAACAGCGTCCCTTCCGTCAAGTATCGCTTTGGGATTGTTTCCGAAATATCCTCCTGAAATGCTGATGGAACCCCAGTTGCCTGTTCCGTCATCTTCTTCCTCACCGAATTTCTGAATATTAAAACCAACGGCTTTAATCTTTGGTGTACCGGAGATGGTCACGGTTTCAATACCACATTTATCGTCTCCTCCGTAATACTCAAGAAGCAACTCTTCCGTAACCGTTACATCTCCCCTGATGTCTACAGTAGGACTGCCGTCATTATTCATAACAGCTATACTGCGAATGGTACCGCCCGTAATGGTCGATAAGCCGTTCTCCGGACCAAATGAATCAATGGTTCCGCCACTGATCTCCGCAGTTCCCCAGGTCTGTACCCATTTAATGGCCCCGCCGGAAACATAGAGACTTCCTTTAAACAGCATAATGCTTTCAACACTCCCGCCTGCAACAGAAATGCTTACATCATCTGAATAAACCTCTATATAAGCATTAAGAGTTCCATTATTTGTGATGCTTCCACCTGCTCCACTTGAAAAATCACTAAATATATCTATTACAGGGTAACGTTCAGGATCTCCGGTAGTACCAGTAAGTGTCACTCCCTCCGGTATAATCAATTCGTGTCCGTTCAGGAACAGGTTGATATCCTGATTTAATGTATGTTCAGTGTTTATCGTCACATCCTGCAAAAGCTTTACAATAACATATTGTTCCTTTTCCGCTGCTGCATCAAATGCCGCCTGAAGCGTATTATATGTTCCATATGCTTCTGCCTCAGGATTACACGGAAGCAGTTCCGCAACCGGTCCGTCATACTGTATCTCTTCCGTTCCCCTTTCAACATCATATTCATCCTGAATATGATCCTCATCGTTTTCATTCTGTGCAAATGCTTCTGCCGGTATCAAGGTAAATGCCATGATCACAGCCATCATCATTGCCAGCATCCTTCTGAACTTACTCATTCCCGCCATAAATCCTACCTCCTTGTTTGATATGGTTTGCCAGATAGGTACACTTATCCCCCGGCACCTTACTTCAGAGTTTACTATCTTGATTATTGGATTTCTATGCTTTGACGACGAACGGTCGTTTTCGAACTACGAACGGCAAAAAACCACGGGGACGGACCTCGTGGTTTTTGATAGTACTTCATTGAGTTGTGAATGATTAGTTTTCGTCAGACGGAGTCACACCGTCAACCATAAGTACAGCTTCTTCTCTGGACTCTACAAATCCTTTATTTAACAACAACTGAATAAATTCTTCCCGCCGTTGATCTATGATACGGTCCTTCTGCGACAATTCTTCCTTCTTCTGCGACAGTTCTTCATTCTTCTGCGACAGTTCTTCCTTCTTCTGCAACAGTTCTTCCTTCTTCTGCGACAGTTCTTCCTTCTTCTGCGACAGTTCTTCCTCTATCTCTGCCAGCTTTTCTTCCTGTCTGGCTATTCGCTTTGTCAGTCCGGACTGCCTTTTGTAATAATCCTCACGAGCCTGACACTGCTGACGGATACGTTCATCCTCAGACAGTTCGTAGATAGTCTGTGCTGCTTCTGCTATACTTGTATTCTCGGCTGCCAACATCTTTACATCCTCCCATGTCTCTGCTTTGAACAGTTTTGCCCATTCGTTTATGTGATACGCTTCATCTTCCTTCGTAGCCAGTTCTGTCTTAGTCAGATCTACTACTCCGATCATCAGGTTTTCATTGTAAACATAATGCTTTTCACATTCCATCAGTTTGTATGTGGAATATAGAGCTGCATGTTCTTTAAAAAGAGTAAATTTCAGAAAACTTATCTGGAATACCGGCTTCAGCTCTTCGTAATCTTCACCTCTGTTCAGCTCTGCAAAGTTCCTGCATGCATAAAATGTGGATCTGTTTCTCCAGTTTCCTTCATCAAGCACCTGCATTTCGAGGTTTACTCTTGATCCCGAATTAAGTACCACATTTACATCAAGTACTATGGTCTTATCATCTGCACTCTCCCCGAATATTATGGGGTTTGTCACCTCCAGGTTTTCGATGGCATTTTTAGGAAGATGCAGCAGATCCCGGATCAGAGCTTGTAATACCAAACTGTTCTTTTGTAACAGAGCCTTGAATAAATAGTCATTCGTTAGTCTGATACGAAGATTCCCTGTCTGATTCATGTACAACGACTCTTTCTTTATATCAGGCGTTGTATGGTTTCTTTGTTTTTCGTCCATAGGCATACTCTCCTTTCGGTAGTTGATAGCAAGAGAGACTATGGACCTTTTCTCTGATCTCTCCTGCCGATTTGATTAATTGGATTAAAAGCAGTGGAGATACAGAATACTTATGATTTAAAGAATTTTAAGAATTATTGATCTTCGTTGCTTTATGTTGCAAGTATAGCACAGAAGATCATATATGACAACAGCAAAACCGGAGGAATCTGTACCTGTTCCTCCGGTTTTCCTTGTAAAACTATTCATCCTCTACGGGATGTCCTATCTGGTTACCGTAACTTCTATCGTTTCTTTCAGTTTTCCGCACTTGACGGTTATCTTTGCGGGTTTGCCGGTCTTTGTGATCTTCTTTGCGTAGATCACTCCCTTCTTAATGGTAACACCGCCGGAAGCACTGATCTTGATCTTTCCGAGATCGGTAGAGAATCTGGGATTCAGTTCTGCTTCTACCGTTCCCTTCTCGCCCTTTCTCATTGTGATCTTTTTGTCTGTAACCTTTAGTGTGCCGCTCTTAACGCTTATACTTTTGGCCGGCGCCAAAACCGTAACTTTGCAGCGTTTCACGTTTACCTTATCGCCTTCACCGGCTGTGCTCTTTATCACAACGTAAGCTGTTCCCGCAGCTTTTGTTGTCAGCTTGACACTCAATGCAGCCTTCTTGCCGTTTATCACAGGATCTGCAGGAGCATCAACCGTCACTACATCCGTGTTGCTTGATTCGACACTGAGTATCTTCACCGTTGAGATATCCGTATCCTTCTTTGCTGTCAGCG
This sequence comes from Lachnospiraceae bacterium, assembly GCA_024687205.1. Classification (GTDB taxonomy): domain Bacteria; phylum Bacillota; class Clostridia; order Lachnospirales; family Lachnospiraceae; genus NK4A136. Next base: position 4,146 of record JAILES010000102.1, read on the forward strand.
TGATCCCCAGCGCTGCCGTATTGCCTCCGTCCAGAGTAGTAAGCTTCACTTTGCTCTTTTTCAGACTCAGGCTGTGACCTTTATCCAAAGCAGCCGGAGCGGCAACAACAACGGGGGTAAGCTTCACCTTAACGCTTCCGACTATCTCCTTAGATACCTTTCCGGTAACAGGATCGGTGGCTTTTACCGTTGCCGTAATAGTAGCCGTCACTGCTTCTTTCACTTCTTTGGCTGTAAGCATGCCTGCCTTTACGCTTACGGCTTTATTATCAGACTTCCAGCTCACATCTCTGGGATCGGTGCTGTCATACGGAGCAAAGGATACCGAAAGGAAGCTCTGTTCTCCGCCCTTCATATCAATGGTCTGACCGCTTACATCGGCGCCGCTCATATCCTTTATGCTTACAGCTGTGGTATAGCTGACTACCGTAACCTTGCACGCAGCCTTTTTATTTCCGCAGTATGCCGTAACTTCTGCTTCACCGACTCCCATCGGCCAGAAATTACCGCTCTTATCTACAGCAACGATATCCTTATTATCAGTTACATAGATGATCTCCGGTGCTTCACCCTGTGCGGCTTCAGCCTTTGCCGGATTGGCAACTGCTTCCAGACCTCTCTGTATTGTCAGTTTTGACTTTTCAAATTTCAGGCTCTTTACCTTAGTAGCAGTGTCCGTATCCGAAGGCAGCTCTTCCTTCACTTCATCTGCAACGATCAGCTTCTCTTCAAAGTCAACAGTCACATCCTGCCGGCCCATTACAAATGTGGTCGCAGCTGCTGCCGCATCAGCGGGAGCCGCACCGCTCAGATCCCACTTCACGAACCCGAATCCTGTTCTGGCTGTCCAGCTTATGCTTATCGTTTCATTTTCACGAGCTGTCGTTACTATAGCACCGTCATTGTTCTTCGCTACAGCACCTGTCACTACGTTGATGGCATGAACCACATCAACGATCTGTATATCAGGTTCTGCCGGTGTTTCGGGTTCGGTGGGTTCTTCCGTTACTTCACCGCCCTCGTGTACTACAACATAGGTAGAATTATGTGTCGTGGTAAACTGTGATCTGGTTGCTCCGTTCGCATCTGTCACAGTCTTTGCATTCATCGCAGTCTTATTGCCTTCAGTGTCAACATAATAGACCTCTGCTGTCGCGCCCTTTGCAAGCTTACCGGTCGGAAGTCCCATTTCGACTGTTCCCGTGAAACCCGAAGATATTTCCGCCTCGTATGCGCCGGCCGGTGTAAGTCCCGATTTTACAACGTTTGCCGGCTTGTCAGCAGTCACATCCCTCACACTGATCTCAGCATCAGCTGCTGTCATGGTAGCAGTCGTTTCCTTTGAAAATGCCAGACTGAAATTATCGTCCGTTACTATCAACAGACCCTGTCCTGCTGCCTGTGCCTGCTCTATCACTTCTTCCATATCAACGCCGTATTCCATATAACCTGCAGGAAGTGATGCCTTAAGCACGCTCTCTCCGTTATACGTTGCAGTCTCGATCATGGTTACCTGAGGTTTAAGCTTTCCTCCGAACACGCACTTTATCTGAGCCGATTCTATATCGCCG
>JAILES010000108.1 GCA_024687205.1 Lachnospiraceae bacterium
ATCAAGCGGAACCATCAAGGTAGGTGTTGTTAACAACCCTCCTTCAGAGTCCGGTTATCGTGAAGCAAACGTTAAGGACATGGAGTCAGTTTTCTCAGCAGCTAACGGATATGAGCTTAAGGCTTTCTACAGCTTAAAGAACGATGAGCAGCTTCAGGCAGCTCAGGGCTTCATCACAGAAGGTGTTGATTATCTTCTTATCTCTGCAGCAGAGACCACAGGTTGGGACGAAGTTCTCCGCAAGGCACAGGAAGCAGGCATCAAGGTTTATCTCTTCGACCGTATGATCGATGTAGATGAGAGCCTGTATGAGGCAGCAGTTGTTTCCGATATGGCTAAAGAAGGTGAGACAGCAGTTAACTGGCTGCTCGCTCAGAATCTTCCTGAGTACAACGTAATCCATATCCAGGGCGCTATGGGTTCAGACGCACAGATCGGACGTACAGGAGCTCTTGATGCTCAGTTCGCATCAGGCAAGATGAACAAGGTTGTACAGCAGACAGCTACATGGGACGAGGCAGAAGCTAAGAAGATCGTTGAATCCGTTATCAACAGCGGTGAGAAGTTCAACGTAATCTACGCTGAGAACGACGGTATGGCTAAGGGTGCTGTAGCAGCACTTGACGAAGCAGGTATCACTCACGGAACAAGCGGCGATGTTATCGTAATGGGCTTTGACTGCAACAAGTGGGCACTCAGAGAACTCCTTGCAGGCGCTTGGAACTATGATGGCCAGTGCTCACCTTTCCAGGCTAAGATCATCAGCGACCTGATCAAGAGCGGCAGCGCACCTTCTTCCAAGAAGATCATCAACGAAGAGAAGGGCTTCGACGCTAAGGAACTTACTCAGGCAGATATCGACACTTACGGTTTAGGTGAATAATCTTGTAGATTAGCAGGGCGCAGCCAAGTTGCAGAATATCTGACAACCTGGCTGCGCTATTTTATTACACACAAGGAGGAAGCGGCATGCAGGAAAGAGCTTTACTGGAAATGCGCGGAATAAAGAAAAGATTTCCGGGAGTAAGGGCACTGCATAATGTGGATTTCACTTTGAGAAAAGGCGAGATCCATGCACTGATGGGTGAAAACGGTGCAGGAAAATCCACTCTGATAAAGATACTTACAGGTGTTTATCAGATGGACGAAGGAAACGTCTATGTTGACGGTGAAGCCGTAGCGATCCATTCCCCGCAGGATGCACAGAACACGGGAATAAGCACGGTTTATCAGGAGATCACGCTCTGCCCGAACCTTACGGTAGCAGAGAATATGTTCATCGGACGTGAAGGCGGTGCTTTCGTAAATCAGAAGGAATACAGAAAAAGGGCAGACGAACAGCTGCAGAACCTCGGCATTCCCGCCAGAGGTGCACAGATGCTCGGAAGCTGCTCACTGGCTGTCCAGCAGATGGTGGCCATCGCACGTGCGGTAGATATGCAGTGTAAGGTGCTGATACTGGACGAGCCGACTTCTTCACTGGACGACAAAGAAGTTAACATGCTTTTCGGTCTCATGAGGGATCTGAAGAGCAAAGGCGTAGGAATAATATTCGTTACTCATTTCCTTGAACAGGTATATGAAGTAAGTGACCGTATCACGGTCCTCAGGAACGGAGAACTGGTCGGCGAGTATCTTACCGAGGATCTTCCGCAGGTACAGCTTGTGGCAAAGATGATGGGTAAGTCACTTGACGAGCTCAGCGATCTCGAGGAGATCGGTTCCCGCGAGGCGGTTGCCGGAGAGGTATTCTACGAGGCAGAGGGACTTGCAAGCGAAGAGACCAATCCTTTCAACTTCTCCATAAGGAAAGGTGAGGTAAACGGCTTTACCGGACTGCTCGGTTCCGGCCGAAGTGAAAGCGTAAGAGCCATATTCGGTGCTGACAAGGTGACCGGCGGTAAGGTAAATATAAACGGAAAAGAAGTTAAGATCTCACGTCCCATAGATGCGATGAAGAGCGGTATCGGTTATCTGGCAGAGGACAGAAAACGCGACGGTATCATTGCGGACTTAAGCGTACGTGAAAATATAATACTCGCACTGCAGGTGATGAACGGTTTCTTCAAACCCATAAGCCGCAGTGAGTCGGAAGCTTTTGCCGACGAGTATATAAAGGCATTGAAGATCAAGACCGCAAGCAGTGAGACACCGGTAGGATCTCTTTCCGGCGGTAACCAGCAGAAGGTGATCCTTGCGAGATGGCTGCTCACCCATCCCGATTATCTGATACTGGACGAGCCCACCAGAGGTATAGACGTGGGAACCAAGCTGGAGATACAGAAACTGGTGCTGCAGCTTGCAAAAGAAGGTGTGAGCGTAACTTTCATTTCTTCAGAAGTTGAAGAGATGCTCCGTACCTGCAGCCGCCTGATCGTAATGCGCGACAGGCATATCGTGGGTGAACTGAAAGGGCAGGATCTTAATCAGGCCCAGGTGATGAAGACGATCGCGGGAGGAGAGGCAGAATGAAAGAGAATTTAAAGAAAATGCCGAAAGGCGGTTTGGGGCAGCTCACGATCCCGGTCATTGCCGTGGCGCTGCTGGTGATCTTTAATCTGATAAGGGATCCGGGCTTCTTCAGCATAAGCATAACCCATAACAATTACGGGAACGCGGTGCTGGCCGGCAACCTGATCAGTATCATAAACGGCGCGAGCGAACTTGCGATACTCGCAATAGGAATGACCCTGGTTACGGCTGCTACCAAAGGACAGGATATCAGCGTCGGTGCAGCTGCAGCCATCGCGGGCAGTGTTTTCGTAAAGGTGCTTAAGTCCGGTGCGGACATAACAGGCGGTACCGTGATACTCGCCTTTATCTGCGCCTGCATCGTTGCGATGATCTTCGGCGCTTTCAACGGAACGCTGGTGGCGGTATTCAACATACAGCCGATGATCGCGACCCTGATACTTTATACCTGCGGACGTTCCATAGCATACTGGATCAACGGCGGTGCAACACCTACCGTTACATCACCGATAATCAATGCCATAGGAAGTTTTGCACCGGGCATACCCATCCCGATGCCGGTGATCATAGTCATAGTAGTGGCGATACTGTTTAAGCTGCTCTTCCATTTTACCTCACTGGAGATACTCACACAGTCGGTAGGTATCAACCAGAGTGCGGCAAGACTTAACGGTATCAATACCACCTTCATCAAACTGCTTTCCTTTATACTGCTGGGCTGCTGCGTATCCGTTGCAGGCATTATCGGTGTCAGCCGTCTCGGACTTATCAATCACGAGACCCTGCTCCTGGATGTGGAAATGGATGCGATCCTTGCAGTCGCCATCGGCGGTAACAGCTTGGGAGGCGGTAAGTTCAAGATCAGCGGATCCATAATCGGAGCTTACGTTATACAGATGCTCACGATCACGCTGTATGCCATGAAGGTTTCTTCAACAGACGTTAAAGCTTACAAGGCTATCGTCATCGTCCTTCTCGTTGTGATCGGTTCACCGGTTGTGAAGGAACGCTTCGAAAAGTTAATGAAGAAAAGAAAAGCTCTGCTCAAAGGGGGTGAAAAGGCATGAATGAGAATGTAAAGAAGAAAAGGGAGCCCCTCAATGACACTCAGCTGCTGATGACGATAACCATCTGCATCTTTATAGTAATGTACCTGCTGGCAATGGCCCTTCTGAAGGGCGGGTTCCTTCATGCACAGCAGATATTCGATCTGCTGAACGATAATGCCAGCCTGATAATAGTTTCCTGCGGCCTTACGGTGGTAATGATCGGCGGCGGTATCGATATCAGCGTCGGCGCCGTTACTTCCCTGGTAGTCATGAGCTGCATACTGTACCTGAACAAAGGCGGCAACGTGCTGCTGGCTCTGATGCTGGCACTGGGCATAGGTCTTGCCTTCGGTCTGGTACACGGCTTCCTTATAAGCTATCTTGAGATCCAGCCGTTCATCGTTACCCTGGCAGGTATGTTCTTTGCAAGAGGCATGACCACCATACTTTCGGTCAATCCCCAGAAGGTGGACCACGAAGGTTTTGAAACACTCAGGAATACCAAGATAGAGATACCCTGGCTCGGTTATGTGGCAAAGAACGGAAATCTGGTGCCGGCCCGTATGGAACTGGGTGTAGTGATAGCATTCTTCTGTATCATAGTGGTATTCGTGATACTGATGTTCCACCGTCTCGGAAGAAACTTCTATGCAATGGGCGGTAACCAGCAGAGCGCACTGATGCTCGGTATCAACGTAAAGAAAACACGTTTCTTAAGCTATATCATCAGCGGTCTCTTAAGCGGTATATCGGGCTTCGTGCTGATGATGCACACAGGTGCCGGAAATGCCACCAATGCGGCAGGCATGGAAATGAACGCCATCGCATCATCCATAATAGGCGGTACGCTGCTTACAGGCGGTGTCGGTAATGTGGCAGGTACCTTCTTCGGTACCATGACACTGACCACCATCAAGAAGATCGTCGTATCCAGCGGCCTGAAGGATCCCTGGTGGCAGAGCATTACCACCGGCGGCATGCTTTGCTTCTTCATACTGTTGCAGAGTATAGTCCTCGGAAAGAGACAGAAAAAGAAAAAAGCATAAGTAATAACAAAGGGGTGTCAGTCGACACCCCTTAATTCTGCAGCGGGAAGGTATTCCCGGACTATGTTTAACAATTCGTTTAATTCATCTTTGCTGAAGCTTTCGAGCTCCAGCTCTTTGCCTTTCAGCTTTTCTATGACACCGTCTTCTTCCCTGTAAGACTGGAGGAAATATGCATCGGGGCCGGCGAGCCATTCCGCCAGGGCCTTTACCGAGGCTTTGCTGTGGAGGCCTTTGACCAGGGTGGTGCGGAACTCGTGAGCGATGCCCGAAGACCTGAGAAGCTCTACGCTTGCGCTTATCTTATCAAAGGCGATCTGTGGAAGGCCGCAGACTTTTGCATAATCTTCCGGGGAAGCCTTGATGTCCATTGCCACATGGTCGATGAGTTTTTCGTTTATAAGTTCGGATACCGCTTCCGGATTGGTGCCGTTGGTATCCAGTTTGACCAGGAGGTCCAGCTCCTTTATTTTTTTGATGAAGTCTTTCAGATCCGGCATCAGCGTGGGTTCGCCTCCGGTGATGCAGACACCTTCAAGAACGGAGCTGCGCTTCTTTATATGTGCAAGTATCTCCTCCGTATCCAGGGGAGTCTCGAAATATTCGGGCAGCACCAAAGAACCGTTCTGACAGAAAGGGCAGCGCAGGTTGCAGCCCTGAGTGAAAACGGTGCAGGCCAGGCGGCCCGGATAGTCAAGGAGTGTAGTTTTTACAAAGCCGGCGATTGTCATATTTATCCTCTCATCAGTCAGCCTGCGGCACGCAGCAACCCCCAGGGGGGGAGCCTTTAAGATCATTATATCATAGCGGTCAAGGTTGCAAATGGGCAGGGGCTGTGATATATTAAGCGTTAGGGTTTTTTAATTCAAATCTAAAAACAGGAGGAATGATAAATGACTAAGCTGGTACTTGTCAGACATGGCGAGAGCGAGTGGAACAAGCTCAATCTTTTCACAGGCTGGACGGATGTTGATCTGTCCGAAAAAGGACATGAGGAGGCTAAGGCAGCAGGTAAGCTGCTCAAGGCAGAGGGGTATGATTTCGACGTATGCTATACTTCTTATCTGAAGAGAGCAATACACACCCTCAACCATATACTTGATGAGATGGACAGAAACTGGCTGCCCGTTAACAAGGCATGGGAACTCAACGAGCGTCACTACGGTGATCTGCAGGGCAAGAACAAGAGCGAAGCTGCAGAGAAATTCGGTGAGGATCAGGTAAAGATCTGGAGAAGATCTTTTGACGTAAAGCCCCCCGAGCTTTCCGATGATGACGAGCGTTCCACCAAGAAGCTGGAAATGTACAGGGATGTAGATAACTACTTCCTGCCCAAGAACGAGTCACTTGAAACTACAATTGAGAGAGTTATCCCTTATTATCTCAAGAACATCCTTGCAGATATGAAGGCAGGCAAGCGTGTGATCATCGCCGCTCACGGCAACTCACTCCGCGCACTTGTTAAGTATCTTGACAACATGAGCGCTGAAGAGATCCTCGGTCTCAACATACCTACCGGAACTCCTCTGGTATATGAGTTCGACGAGAACTTCAAGGCTGTAAATCACTATTATCTCGGCGACCAGGAAGCACTTAAGGCTAAGATGGAAGCTGTAGCTAATCAGGGTAAGGCAAAATAATAAAAATGACAGGGCGTAACCGTGGGGGATGATGGATCCCGCGGTTACGTTTTTGTTTCGGGGAGAAGCCTTATGTTAAAGGATTAAGAGGAGGGAATGTTATGGCAGAACAGGGTTATCATGATTATAAATGTAAGAACTGCGGGGGACCGCTTATTTTCAAAGGTGATGTAAATAAGATGGTCTGCGAATTCTGCGATTCGCAGTTTGACATGTCCGAGTTTAAGGACGACGAAAGAGTAAGGGAAGAAACGAGTGACTGGTCACAGAGTGCAGGTGCCACGATGGCTGCCGGCGAAGCCGGAATGAACGAGTATGCCTGCAATACCTGCGGCGCCGTTATGGTAGCCGAGGAGAACGTGGGCGCGACAGAGTGCCCTTACTGTGGCAATCCTCTTGTAATAAAGGATACCTTTGAAGGAATGAACCTGCCAGACGGCCTTATACCTTTTGCGGTAGACAAGAAGTCGGCACAGGATGCACTGAAGAATTACTACAGCGGAAAGAAGCTTCTGCCCAGAGGCTTTATCGATAATAACAGAATGGACAACATCAGCGGTGTCTATGTTCCCTTCTGGCTTTTTGACTGCGATGTGGATGGCAGCGTTTTCTACAAAGCAACAAAGGAGCGCAAATACAATAAGGGTCAGGAAGAGTGGAAAGAGATCAAGGATTTCGCGGTCAGCAGAGCTGCAAACATGAAGTTTGAAAAAGTTCCCGCCGACGGCGCAAAGGAAATGAACGATGCTTACATGGATTCCCTCGAGCCCTATGATTACAGCAAGATAACCGCTTATAACGCAGCTTATATGTCGGGTTATGTGGCAAGCAAGTATGACGAGGATGCCAATGCGGTGAAAGGCAGGGTCGACGACAGGATAAGGACCACCGCAAAGGCCGAGATCCGCAAGACCGTTGAAGGCTACGACAGCGTTAACGAGCAGGCTTCCGACATAGACATCAAGAACGGAAAGATCAGCTATTGCATGATCCCCGTATGGATGCTGACAACCAGATATAACGGAGAAGCTTATACCTTCGCAATGAACGGACAGACCGGTAAGGTGACCGGTGACCTGCCCGTAGATAAGGGAATGGCTACCGGATATTTCGCAAAGGTAGCGGGCATAGCCTTTGTGATAATCCAGGCGATATTCTTCCTGCTGAAATTATTCCAGAACAACAATATAGTAGGTATCGAGGTAGCAGCCCTGGTAGTAGCGCTGATAATCGGTGCGATAGCACTTTCTTCCGCCAAGTCTTCGATGGTAAGCCATCAGAAGCACGAAGCCACCCAGTATCTGAAGCAGGGAAGCTTCAAACTCAGCCGTAAGGAAGACAGGCATACCGGTACCAGGAACGAGCTGGTCAGAAAAGCACCGGAACAGAATGCGGGAGCAAAATAAATGTTTGAGTTCGGACGCGTACAGGAGCTGTGCGTAGTAAAGATAAAAGAACACGGAGCGTATCTTGCCGAAGAAGGGGAAGCGGAGGAGCGTATCCTCCTCCCCTCAAGGCAGGTGCCGGAAGGGATTAAGGCGGGCGACCGCCTTAAGGTCTTTGTATACAGGGATTCCGAAGACAGGCCCATAGCTACGGTAAGGACTCCGCTCATCACCCTGGGGAAAGTGGCCAGGCTTAAAGTGGTGTCGGTTTCAAAGCCGGGAGCTTTTCTTGACTGGGGGCTGGAGAAGGATCTGTTCCTGCCCTATAAGGAGCAGACCTATCGCGTAAAGCCCGGGGACAGCGTGCTTTGCGCACTTTATCTTGATAAGAGTTCGCGGCTTGCAGCCACGATGAACGTATATAAGTATCTTTTGAACGAGTCCCCCTATAAGACAGGCGATGATGTGGAAGGCACAGTTTATGAGAAGAGCGAGCGTTTCGGTCTTTTTGTCGCCGTGGATGATATCTATTCGGCCATCATACCGAAGCAGGAAGTATACAGCGATATCCCCACAGGCAGCAGCATAAGGGCCAGGGTGACCAGGGTCAAAGAGGACGGAAGGCTCAACTTAAGCATAAGGGAGAAGGCCTATCTCCAGATAGAGCCCGATATGCAGAAGATACTGGAACTGCTGGATTCCTACGGCGGGGCGCTGCCCTTTACCGAGAAGGCGGATCCCCAGGTCATAGCAAGAGAGACCGGTATGAGCAAGAACGAATTCAAGAGAGCGGTGGGCCATCTGTACAAGCAGAGGCTGGTCACCATCAATGAAGGTCATATAAGGAAGGCTAAGGCGGATGAATAAGAAGATCACGGGTTTTATATTTCTGGGAATGGCCCTGACGGATGTGGCGCTGATGCTGATAATGCGTTATGTGCCCGGGATTTCCGTAAGTATGCTCGGGCGTCTTTTTTTGTCTGAATCCATAATGCTGGTCCCCTGTTTTGTGGGCTGGCTGTTTGCACATGAGAACTTTTGCGAAAGCTTCGGGATCAAGAAGATAAAGCTTAAGCTGATACCCGGCTGCATGCTGCTGACCCTGCTGCTGACGCCGGTCACCGCGCTGGTGAACCTTGCCACGCTGGTGTTTACCGAGAATGAGGCGGGGGTGATATTTCAGGCACTTTCGGGTCTGCCCTTTTTCGTAATAGCCCTTTTTATTACGTTTGTCGGCCCCTTTGTGGAGGAATGGACCTTCAGGGGGATACTTTTCTCGGGTATAAGAAAGAACGGCTCGGCGCTGCAGGCGATCGTTTTAAGCGCTCTGGCCTTCGGGCTTTTCCATATGAACTTAAACCAGGCGGCCTACGCTTTCCTGCTGGGTGTTTTCTTTGCGGTGCTGAGGGAGATCAGCGGCAGCATACTGCCTTCGGTGATCTGCCACTGCTGTATCAACGGAAGTTCCACGCTGATGATGTGGCTGGCCAAGGATGAGGTGGTGACGGATGTCGGAACGGTGATGAGCAGGGATAATATGCTGATAGCTGCGGGAGTACTGATGGTCATGGCTCTGTTCACCACCACGCTGGCTGTAGCCCTGATCATGTGGATCTCTGAAATCAGCGGAAAAGAAGACGGTGTTGAAGGGATCTTCAGTGAGCATAAGAAGGATAAGAGCAGGGTGCTCACGCTGCCTTATCTTATAGGCTGCGGGATCTGTGTTTTTTACATAGTAAAAGATCTGGTGCAGCAGCTGTAAGGGTGATTTTGAACCCGAAAATATACAGGCCCGAATATTGACAGTTTCGGGGAAAAATGAGATAATAGCAACACGGATCATGAAAGGAGGCATACTATGAGTGTTGGTGGTGTAGGACCCACGATTGTGAACACGGCGATGACTTTAGCCAGGAGCAAGAATCTCGATCAGGTCGGGACCAAGATGCTTAGTAACGCTCTTGATGCCCAGGAAACGGCCGGTGCCGGGATCATGAAAATGATAGATGCAGCCGCTATGGAGCGCTCGGTTACTCCTTATATCGGCGGTAACTTCGACGCATCGGTATAACTAAAGTTCAAAGTCGGAAGGGCATACGATCGATCGTATGTCCTTTTTTTGTTTCAAAGAATATCAAAAAGTTAAGAAAAAGAGTGGATTTTTTGTACAAAATGTAGTAAAATGTCAGATAAGTACGTCAAGGGGTTACTATTTTTTTAAGGGGGTAGCTTATGATATCCAATCAGATATTACAGAACACCATTGAAGGACTTGTGGGGATAACCAAACTGGAAATGAGTGTTACCGATGCCGAAGGACGTGTAGTTGTCGGAACCATCAAGGACCGCAAGGCCCTGGAGGCGCTTACGGCAGAGTTTGCGGCAGGCAGTGAACGTACAGCTGAGAAGAAAGGTTACAGCCTCTATAAGATCGATGACGAACAGCATCTGGAATACGTGCTCGCAGTGGCGGGGACGGGATCCGGCGCATCCATGGCAGGTGCCATGGCGGCATTCCAGCTGGAGAGCCTGCTGGTGGCTTACAGGGAGAAGTTTGATAAGGACAACTTTATCAAGAACCTCCTGTTGGACAACCTTCTGCTGGTAGATATCTACAGCAGGGCCAAGAAGCTGCATATGCAGACGGATGCCAAACGTATAGTGTTCGTAAGTGAATGCGCTTCGGGCAAGGACAGCAACATGACCGAGCTTGTAAAAGAATATATGGGCAAGGCGGGAAACAGGGATATCGTCACTGCCGTCGATGAGAACAGCGTGGTGATAGTCAAAGAGCTGGATGAGAATGACGAGGACGATATAGAGAAGACGGCAAGCGGGCTCGAGAGTTTCCTTGAAAAGGGCGGACTTGATGACGTACGCATCTCCTACGGTACCGTGGTACCCGAGATAAAGGATGTGAGCCGTTCGTATAAAGAAGCAAAGATGGCGATGGATGTGGGCAAGATCTTCTTCGCGGACCGCAGGATCGTGGCATATAACGAGCTGGGAATAGGAAGGCTTATCTACCAGCTGCCGCTGCCCCTGTGCAAGATGTTCATACAGGAGATCTTCGACGGAAAGAATCCGGACGATTTCGATGAAGAGACACTTACCACCATCCAGAAGTTTTTCGAAAACAGCCTGAACGTTTCGGAAACTTCAAGACAGCTGTTCATACACAGAAATACACTGGTGTACAGGCTTGATAAGCTGCAGAAGAGCACCAACCTCGACTTAAGGGTATTTGAAGATGCCATAACCTTCAAGATCGCCCTGATGGTAGGGGAGTATATGAAGTATATGGAGCAGATATTATAAGAAAGGAACAGATCTTGGAAAAGGACGATTTTTTTGAGGATCTTGATAACACGAGCAATATCGGTGACGTGATCAAGGAGAGCGAGGAACAGCTCCGCCAGACCAGGGAACTGAGAGAACGTGAAAAAAAGATGATCCGTGAGGAACGCCGCCGCCGCATGATCGAGGAGACCAAGCGGGAGAAAAAGACGGAAGGTGAAGAGGCTGAACCCCTGCCTCCTGTCCACGGCAGACACAAAAAGAAGAATGGCATTGATGACGACGTTATAATATCTTTAAACGGCGTCGGCAAATCATATATCAAGGGTGTTCCCACCCTCGAGGATGTCAACATCAAGATAAAGAAGGGCGAATTCGTCTTCATAGTAGGCGACAGCGGTGCGGGTAAATCCACGCTGATCCGCCTTCTTTTGCGTGAACTGAAGCCCACTACCGGCACGATAACCGTGAACGGCATGAGGGTTGATAAGATAAGAAACGGCAAGATACCCAAGCTTAGACGCAGCATGGGCGTTGTGTTCCAGGACTTCAAACTGCTGAAGGACAGGAACGTTTATGAGAACGTTGCTTTTGCTCAGCGCATCATACAGACGCCTATCAGGGAGATGAAGAGGAATGTTCCGAACATGCTGGCCATGGTGGGACTTGCCGGCAAATATAAGGCCAAGACCACGGAGCTTTCCGGAGGCGAGCAGCAGAGAGTTGCTATCGCAAGGGCGCTTGTTAACGAGCCTCCCATCCTGATCTGCGACGAGCCTACGGGTAATCTGGATCCGAAGAATACCGTGGAGATCATGAACCTGCTTGACAGGATCAACAAGAACGGCACCACTGTGGTAGTGGTGACGCATAATGACAAGATAGTTAATGATATGCAGAAGCGCGTTATCACCATCAAGAACGGTGTGGTGGTAAGCGATGAAGAAATGGGTGTGTATTTAGATGAGGACAATTAGTACTTTTTTCTATGTAATCGGACAGGGCATAAAATCAACTTTTAAAAACAAGATGTTCACCCTGGCATCGGTAGCGACCATCAGCGCCTGCCTTTTCCTTTTCGGCATAGGCTATGCGATAGTGCTGAATATCCAGCATATGGTAAAGACGGCTGAGGAGGGCGTATCGGTCACCGTATTTTTCGATGACGACATCAGCGAACAGAGGCTCGCAGAGATAGACGGAATACTCAAGACCCACAGTGCGATCTCGAAGGCGGTCTTCGTATCCGCGGATGAAGCCTGGGAAAGCTTTAAGACCGAGTACCTCGGCGAATATGCCGACGGTTTCACCGAGAACCCGCTGGAGCATTCGGAGAACTACGAGATATATCTGAAGGATGTATCGAGACAGGCGGAACTGGTGGAATACCTGAAGAACCTTGAAGGCGTGAGACGCGTCAATGCTTCGGAGGTGACCGCCAACATGCTTACCGGCATGAATTCACTGGTTGCCTACGTGTCGGTGGGAATAATCATCATACTCCTTGCGGTGTCGATCTTCCTTATATCCAATACGGTAATGATAGGCATCTCGGTAAGGCGTGAGGAGATCGCCATCATGAAATACATAGGTGCTACGGACTTTTTCGTCAGGGCGCCTTTCGTTATAGAAGGTCTGATAATAGGTGCGGTCGGAGCGCTGATTCCCCTGGGGCTCATATATGTGCTTTACGATAAGCTGATCGCTTATGTGCTCGAGAGATTCTCGGTACTTACCAACCTTCTTCAGTTCCTGCCGGTGCAGACCGTATACAGGAATCTGTTCCCTGCATGTATGGCAGTCGGCGTAGGCATAGGTTTTGTGGGAAGTATAGCGACGGTAAGGAAGCACTTAAGAGTCTGATACATGAGAAAAGGTCATTTCAAAAAAGCCGGCATACTGCTGTCATTGTTTCTGCTGTTCTTCTTAAGTACTGTCAGTCTTGCCGATAAGGATAAAGACACCGACAGGCTCAAGGAAAACATTACCGAAAAAGAAGAAGAGCTTGACGATCTGAAGAAGGAGAAGAGCAAGCTTCAGAAGGACAGGACCAATGTACAGGCCATCATCAATTCCCTGAAAGGCAAGAAGCAGGAACTGGCGGCCATCGTTACCGAGCTGGATGCCCAGGTGGAAGAAGTACAGGGCAGGATCGATGAACTGAAAGAGATGATAGTGGTCAAGGAGCAGGAGATACAGACCACCACCGAAGAACTGGCGGCGGCGGAGCAGACAGCCACCGAACAGTATGAGGCCATGAAACGCCGCATCTGCTTCATGTATGAGCGCGGTGACCATATGTATATGGAGATGCTGTTTACCGCCACATCTTTTGCGGACATGCTGAACAAGGCGGACTATATACAGCAGCTCTCTGATTATGATAAGAGAAAGCTTGAAGAATACAGGCTCATCGTTGAAGATGTGAAGCTGACCAAGGCGATCCTCGAGGAAGAGAAGCAGGTGCTTGGGGAGACAAAGACCGCTGCCGAGGAAGAGGAAGAGAACTTAAACGCCCTCATAGATGAGAAAGAAAAACAGATAGTCGCCTACGATGCCGAGATAGCCCAGGATGAAAAGGCTATCAAGGAATATGATGCGGAGATCGCCGACCAGAACAGACTGATAGCTGCAGTGGAAGCACAGATAGCGGCTGACAGGGCGGCTCTCGCCGAAGCGGACAGGCAGCATTACAACGGCGGCAAGTTTGCGGTACCGGCACCCCAGTATACGAGAGTGTCCGATGAATACGGAATGCGCATGCATCCAACCCTTCATGTGGAGAAGCTGCATAACGGCATAGACCTGGCGGCTCCCGGCGGTTCACCCATAGTGGCGGCATACGACGGAAAAGTCGTTGCGACAGGTTATTCTTCCAGTATGGGTAATTACTGTATGATCGATCACGGTGATAATCTTTACACGATATATATGCACGCTTCCGCCATATCCGTATCCCAGGGGACCAGGGTCACCAAGGGACAGAGGATAGGCTCAGTAGGATCCACTGGAAGATCCACCGGAAACCATCTGCATTTCGGCGTGAGACTCAACGGCAATTACGTGAATCCGAGAAATTATATTAATGTCTGATATCCGGAGATATAAAGGAAATGAACAATAACAAAAAAGATTTCATAGCGGGCATGCTTACCGCATTTATAATGTGCCTCGTACTGGTGGCCATCATCCTCTGCGTGAAAGTGGCAAGAGAGAAGGGGGACGAAAAGGCGGAGAGCTTCAGGACCAGGGAGGAACTGGACCTCAGCGGGAAAGAGGAAGATACCGAAGAAGAGGGCAAGAAAGAAAAAGTAGATGAGAGCTCCATCGTCCGTGACAAGGATGTCCAGCAGAAGATAGAGTATATCGAAAAGCTTATCCATAAGAACTACATCGAAGATGTTGACAAACTCGACATCGCGGAAGGTGTATACGACGGACTTATGGATTCCATAGGCGATGACTATGCGGCATATTATTCACCCGAAGAATGGGTGTCGATGCAGCAGAGTACCCAGGGTATCTATTACGGTATCGGTGCATATCTTCAGAAAGACCAGGACCTGCTCTATCCCAGGATCACCGGAGTCATAGCTGATACTCCCGCAGAGGAAGCGGGCCTCAAGGAAGGGGATATCATAGAGAAAGTCGGCGAAGAAGATGTCTTTGATATGGAACTGACCGATGTAGTGACCATGATAAAGGGTGAGGAAGGTACCTACGTACACCTTACCATAGTAAGAGGCGAAGCGGGAAACAGGGAAGAGAAAGAATTCGATGTGGAAAGACGAAAGGTTGAAACGCCTACGGTTTCCTGGGAAATGAAGGAAAACGACATCGCATACATAAAGATAAACGAGTTTGATACCGTAACGGTGGACCAGTTCGCGGAAGCTCTGGCGGAAGCAAAGGGTAACAGGATGAAGGCTCTGATCATAGACTTAAGATCCAATCCCGGAGGTTCACTCTCAGCGGTGGTTGATATAGCCCGCATGCTCCTGCCCCAGGGACGTATAGTTTATACCGAGGATAAATACGGGAAGCAGAATAATTACAACTGCGACGGTACCCATGAGATAGATGTGCCGATGGCAGTGCTGGTAAACGGCTATTCGGCCAGCGCCTCCGAGATACTTGCGGGTGCTATAAAGGATTACAAAAAAGGAACGCTGATAGGAACCACGACTTTCGGTAAGGGCATAGTGCAGCAGATATTCACGCTGGAAGACGGATCGGCCGTGAAGCTTACGGTGAGCCATTATTATACTCCCAACGGAAACGACATACACAAGGTCGGCATAGAGCCGGATGTGGAACTGGAATTTGACAACGATGCCTACGAAAAGGATGAGACCGACAACCAGCTGGAAAAGGCGATAGAACTGCTTTCAAAATAAGAGGAGAAGCCATGACGGATCTTAACGCTGCAAAAAAATATCTTGAAGAAAACGGACAGGAGCAGGTTCTCGGATTTTATGATGAACTGGATGAGGCGGGAAAGCAGAAGCTGCTGGATCAGATAGAGAAGCTTGATATGTCGCTTATCGGTCTCGTGGAGCATAATGATGAGACCTCCGAGAGAGGCAAGCTGGAACCGCTGAACGCAGTGACCGTGAAAGAGATAGAAAAGAACGGCGCTCTTTACAAGGAAAAAGGTCT
Source organism: Lachnospiraceae bacterium (assembly GCA_024687205.1). Classification (GTDB taxonomy): domain Bacteria; phylum Bacillota; class Clostridia; order Lachnospirales; family Lachnospiraceae; genus NK4A136. The sequence continues at coordinate 15,549 of JAILES010000108.1, forward strand.
TGAGGCCATAAGAGCCGGCGAAGTGGGCGCGGTGCTGCTTGCGGGCGGCCAGGGTACGAGGCTCGGCTATGACGGACCAAAGGGAACCGTGAACATAGGCGAAACAAGGCAGCTTTATATTTTTGAATGTCTGATAAAGAATCTTATGAAGGTGACGGATGAGGCGGGAGTAACTGTTCCGCTCTATGTCATGACTTCCGATAAGAATAATGATGAGACCGTGAAGTTTTTTAAGGAGCATGATTTCTTCGGATATCCGGAGAGTGAAGTGAGCTTCTTTATCCAGGATATGGCACCTTCGGTGGATCATAACGGAAAGCTTCTTCTGGAAGAGAAGGACAGCCTTTCCTTATCCCCCAACGGCAACGGCGGCTGGTATGCTTCCATGGCGAAGACCGGCGTGCTTGAGGATGTGAAGAAGCGGGGCGTCAAGTGGCTCAACATCTTTGCGGTAGACAATGTGCTGCAACAGATAGCGGATCCTCTGTTTGTGGGTGCGGTGATCGATAAGGATGTGGTATGCGGCGCCAAGGTCGTGAGAAAGAACGATCCCGAAGAAAGAGTGGGTGTGCTCTGTCTTGAAGACGGCAGCCCTTCGATAGTGGAATACTATGAGATGACCGAGGAAATGAGAACCTTAAGGGATGAAGAAGGCGAGCTGGCTTATGCTTTCGGCGTGATACTCAATTATCTCTTCAGGGTTGATGAGCTGGACAGGATAGTTAATGAAAAGCTGATGACTCACGTTGTTGAGAAGAAGATACCTTATATCAATGAAGCCGGGGAGCATATCAAACCCGAGACACCCAACGGATATAAATTTGAGATGCTGATACTCGATATGATACATCTGGTGAAAAACTGCCTGCCTTATGAGGTGGTAAGGGAGCATGAGTTTGCACCGATCAAGAATAAGACGGGTATCGATTCCATAGAGAGTGCGAAGGAGCTGCTTCGCAAGAACGGTGTGGTGCTTTGACGGATATCGCAGAGGAAAAGGCAAAGGCTAAACTGAACCTGACACTGGATATATGCGGAGTCAGGGAGGACGGCTATCATCTGCTTAGGAGCGTGATGCAGACCATAGACCTGCATGACGATATCATTCTGGAAAGAAGAGACGCCGGTATAGTGCTGGAACTTAAATGCGAAGGCAACGAGGCCAGCGGACACGATACGATTCCGGCGGGAGATGATAACCTGGTATGCAGGGCCGCAAAGCTGATGCTGGAAAGATACGGGAGCGGCGGGGTTAAGATCACGCTGGTAAAGAGGATACCTGCGGCAGCCGGCATGGGCGGCGGCAGTGCCGATGCGGCAGCTGTGCTCCGTGGAATGAACAGGCTTTATGACATGGAACTTTCCGATACGAAACTCTGCGATATGGGAGTAAAGCTGGGAGCGGATGTTCCTTTCTGCATAATGGGAGGAACAAGGATCTGCGAAGGCATAGGTGAGGTGATGACAGAGCTTCCTCCTTTGGAAAAGATAGCTCTGGTATATGCTAAACCTGCCGTGGACGTGCCTACGGGAAAGATCTACAAAATGTATGACGAAGCGGGAGCGGAAACAACACATCCCGATAACGAAGGAATATGCAGGCTTATAAAGCGGGGGAATGTGACGGCTGAGGAACTGGCCGGTTATCTTAAAAACGTATTCGAGCCGCTGGCTGTGGCACTGCATCCCGAGATAGGAAAGATAAAAGAGCTGCTTAAAGAAAGCGGCGCAGAGGGAACACTGATGACAGGTTCGGGGCCCACGGTCTTCGGACTGTTTAAAGACGAAACGAAAGCTTATGAAGCAGTAAAGAAGATAGGAGAACTGACAGGGAAGATTTACGCAGGAACATCGTTCATGGCTTGATTTATGAGGCTGACAGGCAGAGGAGGGGGATACGCATGAAGATCGATTGGAACAAGTACATGTCACAGACGGAAAATGAAAATCTGCCGCTTCGGGATGAGGTTTTCAATGCAATGAGAAGTGCTATCCTTTGCGGGGATATGCCTCCCAGGACCAGGCTTCCGGAGGTGGCACTTTCCGAGGATATGGGGGTGAGCCGTACTCCGGTGCGCGAGGCCATACGTATGCTTGAAGCGGAAGGACTGGTCCAGATACAGCCCAGGCGCGGTGCAAGAGTGGCAATGCCCAGCAGAAAGGCAATGCAGGATGTGCTGGAACTGCGTATCAATCTGGATGAGTTTGCCTGCAGGCTGGCCTGCGAGAGGGTGACCGAAGAACAGCTGGAAAACATTTACCGGAAGATGCTTGAATTTGAGAGCGCCATCAAGACCAGAAACTTAAAGAAGATAACGGAGACCGACGGCGATTTCCACAATGCCATCACAGAGGCAGCGAATAATGAAAGGCTGCTGCAGCTGACAAGGCATCTGAGGGAGCAGATATACCGTTACAGATACGAAACACTTAAGAACGAAGATATCTATGAACGCCTGATAGGTGAGCACAGAAGCATATATGAAAAGATAAAGGAAGGAAAAGCCGAGGAAGCGGGCCGCGAAGCGGGCAAACACGTGGAATGGCAGCAGGCAGTTTTTTCGGAAAAGTTTGAGTAATGACAAAGGACGTATTGATATCCATAAAAGGACTTCAGTTTGATACCTCGGCGGAGCCGCATCAGGATGAAGTGGAACTGATAGTGGCGGGGCAATATCATAAGAAGGGCGATACCATATACCTTATGTATCAGGAGGCCATGGACGGCGGAGAACCGGATACGAAGAATACCATAAAGATAAGCGGCGAGCGTGTGGAACTCAGCAAGAAGGGGAAGGTCAGTACTTCCATGCTTTTTATTGAGGGCCAGAAGAACATCAGCACCTACCGCACACCCTTCGGGAATATGGTCATAGGCGTTGATACCGCCGACATAAAAATAGAAGAGGATGAAGACTCCGTGAAGCTCAACATCCTCTATTATCTCGATCTGAATTATGATCTGTTTGCGGAATGCAATCTCAAACTTGAGGCGCGTTCCAAAGAAACCGGCGGGGCCTTCTTCAGTACTACTTGATGGGCTTTGCGCCGGCCTTTTCCTGAAGCTTCTCAACAGCCTGTTTAAAGCGGCTCTTTTTCTTCTGTTCTTTCTGGATCTGTGTGCCGTGGATACCCTTTACGCCAACGAGATAAATGCCGCTTATCTCAGCCTTCACTTCTTTTTTTACCGGAACGTAATCGAAGATCTTTTCGTCACAGAAAAGAGTCATGATCTGGGGACCTACCTTGACCTTGACCATGGGGGCTTTCATCTTTTTATAGATCTTGGGCAGCTGGCTCATGACGGCATCAGGAAGCTTGGCGTCCTGAACCTTGATGCGCTTTTTGTCTATGACAAGGAGACTGACCGTCTGTTTGTTGGCCTGCAGCATCTCCTCCTGTTCAGCCTGTTTCTTCTGAAGTTTCTTTCCTGCGAAGTAAAGAAGTACGAGCAGTACAACGAGCACTGCGATGATTATCAGTAATACTATGAGCCAGGTTGGCATATCAGTAACCTCCGATCGAATTTGTGTATAACAGGGTGAATTATATCATTAATTGTTGGGGGTGTAAATATATTTCGGCGGCTGCCCGATATATAAGATATCCGAAAGGACTGTCGATGCGCAGGGCGGACCGGAACGGAAAAATACATAAAAAAGACATGAGCACAGGGATGTCGGAAGGAGCATACAGGAGGTATGTGACGGACGGTATCTTTTTTGATTATGGAGGAGGGAGCCGAAAGAAAGAAAACGTGCCCTTGTGACAGGAGGGTAAAGATGATAATAAGTTCAGGCAGCGTGGATATGGCTGCACGGCGGACTGCGGCCAAAGTGAATTATAATTCCTACGGAGTCACGGTGTCCTATGGCAGCGGGACGGACCGGTATAAGGGGAACGGGAGCTTCCTTTCTTATCTGAAGGATAAGGACAGCACCATGAGAGGTTTTGACAGCGGGAAGTTGAAGCTTAATGATGATGCCCGTTCACTTGAAAGCCTGCGGAGGCAGAGCCTTATGTACATATTAAATGCGATCCACAGGCTCTTTAAGAAAAGGGACGGACTGAATATGCAGGCGGATACCATAGGCTTCGCAGGAGGAATGGTCAGCATATCCGAAAAGAATTACAGTCTGGAAACCGAGGAAACGGTCTTTGATACCACGGGCAGCGTGGTGACAAAGGACGGAAGGAAGATAGACTTCAATCTGAATGTTTCCATGACGAGGCGCTTTGAACAATATTTTGAAAGGCGCACGGATATCGGGGATCTGATCGATCCGCTGGTGATCAGTCTGGACAGCGTGCCGGCAGGATTAAGCGACCAGAAGATAGTCTTTGACCTGGACGCGGACGGCAGCGAAGAAAGCATTTCCGTACCTACGGGCGGCGGCTTTCTGGCACTTGACAAAAACGGTGACGGTGATATAAATGACGGGAGCGAACTCTTCGGGACTAAAAGCGGGGACGGCTTTGCCGACCTTGCGGAATATGACAGCGACGGAAACGGCTGGATAGACGAGGCGGACCCGGTATTTGAAAAGCTGAAGATATGGATCGTGGACGCCAAAGGGAACAGGCAGCTTTATTCCCTTAAAGATAAGAATATAGGAGCGATCTGTTTATCGAATGCCGACACCGAGTTTTCACTTACATCATTGCAGGATAACAGCTTAAACGGCAAGATCCGCAAAAGCGGTGCCTTCTTATATGAAGACGGCCGCGCAGGCAGCCTGATGCACATCGATATCGCAAAGAGAGCATAGAAGAGACTAACGATCAGGGGGACGGTTCTCCGGTTGATTTTGACCATTTTTGAACCATCAAAACGGCTGGAAGCCGCGAAGATGGCGGGCGATCAGAGAACCGTCCCCCCGGTTGATGAAAAGGTGTTGACAAGTGAGAGGGGATAGTGTATAGTTCTAATTCGAGTGATTAACTCTTTTTTTTGTGTGATTCAGGAGGAAAGAAAAATGCGTACAAGAATAACACTGGCATGCACCGAGTGCAAGCGCCGCAACTATGACACAATGAAGGATAAGAAGACACATCCCGATCGTATGGAGACAAAGAAGTATTGCAGATTCTGCAAGACTCATACTCTGCACAAGGAAACTAAGTAAGGTTTTTCAACAGTAAAGGATATAGGTGTCATGGCTAATTCAGGTGAAAAGAAAGCTAAGAAGCCCAGTTTTACCAAGGGTGTAAAGACCGAGTTTAAGAAGATCACATGGCCGGATAAGCAGTCTCTGACAAAGCAGACGACGGCTGTTGTGATAGTTTCCGCACTCCTCGCCATAATCATAGCATTGATCGATATGGTGCTTAAGTATGGTGTGGACTGGCTTACCACTTTTTAAAAAAGGAGTGTAAAAATGGCGGAGACAAAAGGTGCAAAGATAAAACGTCTGGGAGAATTAAAGTCCATACTGGCTTCTCCGGAGGAGACCAGCGAGATATTAAAGCCGGTAAGGACCGCTACAGATGAAGAGATCCAGAAGACTCTCGAAGATCATGACATAGGTCAGAGCGAGAATAAATCCGGACGCGGCATGGGATGGTATGTTGTACATACTTATTCCGGCTATGAAAAGAAGGTTAAGGCTAATATCGAAAAAGCCATAGAGAACCGTCACCTCGAGGATAAGATACTTGAGGTACGTGTGCCTATGCAGGACGTACTTGAGATACGTTCCACAGGCAGGAAGAACGTGCAGAAGAAGGTGCTGCCCGGCTATGTTCTTATACATATGGATGCTGATGATAATGATGCATGGTATGTGGTAAGAAATACGCGTGGCGTGACCGGCTTCGTGGGACCCGGAAGCAAGCCCGTTCCCCTTGACGATTATGAGATAACCATGATCGATCAGGAGAAGATCGCAAAAGCGGAATTCGAAGTGGGCGATACCATCAGGGTTACCGAAGGCGCGTGGAGAGAGACTATCGGAAACGTTTCGAAGATCGACGAGAACAAGCAGACCTGCACCATCATGGTGGAGATGTTCGGACGCGAGACACCCGTGGAACTTGGATTTTCACAGGTAAAGAAGATAGATTGATCTTGGGTTTATTGTGGGAGCCGGCATAGCGTCGGCGCCACTACCACATAAATTATAAGGAGGAAGCCAAAATGGCAAAGAAAGTAGAAGGTTACATTAAACTGCAGATCCCGGCAGGCAAGGCAACACCGGCACCCCCGGTTGGTCCTGCACTCGGTCAGCACGGCGTTAACATCGTTGAATTCACAAAGCAGTTCAACGCCAAGACAGCTGATCAGGGAGATCTCATCATCCCCGTGGTCATCACGGTTTACGCAGACAGGTCATTCAGTTTCGTTACTAAGACCCCTCCTGCACCGGTACTGATCAAGAAGGCATGCAACTTAAAGAGTGCATCCGCAGTACCCAACAAGACAAAGGTTGCTACCATCTCCAAGGAAAAGGTTAAGGAGATAGCAGAGCTGAAGATGCCGGATCTTAATGCAGCATCTCTCGAAGCAGCAATGTCAATGATAGCCGGCACATGCAGAAGCATGGGCGTAACGGTAGAAGAATAAGGAGGGTAAGTAAATGAAGCACGGAAAGAAATATAAGAATGCCTTACAGCAGTACGACCGCGCGACTTATTACGAGCCCGCGGAAGCAATAGCAATGGTTAAGAAAGCTACCGTTGCAAAGTTTGATGAGACAGTAGAGATACACATCCGTACCGGTTGCGACGGACGTCACGCAGAGCAGCAGATAAGAGGCGCTGTAGGACTTCCCAACGGAACAGGTAAGACTGTAAGAGTATTGGTATTCGCTAAGGGTGATAAGCTGAACGAGGCAGAAGCAGCCGGAGCAGATCACGTAGGAGGCGAGGAGCTGATACCCAAGATCCAGAATGACGGATGGCTTGATTTCGACGTAGTAGTTGCAACTCCCGATATGATGGGTGTTGTAGGCCGCCTCGGTAAGGTGCTCGGTCCCAAAGGACTCATGCCCAACCCCAAGGCAGGAACCGTAACAATGGATGTGGCTAAGGCAGTAGCCGAGATCAAAGCAGGTAAGATCGAGTACAGGCTTGACAAGAGCAACATCATCCACTGCCCTATCGGAAAGGCATCTTTCACAGAGGAGCAGCTTACGGAAAACTTCAACGCACTTATGGATGCCATCATCAAGGCAAAGCCCAGCACTCTTAAGGGACAGTACTTAAAGAGCGTTACCCTGGCAACAACCATGGGCCCGGGCGTAAGAGTAAGCACAGCGAAGTTCTAAAAAAGATTTATCAGGGATGCTGCACAGCCTAGTGCAGCATTCTTTTTTTACAGGAGCGATCATTGAACAGGAAACTGAAGATATTCTTTACAACTTTGGCAGCGGTATTGTGTGTGGGCGTATTGGGAATACTTATCTACGGTACGCCGTCACAGGATACTCCCGTGCCCGCAGCTGATCCCTTACCTACCCAGAGTCCGATAGAGCCGGAAAAGAGAGTTATAGAAGTGGCGGTGGCAACACCCACTCCGACGCCGACTCCCGAACCGACCCCTACGCCGGGACCCGAAGAACTTTACACCACACTTGGTGAAGGCATCAGTCCCGATAACGAGTATTACGTGAAGACGGCCGAAGAAGGCGAAGTGAGTCTGGCTTTTACCGGGGACATACTACTGGATCCCGGATATGCCATCTATACCGCTTACAGGAACAGAGGCGGAGTCCTGGAAAAATGCATTTCCCAGGATCTGCTGGATGAAATGCGAGCGGCGGACGTGCTGATGGTCAACAACGAGTTTCCTTTTTCCGACAGGGGAACCCCTGCGGCAGGCAAGACCTATACCTTCAGGGCAAAGCCCGAATCCGTGAACATCTTAAAAGAGATGGGAGTGGATATAGCCGGAGTGGCCAACAACCATGCTTTTGACTGGGGAATGGATGCCTTCCTGGATACCATGGATATACTTGAAGATGCGAACATCCCCTACGTGGGCGGCGGCCATGATATATCCGAAGCGGCAAGACCTATATATCTTTATGCCGGGGATATGAAGATCGCCATTGTTGCGGCAACACAGATAGAGAGAATGGGAAATCCCCATTCCATATCGGCTACCGAAGATTCCGCCGGCATGCTCAGATGCTGGCCCAGCCTTGATAAGGTCCTGGAGGTATTGAAGGAAGCAAAAGAAAACAGCGACTATGTGATCCTGTTCATACACTGGGGAACCGAGCGGGAAGTGGATCCCGACTGGTGCCAGAACCAGCAGGTACCCGATCTGGTCACTTCGGGAGCGGATCTGATAATAGGATCCCACCCGCATATACTGCAGCCGATCTCGGTATCAAACGGCGTGCCTATAGTGTACAGTACCGGAAATTTCTGGTTCAACTCAAAGAGCCTGGACAGCTGCCTGATAGAAGTGAAGCTGTCGGAGGGAGGACTTAAGAGCTTAAGGTTCGTGCCCTGCCTGCAGGCGGGCTCGGCAGTGAAAATGCTGCATGAGGGTGAAGCCGCAAGGCTGATAGAGTATATGAGGAGCATATCGCCGAATGTGAGCATTGATGATGAGGGGTATGTGAGCTGGTGATGAGTGTGGAGAGCTATGCTGAAAAACCATGGGGAAAAACCATGGGGACGAAAAACCATGGGGACGGACCTTGTGGTTTTTTTCTTCTTTCCATGGCAAAGGTCGTTCATGGCAAGACCCGCTCCCGCTTGGGTTCGGGCTCGCAGCGGTGCTAAACTCACGCTTCACCCTTTGGGCTCATGTTCGTTAAGCACCGGCGGCCTCACACAGTCTTGCCATGAAGCGCTCATTTGCCCCGGAAAGATCACGGGAACAGAAAAACCACAAGGTCCGTCCCCGTGGTTTCACGGGAACAGAAAAACCACAAGGTCCGTCCCCGTGGTTTCCAGCCGTCAGAAAAAGAGAGTGTGGGAAAAAGTGCTTGACATATAGATACACATGGGTTATTCTATTCAAGGTCGCGTTTAGCGGCAATGCCGAAGACAGCAGGTGTCAACAGACGTAAAGCATCGCTACCTGCCGAGGAGAAAGAAGTATAACGATACTTATCCTCCGGCATTTTTGTCGGAGTTTATTTATGCCACGCCCGGCGAAAGGTAAATGTCTGCTTCGCAGACCGCCGGGCGGGCGCAGACAGAATGCACTGCGTGCATCTGTCTGAGTTAGACTCCTTATCGGCAACAAAATTTATAAAGGAGGAAAACAGAATGGCAAAGGTAGAACTGAAGCAGCCTGTCGTAGCGGAGATCTCCGAAGCGATCAAGGATGCACAGTCAGTGGTGCTTGTAGACCACAGAGGCCTTACCGTTGCTGAAGATACACAGCTTCGTCGTAATCTTCGTGCAGCAGGCATCACCTACAAGGTATACAAGAACACCATGATGCGTTTTGCTTTCAAGGATACGGACTGCGAGCAGCTCGATCAGTTCCTTGAGGGACCCAGCGCAATGGCTGTATCAAAGACTGATGCTACCGCTCCTGCAAGGGAACTCGCAAAGTTTGCAAAGACAGCTCCCAAGCTTGAGATCAAGGGCGGTATCGTAGAAGGCGGTTTCTATGACGCTAAGGGCATAGAAGCGATCGCGAGCGTTCCTTCAAGGGAAGAGCTCCTTTCAAGACTTCTCGGATCCATGCAGTCACCTATCACCAATTTCGCCCGCGTGATGAATCAGCTGGCAGAAAAAGGCGGCGCAGGAGCAGCTGCAGCAGAAGCAGCACCCGCTGAAGAAGCAGCACCTGCAGCAGAAGAAGCACCCGCAGAAGCATAAGTTTATCGTAAATTTAAATGGAGGAAAATTAAAATGGCAAAGTTATCAAAAGAAGAGATCATTGACGCTATAAAGGAGCTCTCCGTACTTGAGCTCAACGAACTGGTAAAGGCTTGCGAGGAAGAGTTCGGCGTATCTGCAGCAGCAGGCGTTGTTGTAGCAGCAGCTCCCGGCGCAGCAGCAGCTGCTGAGGAAGAGAAGACTGAGTTCGACGTAGAGCTCACAAGCTTCGGCGAGAAGAAGATGGATGTTATCAAGGTAATACGTACCATCACAGGTCTCGGCCTCAAGGAGTCCAAGGAACTGGTTGAAGGCGCTCCCAAGATGGTTAAGGAAGGCGCTTCCAAGGAAGAAGCTAACGACATCAAGGCTAAGCTTGAAGAAGTTGGCGCTACCGTAACCTTAAAGTAATTGATCTTATCTCCCCCGTTTTCGGACGGGGGAGTTTTTTCTTCAAAATCATCATCTGAAAACTTCTGAAAAAAACTGTTGACTTCTAAATTCCCGCGTGGTACTATGAAAAATGTGTCATTATGAGGCTTTAGGCTTTTGTGCCCTTTTGCGCCCATAATGAAGCGGCTTTTTTGCGGTAAAACGCAGCCCACACATCTGTAACTATAAACTATTATATAACGGGGTGATCATCAGTATGGAAAAAAATCGTATTTATCCCATCGTCAGCGGAAACAGTATGCGTATGAGCTACTCCAGAAGACGTGAAGTCCTGGATATGCCCAACCTCATCGAGGTGCAGAAGAATTCCTACAAATGGTTCCTTGAAGAAGGACTCAGAGAAGCTTTCGACGATATTTCTCCTATCACGGATTTCGGCGGAAGACTGAGACTTGATTTCGTGGATTTCAAGCTCGACGAGTCCGAGATCAAGCACAACATCAATGAGTGCAAGGAAAGAGATCTTACCTATGAAGCACCGCTCAAGGTAAAGGTAAGGCTTCACAATCAGGATAAGGAATCCTTCCATGAACATATCATTTTCATGGGAAACTTCCCTTTAATGACAGACACCGGAACATTTGTGATCAACGGCGCAGAACGTGTCATCGTCAGCCAGCTGGTCCGTTCCCCCGGTATATATTATGGAATAACAAGAGATAAGACCGGTAAGAGGCTCTTCTCCGCAACCGTGATCCCTAACAGGGGCGCATGGCTGGAGTATGAGACCGATTCCAACGACGTATTTTACGTGAGGGTTGACCGTACAAGAAAGGTACCCATCACCGTATTTTTACGTGCCATCGGCGTGGGCACCAATGAAGAGATCATCAACCTCTTCGGCGAGGAGCCCAAGATCCTTCAGTCATTCTCAAGAGATATAGCAAATTCTTATGAAGAAGGACTTAAGGAACTCTACAATAAGGTACGTCCCGGCGAGCCTTTCACGATTGAGAGCGCCCAGGGCTACGTAAACGCTACCTTCTTTGATGCAAGACGTTATGACCTTGCAAAGGTAGGCCGTTATAAGTTCAACAAGAAGCTGGCTCTGAAGAACCGTATCCGCGGACACGTGCTGGCAGAGGATGTAGTGAATCCTTTCACCGGCGAGGTGATCGCTTCCGCAGGCACCAAGGTGACCGCAGAGCTTGCAGACGATATCCAGAACTGCGCAGTTGAGAGCGTAGTGATCAGAACAGAAGAGCGTAACGTAAAGGTACTCTCCAACCTGATGGTGGATATCAACGAATGGCTTGATATAGATGCAAAGGCACTGGGTATCAACGAGAAAGTATACTGGCCCGTGCTGAAGAAACTGATAAGAGAGTACAATGATAAGCCCGATCAGCTGATCGGCGCGCTGAAGGATAACGTTCACGACCTCATCCCCAAGCACATCACCAAGAGTGATATCATTGCTTCCATAAACTATAACATCGCTCTGGAGTACGGCATCGGTAACGATGATGATATCGACCACCTCGGAAACAGACGTATCCGTGCCGTAGGTGAGCTCCTTCAGAACCAGTACCGCATAGGTCTGTCACGTATGGAGAGAGTGGTACGTGAGCGTATGACTACCCAGGATGCTCATGAGAACGATGATGTATCACCCCAGGCACTGATCAATATCAAACCCGTGCAGGCTGCGATCAAAGAGTTCTTCGGATCTTCACAGCTTTCACAGTTCATGGATCAGAACAACCCTCTGGGTGAGCTGACACATAAGAGACGTCTTTCAGCCTTAGGCCCCGGCGGTCTGTCAAGAGACCGTGCCGGATTCGAAGTGCGAGACGTACACTATACGCATTACGGACGTATGTGCCCCATAGAGACCCCCGAAGGTCCCAACATCGGACTCATCAACTCGCTGGCATCTTATGCACGCATCAATGAGTACGGCTTTATCGAGGCACCTTACAGAAAGATAGATAAGTCCGATCCCGCCAATCCCAGGGTAACGGACGAAGTTGTTTACATGACAGCAGATGAGGAAGATAACTATCATGTAGCACAGGCAAACGAGAAGCTTGATGAGAAGGGACATTTCGTAAGAAAGTCGGTTTCCGGACGTTACAAGACAGAGACCCAGGAATATCCCAAGACCATGTTCGATTACATGGACGTGTCTCCCAAGATGGTGTTCTCGGTTGCTACGGCACTCATTCCTTTCCTTGAGAATGACGATGCTAACCGTGCGCTGATGGGATCCAACATGCAGCGTCAGGCAGTGCCTCTGCTCTTCACCGAAGCACCTGTTGTAGGTACCGGTATAGAGTCAAAGGCGGCAGTAGACTCAGGTGTCTGCGTAGTGGCTACCAAGCCCGGAACAGTTACCTATGTCGATGCGGAAAAGATACTGATCAAGGCTGATGACGGAGAGAAGCAGGAATATATCCTTCAGAAGTTCATGCGCTCCAACCAGTCCAACTGCTACAACCAGAAGCCCATCGTCTTCAAGGATGATCATGTGGCTGCGGGACAGGTTATCGCAGACGGTCCTTCCACTTCAAACGGAGAACTGGGTCTGGGCAAGAACCCGCTGATCGGTTTCATGACCTGGGAAGGTTACAACTACGAGGACGCCGTACTGCTCAGCGAGCGCCTTGTAAAAGAAGATGTTTACACCTCGGTACATATCGAGGAGCACGAGATAGAAGCAAGAGATACCAAGCTTGGACCCGAGGAGATCACAAGGGATATACCCGGTGTTTCCGAGGATTCGCTCAAGAACCTGGATGACCGCGGAATCATCTGCGTAGGTGCGGAAGTAAGAAGCGGCGATATCCTGGTAGGTAAGGTAACACCCAAGGGTGAGACCGACCTTACTCCCGAAGAGAGACTGCTGCGTGCGATCTTCGGTGAGAAAGCAAGAGAAGTACGTGATACTTCCCTCAAGCTGCCTCACGGTGAATACGGCGTAGTTGTTGATGCAAAGGTATTCTCAAGAGCTGCAGGCGATACCGAACTTTCACCCGGTGTCAACCAGAAGGTTCGTAGCTATATAGCACAGAAGAGAAAGATCAGCGTCGGCGATAAGATGGCAGGCCGTCACGGTAACAAGGGTGTGGTTTCCCGCGTGCTTCCCGTTGAGGATATGCCTTATCTGCCTAACGGTCGTCCTCTGGACATCGTGCTGAATCCTCTGGGCGTGCCTTCACGTATGAACATCGGACAGGTGCTTGAGATCCATCTTTCACTTGCTGCAAAGGCACTGGGCTTCAACATCGCAACACCCGTCTTTGACGGCGCGGACGAGAAGGATATCATGGATACCCTGGATCTCGCAAATGACTATGTAAATCTTGAGTGGGATGAATTCAGCAAGAAGCATAAGGCTGAACTCAAACCCGAAGTATATGATTATCTTGATAAGAACAAGGACCACAGAGCACTCTGGAAGGGCGTGCCCATCTCCAGAGACGGTAAGGTAAGGCTTCGTGACGGACGTACCGGCGAGTACTTCGACAGCCCGGTTACCATAGGACACATGCATTACCTGAAGCTCCATCATCTGGTAGACGATAAGATCCACGCACGTTCAACCGGACCGTACTCACTGGTAACACAGCAGCCTCTGGGCGGTAAAGCACAGTTCGGCGGTCAGCGTTTCGGAGAGATGGAAGTGTGGGCACTCGAGGCTTACGGCGCATCCTACACACTGCAGGAGATCCTGACAGTCAAGTCGGATGATGTGATCGGCCGTGTTAAGACCTACGAGGCTATCGTTAAGGGCGAGAACATTCCCGAGCCCGGTATTCCCGAGTCCTTCAAGGTGCTCCTCAAAGAGCTCCAGAGCCTTGCACTTGATGTCAGAGTGCTTGATGAGAAGGGTGAAGAGGTTGAGCTCAAGGAGAATGTGGACATGAACGAGACCGAGTTTAAGTTTGAGCTCGGTGAGCACAGAAACGATTATTCAAGAGCTGAAGGCTTTGGCACCAAGGTGGTAGACGATGAAGGTGAGTTCGTTGATGATGAGGAAACTTATCAGGACGATGTTGCCGACGAAGAGTTTGCCGATGAGTTTGCTGACAGCTATAGCAGTGAGGAATAAGGGAGGAGCATAAAAATGCCTGAAATGAGAACCAATGATTATCAGCCCATATCCTTTGATGCCATCAGGATCGGCCTTGCCAGCCCCGACAAGATCAGGGAATGGTCCACAAGGAACAACGATCCTTCGGCAGGTGTCGTAACAAAGCCCGAGACCATCAACTATCGTACATTGAAACCTGAGAAAGACGGACTTTTCTGCGAGAGGATATTCGGACCCAGCAAAGACTGGGAGTGCCACTGCGGTAAGTATCGTAAGATCCGCTACAAGGGTGTGATCTGCGATAAGTGCGGCGTGGAGGTAACAAAATCAAACGTACGTCGTGAGCGTATGGGACGTATAGAGCTGGCAGCTCCCGTTTCCCATATCTGGTATTTTAAGGGCATCCCCAGCCGTATGGGTCTGCTCCTCAATCTGACTCCGAGGGTACTTGAGAGAGTGCTGTACTTCGCATCTTACATAGTGCTCGATCCCGGAGATACCGACCTTGCTTTCAAGCAGGTGCTGACAGAGAGAGAGTATCAGGACTGCCTTGAGAAATATGAAGGCCGTTTCCGCGTAGGCATGGGTGCAGAGGCTATCAAGGAACTGCTTGAAGCCATCGACCTTGACAAGGATATGGCAGAGCTTAAGGAAGAGCTCGAGAACGAAGGAACAAAGGGACAGAAGAGAGCAAAGATCGTTAAGAGACTTGAGGTGGTTGAGGCTTTCAGAGAGAGCGGAAACCGTCCCGAGTGGATGATCATGGATACGGTACCCGTTATCCCTCCCGATCTGCGCCCCATGGTACAGTTAGACGGCGGCAGGTTCGCAACCTCCGACTTAAACGATCTGTACAGAAGGATAATAAACAGAAACAACAGACTTCAGAAGCTGCTTGAGCTGGGAGCTCCCGACATCATCGTTCGTAACGAGAAGAGAATGCTCCAGGAAGCAGTAGATGCTCTGATAGATAACGGCAGAAGGGGACGTGCGGTAACAGGCCCCGGCAACCGTGCACTTAAGAGTCTTTCGGACATGCTTAAAGGTAAGAGCGGACGTTTCCGTCAGAACCTGCTTGGTAAGCGTGTTGACTATTCGGGACGTTCGGTTATCGTCGTTGGTCCGGAGCTTAAGATATATCAGTGCGGTCTGCCCAAGGAAATGGCTATAGAACTGTTCAAGCCCTTCGTTATGAAGGAGCTGGTAGGAAGACAGATCTGCCAGAACATCAAGGCAGCAAAGAAGATGGTAGAGAAGCAGGACGACAAGGTCTGGGACGTTCTGGAAGAGGTTATCACAGAGCATCCTGTTATGCTGAACCGTGCTCCTACACTTCACAGACTCGGTATCCAGGCTTTCGAGCCCATACTGGTAGAAGGTAAGGCTATAAAGCTTCATCCCCTCGTATGTACCGCTTTCAACGCGGACTTCGACGGTGACCAGATGGCAGTGCATCTTCCTCTTTCGGTAGAGGCACAGGCAGAGTGCAGATTCCTTCTGCTCTCACCCAATAACCTGTTAAAGCCTTCGGACGGTGCGCCCGTGGCAGTGCCTTCTCAGGATATGGTGCTGGGTATCTACTACCTGACCCAGGAGAGACCTGAGAGCAAGGGTGAAGGCAAGTACTTCAAGAACCTGAACGAAGCAATACTTGCATATGAGAACGGCGTAGTCGATCTGCATGCAAAGATCAAAGTACGTGTGACCAAGACCAAGGCAGACGGAAGCGTTGTAATGGGAACGGTTGAATCCACACTGGGAAGATTCCTCTTCAACGAGATAATTCCCCAGGATCTCGGATTCATCAAGAGAGATAATGACGAAGATCTGCTGAAGCCCGAAGTTGATTTCCTTGTAGGAAAGAAGCAGCTTAAGCAGATACTTGAGAAGGTCATCAATACACACGGAGCTACCAAGACGGCAGAGGTGCTGGACCTTGTAAAGGCTACCGGTTATAAGTATTCCACCAGGGCAGCCATGACGGTTTCCATTTCGGATATGACCGTGCCGCCCAGGAAGGCAGAGCTGATCGAGAAGGCTCAGAAAGAGGTTGATGAGATCGCCCTTATGTACAGGCGCGGACTTACCACCGAAGAAGAAAGATACAAGAACGTCATAAGAGTATGGGAGCAGACCGATGAGGAGCTTTCCAAAGAGCTGATGGACGGACTTGATGCATACAACAACATCAAGATGATGGCTGACTCGGGTGCCCGTGGTTCCCAGCAGCAGATGAAGCAGCTGGCAGGTATGCGTGGTCTGATGGCTAACACATCGGGACGTACCATAGAGCTGCCCATCAAGTCAAACTTCCGTGAAGGTCTGGACGTGCTGGAGTACTTCATCTCCGCACACGGTGCAAGAAAAGGTCTTTCCGATACCGCTCTTCGTACCGCCGACTCAGGTTACCTGACCAGACGAATGGTAGACGTATGCCAGGAGCTGATAATCCGTGAGAAGGATTGCTGCGAAGGCAAAGAGATCCCGGGAATGAGAGTGACCGCTCTGATGGACGGCAAGGAGAACGTTGAAAGCCTTGAGAACCGTATCCGCGGACGTTACGCAGCAGAGGATGTAGTGGATGACAAGGGCAACGTGCTCGTTAAGGCTAACCACATGATCACACCCAGCCGCGTGGCGAAGATAACAGAGGCAGGTATTGACTCCGTTAAGATAAGGACCATACTGAACTGTAAGTCTCATGTAGGTATCTGTGCTAAGTGCTACGGTGCCAACATGGCAACCGGTGAAGCAGTACAGGTAGGTGAAGCAGTAGGTATCATCGCTGCACAGTCCATAGGTGAGCCCGGTACACAGCTGACCATGCGTACATTCCATACCGGTGGTGTGGCAGGTAACGATATCACCATGGGTCTTCCCCGAGTTGAGGAACTTTTCGAGGCAAGAACTCCCAAGGGACTTGCCATCATCGCAGGACAGAACGGTACTGTTGAGATACACGAGAGCAACAGCAAGCGTGAGATCATCATCAAATCCGATGAGCATGATAAGGTTTATGAGATACCTTACGGCGCAAGGATCAAGGTTGTTGACGACCAGGTAGTTGAGGCCGGTGACGAACTGACCGAAGGTTCCGTAGATCCTCACGATCTGCTGGAGATCAAGAAGATCGAAGCCGTTGAGAATTACCTGATCCGTGAAGTACAGAAGGTGTACAGCCTCCAGGGCGTGGATCTGGCAGATAAGCACATCGAAGTCATCGTACGTCAGATGCTGAAGAAGCAGCGTATCGAGACACCGGGTGATACAGGTTATCTTCCCGGAGCTCTGGTTGACAGACTTGACATCGAAGACATGAATGAGAAGCTTGTTGCGGAAGGCAAGACTCCCGCTGAGGTAAGCGACGTGATACTCGGTATCACCAAGGCAGCACTTGCTACCAACTCCTTCCTGTCGGCTGCATCCTTCCAGGAGACCACCAAGGTACTGACCGAGGCAGCTATCAAGGGTAAGGTCGATCCTCTTATCGGTCTGAAGGAGAACGTCATCATCGGTAAGCTGATCCCCGCAGGTACGGGTATCCGCAGATACAGGGATGTGAAGCTGGATGTAGACCAGGTAGAGATCGAAGATACCATCGATTTCGCAGAAGAGCCCGAGATCATCGATGATATCGATGATGAGGCAGACAACAGCGGAAGCGAAGAACCCATGATCCTCGAACTTGCAGAGGTTGATGAGGGAAGCGAAGAATAAAACCTTTCAAAGAACATCTGTTAAGAGGGACGCTCACGCGCCCCTCTTTTATTAAAAAAGTCTTGACAACTCCCCTGCATTAGTAGTAATATCACTCTTGCGTGCGATTTCGTGCGTTCTTTCTTTGCGTGCTTCGAGTGCGGGAAGATAAAAACGCGGAAATGCACCAAAATACACGTTAGATCAGATAGGAGGTGAAACAGAATGCCGACATTTAACCAGCTGGTAAGAAAAGGACGCGAGACTTCCGTTAAGAAGTCCACTGCACCTGCTCTTTTAAAGGGCTACAACTCTCTGCACAAACGTGCGATCGATACCGATTCGCCGCAGAAGAGAGGTGTTTGTACAGCAGTGAAGACCGCTACTCCCAAGAAGCCTAATTCAGCACTTAGAAAGATCGCCAGAGTACGTCTTTCAAACGGAATCGAAGTAACAAGCTACATTCCGGGAGAAGGTCACAATCTGCAGGAGCACAGCGTGGTACTTGTACGTGGAGGAAGAGTAAAAGACCTTCCCGGTACCAGATATCACGTGATCCGTGGTACGCTTGATACCGCAGGTGTTGCAAACAGGAAGCAGGCGCGCTCC
>JAILES010000117.1 GCA_024687205.1 Lachnospiraceae bacterium
AAACGAACCCGCTGCCAGAATAAGCAGTGTGCCGGAAAGTATAAGCAGTATCGTAAAATATATATAGAACCTTCTAATGCCTTTCATTATTATTCTCCGGAATATGTTTTGATGAATTGTTTTCCGAAATTACTCAGATAATGGTCATACTCTTCGTTCCTGACAAAAATGAAGGCCGGATGAGCATTCTTCCTTTCCGCACGCAGCATAACAAGCTGCTCCCTGCCGCATAAGACAGAGAACCTGTGATCTTCATATTTAAGTATCAAAGGAACATCAGAAAAAGCCGTCATATCGGCCCCGGCCGACGGGCCATTATCCCCATCGATCAGCCGCAGCGGGATCTTTACCAGTTCCGACAGGAAATATGCCGGATCATCCGGCATGTCCAGGGAATTCTTCTCCAGGTATATCCTGACCCATTCTTCACCGATCCCCGCATCGGAATACTGCTGTGCCGAATAAGCCGTGGGCGAGTATTCCGGAAGATCCTTCTTTTTACCATAAACGATCTTTTTGACGGATTCAGGCGAAAGATAATACTCTTCCGCCAGTTCCATGATCGATGCGCCGGAAGCATACCTGCTGCTGATCAGCGCATTTCTTTTATTCAGTTTTTCCCGGTAACCGGATGCTTCTCCCCAGCCCTTTGTTTTTCCCTGCTTCGGTATATATATCACTTTTCCTTCAGCATACTTCTGTACTTCTTCCAAAAGGCTTGCAGGGAGAATATCCTTTGCGTTTTCGTATTGCATTTTTTAATCCGCCAGTCTGTTCATGCGCTCTTCCAGTTCATTTATAGATCTTGTGATGGATTCACAGGATACCAGATCATCAATGGATGCATGCCACATGAGTGTGTGAAGTCCTTTAAAATAAGCCATGCACAGGAAGCGCTCCTTATAGTTCTTTATCTCTATATTCTTCCTTTTGGCATACTCATACAGTTTCTCGGGTACCAGAAGATAGGGTTTGTTCAGATCAAGAATAGCAAAATCCATCAGATAATCCATGATCCCTGCGCGCCCCCAATCTGCGCAATAGGTCTTTCCTTCATCATCAACGATCATATTGACAAAGAAAGTATTGTTGTTAGCCAGGTATCTTACCCCTTCGCAAAACGGTGCATACTGCATGATCTTTGCATATATCTTATCAAAATAATCCTTTTTTAAAAATGTGGTATCAAACATCTGTGTCCAGTTATGCCAGTAACCTTCCTGCTGCTCATTAAAGGTCTCTCTGACAAATTCTTCAAATGTTGCAAACGGCGCTTTATTATCTTCATTAAACTCTCCGTAGCCGCTTAATGCAGAAATATCTGTTTCCGCTATCGCATAGATCATTTCAAAAAAACTTTCATAGCCCTTTTCAAATTCCTCAACAGAAAGTTCATCGGCGCATCTGCCTTTGGGACTCATCTCGATCCTGTCACCGGTAAGATTTCTTATAAATATATCTCTGTTCATGTTCATCATCCTTTCTTATGCTGTTAATGTTTATGTTCCGGCGCCTTACATCTGTAATGATAACAGACACTCCCGGCAGTTCATATAGAAAGAATCGTTATAACAGTTCTTTACTCAGCTATCTTCTCTTCCGGCAGTTCAAAAAAGTCAGACAGCGATATAGGCTCCCGCCTGAACCTTCCACATCTGAGCGTATTTTCCGTTCTTTGAGAGCAGTTCTTCATGCGTTCCCTGCTCTACGATGCTTCCTTTTTCAAGCATGATGATCCTGTCTGCGATCCTTGTGGTTGAAAGTCTGTGCGAAATAAATATAACCGTTTTATCTCCTGTGGCTTCGATCATTGCATGATTCAGCTGGTATTCCGCTATAGGGTCAAGAGCGCTGGAAGGCTCATCAAGTATCATAAGTCCGGCATCTTTGTAGAAAACTCTTGATATAGCAAGCTTCTGGCTCTCACCCCCAGATAGATTTACGCCCTCCTCAGAAAACTCCGTGGTAAGCTCCGTATCCAACCCTTTGTCAAACCTGTCTATGCGCTCCATAAGTCCGCTTTCCGAAAGTGCCTTTCTGATCCCGTCATCTCCGATGCCATCAGCCACATCCAGCACAACGTTTTCTTTTACGGTGCCGGCAAAGATCTGGAAATCCTGGAATACCGTACCAATGGTATCACGGTATTTCTTTGAATCATACTCTTTGATATCCCTGCCGTCAGCCCTGATAACTCCGCCTTTTGTATCATAAAGCCGCATAAGCAGCTTAACGAGTGTCGTTTTTCCTGCTCCGTTATAACCCACAAGAGCGATCTTTTCTCCGGCTTTAATATGAAGGTCCATATCCTTTATAAGCATATCCTTATTCTTTCCATATGCAAAAGATACCTTATCAAGCTCGATCTCTTTAGCATTGTTCGAAGGTATCAGATTCTCTTTTGAAACGATCTTAGGCTCATAATTCAAAAACTCTCTGATCTTGCTTACATACAAGCTTGTCTCACAGGCAAAGGGATAAGTTTCCGAGAACACTCTCATACTGTTCTTAAGCCTTCCGAAAGAACCGTAAAGGATCGCCACAGTACTGTAAGAGATACTGTGGAGCACGGCAGCCTGATATACGAGATAGCCAATGAACAGAACATCCGCAAAAAAGCTGTTGCAGACATAACGCCTCA
>JAILES010000003.1 GCA_024687205.1 Lachnospiraceae bacterium
TAGCAAGAGCGAGTGGCAGATCACCGTCGCAGCAACTCCTCGAAGAGGACGTTGCGAGACGAGGGAGCGCCTTGCCACGAAGCTCGAGCTTACGTGCGGAACGACTCAGGCGCAGAATTGAACCCATACGGATCTTGCGTATTATGCCGAAGCCAACCGGAGAACCGTCCCCCCGGTTGATTTTTATAATAAAAGGAAATATTAAAGAAAATCTTAAGAAATAAAAAATTAAAGAGTTATCCTGAACTTAAGCCTTCCGTCTTCTGCAAGCGCTTCGATGCTCCCGTCCATTTTTTCCACCAGCAGCTTGACTATGTAGAGGCCCAGGCCCGCACTGCCGTCACGCCTTGCTTTGTCGGCGCGGTAGGTTCTGTCAAAGATGTGTTCCGTATCTATCCCGGCATCTTCCATGATCCGGTTTTCCAGAACGATCTCTGCTCCGTCTCCGTTTTCTGCAGCAGAAAGCATAAAGCTTCCCTTCGCATATTTGCATACATTGTTTAAGAGATTGCTCATCACTCTCGTAAGCATGCCTCTGTCGGAATTTATTATGATGCTCTTTTCGGGCAGCCGCACATCCGGCTCAAGCCCTCTGGCGCGTATCATGCTTTCATTGTCTACGAGAAACTGAGCAAGGAATGCGGTCAGATCGATCTTCTCTTTTTCTATGCTCAGATCACCGCTTTCAATAAGTGAGAGTTCAAAGAATTCGTCCACCATGTTCTTTAATACTTCTGCCCTGCCCTCCGCAGCTTTCAGGTATTCGCGGCCTTTTTCGGAAAGTTTCTCTTCGCTGAGCATACGCAGATTACCGCGTATCACCGTAAGCGGCGTGCGCAGGTCATGGGCGATATCGGATACGGACTGCTCCATTCGCTGCCTTTCACGTTCTTCTTCCAGCTTCATGTTTTTCTGATACTCGAGATTTTTATTGAGCTGTGCGGCCAGTCTTTCCATGTCCCTGTCACCGAGAGTAAGGCGCAGAAAACGGTCATAGCCGTTCTCACTTGTTTTTTCAAGTTCACGCGTGAAAGATCGCAGATTGCTTTTTATTATCAGCAGTCTTATGAGAAGAAAAATGATGATGATAAAAAGAAAGACTATCACGATCAGCAGCGGGTTCATTCATTCACCGCCTTTAACTTATATCCTATGCCCCAGACAGTTTCGATCACTTCGCTCCCGCTCGCATTTTTCAGTTTGCTGCGCAGATTGCTCATATGCACGTTGATGGTGTTATCTTCGTAAAGATACTCGTCTCCCCAGACAGACTCGTAAAGATTTGCTTTCGTAAAAGTCTTTTCGGGATTCTTAAGAAAAAGCAGAAAAAGGGCACGCTCCTTTGCCGTGAGTTTAAGCGCCTCTCCACTGTATGTTACTTCATTCTTCTGAAGATCATAATCAAAACCGCGGTATGTGAGTCGTTCTTCACCCGCATCCCTGCTGTAGGCGCCGCCTTCGCTCCTTCGTAACAGCGCTTCTATCCTCACATATACTTCATCAAGGTCAAAGGGCTTTACGATATAATCATCAGCTCCCAGCTTAAGCGTCTCTATCCTGGTATCAAGACCGGACTTTGCGGAGATCACTATCACGGGAGTATGTGCTTTTGCACTGTCCTTCTTTACGTTACGCAGGGTCGCGATCAGCTCGCTCCCGGAATTATATGGCAGCATCATGTCCATAAGGATCACATCGTATACCTTATCCTTCATGGCAATGAGCGCAGCACGCCCGTCTCCTGCCTCGCTTATCTCAAAGCCTTTTCCTTTAAGATAATCCGCCAGGAGCTTCCTTATTTCCCTGTCATCTTCTATTACCAGTACAGTCTTTGCCATATGATCATA
This sequence comes from Lachnospiraceae bacterium, assembly GCA_024687205.1. Lineage (GTDB taxonomy): Bacteria > Bacillota > Clostridia > Lachnospirales > Lachnospiraceae > NK4A136. The sequence continues at coordinate 1,848 of JAILES010000003.1, forward strand.
TCGTTGAGGACACCGGGGACGGTCCTTGCTGTCCTCATTTGAAGAATGAGGACAGAAGGACCGTCCCCATGTCCTCAAGGACCGTCCCCATGTCCTCAAGGACCGTCCCCGGTGTCCTCAACTTCCAAAAAAAGAGGCCGAAGCCTCTTTTTTAGAATATTCTCCTTACTGCCAGTATGTTCTTGTATCCCGCACTTGATACGATGATACCCGTTCTAGATGTACTTGCGTGTACTATCTGACCGTTACCGATGTAGATAGCAACGTGTCCTGAGTAGCAGATTATATCGCCCGGTCTTGCATTCGCGATACCGCCTTCCACCGCGTAACCTACACCACGGTCAGCTCTTGAGGAGTGAGGCAGGCCCACACCGAAGTGTGCATATACGCTCATTACGAAGCCTGAGCAGTCTGTTCCGTTGGTGAGGCTCGAACCGCCATATACATAAGGATTACCTACAAACTGGCATCCGTAATTTGCAACCTGTGCTCCCAGACCGCTTCCCGCAACCGTTACAGGTGTGGTGCTTACTGTCTTGGAACCGCCGCCTGCAGCCCTGTTACGTTTCTCCTGAGCCTTTCTTGCGGCTTCCTGGGCTCTCTTTCTCTCTTCGGCTTCCTTCTTAAGTCTTGCTTCCTCTTCAGCCTTTGATTCGGCCTTTACGAACTCGGTATGAAGCTTTACGAATTCGGAAGAAACATAGCCGTCACCTTCGTTGGTCGTAACCTTTATCCAGTCGCCCATCTCTTCCAGGACCACGAGGTCATCATCGTAGGGAACCTGGGTAAGTATCTTTGCATCAAGTCCGGGCTCCTTGCGGACATTAAGAGTCGTGGTATCAACATAGGCAAGCCTTGTTCCGACCTTCTTTGCCAGTTCGATGGCATCTTCACCGGTCACGCAGTATTCTGCCTTTACGTAACCTGTGGTGGAACCGGATGATATCTTATACCAGCCGTCTGTTTCTTCTATAAAAGTACCTACGGAATCGTCGTAGAGCTTACCGACTATCTCGCCTTCCAGATCGGGAACGGCACGGACATTTACGTAATCATTAACCTGGGCTATTACCAGGTTTGCAAAATTCTCGGGATCCCTTGCGAGCTGTTCCTCTATAGCCAGCTCCTCGGCAACCTTTATATCCGAAGCAGCCTTTGAAGCAAGGCTCACAGCACTTACCGCTTCACTTGCCGCATCCAGTCTTTCTTCAAGTTCTTCCGTATCAGAGATCACCTGCTCTGCACCTACGGAAAGCGACAGCATATCAAGGGATTCTGTATCCCCTGCCTCTTCCGTAACCGTATCATCGGTTATTGTTATGGGATCCGGTGAAAACATGGTGGGAGTAGCGGTGACACCGCCGCCCGGCAGATCGCTGAGATCAGGAACGTTCTCTTCCTGAACAGGTTCTACATATATCTCATCCAGCGTGATACCGTCTTCAAGTACGAGAGCGGCACCGCCTGCAGGTAATATATCATATACTATGGCACTGTTGGCATCTGCCCTGCCGCCAAAAAGAGTACAGGAGAGAAGTACAGCGGAAGTTGTCAAAAGTATTGCTCGTGTGCAGATCTTCTTCATATAACCCTCTGGTCTTGGAGACCTGAAAAACCCGCGATCTCCTTTTTTTGTAAACCTGAGAACAAATATAGCATCAAAATACGCACTATGTCAACCTTTTTTCTTAACATTTCCGTAACATATTACAAACTCGTTACATTTTAACAATATCTTGTGTGCCGATTCGTCATAAACACTATTCGTCTTGACTACACCGGTCAAAACATCCCTGTTTGACATCCGGCAGGCATTTGTTATACTAATCTACATGAAGAAAACAGTACTTATAACAGGTGCAAGCGGAGGACTCGGCCACGCCCTGGCAGAACGTTTTGCCAAAGCCGGCTGCGACCTTATCCTGCTTGCCAATAGGAACGCAGACAAGCTGAACCGCCACGCGGATGCTCTTCGAAACAGTTTCGGCGTAAGTATCCGCACTTTCTCCGGCGATATCAGCGATGAAAGCTTTATCGAGAGAGTCTTTGACGGCATAACCCGCCTCGACCTTCTTATTAACAATGCTGCTGTTTCCTATACCGGCCTGTTTCAGGATATGTCCCTTTCCGATTGGCGCAGGACCATGAGCGTCAACCTGGATGCTGCTTTTCTCTTTTCAAAAAAGGCCGTTCCCCTTATGCTCTCTTCGGAAGATAAGGGACGCATCATCAACATCTCCTCGGTATGGGGAAATACCGGTGCTTCCATGGAAGCCGCCTACAGCGCTTCAAAAGGCGGACTTAACAGCTTTACAAAAGCCCTTGGCCGGGAACTGGCCCCCATGGGCATTCCCGTCAATGCCGTGGCACTGGGTTTCATGGACACCGAGATGAACACTCATTTAAATGAAGAAGAAAAAAAGGCGGTGATCTCCGAGATCCCCGCCGACCGTCCGCTTCTTCCCGAAGAAGCAGCAGAATTTATTTATCTCATATCACAGGCTCCTGCCTATCTTACCGCCCAGATCATCACCCTTGACGGCGGCTGGACTTAAAAGGTCGATTCTTCCTCATTGACGAAGAGTTTCCTTACTCCTCCGTCAGTTTCAATATTATCCTCGTAAGCTCCCACAGGCACATATTCACCTGCACGCATCAGTATGGACAGTGTAGTCCTTATCAGCTTAAGGGTTCCTTTCTTGTCCGCACTTCCGATACCCATAGCCATATTTCCTTCGGCATGCATATCAATATTCATATTCTCGGTCCTGATATCAACCTTGCCGCCTGCGGTTCCTATCATATATATGCGCTTTCCGTTGAAGCTTATATGAACGCCTGCGGATCTGATGTCGATCTTACCGCCCATTTCCTCAAAAGTACCGATACCGGCTATCACGCTGCCAGAACCCGAGAGTACCAGCGAAGCATCGCGTATGGTAATGTTCTGCTCACCTCTGAGAGCACCTATGAGTATACCCGAAGAGATACGCGCATCCATTCTCATATCACAGCCTAAGATGCTTAAGGGCACGTCACCGATGTAACTGCCTATACCCACACAATTGGTACCTTTGAGCATAGCGTCTATCCTGCCGGATATTATCCTGATGCCGTCTTTGGATGCACACTGGCCGCCGCCTATAGCCACGCAGCGGTTTCCTTCGGCGGTAATGGCAAGGGCGCCTTCCATCGCACATACGATCTTACCGAAAACATTATCGGCATCGCTTCCTATACCGTAAGCCTGTGCCAGGGTGGGTGCTATGGTAAGCGTGCCCGCGCCTTCCAGCTTAAGTTCCGCACCTTCCGGCACATGTATGCCGTTACCCAGCAGCTCATTATCACCATCGATGACCAGAGTCAGCTTTGCACCTTTTCCTATATCAATGAGGGGCCTCTCTTCCATATCGCCGAGGCTCACGTTGTGGAGTGTCAGCTTGCACTCCGTGTTATCTTTTATCTTTATGGTAATACCCGCCATGAAGTCGGGATTGCCCTGCAGCGTCACTTCGGGCTGGGAGATGATCACGCTGGTGTATCTTTCCATAGCCAGATGCATAAGGAAGATCTCCTTCTCCCTTGTCACAAGGAAGACCTTCTTCTTCAGCTCATGTGACTTCTCAAAGCTTGCACGCACTATCTCGTCCTTGATGCTCGTCGATAACGAAGGCGCAAGAACATAAGCCGGCTTTGCCGTGTAATAACCCTGTATCAGGTCAACGCCCATACGTACGACGCTTGCCAGCTCCTGGGGGCTCTCAACACCCTCTGCCAGAGCCAGAAATCCGTTGTCATGTGCAAACTCTACTATATTATTAACGAAATGCTGTTTCTTCAGATCTTCATGTATGTCTTCGATAAGGGCCCTGTCGATCTTCACATAGTCAGGCAGGAATTTCAGCAGGTTTGAAAGATTGGAAAAACCTGTGCCGAAATCATCCACCGCCACCTTAAAGCCGTCTGCCTCGCTGCGCTTTCTTAAGAGATCCACGGTCTCATTCTCGAAGTCAGTCTGCTCCGTTATCTCAACCACAAGATTGGGGAAGATGAAACCAAATTCTTCCTTCAGTTCCTGGTAATCCTTTTCATTTAAGTAGGAACCGGGTATGCTGTTGACAAAGAGCTTTCTGTCTCCCAGTTCGTCAATGAAGGGCTTCACCTGTCTGAATACGTTTGAAAAAGTTGCCTTCTCTATATCATAGAGCCTGCTGTCCATCGAAGCATATTTGAGCACCGTAAGCGGTGAAAGATGCATATCCTTGGTACGCATCAGCGCCTCGTAAGCAACTATCTCACCTGTCTTCGCGGAAACTATAGGCTGGAAAGCATAGAGGAAACCGTTGTTGTCCATGATATTGCTGACGATGGCATGCTCTTTCGAATCCGAATGTCCGTCTTCGTAAAGACTGATATTTCGTATGCTTCCCTTGCTCTCCTTGATATGGCGCTTCTTCGCAAGCGCTTCATTTATGATTTCGTCAAGATCCATCTCCGTATCTGCTTCGAAAAGCATGGTACTCAGATTGATCTCAAGTGTGTATTCTTTTCCCGATATGCGGTTATAATTCTGCAGCCTGGTCTTCAGGGTCCTGAAATACATGTCGAGGTTTTCTTCATCGCCCTTTGCCACCAGACTCAGCAGCATGAATTCATCCGCCCCCAGTCTGCCGGCCACGGTACCGCTTATCAGTGTTTCCTGTATCATCTTGGAAAGTGTCTGTATCGCAACATCACCTTCGTGATGACCGTATACGTCATTGATGTTGCCGAGGCGTTCCAAATCAACGCAGACCGTCAGCAGACTCTGCCCGGTGACCTTGCTCCTTAAGAACAGCTTCTTCGCATCTATCATAAAGCCCTGTCTGTTCAGCAGTCCCGTGAGGACATCCGTTTCCTTGAGCCTTCTTACACTCTCATTTGCACTCAGAAGCTCATGACTTGCAAACAGCAGCTTTTTCTCTGTGATATACCTGCCTATCATCAGGTCGAACACCACGCTGCTCATTTCCATTGCCCCGAGGGAAGAATCACATTCTTTTGAAGAATGTACCATATAACCGTAATATGACTTACCGCTGTGAACCGGCAGTATCGTGGTGAGTCCGGGTGAATTGAAGAGATCGCTTGCCCCGGGGAACATCCTTCCCAGTTCAAAGGTTTCCCACTCCTTGCCCCTCTTTCTGTTATCGGCAAGTATGTAGAAGCGGTCTCCGCTTCCGGGTATGCTGTCCACCTCGGTATAAAGATCCTGAAGGAAACTCTCCCTTATGCAGATGAAAGTATCCTCGGCAAGAAAATTCTTTAACGCTTCCGACACTTCTTCTATCTTGGACGCATTAAGGAGCTTTTCGGAGAAACCGAAAGACTTGATGGCCATAGTCCTGTTGTCGGTAAATATATCGCCGGTCCAGGGCGTTCCCTGTGCATCCGGCAGCGGATCATCCTCTCCTATCTCATCGAGAGTGATGCCGTATTCATTCATCCTGCTTCTTGCTGATGCAGCAAAGCTCTCGTCTATGGCACCGCCGCGGACCATTACCATCCTGCTGACAAGTCCGCCGCAGAGGAAATATAAAAAGTCAGCCTCGTGCTCCTCTTCGCCGGCATATCTTGCTACGCCCGAAGGTACAAGGAGAACGTGCTCACCTTTATTCAAGAGGTCATTTATTACTGCGTCACCCCTGAGGTAATCGTTTTTATCGAATATGCTGCCTACGCAGACTGCCGTAACTCCCATTTTGCTCCCCATATGCTATAACAGAAACTACTCTTATATTGTAATATCCCGCCATACATAAGTCAATAAAGCAGATAAAAAAAGAGGCAAAGATTTGACTCTCTGCCTCTTTAACCCCCTCTATGCCTTAAGTCTTACTTTGTTGCGTTCTTCTTTGCTGCCATGATGTCGAATACGACTGCGCCTAAGAGCACCATGCCCTTGACTATCTTCTGCCAGTCCGCATCAACTCCGGTAAGCTGCATGCCCAGGTTGATGACACCGATCAGGGTAGCACCAATGACCATACCGAATACCGTACCGGATCCGCCGTATGCGGATACACCGCCGACCACGCAGGCTGCGATGGCATCCATCTCGTAGTTGGTACCGGCCGTTGAGTTTGCTGCCTGGAATCTTGCGATGACCACGTATGAAGTGATGACCGTAAGCACTGCCATGTTAAGGTATGCGAAGAACATTATCTTTCTGGTATCAACACCCGAAAGCCTTGTAGCTTCCTTGTTGCCGCCTATGGTGTAGAAATATCTTCCCAGTGTAGTCTTGGAAGTGATGAAGCTGTAGATCAGCACTATCGCTACCACCCATACCAGCACTGTAGGTATACCGCCTGCCTTTGCCAGCTTGTAAGCAAAGAGTATGATGACTGCTGCAGACAGTGCAGACTTGATGATGACCGAGATCAGCGAATCCGCTTCATAACCTTTCTTCACCTTGCCTGCCCTTGTCAGGAAGTTCACTACCACCACGATGACTGCTGCCACTATACCGACTGCAAAGCATACCACGTTGAACTGCTTGATCGATGTTTCAAAGAGCTTGCCCGAGAAGATCTTCAGGAAACTCTTGGGGAAAGGTCCTATACTTCCGGTTGAACTGTTTGCCGAGAGCAGCGCCGTGCCCCAGCCTCTGAATGCAAGATAACCTGCCAGTGTAGCGATCCAGGGCGGAATGTTTACGTATGCCACCAGGAAACCCAGCACACATCCGTATACTATACCGACCAGCAGCATCAGCAGTACGGACGCCGCAGGATTGATCTGTTTTACGACCATCAGTATACCGCCTATGGAGCCCATGAAGCATACGAAGAAACCGAACGAAAGATCGATGTTAACGCCGGTAAGCATACACATCAGCATACCTGTCGCAAGTATGAACACGTATGCGTTCTGTGTGATCAATGCGTTGAAGTTCATGGGACTGAACATGGAGCCGTTTGTCTTTACTGTAAAGAAAATATACACCAGGACAAGGACGATCAGCATTGCATTCTTTTTTAATATTTCC
>JAILES010000018.1 GCA_024687205.1 Lachnospiraceae bacterium
ATCAGACGTAAAGTCGGTAAGACCGGTAAGAAGTAAGGAGGGTGTGAGAAATGGTCAGCAAAGAATCAAGACAGAAAGTACGCGAAAAGAAGCACTTGAAGATCCGCAACCGTTTCAGCGGCACTGCCGAGAGGCCCCGCCTTGCGGTATTTCGAAGCAACAATCATATGTATGCCCAGGTAATAGACGACGTGGCAGGAAATACACTGGTTGCAGCTTCGACGGTGGAAAAGGATGTGAAAGCGCAGCTTGAGAAGACTAACAATGTGGAAGCCGCAAAGGTATTGGGTACTGTTATCGCAAAGCGCGCACTTGACAAAGGCATCAAGGATGTCGTCTTCGACAGAGGTGGTTATATATATCACGGTAAGGTAGCAGCATTGGCAGACGCGGCCAGAGAAGCCGGCTTACAGTTCTAGGAGGAGATATTATAAATGAGACGTGAAATAATTGATGCCAGTCAGCTGGAATTAAATGACAAAGTGGTAGCTATCAAGCGAGTTACCAAGGTTGTAAAAGGTGGTCGTAATTTCCGCTTCACCGCACTCGTAGTTGTAGGTGACGGCAACGGTCACGTAGGTGCAGGCCTGGGCAAGGCTTCCGAAATACCCGAAGCTATCCGCAAGGGTAAAGAAGACGCAGCAAAGCATCTTGTAACCGTAGCAAAGGATGAGAACGAGTCCATCACTCACGATCAGATAGGAAAGTTCGGTTCCGCGTCAGTTCTCTTAAAGAGAGCTCCCGGAGGTACCGGTGTCATAGCAGGCGGTCCCGCTCGTATCGTCTGCGATATGGCAGGTATAAAGAACATCCGTACCAAGTCACTTGGATCAAACAACAAGCAGAACGTGGTACTTGCTACCATCGCAGGTCTTGCATCACTCAAGAGCCCCGAAGAGGTTGCTCTCAAGAGAGGTAAGTCCGTAAGCGATATCAGGGCTTAATGACGAGAAACGGAGGATATGAGTCATGGCAGATAAGAAATTAAAGGTGACTCTGGTGAAGTCTCCCATAGGTGCAGTACCCAAGCACAGGAGAACTGCTGAAGCAATGGGACTTTCCAAGATGCACAAGACGGTTGAACTTCCCGATAATGCTGCAACCAGAGGTCAGATACAGCAGATAGGATACATGCTGAAAGTTGAAGAGGCATGATTACCTCAGATCGAAAAGGAGAGACACAAATGGATTTATCAAATTTAAGCCCTGCTGAGGGTTCAAAACACAGTGATAATTTCAGACGCGGCCGCGGCCACGGTTCCGGAAACGGTAAGACCGCAGGTAAGGGACACAAAGGCCAGAAGGCAAGAAGCGGCGCACCCAGGATCGGTTTCGAAGGTGGTCAGATGCCTTTGTATCGCCGTATCCCCAAGAGAGGCTTCAAGAACCGCAACACACTTGATATCGTGTCGGTAAATGTCAGCCGTCTTGAGATTTTTGATAACGGTGCGGAAGTAAATATCGAGACCATGCTTGAGAAAGGCGTGATAAGCAACCCCAGAGACGGTGTGAAGATACTGGGCGGCGGTGAGCTTACAAAGAAGCTTAACGTAACCGCATCTGCATTTTCTGCATCTGCAAAAGAGAAGATCGAAGCTGCGGGCGGTAAGGCTGAGATAGCTTAACCCTCACACTTTCAATCAGGCAGGAGGTCTGTATGTTTAAGAATATTGCGAACGCGTTTAAGATCAAGGATATCCGTAAGCGACTGCTCTACACTGCAATATGTCTTCTGATAATAAGACTGGGCAGCCAGCTTCCGGTACCCGGATGCAACAGGGAATTCTTCGCGAACTGGTTTGCACAGCAGACAGGCGATGCATTCAATTTCTTTGATGCTTTCACCGGCGGTTCCTTTACGAATATGTCGGTATTCGCGCTGGGTATAACCACTTACATTATGGCATCCATCATCATTCAGATGCTGACGCTCTCGATCCCCAAACTGGAGGAGATGAGCCGCGAAGAAGACGGACATAAGAAACTGAGTGAGGCCACAAGATACGCGACCATAGCTCTGGCCGTAATGGAAGGCCTCGGAATGTCGATAGGTTTCGGCAAGCAGGGATTGCTTGAAAGCTACAATGCTCTGAACGTTATAAGTTCTACTGCGGCATTGACTGCAGGTGCGGCGTTTGTTATGTGGTTGGGCGAGCAGATAACGGAGAAAGGTATCGGTAACGGTTCCTCCATCATCCTCGTTTTCAACATAGCAGCAAGGATCACCGCAGATATCGCAACACTCTACGATCAGTTTGTAAAGAACGCAAGCAACGTAGGACGTGCGGTACTTTCAGCAATCATCATCATAGCCGTTATCCTTATTACGATCATCCTTACGGTGCTCTTAAATGACGGTGTACGTAAGATACCCGTTCACTACAACGGCAGGAGCAACAACAGCCGTATAGCTGCAATGGGCAACACGAACAACATACCTTTAAGAGTAAACACCGCAGGCGTTATGCCGGTGATCTTCGCATCATCACTGATGCAGTTCCCGGTAATACTTTACAGCTTCATGGGCAAGCAGCCGGATGTATCCACCACCTTCGGAAAGATACTGACAGCGCTCCAGTCCAACAGCTGGTTTAACAAAGAGCAGCCCCTCTACACACTGGGACTTGTGCTCTACGTAGTACTGGTAATCTTCTTCGCTTACTTCTACACGGCCATCACCTTCAATCCGGTGCTGATCGCAGATAACCTGAAGAAGAGAGGCGGGTTCATCCCGGGTGTACGTCCCGGCAGGCCCACCACGGAATACCTGAACAACATACTGCAGTACATCATCTTCATCGGTGCGGTAGGTCTGTTCATAGTAGTGATCATCCCCATAGTATGCAACGGTATCTTCGGTGCCAGCGTATCATTTGCGGGAACATCACTGATCATTATCGTAAGCGTTATCCTTGATTCGATGCGCCAGGTAGAGACCATGATGGTTGAACGTAACTACAAGGGATTCCTGAATTCATAATCGTTAATACTATCAGATGCTGCACCCCTTATCGGGCGTGCGGCATCTTGTTGTAAAAAAGATCCTTCGGAGGAATGATAATGAAAATAATAATGCTCGGAGCTCCCGGTGCCGGAAAAGGCACCCAGGCCAAGATGATAGCGGAAACCTACAAGCTGCCCCACGTATCAACGGGCGACATCTTCCGCGCCAATATCAAGAACAATACCGAACTTGGCAAAGAAGCAAAGACATATATGGATAAAGGCGAACTGGTTCCCGATGAGCTGACCGTACGTATACTTTTAGACCGTGTGGCCCAGGATGACTGCAAAAACGGCTATGTGCTCGACGGTTTCCCCAGGACCATCCCCCAGGCAGAAGTGCTCGACAGCGAGCTTGACAAGCTTGGAGAAAAAGTGGATTTCGCCATCGACGTGGAAGTGCCCGATGAGAACATCGTAAGACGTATGAGCGGAAGACGTGCATGCTTAAAGTGCGGTGCAACTTATCACATAGTGCACATCCCGCCTAAAAAGGAAGGCATCTGCGATGCCTGCGGCTCGGAACTGGTACAGCGCGACGACGATAAGGAAGAAACGGTAAAGAACCGTCTGAGCGTTTATCATCAGCAGACTCAGCCGCTGATAGATTTTTATGACAACAAGGGCGTACTGAAGACCGTAGACGGAACGAAGGATTCCGCTGAGGTTTTCGAAGACATAAAGAGGATACTGGGTTAATAAAATGTCAATTTCAATCAAATCACCAAGAGAGATCGAACTGATGCGTATTTCCAACAGAATGCTGGCGGAGATGCATCTGGAACTTGAGAAACTGATAGAGCCGGGACTTCCCACCATCGCACTTGATGAGGCTGCGGCGAAGTTCATAAAGGACAGAGGAGTTGAATCGAATTTCCTGAATTACGAAGGTTATCCCGCATCCATCTGTGTATCGGTAAACGAGGAAGTGGTGCACGGTATACCGAGTAAGAAAAAGGTGCTGCAGGAAGGCGATATCGTAGCGGTAGACGCAGGCATCATTTATAAGGGCTATCATTCGGATGCGGCCAGGACCTACGGAGTGGGAAAGATATCCGCGGAGAGACAGAAGCTCATAGATGAGACAAGGAATGCATTTTTCGAAGGGATAAAGCAGGCCAGAGCCGGCAACCATGTGTCGGACATCTCCAATGCGATAGCCGATTATATAGAGCCCTTCGGATACGGCATAGTCAGAGAACTGGTGGGCCACGGGCTGGGAACCAGTCTTCATGAGGATCCCCAGATACCTAACTTCAGGCAGACAAGAAGGGGAGCGAAGCTGCAGGCCGGTATGACGATAGCGGTCGAGCCCATGATAAATCTGGGACGCGGCGATGTTGAATGGCTGGATGATGACTGGACGGTGGTTGCCGCCGACGGTTCACCTTCGGCACATTATGAAAATACGATACTGATCACCGACGGTGATCCCGAGATACTTTCGTTGATTTAAATTTCCGGGGAGGTAGGAATGTCTAAAGCGGATGTGATAGAAATTGAAGGAACGGTAACCGAGAAGCTGCCCAACACAATGTTTCGTGTGAAGCTTGAGAACGGTCACGAAGTGCTGGCTCATATAAGCGGCAAGCTGCGTCAGAACTTCATCAAGATACTTCCCGGTGACAAGGTTACTCTGGAACTTTCGCCTTACGACCTGTCAAAAGGCAGGATCATATGGCGTGATAAATAGTTCGGCCGGCCCTATCGGATCGGTCAGGAAATAAATGTTTCCTTAAAAATCAAAATAATGCTTGCATTCGGTGTGTGCTTGTGTTATATTTGATAGCGGTCGCTTTTTGCGGCCTTGTAACATGTGGGTGATTACACCATTCAAAGGAGGGCGAACACATGAAGGTAAGATCATCAGTAAAGCCTATTTGTGAAAAGTGTAAAGTGATCAAAAGGAAAGGGAGGATCATGATTATCTGTGAGAATCCCAAGCACAAACAGCGTCAGGGCTGAGAAGTGCTATCCTGTCGATAAATGTGAGGTGCACCATGGTGGGTACCGTGCATTTACGATTGATACTTTCCTTAAGCAGGAAGGGCAAAGCCGGGAGACCGGCCGGGTATCACGGATACCCCAGTCAATTTGTAACTGTTAATTGCTGCTCTTCATATATGTAAAGAGCGGCACACCAGATTAAGCGGAGGAATTTTAAAATGGCTCGTATTGCAGGTGTTGATTTACCGAGAGACAAACGTGTCGAGATCGGACTTACCTACATCTACGGTATCGGTCGCGTAAGCGCAACCAAGATCCTTGACGCAGCAAAAGTTAATCCTGACACACGCTGCAGGGACCTTACCGATGACGAGGTGAAGAATATAAGTGCGATCATCGATGAGGAGTACATGGTAGAGGGTGATCTGAGAAGAGAACTCGCACTTAATATCAAGAGACTCCAGGAGATCGGATGCTATCGTGGTATCCGTCACAGAAAGGGACTTCCCGTTCGCGGACAGAAGACCAAGACTAATGCACGTACACGCAAGGGTCCCAAGAAGACAGTAGCAGGTAAGAAGAAGTAAGTAATTAATTAACTCAAACATTATCAAAGGATAGAAAGTAGGTTAGTTTTATGGCAGCAACAAAGAAAAGTACATCAGCTTCCAAGAAGACGACGAAAAAGCGCGTCAAGAAAAACGTTGAACATGGACAGGCACATATCCAGGCTTCCTTCAACAACACTATCGTAACTCTTACGGATAGCGAAGGAAATGCTCTTTCATGGGCATCAGCCGGCGGCCTTGGTTTCCGCGGTTCAAAGAAATCTACTCCTTATGCAGCACAGATGGCAGCCGAGACAGCA
>JAILES010000019.1 GCA_024687205.1 Lachnospiraceae bacterium
AATGAGTGATCCTATTGCAGATATGCTTACAAGAATCCGTAATGCTAATACTGCAAAACATGATACGGTCGATGTTCCTTCATCAAAGATGAAGCTGGCGATCGCAAAGATACTGCTGGATGAAGGATATATCAGAAAGTACGAACTGATCGATGACGGCGCATTCAAGTCAATCCATATCACACTCAAGTATGGTGCAGACAAGAATGAGAAGATCATCACAGGTATAAAGAGAATCTCCAAGCCCGGACTTCGTGTCTATGCAGGCAAGGAAGATCTGCCCAAGGTTCTTGGCGGCTTAGGTATCGCTATCATCTCCACAAACCAGGGAGTGATCACCGATAAGGAAGCACGCAAGCAGGGCGTAGGCGGAGAAGTTCTCGCATTTGTTTGGTAATAGTTAATCATTTAAAAATATACAGGAGGGTACGGGCATGTCACGAATAGGAAAAATGCCAATCGCGGTACCTGCCGGCGTAACGGTAAGTATTGCAGAAAATAACAAAGTGACTGTAAAAGGACCGAAGGGAACACTTGAGAGAGTACTGCCTTCGGAGATGGAGATCAAGCAGGAAGGTGCTGAGATCACTGTTTCAAGACCGAACGATTTAAAGAGAATGAAGTCTCTTCACGGTCTTACAAGAACACTTTTGAATAACATGGTAGTCGGAGTGACAAACGGCTATGAGAAGAAGCTGGAAGTGAACGGTGTAGGTTACAGGGCACAGAAGCAGGGCAAGAAGCTGGTGCTTTCCCTGGGCTACTCACATCCGGTTGAGATGGATGATCCCGAAGGGATCGAGACGGTTGTTGAGGGACAGAACCTCATAATCGTTAAGGGAATCGATAAAGAGAAGGTCGGACAGTTTGCGGCTGAGATCAGAGATAAGAGAAGGCCTGAACCTTACAAGGGTAAAGGTATCAAGTATATCGACGAGACTATCAGACGTAAAGTCGGTAAGACCGGTAAGAAGTAAGGAGGGTGTGAGAAATGGTCAGCAAAGAATCAAGACAGAAAGTACGCGAAAAGAAGCACTTGAAGATCCGCAACCGTTTCAGCGGTACAGCCGAAAGACCCCGCCTTGCGGTATTTCGGAGCAACAACCATATGTATGCACAGGTTATAGACGATGTGGCCGGAAATACACTGGTTGCAGCATCCACTGTGGAAAAGGACGTAAAAGCGCAGCTTGAGAAGACTAACGATGTGGAAGCAGCAAAGGTCTTGGGCTCTGTGATAGCTAAGCGCGCGCTTGACAAGGGCATCGATACGGTCGTCTTTGACAGAGGCGGTTATATATATCACGGTAAGGTAGCAGCATTGGCAGACGCGGCCAGAGAAGCCGGCTTACAGTTCTAGGAGGAATAGATATAAATGAGACGTGAAATTATTGATGCCAGTCAGCTGGAATTAAATGACAAAGTGGTAACCATCAAGCGAGTTACCAAGGTTGTAAAGGGTGGTCGTAACTTCCGCTTCACCGCACTCGTAGTTGTAGGTGACGGCAACGGTCATGTCGGAGCAGGCTTAGGCAAGGCTTCCGAGATCCCCGAGGCTATCCGCAAGGGTAAAGAGGATGCAGCTAAGCATCTCGTATCTGTTGCAAAGGATGAGAATGAATCCATCACTCACGATCAGATAGGAAAGTTCGGTTCCGCGTCGGTTCTCTTAAAGAGAGCTCCCGGAGGTACCGGTGTCATAGCAGGTGGTCCCGCTCGTATCGTCTGCGATATGGCAGGTATAAAGAACATCCGTACCAAGTCACTTGGATCAAACAACAAGCAGAACGTGGTACTTGCTACCATCGCAGGTCTCGCATCACTGAAGAGCCCCGAAGAGGTTGCTCTGAAGAGAGGCAAGTCCGTTAGCGATATCAGGGCATAATGACGAGAAACGGAGGATATGAGTCATGGCAGATAAGAAATTAAAGGTGACTCTGGTAAAGTCTCCCATAGGTGCAGTACCCAAGCACAGGAGAACTGCTGAAGCAATGGGACTTTCCAAGATGCATAAGACGGTTGAACTTCCCGACAATGCAGCAACCAGAGGTCAGATACAGCAGATAGGATATATGCTGAAAGTTGAAGAGGCATAAGTACCTCAGATCGAAAAGGAGAGACACAGATGGATTTATCAAATTTAAGACCCGCTGAGGGTTCAAAACACAGTGATAATTTCAGACGCGGCCGCGGTCATGGTTCCGGAAACGGCAAGACTGCAGGTAAGGGACATAAGGGCCAGAAGGCTAGAAGCGGCGCACCCAGGATCGGTTTCGAAGGTGGTCAGATGCCTTTGTATCGCCGTATTCCCAAGAGAGGCTTCAAGAACCGCAACACACTTGATATCGTATCAGTGAACGTAAGCCGTCTTGAAGTATTCGAAGATGGTGCGGAAGTCAATGTAGAGACCATGCTTGAGAAAGGTGTGATAAGCAACCCCAGAGACGGTGTGAAGATACTGGGCGGCGGCGAGCTTACAAAGAAGCTCAATGTAACTGCATCAGCATTTTCTGCATCTGCAAAAGAGAAGATCGAAGCTGCGGGCGGCAAGGCTGAAATAGCTTAATATCCGTCGCACTTTCTATCCAGGTAGGAGGTCTGTATGTTTAAGAATATAGCGAACGCGTTTAAGATCAAGGATATCCGTAAGCGGCTGCTCTATACTGCAATATGTCTTCTGATAATAAGACTCGGCAGCCAGCTTCCGGTACCCGGATGTAACAGGGAATTCTTCGCACAATGGTTTGCTCAGCAGACAGGAGATGCATTCAACTTCTTTGATGCATTCACCGGCGGTTCATTTACAAACATGTCGGTATTCGCGCTGGGTATCACCACTTACATTATGGCATCCATTATCATTCAGATGCTGACGCTCTCGATTCCGAAGCTGGAAGAGATGAGCCGCGAAGAAGACGGACATAAGAAGCTGAGTGAGGCTACAAGATATGCGACCATCGTGCTCGCAGTTCTGGAAGGTCTCGGAATGTCGATCGGTTTCGGCAAGCAGGGCCTGCTTGACAGCTATAATGCGCTGAACGTGATAAGTTCAACGGCGGCTCTGACCGCAGGTGCTGCATTTGTCATGTGGCTCGGCGAGCAGATAACGGAAAAAGGTATCGGCAACGGTTCCTCCATTATCCTCGTTTTCAACATAGCAGCCAGGATCACCGCAGATATCGCAACGCTCTACGATCAGTTCGTAAAGAACGCAAGCAACGTAGGACGTGCAGTACTCTCAGCTATCATAATCATTGCAGTAATACTTATAACGATAATACTTACAGTACTCTTAAATGACGGTGTTCGTAAGATACCCGTTCACTACAACGGCAGGAGCAACAACAGCCGTATCGCAGCAATGGGCAACACCAACAACATCCCCTTAAGAGTCAACACCGCAGGCGTTATGCCGGTCATCTTCGCATCATCACTGATGCAGTTCCCGGTAATCCTGTACAGCTTCATGGGCAAACAGCCGGATGTAACTACCACTTTCGGTAAGATACTGACAGCGCTTCAGTCCAGCAGCTGGTTCAACAAAGAGCAGCCCCTTTATACACTGGGTCTTGTGCTCTACATAGTACTGGTTATCTTCTTCGCATATTTCTACACGGCCATCACCTTTAACCCGGTGCTGATCGCAGATAACCTGAAGAAGAGAGGCGGGTTCATCCCGGGTGTACGTCCCGGCAGGCCCACCACGGAATATCTGAACAACATACTGCAGTACATCATCTTCATCGGTGCGGTAGGTCTGTTCATAGTAGTTATCATCCCCATAGTATGCAACGGTATCTTCGGTGCCAGCGTATCATTTGCGGGAACATCACTGATCATTATCGTAAGCGTTATCCTTGATTCGATGCGCCAGGTAGAGACCATGATGATCGAACGTAACTACAAGGGATTCCTGAATTCATAATGAGTATATTTAACGGATGCTGCACCCCTTTTCGGGCGTGCGGCATCTTATCATTATTGTAAAGATTCGTTTTTTACACAAGGAGAAGAAAATGAAGATAATAATGCTCGGAGCTCCGGGTGCCGGAAAAGGCACACAGGCCAAGATGATAGCGGAAACCTACAAACTGCCCCATGTATCCACCGGGGACATTTTCCGCGCAAATATCAAGAACGGAACTGAATTAGGCAAAGAAGCTAAGGCATATATGGATAAAGGTGAACTGGTTCCTGATGAGCTGACCGTACGTATCCTGCTTGACAGGGTGGCACAGGAAGACTGTGCAAACGGATATGTGCTTGACGGATTCCCCAGAACCATACCTCAGGCAGAAGTACTTGACGCTGAGCTTGATAAGCTTGGCGAGAAGGTTGACTTCGCAATAGATGTGGAAGTACCCGATGAGAACATCGTAAAACGTATGAGCGGAAGACGCGCCTGCCTTAAGTGCGGTGCCACCTATCACATCGTACATATCCCGCCCAAGACCGAGGGGATCTGCGATGCCTGCGGTTCGGAACTGGTTCAGCGCGACGATGATAAGGAAGAGACTGTTAAGAACCGCTTAAGCGTATATCATCAGCAGACCCAGCCACTCATCGATTTTTATAACAACAAGGGCGTGCTTAAGACTGTAGACGGCACAAAGGATTCCGCCGAAGTCTTTGCAGACATAAAGAAGATACTGGGATAAACAAATGTCAATTTCAATCAAATCACCAAGAGAGATCGAGCTGATGCGCATATCCAACAGAATGCTGGCGGAGATGCATCTGGAGCTCGCAAAACTGATAAAACCGGGACTGCCTACCAGCGCACTTGATGAGGCAGCGGCCAAGTTCATAAAGGAGAGGAACGTCGAATCCAATTTCCTGAACTATGAAGGCTATCCCGCCTCCATCTGCGTATCGGTGAACGAAGAAGTCGTTCACGGTATACCCAGCAGGGAGAAGGTACTTCAGGAGGGAGACATCGTAGCAATAGATGCAGGCATCATTTACAAGGGATATCACTCGGATGCGGCAAGAACCTACGGAGTCGGTCAGATATCGCCGGAAAGACAGAAGCTGATAGATGAAACGCGGAATGCGTTTTTTGCAGGCATAAAGCAGGCTAGAGCCGGCAATCATGTGTCGGACATATCAAATGCCATCGCAGACTATATAGAGCCTTTCGGTTACGGTATAGTAAGAGAACTTGTCGGACACGGATTGGGAACCAGTCTTCATGAGGATCCCCAGATCCCCAACTTCAGACAGACGAGAAGAGGGCCGAAACTTCAGGCCGGTATGACGATAGCGGTAGAGCCCATGATAAATCTCGGCAGAGGCGATGTGGAATGGCTGGATGATGACTGGACGGTGGTTGCAGCCGACGGTTCACCTTCGGCCCACTATGAAAACACGATATTGATCACCGACGGTGATCCTGAGATACTTTCATTGATATGATCAGGGAGGAATGAATGTCTAAAGCAGATGTGATCGAAATTGAAGGAACAGTAACCGAGAAGCTTCCTAACACCATGTTCAAGGTTAAGCTTGAGAACGGTCATGAAGTGCTGGCACACATAAGCGGAAAGCTTCGCCAGAATTTCATCAAGATACTTCCCGGTGACAAGGTAACACTGGAACTCTCACCCTATGACCTGTCCAAGGGCAGGATCATATGGAGGGATAAATAGAAATTCGAATTCCGCTTGCGGAATTCGTGGCGCCGAGCGCGGTTGCCGTCAGGCAACATCTACCTTTCGCGCGAGTGCGCATCCTTCCCGGAGGGGAATGATTTGGAAACTTGTTTCCAAATCATTCAAAAAACACTTGCAATTAGTTTTTGCTTGTGTTATATTGGATAACGGTCGCTTTTTGAGTGGCCTTGTAACATGTGGGTGATTACACCATCAAAGGAGGGCATAACATGAAGGTAAGATCATCAGTGAAGCCTATTTGTGAAAAGTGTAAAGTAATCAAAAGGAAAGGGAGGATCATGATAATCTGTGAGAATCCCAAGCACAAACAGCGTCAGGGCTGAGAAGTGCGATCCTGTCGATAAATGTGAGGTGCACCTTGGTGGGTACCGTGCATTTACGATTGATACTTTCCATGAAACGCGGAGAGGCAAAGCCGGGAGACCGGCCGGGTATGAAAATACCCCAGTCAATTTGTAACTGTTAATTGCTGCTCTTCATATAGTAAAGAGCGGCACACCAATTTTTAGCGGAGGAATTAAAAATGGCTCGTATTGCAGGTGTTGATTTACCGAGAGACAAACGTGTCGAGATCGGACTTACCTACATCTACGGCATCGGACGCGTAAGCGCAACCAAGATCCTCGATGCAGCAAAAGTTAATCCTGACACACGCTGCAGAGATCTGACCGATGACGAGGTGAAGGCGATCAGTGCGATCATCGATGAGGAGTACATGGTAGAAGGTGATCTGAGAAGAGAACTCGCACTTAATATCAAGAGACTCCAGGAAATAGGATGCTATCGCGGTATCCGTCACAGGAAGGGACTTCCCGTTCGTGGTCAGAAGACAAAGACCAACGCACGTACACGTAAGGGTCCCAAGAAGACTGTAGCAGGTAAGAAGAAGTAAGTAATCAATAAACTCAAATAATCAAAGGAAAAGAAAGTAGGTTAGTTTTATGGCAGCAACAAAGAAAAGTACATCAGCTTCCAAGAAGACGACGAAAAAGCGCGTCAAGAAAAACGTTGAACATGGACAGGCACATATTCAGGCTTCCTTCAACAACACTATCGTAACTCTTACGGATAGCGAAGGAAATGCTCTTTCATGGGCATCAGCCGGCGGCCTTGGTTTCCGCGGTTCAAAGAAATCTACTCCTTATGCAGCACAGATGGCAGCCGAGACAGCA
>JAILES010000037.1 GCA_024687205.1 Lachnospiraceae bacterium
CCTGAAAGTAGACAGCAATCTGAAGATGGAACTGCGAAAGGGCACCAGCGGAACGATAGAAGCAGTGATCGAGCCTGTCGGATCAACGGATATGGGCAAGCTGAAGATCACAGGTGCAGGAGGAGTAAGCGTTAAGAACGGTGTGATCACAGCAAAGAAAGAGACCAAGGCCGGCAAGCCTGCAACGATCAAAGTTAAGTGCGGAAAGATAAGCAAGAAAATCGAAGTAACGATCAAGTGATCGGATGAAAAGGAAGCTGCAGATTCTGCAGCCTCCTTTTTTATTGCTTACGCAGTCTTTGAGATAATCTTGTGTCATAAAGCGAAATGTGCTAAAATATTACATAACTAGGTGACTGTGCAACCCGATCAGGGAGGATCCGTATGGCTGCATTTAAACCGGAAGTAAAAAAGATCAAAGAACATCTGTGTCAGACATTTCTCAAAAAAGAGCGGGTCTGTTTATTAATCTGCGGAAATTCAGGATAGAGATCAAATAAGTTATAAAGGATGTGCTTAAACAGAGCAGGTCTCTGATCATATATATTACCAAACATTATGAAAGGAAGGGGAGAAAAATGAAAAGAATGACCAACAGTTTTAAACGATGGTTTTCATTATTGATGAGTGTAGTAATGATAGCCACACAACTGCAATTGCCGGTATATGCGGAAGGTACAGCGATGCCGGATGATACGGAGATAAGTGTCACCGAAGAGAAAGGAAATGATCCTGTAGAAGATCCGTACTTAAATGTTGTGGATTACAGTGCAGATCCAGGTGTCAATATTGTATGGATCAATGCTGAGTTTGATGAGCCGTTGACACCGATAGGAGAAACAGCAGCATCAGCAAAGGCCTGGCACTATTATCCCGGGCATGAAATAATTCTCGTTGCTTCGGCAAATCAGGCGATAGACACTAATATAGAGACACATGTTGAAACAGCTTATAGTGACGATTATGAATACAGGAGCCGTATGGAACATCTTGCTTACGGTTATAATGCGGCATATCTGTTTCCTGCATATGGTGAGTTATTGTTTGAGCCTGAAACAACTTATCATTATCGTCTGGCGCTCCAGACGTCAGGGGATACTTTAGTTTATCTTACTGACGATGCAACGTTCACTACCTGTGCTGACAAGGATATAACAGCTGACTTTACAGATCCGTATTTCAGTTATAATGTAAAAGCTACGTTTGATAATCCCGTAATGCTATCTGCTGTTGAACGTGTTACTTTGCTTTCGGATACGGGAACAAAGTCTTACCTTGAATATGCAGAATCCCTGGCCGGTATCGAGAATTTTAAGTCTCTCTTAAGCCTCCATTATAAATATCATAATATAAAAGATATAAGCGAGCTGGCGAGCTTAAAGTATCTTTCTATCTTGAATATGCCCGGAAATGATATAAGATTTCTTCCGGATCTGTCCGGACTGACTTATCTCGGATATAATGATGATGCCCAGATGCACGGGCGCATAGATCTTGATGATAACGTGATCGTAAGTAATTCAGTGACTGTTGACAAACTCCCTGCATGTTTTGTTGCAACCACATTAAATCCTGTAGAAAGAGCCGGAGGAATGTTCCAGAGAGACTGGCCGGTAGTTGAACCTATATTACCTAGAAACAACACCTATTATCAGATAGGTGATAATCATCCTCTTTTGGTAGAATTTGACGGGCTGAAAAATAACAGGGATTATCATGTAATAGCAACGATAGGAGAAACGCAGTATACCCTGGAAAGATATAATTCAACGGCACTTTTCATAAAAGATAATATTCCCGGTATTACTCTTGATCAGCCTGTAGATGTAACGATAGCCATAATAGACAATACCGATACTCTTTTGTGGGAAGGCAGCAGAACTATTACTTTTAAGGGAGACGCAGACACTATAGCACATCAGACCGTCAACTATACGGACTTATTCGATGTAGATGAGGGAGTGGATCCCGGTCTGGTATTTGCTAACGGAGATAACTGGGGGATAGTGGTAGCAGGCAACTGGCAGGGAAATGATATTGAGATCTCTGCCATACTGAGAGATGAAAACGCTGTGGCCCATGAAGTAGGATTTGAACAAAATGGTACTTCATCAGAAGCAAGCGTATATGAAAACCGCTATCGGGATCTTATTAATGACGGCGGGTATACCTGGACTATCAACAGCCTGGTGGGTACAGTAGAAAGAACTGTTCTCGGTACTTTTTCGATTAAATTAAAAAGCAGTGATAGCTCATGGCTGGTACCCGGCGATTATTCGCTGGAAATCACCAAGGAGGGTGATGCAGCTTATACAAAGATAGCAACTATCACCGTAACAAACGGAAGTGTTGTAGGAGCTGCTGACGTTTCCGAAAAATACGACAGCAGCGATGAATATGTTTATATTGAAACACTGGTTTCGGTAAATAACTATGTAGAGGATCCCAGAGAATCATATCCTACTTTATATCTTAACGGACAGGCAGTAACGGAATTTGATCCTTCAATGGTTGATTGTGCTTTTTATTCCCATTACGGAATTGAGTACAAACTGAAAAAGATCGGTGGAGATCTGGTATGGAACAGGCCTCAGAAGTTTAGCTATTCCTTTACCAATGCTGCACTTAATGCCGTAAGCCGTGCTGCTACTACCATTAAATATGAACCTAATGCACAGGGATTAGGAAATTATGCTTATACTCTCAGCATTGATGGTAATGCTGAAAGAAGTATCAAGCCCGATGCAACAGAGACGCTTACAGCCAAGCATACTGAACCTACAGGGGAAATGGTATTCTTTAATCCTGCGGTATGGACATCCACTGATACGAGTGTTGTTACCGTAAGTTACGAAGATTTTGGTTCCGATACGGCTACCGTTAAAGCCGTTGGTGAAGGTACTGCCTGGGTAATAGTTACTTATGGCGGAAAAACCGCATGGGTTAAATATACCGTATCGAAAGATGCCAAGGCCCCGGATCCCAATCCTAACCCTAACCCGGATCCGAAGGATGATGACGATAATAATAAGCCGACACCTGCACCTGCGCCGGCTGCGGATGCGCCGCTGCACAGCATAAGCGTTGTTGAGGGAGCTACCGTAAAGAACAGCGCGGGCAAGGAAGTGACGAATGCAAAGGAAAATGAGACCATCTCCATTTCCTGGACCGAGAAGGCTGATTACAGCTTTGTTAAGTGGGATCTGACAGGTGCTACTCCCAAGGAGCCCGTGTCCGCAAACACCATATTTGTGATGGGCAAGGAAGATGTGATCGTGTCCTATGAAGAGAAGCTGAAAGTGGACGATCAGGTTCTGGAAAATCTTCCTGCCGATGCAGACAGAAGCGCCAAAGTAACGGCACTCAAATTTGACAGTAAGAAGCTGACGCTGCAGAAGGGCAGCAAGAAGGAATTCAAGGTTAATGTGAAAGCTGCCGACGGTGCTGCACCGAAGATCTACTATGTAACAAAGAACAAGGATATCGTTGC
>JAILES010000038.1 GCA_024687205.1 Lachnospiraceae bacterium
TTTTGGAGTGCGAGCTATTTTTGCGCGACTACGGGATCGGTTTCTATGGATACCGTGAAGTCATATATCGAAGGGCAGCGTACCGACGAACACAAGCGTAAATATGTAAGATCAGGAAAATACAAAAAGGTGATTCATCCCTCAACCGACATACGTCGGAAGGGGTTTTCTCACTGAATTATTATAATAATTCTCCTTTCTTCGATCAAAAAAAACATCTTCAGATTAAAGCTATTAAATTATCAGTTTGAAAATAAAAACAGATCTCCGGATAATCAGGACTACTATACACCGGCATATTTAAGAAACCGGTTATCGGATCCGCGAAATTAAGTGACTCAGGATTTTGAAAGATATCCTGTAATGTAAAATAAAAGTATCACAGGATCGTGATACTTTCAAGGGCATATTTAAAACTATGGACCGGGACTTTATTGCAGCAAGCCCATGATTCCCTGGCTGGCCTGATTGGCCTGGGCCAGCATGGAGGTTCCGGCCTGTTCAAGGATATTGTGCTTGGAGTATTCCACCATTTCGGCAGACATATCCGTATCCCTGATGCGGGATTCGCCTGCCTGGGTGTTTTCGGAAGTATTCTTATTGACATCATAAGCATGTTCCAGGCGGTTCTGATAAGCACCAAAGGTCGAACGCTGTTCGCTTATGATCCCCATGGCTTCCTTGATATCCTGTATGGCTTCCTGGGCATTATCCACGGTCTTGATATCGGTACCGCTTATTCCCAGCTGCAGCAGACCGAGGGTGTCATATATGATATCGATGAACTGTCCTGCTTCCACCCCCGACTGTATCTGTATCTTGCAGACACCGCCGTAGATAGGTGTATCTATCATGGTATTTCTGGTGCTGAGAGAACCTATTGAAAAATACTCCGGATTAGCAGATGTCTTGGCAATATCAAGTATCGTATTATCATTAAAAACCGAATTTATCTTATTCAGTATGCTCTGCTCGGTATCCGTCTGCGACACGCCGAAGCTCATATTCATCGTTCCGACAGAGTTACTGCTGGTACCTCCGAAAGAGTATGCCGAAGCTGAAGTGATCGTAAAGCTCATACTTACTGTGCCTGATCCCCTGTTGTTCCCGCCGTTTTCAAGGGAAAGCAATCCATGTGTGCCCGTCAGCGCATCCATAACTCCGGCCATTGTAGGAGATGTAGAATATGAATATCCGTTCTGATACTTTGTACCGTTAGATCTTGTCTGCCAGTTCCACCATATACCCTCCGCTTCATCCGATCTGTCGTTTGATGAGTAGCTGATACCTGTACACTGAGCCTTTACAGCCCCGACACCCGGCATATCAAAATCGAAGGTCCAGCCCGTACTATCACTCCTCGCCGCCTCAACAGTCGCATCAGCCGGATGTGTACTGAGGTTGGTAGTTCCCGCGCCGTTCAGCTTCGGCTCTATGAAATCATCATCAGTGGCATTAAACTCTATACCCGATGCCATTTTTCTGGAAGCATATTCCGCAGAATAATTAATTGAACAGCTTGATGACAGGCTGCTGCTCGTACCCTCCCACTGGGTAGATGTAGAAGTACCGTTTGACGTGTAGATATTCAGCCCGTTTATAGCCTCCACGATATCCGCAACAGTGGCCTCGGGCCTCTTTGAAAAAGCTATCTCATGCTTAAAGAACGGATTCCCCGAACCGTCAAAGAGAGATGTATCTGCAGGATTAAAATAATCGCTCATATCGAAGCGGTAATTCTTCTCTGCCAGTTCATCCCAGGAAATAGGATTAGTGGTATGGTTCTTACCGTCATAATCCTTCCATTTAAGGCTGACGCCGGTACCGGCATCGGCGACCACCTGTATGCTGCCATAGGGAACCGCCCCGAAATTCTCATTGTTTATGTCATGATTGCTGCTTGTTCCTATATTCCCGAGAGCCCTCTTCTTCTCGGTCCCTATCTGCTCCAGTGCATTGGGGGTGTCCCAGATCAGACGTTCGTTAAAAGAAGTTTCCTTGAAGATCTTCTCGCATTCCGACTTCAGCTGTTGTACTTCTGCATCGAGATATTCACGGTCTGTATCACTGTTGGTCTCGTTGGAAGACTGTATTGCCAGGGTGGTCATGCGGTGAAGCATATCATGGACCTCGTTCAGCGCTCCGTCCGCAACCTGACAAAAGCCTATACCGTCGCTGATATTCTCAGCTACACGGTCCAGGCCTCTTATCTGTCTGCGCATTTTTTCGGAAATGGCAAGCCCTGCCGCATCATCTGCAGCACGGTTAATGCGGTATCCCGAAGAAAGCTTCTCTGAAGATTTAGCTTTCTTTCCGCCGGTGATATTCAGCATCCTGTTGGCATTCATGGCCAGCATATTGTGTTGAATGACGCCCATCCCTTCACTCTCCGGCAGGTACAAGTGTAAGTTCGCTTCCGGGCGTTACAATGGCAGCACCGGGTGCATTGAAGCGCTCAGCGTTTGTTTTGTCAAAAACGGTCACCGCTGCAGAACCCGTATGATAAGGGATGTTCACCTTGGCTCCTACCAGAGCCGCACATTCGGAAGCTTCTGCGGCATCCATGTTGTATACGCCGTCACAGCAATAGAAAGCATAATCTATATTCCTGTCCGCAAGCTCTGCCATCTGCCCGGTCTTCGAAGTATCTCCGCTGACATACAGACTCACATTATTAGGAAATGTAAGTATATAGCCCACGCATTTTTTCTTATCATGATTCTTGTTATAGCCCGCTTCCACAGCTTCCACACTCACGTAACCCAGATCAAAACTCTGATGTACTCCGCCCTCCAGAGCTTCCTTCTGGGTGATCAGCCTGCAGTCTTCATTCCTGCTCTGTATCTTTGACATGTCGCAGTGATCGAAATGATCATGAGTCTGCAGTATCAGATCGGCAGGCAGGTCGTAGCCCTCGCCGCAGAAGGGATCGATGTAGATCACCTTATCATCACCCGTAACAATACGCAGACTTGCGTGCCCCTGATACAACAATACCGGATCTTTCATCTTCTCCTCCTTCTCTTCGACTGGCTGTTCTGCTGCCGGCAGCTCAGCCGGCTCTGCCTCTGTTTCTTCCGTAACTTCGACTTCAGCTGTTTCCGTGGGTGTTGCCACGGTCTCTTCCTTAACTGCCGGAGTCTGCACCGGCTCCGGCTCCTGCGTACTCCCGCAGGAACACAAAAAAACAAGCGCGGCTGCTGCCGCCCCAAAAACGGACGGCAGTATTTCCGCGCTATTGTGCTTCTTAAATCTGTTAAACGGCATTCCTTATGCTTTCAGCTCCACGGCATCTTTGTTCAGTTCAGCCACCATATCGTTGATGCCGTCTACGATGCTCTGGTTCTGAACGCTTGCATCATGTGTCTCGGAAGCATGAGCCGTCACTTCTTCGGTTATGGCCGATATGGTCTGGATGCTGTCAACGATCTCCCTGTTGGCTGATGCCAGGCTCGTGACCACCTTACCCAGATCATCTGAATGCTTCTCTATCACTTCCACGCTTTCCGATATGCTCTTGAAACTGTCTGCTGTCTGCTCCGCACAGCGGCTCTCTTCCACACCTGTCTTGATCAGATGCTGTATCGTATCGACCATGGTATCCAGCTGGGAATTAATGTTCTCTATCAGGTCGATGATATTACCGGTAGCTTCCGTGGTCTGTGTAGCAAGGCCTGAAATCTCGCTGGCGACTACCGCAAATCCGCGGCCCGCATCGCCGGCTCTTGCTGCCTCTATGGATGCATTGAGTGAAAGCAGGCTGGTCTCACTGGCCACATCGGTTATGATATCGGTGATCGTGTTCATCTTGGAAGTGGTCTGCTTGAATACTTCAAGAGCAACGGCAACATCCTTACCTGCCTGGTCCACTTCTTTAGTAAGGCTGTTCATCTCCTTGATATGCTTGGTTCCTTCCTTAACGGCATCACCGGTGTTCTTAACATTCTCATTTATCACGGCTGCTGCCTTTTCAACATCACTTACATGTCCCTGTATCTCTTCGGTCTTGAGCAGCTGTCGCTGTACCGCATCTGAAGACTCGGCGGTACCGCTGGATACCTCTTCCATGGAATCCACTGTTCTGTCCACGGATTCCTTAAGTGTCTCCATCTCGCTGCTGACGGATCCGATGGTGTCGCTCATACGTGCCGTCACCTCAAGTATCCTGTCGGTAAGTGCCTGGGATTTTCTTTCACCGAGCTTGATACCTGCCATTCTTATCTCTTCAAACTCAATATTAACCTTTGATACCATTGTCAGGAAGATCACGATGACCGCCATCAGAAGGACCTGGATCTCTATCGTGGTAAGGATCGCTTTGGGATCCTCGGCACCCGTTACCTTGATGATCGCATAGATAACGTTCTCCGCAACTATCGTCCAGCCGAAAGCAGCTATAAGGGCTCTTGAATTATAAACTGTGATAGCGACCAGTATCGTAAGTGCATAAGTAAATACAAGATCATTCTGCGCAGTAAAGAGCAAAAAGGTGTATAATATCCCGAAGCCCACGGTCACGACATATCTTATGTACATCGAATCATTATCGTTTGACCTTATGGCCCAGCCTATAGCTACAGGAATGAAGGCCAGCAGGATCGTCAGGATGACGTAGCCTATCGTTCTTGCTCCCTTGAACACTTCCAGCAGATAAGCCAGACTTATGATCGAATTGATAACCGTAAGGCAGCTCATAGCCATTTTATTCGCTATCGCTGTTTCCGATTTTCCCGCCAGTTCCTCAAGTTCTCTCAGATCCGCTTCCCTGTCTTTTGCTACCGCCATATTGCTGTCCCTCCTTGTTATTCTCAACTGTGGTAAAGTTTTTTTGTCTGGTAATTCGGTTCACTTGTGAGATTGACTCCAAGCTTTCTGAAAGTCTTCATATCCACGGATGAAAGTATCACGCTGGTGTGGACTTCCGTGCCCTTCAGATTATTCAGCTGATCCAGCGCTCTCGCTGCTTTCTCATCTGTAGCCGCACATACCGAAAGTGCTATCAGTATCTCGTCTGTATGGAGTCTCGGATTGTGATTGCCGAGATGTTCCACCTTCAGTGACTGTATGGGTTCTATTATCTCGGGTGAGATCAGCTTTACATCATCGGGTATATCGGCCAGTGTTTTCAATGCATTCAGCAGCATCGCCGAAGATGCACCCAGCAGTTCACTGGTCTTACCGGTTATTATCCTGCCGTCGGCAAGCTGCATTGCAGCAGCGGGGCCTCCGGTCATTTCGGCTTTCAGAAGTGCCGCACCGACTACCGGTCTGTTCTCGCTGGTGACGCCTGCCAGTTTCATCAGCAGTTCCAGTTTGATCACTTCGTCATCGCTGCTCTTGCCCTGCCTTCTCTGACATAAAGCCGAATAATATCTTCTGATTATCTCCTGCTTTGAGGCTTCGCTGCAGGCCTCATCATCCACGATACCGAAGCCCGCCATATTTACCCCCATATCGGTAGGTGATTTATAAGGGGACTCGCCCATGATCTTTTCGAACATCGCGTTCAGTACCGGGAAGACTTCTATATCGCGGTTATAGTTCACCGTGGTCTCACCGTAAGCTTCCAGATGGAAGGGATCGATCATATTCACATCGTTCAGATCCGCTGTTGCCGCTTCATAAGCCAGATTGACCGGATGTTTGAGAGGAAGGTTCCAGATCGGGAAGGTCTCGTACTTGGCGTAACCGGCCTTTACCCCTCTCTTATATTCATGATAGAGCTGTGACAGGCAGGTGGCCATTTTTCCGGAACCCGGTCCCGGGGCGGTCACTACCACCAGCGACCTGCTGGTCTCTATATATTCATTTCTTCCGAAACCTTCGTCACTGACTATATACTGTACGTTTGCGGGATAACCGCTTATATTATAATGCTTGTATACCTTGATTCCGAGGGTTTCCAGTTTCTTTTTGTAGTTGACTGCGGAAGGCTGCTCCGCATACTGCGTGAGCACTACGCTGCCGACGTACAGGCCCGATTCACGGAAGGCATCTATAAGTCTGAGTACGTCTACATCATAAGTGATACCCAGATCGCCTCTGACCTTGTTCTTCTCTATGTCGGCGGAATTGATGGCTATCACTATCTCGGCATCATCTTTGAGGTTCTTCAGCATCCTGATCTTTGAATCGGGCTGAAAACCGGGAAGCACGCGGGATGCATGGAAATCATCGAAAAGCTTGCCGCCGAATTCCATATAAAGCTTGCCGCCGAAGGCCTTTATCCTTTCCTGTATTTTTTCTGACTGAAGTGTTAAATACTTGTCGTTGTCAAAACCTGTTTTCATAACCTTATCCTTGAGTTTCTGTTTATTCTTGCCTGGGGCATGCGCTCCAATATGCACCTTGCTATTTTCTCCGCTGCCTGTTTATGACAGGGCCTGCCGGGATGCTGACGTGCTCCGACAGTCTTATCCGTAACCTGATCCAGATCCAGATATACGATCCTTTCATCGTCGGTTACTTTTATAAAATCAGCGATCCCCGCTTTTATCACGGGTTTCATCGCATCACCCAGCATTCCGTATGCCCATATGATCCAGGCATCCACGTTATTCTTCCGAAGGGTCCTCAGAAAATCTTTTACCGCTTTCTGAAGTTTATAAAGATCATCGGGATCGTAATCCGTTCCGGGATAGAATATACCGTTACTGAAAACGTCCCCGCTCATATGCTGTTTGAATTCTTCTCCTGTTACCGGATCGAAGTAGGGAGAATTGTGAAAGGCTCCGTCATCGTTGGTTCCCAGGTTCACCACTACCACATCGGGCCGCCAGGCCTTGAAATTATTGGGTTCGTAGAAACCCAGAGGCTTGAAGGTTTCCTCGGGCATCACCGAACAGATCTCTTTATAATGCAGAGGAATGGAACAGTTGGGATCGTTATCCCAGGAACTCCTTATGCCCCAGCCGCTCTGAGAGATAACGCGGTAGTCCGCATCCAGTGCTTTGGATACAAGATAGGGATAGGAATTGCTGTGTCCGAAAAACATCGAGATCCACTCTTCCTCTTCTTTCGCACCTATGGCTCCTTCACCCGAAGTAATGGAATCGCCGACGAATTCTATCTTAAGTTTTTTGGGTTTAACGGGGAGTATGTCTCCGTCCAGGCATACCGAATAGAACTTCAGACAATGCTGTTTATCGGAATTCATAGCCTGTACTTCTTTAATGATACGGACCGTAGTGGGCTTGGATGCCATCTTGTTCCTGAAGACACACAGCCAGCCTCTTTCCTTCGGAGCCATCTGACGTGTCATCAGACGTCCGTTTATCTCTATGAGTATCCAGTTCTCAAAGGTCTCGAAGGGTGCTTCCATGTCAATGTACAGCTCGCTGCAGCGCACCGTCATCTCTATGTAAGACCCTGTCCACAGAAGCATGACCGGATCTCTTGATTCAACGGTCCTGCCGTGAACTTCGATCCTGGGCTCATCGGCTATCTTTACGGTCTTAAGATCCATGCAGTAACCCCCTTAGCACGGTGGAAAAAATATAACCCCTCATCAGTCAGCCTTATCCGTATATTCTAACACGAATTTGGCGGTTTGTCATCATCAGGAGTCTGTGATATAGTAAATTTCATGGAAGAAAAGGAAGATAAAAGCATATTCAACAGGGCGCTTCATAACTTCACTTTTGATGTGGCCGCCAGGGGTGGCATCCGCCACCTGTATAATCTCGGGCTCTCGGCAAAGGAGATACAGAAAGAACTGAGCTATCCCCTGCCGCTGGAGCGTATCGAGAAGGAGCTGTCCGAATATAAAAAGGAGCTTTCAGAATCCGATATTACTGACGCTTGACACAGCGATATGGCCGGTGATGATGGCCATGAAGTCAGTGTCTTCCTCTGCATCTTCATTGTATTTTCCGTTTACCATCAGGCGCATGCCGCCGTTTTCGATCTTTTCAAGTTCCAGGTAGGTATCCCTGAAGAAGCTTCCCATGGAGACTTTGCAGTCTCTCTTGATCCCCTTATAATCCGCAAGCGCGCATCCCGGGAAATTCACGTTTATGATATGCATGGGCTCCCAGTCGGCATCGATGTACTCTTCCAGTATGCTGTGAAGATATGCGTCGGTCACCTCGTGGCATTCACCCGCATTCTCCGATATGGCAAAAGACCTCACTCCCTGGAAAGCACCCTCGAAAGCAGCCCCGGCGGTGGCCGAGTACTGCAGGTCCGTAGCACAGTTGTAGCCGTAGTTAATTCCGGACAGTACCACATCGGGTTTTTCAGGCATCACTGCCAGACAACCCACCCGTATGCAGTCCGCAGGTGTGCCCGTACAGCTGAAGGCCTTTACGCCTTCCAGCGGAAAGCAATAAGGAAAGACATCGATATGATGTCTTAAACTTATGCTGTGTGAAGCTGCGCTCCTCTCATGATCGGGTGCGACTATCCACACCTCTCCGAATTTCACGGCCTCTTCGGCGAGTCTTACCAGTCCTGCCGAAGTGATGCCGTCATCATTGGTTATCAATATCCGTCTCATATAAGTTTCCTGATATGCAGTATATTTTTTCCGTCCTTGTATTCATAGTCGATGTTGTCCATGCTCTCCTTGACCATGAATATGCCGAGGCCCCCTATCTCTCTGTCTTCGGCGGATAAGGTCACGTCGGGATCTGTCTTGGCCAGGGGATCGTAGGGAACACCCTGGTCTATGAAGGTAATGGATATGGCAGGCGGCTCTTTTTCCACCTCTACCCTGACGGTTGCGGGACCTTCGTCCGGTTTGTAAGCATAAGTTGCTATATTTACAAAGAGCTCTTCCACGGCTGTCTCTATCTGAGTCTGCACCTTAAGGGAGCATTCCAGCTTCTCCAGCTCTTCCGTCACAAACTCCATGACTTCGTCAATGTTATCAATATTGGCGATTACGTTAAGTTCTTTCATCCCTTACTCCTTTCCCGGTCCAAAGTACTTGAATCCCAGCATCGTTATATCATCAAACTGGTCTGCCTCACCCACGAAGGCATCCATGTCTTTTTTCATTTCTTCAAGTATGGTCTTCTGGTCGGCGTCCTTGTTTCTGTTAAGCGACTGAAGCATCCTGTCGGTATTGAAAAGTTCTTCTTCGATGTTTGTGGCCTCGGGCACACCGTCGGTATAAACATAGAGGCTGTCTCCGGGATGCAGTTCGAATTCATGCTCGCGGAACCTGATACCCTCCATGGCCGCGACCGCGGGAGCATGATTGTAGATCACCAGCTCATAATCCCCGCCTGCCCTGCGAAGCGCCGGATGTTCATGGCCGGCATTAGCCACCACGCCTTTTCCGGTAGATAACTGAAGTATAGCAAACCAAACCGTTACAAACAACTCCTCCTTATTGCCTTCGCAGAGCTGCTCATTGGCATATTCAAGCACTTCCGATGGTGAACCTCCCAGCAGTGCCCTGTTCTTGATCAGGGTCTTGGCTATGACCATGAACAGAGATGCGGGTATACCTTTGCCGGATACATCGGCTATCACGAGACCTATGTGATCCTCGTCTATCAGGAAGAAATCATAGAAATCTCCTCCCACGTTCCTTGCGGGATCCATGGTCGCATACAGATCGAACTCCTTCCTGTCGGGAAAAGCGGGAAACTCACCGGGCAGCATATCTGCCTGTATGTTCGCAGCTACATTGAGCTCCGCGACTATCGTCTGTTTCTCTTCCTCTACTCTTCTGGCTTCCGCAGTCCACCTGATGGAAGAGAAGATCTGCAGATACTCTACGATAATGATTATGCAGATCGTCAGATACAGAGGAAAGAAATAAGGACTGGATGGAAATATCCCGGTCTGGTTCGTGATCGCATTTATAACATAGAAACACAGGATGTTCACTATGGGAGCTGTAAGGTTTTTCTTAAGCAGTCCTCTGGCTTCCTGCATTCTCCGGATGATCCTCTTTCTCAGGAAGATGATATAGAGCACTTCCAGTATGCCGAGTGTAAGAGTCTTAAGAACTATATACAGCAGTATGTTCTCAACCGTATAAGGTCCTATGTCAGGATTGCTTGAGAAATACCCCAGCTGTGCTCCCAGCAGGGAATCCAGGGAACCGCAGATCATAAACGAAGCTGCCGATCCCAGAAGTGAGAACATCAGGCTCACAAAGAGTTTATTCTCGATATCGTCTTCATACATGTATACCAGAGCAAGACAGGCCAGCAGAGGCTGTACCAGAGCAGTGGTGATATCAACGGTCAGATTGAAGAAATAGCTGATGAATACCGCAAGAAAATCCACAACTGCGGTAAAGAGCCAGCCTGTCACAAGATAAGCTTTTTGCTTTGCGGGTTTTAAGGTCACAATGGACGATACCGCAACAAAAATGAAGGATAAAAAACCCGCTATCGACCATAATATGACAATGTCTATGCTCATATCATCTTACCTCTCAAATACGCCGAACTCGTTCAGTACCTTCAGACATTTATGTATGTACCCGTCGCTTATCTCGCCCCACTTAAGACCCAGGCCTTCTATCATCAGATTCGTAAAGCCCCTGTCTGCACCGGTAAACTCATATCTCAGATCCGGTCTCTCAAAGATTATGCCTTCAGCCAGCTCTCTTAAGCTTTCCTCATCTCTTAACATCTCGATGTTTTCTTCAAAGACATCATCGGGTACCACGCTTATATTGTATCCCGTTTTTTCGATTTCATCAAAGAGTTTTCTCATGGCTATCTCTTTGGCAGGGATCACGTGGAAGATCGTATGTTTCCTGTCGGTCATCGCCAGCTTTTCTATCATGGCTGCCACTTCATCAACCGGTGAAAAATCCACATAGGAATAATAAACACTCTCGGGCACGATGCCTGTCTTTACGTAGGAGGCCAGTCTTCTCGTAAAGGCGTTGGTGTTCCTGTTAAGCTGGAACTCGCCGTCGGAAAGCCTTCCCTGCAGATTACCGATGCGCATTATCTTAACGTCGCATCTTCCCTCGCACATTGCCTTCAGGGCTTCATATTCGGCCAGATACTTTGACAGTATATATTGATTGTGTATCTTCTGGTCTATATAAAGGCTGTTCTCCCCCAGCTTCAGCGGTATCCTGCCTTTTTCATAAAGACCGCCCACGCTGATGGTGGAGACCTGTACAAACATCGCCTTCTGTTTCTCACAGAGCTCCAGAAGATTTTTCACACCTCCGGTATTTACCCGTTCCAGCTTGTCGCCGTAAGCAAAGTGTGCGACATTGGCCGCGCAGTTTATCACCGTATCAAACTTAACTCCCGGGTCCGCATCAAAGATCTCTTCTTTCGATATATCGCCGGAAAGAGGAAATACCCTCTCACCCAACAGTGTAACATAATCTGCGCTTTCAAAAAAGTTCAAAAGGTTCTTCAGTCTTTTCGTCGGATCCAGTCTCTCGGAGGGACGTATCAGACAGTAAACCTTATCGTAATCTTCGGGATTCTTCAGTATTTCGGTCAGCATATGAAGACCGAGGAAACCCGTAGCCCCTGTAAGCAGCACGTTTCCGAGCTTTCTTTTGATCCCTGCCGAAAGGTGGGCAGGGGTATTGGCTGTCAGGAGTTTATCTATCCTGTCATAATCCGGTTTGTTTAATCTGGCATCGTCCTCTTCAATCACTACGGAAGCCTTCTGCCTGTACATATACTGGGACAGGCCTTCCGCTGCGGGATACCTGAAGAGATCCGCAAATTTAAGCTCTATCCCTTCTATCCTGTCGTTTATCCTGCTGACGATCTCAGCCACCCGGAGGGAATCACCGCCTATTTCAAAGAAATTATCACTGATGCCCACACGCTCGAGCTTTAAGATCTTTTGGAATTCCTCACAGATGATGCGCTGGTACTCGTTCTCCGGTGCATGATACTCCAGCGTCAGCTCTACGGGTATCTCCTGAAGCGCCCTGGCATCCGTCTTGCCTCCCGGTGTCAGCGGTATCTCATCTATCTGCTTGATCACATCGGGAACCATGTAATAGGTCAGATGGTTCTTCAGATACTCCTTCAGTTCCTCGTCTTTAATGCTGCTGCCCGGCTTTACGGTGTAGAAGCCGATGATGCTCTCTCTTCCGCCTATGTTCCTCACATGGACAAAGGCATCTGCCACTCCTTCAAAACCCAGCATCCTGTTTTCTATCTCGGACAGCTCTATCCTGAGTCCGCGTATCTTTACCTGGAAATCGTTCCTTCCAAGGTATTCGATACGGCCGTCAGCCATGAACCTTCCCAGATCGCCTGTAAAATACAGTCTTCTGCCCTGCAGCGTCCTGAACTTCTTCTCCGTCTCTTCGGGGAGATTGTGATAACCTATACCCAGGCCTTTTCCGTAAATACATATCTCTCCGGCTGCACCGAAGGGAAGCAGTCTGCCTTTTTCATCAAGTATCATGATGCCTGTGTTGGCGATAGGTTTTCCTATTGATACATTATCACCTTCCTCGGTGATGGTTGCACCAATTGTCGTCTCGGTAGGCCCGTAGCCGTTAAAGATCAGCACCTCGTAGTTTCCCTTGAGTTCCTCTACCAGTCTGCCCGGCAGCACTTCGCCCGCGGAGAGTATCGCATCGGTCATGTGCATCGCCTCGCAGAATCCTTTATCCTTAAGATATGCACTGAGTCTCGATGGCGTACAGTGTATAAGATTTGCCCCGTGTCTGACCAGCAGTTCCGCAAGAGCTCCCGGGTCTGCCATTGCTTTCTCGGGCGCCATCTCTATAAAACAGCCGTTGAACAGAGGAACGAAAAATTCAAACAGGGAAATGTCAAAACATACGGAACCTATGGCCACCAGACCTTTTCCCTTCTTTACCACTTCCCTGTTGAAAGGATTATTTTCAGGATCCGTGATGTTTACTATACCCCTGTGTGTAAGCATCACACCCTTGGGATTGCCTGTGGTTCCCGAAGTATATATGCTGTAGGCCTGCTGATCCTGAGGTATATTAAGCTTCGGATCACGCTCATCTGTATAGTCCATCAGCTCGTCCGCATCCAGATGCTCAAAGCCGTCATCTTCCACGGTCTCCTTACACACGATCATGAATTTGGCACCGCTGTCATTCTGTATGTATTCTATGCGGGCCCGGGGATATGCGGGATCCAGCGGTATGAAGGCAGCACCGCTCTTAAGTATTCCGAGTACACAGGGTATCAGACGCCTGTCTCTTTTCAGCTTGTATAATACGGGCTCACCCTGTCCGATGCCTTTGGCGATCAGCGCATTCGCTATGCGGTTAGAAACCAGATCCAGTTCCTTAAAGCTGTAGGAATACTTCCCCGCATAATATGCGGGTCTGTCAGCGTATCTTTCCGCTGCCTTTCTGAAGACATCGGGTATCGATGCATTTTCATCGATATCGATCTTTTCTCCCTGCATCGCGTTAAGCAGGGCTTTCTCCTTTTCACCCACCACTTCCATGTCGCAGGGAAGCAGGCTCCCTTCCACAGCCTGTTCTATGATCTTTATTATCGCCTCATGGAAAAATCCGATCTTATCGTCGTCTATGATACCGACGCGGTAGTCATATATCAGATTGATGCAGTCG
The DNA here is from genome assembly GCA_024687205.1 of Lachnospiraceae bacterium. Classification (GTDB taxonomy): domain Bacteria; phylum Bacillota; class Clostridia; order Lachnospirales; family Lachnospiraceae; genus NK4A136. Next base: position 13,520 of record JAILES010000038.1, read on the forward strand.
GGCATTCTCTGCACCGCCATGGTCACGTGATTGTTCATGCCGCCGCTCATGCTTTCCTTCAGTTCAAAAACATGATCGCTCTTAAGCACGCCGCCGTGTATGCAGTTAAGCACATACTCGCTCAGTCCGCCGTTAATGATGCCGGTCCTGTGCAGCTCGTTTATGATGTTCCTGAGACCGTAGGCTTTATGCTTTGATGCAAGCCTGGCCTGAGAAGTGCACTTCCTGCATATATCCTCAAAACTGTCTTCTTCCGAGATCTCTGTCCTTACCGGTACCACCAGTGTACGGCAGCTCATCTGCGACAGTTCTTCTTTATTATCCCTGTTAAGACGCGGCATCAGGAATACAGCATTATTTTTCCGGGTTGTCCTTGCAAGCCACAGAGAAAGTGCTGCACCGAAGAGTCCGGAATCTTTTATCCCGTTATTTTTTTCATAACTGTTGATCTTCTCTGTCAGTTCATCGGATAATCTGCGGATGTATCGTTTTCTTGCACAGCTTTCCGCCTCACCGCTCATCACTGAATCTTCGGAATCCGTCCCATCAAAATACTGCATCCAGAATTTCTTATCTTCTTCTTTGTCCTGCTGGAGTATTTCTTTTTCATCGCTGCCATCATATGAAGGATCTATATCGGAGGGCCACTGCCTGCCATCCAGTTCGCAGAGAAACAGCTGTGCCAGCTGCATTGCCGTAAATCCGTCCAGCAGCACATGATGTATCAAAAAAAACACGCAGCATCCGCCCTGCCTGAAATCGTATACTTCCGCTTTCCAGGTACCGGGGTCTAAATGCTGCTCCGTTTCCTTTTCCCAGAGACTGTCCGCCTCTGCCTTGTTTTCAATTGACCGGCTCACTACTTCACAGACCGGAGCACCCGTATCCTTAAGATACGCATCCCCGTCCTCTTCGACGTAAGCCATGTGCAATAGGACCGTTTTTTCCGTAACGGTCCTGACTGCCTTTTCCAGTTTATCCGCTATGGATTCCGAAAAATCCAGTCTGAATCCTACCGTATTTATGGCGCTTCCCGGAAAGGCCATGTCGTTCATCATCATGGCCTGCCGTGAATTGTTCAGTCTGAGTTTCTCACCTCTCACTGCTCAACAGTGAATACCAGTCCGAAGCCTGTCATATCAAAGATATCCTTAACCTCATCACAGATATTCTTTACTATCATGCTTCCGCCCTGCTTGCCCATGGTCTTGTGTGTGGCAAACAGTATCCTTAAACCGGCTGAAGAGATGTAATTCAGGTCTTTCATATCAAAGATCAGTTCCTTAACATCGTCAAGACAGCCGTTCAGTTCAGCTTCCAGTTCCGGAGCCGTATTGGTGTTAAGACTGTCTTCCAGTGCGATAGTAAGTGTCGTACCTTCTTTCTTTTTGGTGATCTTCATTTTTCTTCCCCTTTATAACAGATGTCCCCTGAGTTCCTCTGCGCTCTTTGCACTTAAATATGCAGGCGCGATATCAAACACGGTCTTGCATCCGCTGACGCCTTCTTTTGAAAGCTTATATGCAGCTCTCGCATATGCTGTCAGTACAGATCCTGTGAACTCGGGATTGGAATCCAGCTGAAGCTTATACTCTATGATGTGTTTGTTTTCCTTCTCAAGACCTGTTACGCCGCTGCGGATAACGAAGCCTCCGTGAGGCAGACCGCTGTGGTTCTTCTTCAGTTCTTCTTCGGTGATGAAATTTACCGTGGTATCGTAATCGGCAAAATAGTTGGGCATCTCTTTGATCTCTTTTTCGATGCGTGCTTTATCTGCACCTTCTTCAGCCACTACATAGCACTCTCTGGTATGCATCTGTCTTGCGGTGAATTCGGGTGTCTCTCCGTTCCTGATCTTATCAACGGATTCCTGAACAGGCACAGTGTACTGTCTTGCATCCTTAACGCCTTCAATGCGTCTGATGGCATCCGAATGACCCTGGCTCACGCCCTTGCCCCAGTAGGTATAATGCTTTCCCTCGGGAAGCACTGCATCACTTACCATACGCAGCAGTGAGAACATTCCGGGATCCCAGCCTACCGAGATCACTGCAACCTTGCCGCCCTTCTTTGCTGCTGCATCAACATTGCCGAAATGCTCGCCTATGCGTGCGTGTGTATCAAAGCTGTCTACAACGTTGAAGTACTCTGCATACTTAGGTGTCTGCACGGGCAGATCCGTTGCGCTGCCGCCGCCGAGTACCAGTACGTCTATCTTATCTTTCCAGTCAAGTATCTCACTCTCGCTTAATACGGGAACTCCTTCTGTTCTTACTTTCACTGTTGCGGGATCTCTTCTTGTGAATACCGCTGCCAGCTCCATGTCGGGATTCTGGCGGATGGCAGCCTCCACACCTCTCGAGAGATTGCCGTATCCCATGATGCCTATTTTGATGCTCATTTTATTTTCCTCCTCAAACTTTCGGTAACTTAGCTATCGAAGCTGCGATCTCTTCATCGGTAGGGATGTAGTCGCTCATCTCTCCGTTGTGGAATTTCTCATAAGCTACGAGATCGAAGTATCCTGTTCCGGTGAGTCCGAAGAGTATGGTCTTCTCTTCGCCGGTCTCCTTACATTTCATCGCTTCATCAATGGCAACCCTTATTGCATGTGAACTTTCGGGTGCGGGAAGTATGCCTTCCACTCTTGCAAACTGCTCTGCAGCCTCAAATACCGAAGTCTGCTCCACGCTGGTCGCTTCCATGTATCCGTCATCATAGAGCTGTGAAAGTGTAGAGCTCATGCCGTGGAAACGCAGTCCGCCCGCATGGTTTGCGGAAGGTATGAAGCTGGAACCCAGAGTATACATCTTTGCAAGAGGACAGATCATACCTGTGTCGCAGAAATCATATGCATAGGTTCCTCTCGTAAAGCTGGGGCAGGATGCGGGCTCTACCGCGATGATACGGTAGTCTGCCTCACCGCGGAGCTTCTCACCCATGAAGGGTGCTATCAGTCCGCCCAGGTTTGATCCGCCGCCTGCGCAGCCGATGATGATATCGGGCTTTACACCATACTTGTCCATTGCTGCTTTTGCTTCAAGACCGATGACCGACTGATGCAGCAGCACCTGGTTTAATACGCTTCCGAGAACATAACGGTATCCTTCGCTCTTGGTCGCTACTTCCACTGCTTCCGATATAGCACAGCCGAGGCTTCCTGTGGTACCGGGGAACTCGGCAAGTATCTTCCTGCCTACTTCGGTGGTATCCGAAGGTGAAGGTACCACGCTTGCTCCGTAGGTACGCATCACTTCACGTCTGAAAGGCTTCTGCTCATAAGAAACCTTTACCATATATACTTTGCAGTCCAGATCGAAATATGAGCAGGCCATGGAAAGTGCGGTTCCCCACTGACCTGCACCGGTCTCGGTGGTGACACCCTTAAGGCCCTGCTTCTTAGCATAATATGCCTGGGCTATAGCGGAATTCAGCTTGTGGCTGCCGCTGGTATTGTTACCCTCAAACTTATAGTAGATCTTTGCGGGTGTCTTCAGTTTTTCCTCAAGACAGTATGCCCTGATCAGGGGTGAGGGACGGAACATCCTGTAGAAATCCCTTATCTCCTGAGGGATATCGATAAATGCGGTGTTCTCATCCAGTTCCTGTTTTACCAGTTCCTCACAGAAGATAGGTGTAAGTTCTTCTGCGGTAAGAGGCTTGAGTGTGCCGGGATTTAAAAGAGGCGCCGGCTTATTCTTCATGTCGGCCCTTAAGTTGTACCATGCTTTGGGTACTTCATCCTCCGACAGATAGATCTTGTAGGGGATCTTGTTTTCTGACATTAGTGTTTTTCTCCTTTTATTCCAATAAGCTGTTTATATTAAAGAGGATTTCCTCTTCTGAATACGGTTTGCTGATGAACTGTCTGGCTCCGATACGCAGCGCATTTATCAGTTTATCCTGCTGCCCTGCTGCCGTGATCATCACTACCAGTGCATCGGGATCAAAAGCCATTATCTCTTCCAGTGCCGAAATACCGTCTTTTTTCGGCATGGTGATATCCAGCGTGACTATATCGGGCAGGTATTTCTTATAGGCTTCCACTCCGTCTTCTCCGTTAGCCGCTTCCATCACCACCGTGTATCCGCCGCGCTCGAAGATACCGCGCAGCATGGTCCTGGACATCCTGGAATCATCAACGATCAGTATCGTTCCCTTTCCCACGGATTCGTAGCTGTCGCTCACATCCTTTACAAGACCCATTTCTATGGGGTTCTCTCCGCCCTTGAATTCAGTATCCGCAGCGATCAGCAGATCCAGCCTGTGATCTTCTATCACAAGAGGGATCACGTAAAAATCTCCTGTAGCCGTCTGGTCCACAAAGCCCAGAGGCGGCTCCATGTCAACACTTACATGCTGGTCACTGAGCGCCGTTGCAAAGAGACCGCTGGTCACGTTTATAAACTCACTCACCGAATCATAAGCCTCTTCAAACACATCATCCATGGGTACGCCCGAAAAACCGGAGGCAACCTTAAGGAAGGCTCCGTTATCTTCGGCCTGGGCCAGTCCTATAAAGATCCTGTGATCACCGGCAAGTTCCTGATATGCAAGATGTGAATATTTATATTCTTTTCTGCGGGAGGATTTTTCCAGATAGAAATCCCGTGAAATGAAACGGTTGATGTTCCTGAGCACCAACCCGGCTATATCCCTGACATAGGCTTTGGAAGTAATGACAAAATCCGGAAGGAGCTGGTCGATATCGTCGCTCTTTAAATATGCCATCTCGGTTTCGGTGAAACCTGCTTCCTTGCGGAAATTTTCCACATATTCGTCTACGTCCTCGGCAGTCATATCCGTCATGTCCGTAAGCAGCTGGACAAACTGCATATACACGTTGCCCTGCTTCTTTAACAGATCCCTGACCTGCTCTTCCGTCAGCAGCTCCTTTGAAACCGCGATATCACCGAAACGTTTATCCAGCTGCTGCTGTTCCCTGTTGATCTCGGCCACCTGATCCTCGGTAAGCAGACCTTCTACCACCGCGATCGTGCCCAGACGCACCCTTACATGCATCTGTTCCCGGATGATGAGCTGGTAGTCTTCTTCGTTTATGATCCCTTTCTTAACAAGAAACTTACCAAATAACTGACAGAACATGTGCACCCCCTCATTTAAGCATTTTTCGGATAAACTGTCCGGTATATGAGCTTTTGATCTTCGCAACCTCTTCGGGGGTACCGGAAGCTATCACGGTCCCTCCTCCGTCACCGCCCTCGGGACCCATATCGATGATATAGTCCGCGTTCTTGATGACATCAAGATTATGCTCTATAACTATAACGGTATTTCCGGCATCCGTCAACCTGTGGAGGATGCCTATGAGTTTCCTTACATCTTCAAAATGAAGTCCCGTGGTAGGCTCGTCCAGGATGTACACGGTCTTGCCGGTGGCACGCCTTGATAGCTCGGCCGCCAGCTTGATCCTCTGAGCCTCGCCGCCGGAAAGCTCGGTGGAGGGCTGCCCCAGTCTGATATAGCCGAGTCCCACTTCATGGAGCGTCTCGATCTTGTTCCTGATGCTCGGCACGGCCTTGAAGAAATCCATGGCCTCTTCCACGGTCATATTCAGCACATCGGAGATGTTCTTTCCCTTATATCTGATATCCAGGGTCTCCCTGTTGTAACGCTTGCCGCCGCATACCTCGCAGGGCACATATACATCCGGAAGGAAGTGCATCTCTATCTTGACTATACCGTCACCGCTGCAGGCTTCACAGCGGCCTCCCTTTACATTGAAAGAGAAACGGCCCTTTTTGTAACCCTTTGCCTTGGCGTCCTGGGTATTTGCAAAGAGATCCCTTATCATGTCAAATACGCCGGTGTAGGTGGCCGGATTGGACCTGGGCGTCCTGCCTATAGGTGACTGGTCTATGGCTATCACCTTATCCAGCTGCTGCATGCCGCTTATTTTCCTGTGTTTGCCGGGTACCGTATAAGCACGGTTGAGTTTTCTCGCCAGTACCTTATAGAGTATCTCGTTTACCAGCGAGCTCTTGCCTGAGCCGGATACGCCGGTCACACAGGTAAATATGCCCACGGGGAAATCCACGTCTATATTCTTTAAGTTGTTTTCCTGTGCTCCGTATACGCTTATCTTCCCCTTTGGTTCTCTTCTTACGGAAGGCACTTCTATCTTTTTCTTTCCGCTCAGGTATTGTCCCGTTACGGAATCCTTCGCTTTGATTATATCTTCCACGCTGCCGCAGGCCACTATCTGTCCACCGTGTTCTCCGGCTCCGGGTCCCACATCCACTATATAATCGGCTTCCCGCATGGTATCTTCGTCATGCTCTACCACTATCAGGGTATTTCCGAGGCTCTGCAGGCCTCTCAGTGCACCCAGCAGTTTCACGTTGTCTCTCTGATGCAGACCGATGGAAGGCTCGTCAAGGATATAGCATACGCCTACCAGGCCGCTTCCTATCTGGGTTGCCAGCCTGATACGCTGGGCCTCGCCGCCGGAAAGCGATGCAGTCGCCCTTGATAAGGAAAGATATTCCAGTCCCACTTCCACAAGGAAACCTACGCGGCTCTTGATCTCTTTGATTATCTGATCGCCTATCAGGTGCTGCTGCTTGGAAAGCTTCATGTTTTCAAGGAAATCCTTCAGCTTCCCTATGGAGATGCTGGTGATCTCATAGATGTTCTTATCATCAAGAGTCACTGCCAGAGATTCCTTTTTAAGCCTCATGCCCTTGCACTCATCGCAGGCCGTGATGCTCATGAATTTCTCGTACTCTGCGCGGCTCATCTCCGAGCCGGTCTCCCTGTATCTGCGCTCCACGTTTTTGATCAGGCCTTCAAAAGCGATGGGGTATACGCCGTAACCGCGCTGTCCCTGATAGTGCACATCCACTTCGATATCCGTACCGTTGATCAGTATGTCCTTTATTTTATCGTCCAGATCAGCCCAGGGCGTATCCAGTGAAAAATGGAACTTCTTTACCAGCGCCTGCAGAAGCGCATTTGTAAAGCTTCCTTCCGTTCCGGCGCTCATCCAGCCTATCACTGCTATGCAGCCCTCGTTAATGGAACGGGTGGGATCGGGGATCATCGAAGTCTCGGTGAATTCCATTTTTATACCGAGTCCCGCACAGGCAGGGCAGGCACCGAAAGGATTGTTGAAGGAAAAGCTCCTCGGCTCTATCTCATCTATGCTGACACCGCAATCGGGACAGGAAAAGCTCTGGGAGAAATTCATCCTTTCCCCGTCTATCACATCAACCACAAAAAGCCCCCCGGTGATATCCAGCACGTTCTCGGCCGAATCGGTGAGCCTCTTTTCAATGCCCGGTTTTACAACCAGACGGTCAACGATTATCTCTATATTATGTTTGATATTCTTATCAAGAACGATGTCCTCATCCAGGTCATAGACCGCCCCGTCGATCTCGGCACGTACATAGCCGCTCTTCTTCATGCTCTCGATGACCTTCTCGTGACGTCCCTTTTTGCCGCGCACCACCGGTGCCATCAGCTGTATCTTTGTTCCTTCCGGCAGAGTCATCACCTGGTCCACCATCTGGTCGACGGTCTGACGCATTATGGGTTTGCCGCATTCGGGACAGTGGGGTATGCCGCACCTGGCATAAAGCAGACGGAAATAATCATAGATCTCCGTCACCGTGCCAACGGTGGAACGGGGATTCTTATTGGTGGATTTCTGATCGATGGAAATAGCCGGAGACAGACCTTCTATCTTCTCCACATCGGGCTTTTCCATCTGTCCGAGAAACTGGCGGGCGTAAGAAGACAGCGACTCCATGTACCGTCGCTGTCCTTCTGCATATATCGTATCAAATGCCAGTGATGATTTTCCCGATCCCGAAAGTCCGGTAAATACTACGAACTTGTTTCTCGGGATCACAAGGTCTATCCCTTTCAGGTTGTGCTCCCTGGCCCCCCGGATGCTGATGACCTCCGAGGGGGGAAGCATTTTCTTATTTGATTGTTTTGCAGGCATCAGCCTACACCTCCGGATTACTTTTTAACTTCAATGGTTATCTTCGCTGTTTTGACCGAACCGTCATTGGCCGTTACTGTGATCTCGGCCTTTCCTTCCTTGATCACTCTCAGTACCAGAGTATTATTATTCTCCACAGCGGCGTTTACTATCGAGGAATCACTGCTCCTTGCCGTAAATGAAGGCTTCTCCATGTTACTGTAGATCTTAATATTTCGGTCAAGAGTGGTATTTGACAGGTTGACCGTCCAGCTGGTCCTTGCCTTGTCAGGATCATCATTGTAAAGTCTCAGCACCGTAGTAGCTTTAACCGGTACTATCAGACGTCCTGTTGTGTTGTATGCTCCGTCCTTTGTGCTGGCATATACTATAGCTGCAAAACCCTCTGCACCTGCAGGCAGATAACTGCTGTAAGTTTTGGTCCTTGTATCAAAGGCTTTATTGACACTTAAGGATCCGTTCTTAAGGGTAAACAGTTTGTTCTTTAATTCCTTCTGTGCATATTCATTGGCAATAGGTATGGACTTGCATCCGCTGACCGTATTCTTGTAACCTACTACTTCCAGCTCCCAGGAAACATCGGTGATCGTAGGTTCACCATAGGCTTTGCCGAGGCTCGCTGTCAGCTGCGTGCTGCCTCCCTTTGCAAGATATGAATATGAGATACCGTCCGGATTATCATGTATATCCAGTTTGCTGTCAATGATCCTGATGCCGGATGAAGGTACGATAACGTTGACCTTTACGGTAGCCTTCTTCTTCGATCCGTCTGCAGCATCACAGGTGATGGTGGCTGTACCGGTCTTGTATGCGACAAACGTTGCCTTATTGCCGCTTACCTGCAGCAGATCCACTACCTTCTTGTTACTGCTGGTCCATACAGGTATGGCTCCGTTGGTTGTGATACCCGTAAGTTCTACGGTGGAGGACAGGGTTGAACCCTTTGTCGCATTGCTGCTGTGCATCTTTATTGTCTTCACCGAATTGGTTTTCTTGTTTCTGGTAGGCAGATAATAATCGCTCATCCAGCTTTCCGCAAAATCGATCTTAACGCTGGTGGTCTTGTTCTTTGCGAGCAGCACCACTTTCTTCATCTCTGCGAAGTGACCGTTGTCATTGGCGGTAGCTACCACATAGATCTCCTTGTCGACAGGTACTGCACTGTAATCTACGGTAAGCTTGCCCTTCTTGGGATCGATATTTACACCCTGTATCGAGTTTGCACTGGTCACGGGATCCATTACCGACCAGGTCACCTTCTTATTGTTGGGCTTTACTTTCTTAGTCACACCCTTTACGGTCTTGTATGCCGTACAGCTTGCTTTGTAGGTTGCCTTTCCTCCTCTGGCTATGCTGGAAAGACCTTTGATCGTAGTGTTTGTAACCAGCTGTTTTACCTTTACTTTACACTTCACGGTCTTGTTGGATCCGTCCATAGCCTTACAGCTTATCACTGCCGTACCTTTTGCGTGAGGTATCACGCGTACGCAGCGGCCTCCGTAAAGCACCTCTATGGTAGCTACGGAAGTCTTGGAGGATTTCCATTCAAAGTTGACAAGTCCGGTTTTGAACAGCTCGTTTCCGTCTTTGTCAACAGCGCTGTTTACCGATACTATAACGCTCTTACGTACATCGGCCGATGCTGACTCGGGATTCGAGAAATCCAGCTCAGCCGTCTTGCTGTTAAGTTCTATCTTCTTAACCGGAAGACTGGAACTGCTGACCTTTACCGTAAATGTCTTTTTCTTCGTGCTGTCGATCTCGGGTGTACAGCTTATGGTGATGGTTTCATCGCTTCCTTTTTTGGTCTTCAGCACACCCTTGCTGTCTATGCTTGCACTTGTTGCCGACAGTATCTCCCATTTTACTTTCTGGTTATCATGCAGGGAAAGTTCGCCGCTTTCATTTACATAGAGCACCTGTGCCTTAAGTGTTACTTTCTTTCCGGCAACCACATTCACCGGTGCATTGATCAGATTGATGCTGACTCCGCCGGTGCCGAGGAACTTGGTGGTGAGCTTCATCGTTGTCACCGAACCCATGCTTCCTTTTCCGTCCACGCAGGCAGCCTTAAGCGTTACCTTCTTTATTCCGAAAGGTGTGCTGCCTATGATCTCGTTTATACTTATGATTCCGTTTGAACAGATATAGGTTTCATCACCTGTCTTCGTTACTCCTGTTGTTTCATCTTTTACGATGGTGGGATTCTTGCCGTTCAGCGTATAGATGAAGGTTGTGTTAACACCGCTCAAGCTCACATAGGTCTTCTTCTTATCCACTGTCCTTTCCTGCATTGCAGTCAGAACTATGTGTGAACCTGCTGTCACAGCAGAGATATCCGCGGTCTTTGAAGGCTCTGCAACACCGTATTCCTTGGTGCTTGTATCAAACTCATAGATGCACATGCGGGGTGATATATCCTTACCTCCCAGCATATCCTTTGCATTGATATATCCTTTTCCGGGATAAACGCTTGCATCTTTCTTCTGGGTGGATGCACCTACGGCCTTTACCGGTGAAAGATTGCTCAGCAGTACCTCTTTCATCTTTGCCGGGGATGTGCTGCCCTCGGCACTCATATAAAGCGCGCAGACACCGGCTACCATTGCGGCAGCTGCGGAAGAGCCTGTTACAAATCCGTAGTCAGTAAGATACTCGCTCTCTCCTCCCCTTCCGGAAGGCGCATAGATCTCATAACCCGGTGCAGCAAGATCTACCCAGTCACCATAGGTAGAACGTGCGGTTTTCTCGGCATTGGAATCTATAGCCGCTACGGCTATTACGTTTTCGTATGCTGCGGGATAATTTGCAATCTCGGAATCATCTTCTCCGGCAGGAGCGATGATGGTCATCTTTCTCTTCTCACTCGCAATTTCTATGACTTTCTGCAGCAGCGAGCTTATGTTATGCATCTTACCGTCCAGGACCACTATCTGTGCCTTAGGTCCGGTAACATCTTTTATCAGCGACAGACTATAGCTCTTCTTGCCGTTTGTTTCTTTTTCCTCGATCTTTATCTCTGCGACATATGCAAGTGCGGCAGCTATGCCTGAAGAAGTCAGCTCTCCTTTGCTGTCTAGGGCATTGATCGCCATCACCTTGGTATTGGGTGCTACGCCGGAGCCGCCTTTTCCGTTGTTAATGTTTGCAGCTATTATACCTGCAAGCGGTGTGCCGTGTTCATATACCTTGGGAGTATTTGAATAATAGCGTAAACCCTTTGTACCCTTCAGATCTTCATGCTGCAGCTTGGCTCCGTCGGAGATGACCGCCGTTACCACTTCTTCTTTACCCTTAGTCATGGCCCATGCATCATAGGTCTTGATCATGTCATGATACCACTGGTAATTATATGCTGAAGGATTCAGTGCGGGATCCGGATCCGTCAGGCTGCTGTAGATAGCGTTCCAGCCGGATTCTGCGGTGATATCCCCGCCGTTAGCCATCATGGCAGCTTCCATGACCGTATCATCGGTTTCCACGCAGCTCTCTGCGATATAATCAGGCTCTATCTCCGGAAGATATCCGTCCGAAGCATAATATGCATCCAATGCGGTAGCAACTGTATAGCCGCTGCCTTCAAGGTTGATCACGGCTACGTAATTCTCGAAGGATTCCAGCGTCGCATTGTATGCCGCTGCTATCCTTCCTGCATGGCCCTCATCTGCGGCAAAGCTTACCACCCTGTTTTCCACATAGGTACCCGGGGTCAGTTCCTGTATGACCGTTTCTTCCTCTGCTCCGGCCTCCTCTGCAACTTCTTCCACACTTACTTCATAATCATTGTCATCTTCGGCTGCGATGACCGGTGATGCGGGCAGCTGCGCCGTCATCATCGTCACTGTCAACAGCATCGACAACCATCTGTTTCTGCTTCTCATTACTTCCTCCTTATCACTCTCGTCCTGTCTTCCTGACCCATCTGTTCCCGGCTTCCTGCCTGTGGATCTTCCTGCAAACAGCAATAACAGGCTTACATAACGTCTCCTTATTATGTAAACCCAAATTATCCTTATTTTAATGTATCTCCATATGAATTGTCAACAGTGTTTTGTATATAAGCAATAAAAAAGAGAGGCTGCTCTGCAGCCTCCCTTTTTTCCGATCACTTGATCGTTACTTCGATTTTCTTGCTTATCTTTCCGCACTTGACTTTGATAGTTGCGGGCTTGCCGGCCTTGGTCTCTTTCTTTGCTGTGATCACGCCGTTCTTAACGCTTACTCCTCCTGCACCTGTGATCTTCAGCTTGCCCATATCCGTTGATCCGACAGGCTCGATCACTGCTTCTATCGTTCCGCTGGTGCCCTTTCGCAGTTCCATCTTCAGATTGCTGTCTACTTTCAGG
>JAILES010000067.1 GCA_024687205.1 Lachnospiraceae bacterium
GCGTAAAGGTATCGACAGTTGATGGAAATGAGATTGGCTCTTGGCCGGATGTTTCTGACCTGATTCGCCTTCCATCTTACATCCCTTTGTTTTTAACGTCAAATGCTGTTGATCTGTTCCCGTATCGCCATTGTCTTTCTCACTGTGTTTCCGCCTATTGTTGCCTGCAGCTTTTCGATATACGTGAATGCCCTGCGCTGTTCCAACGAGTATTCCTTCCTCTGTTTCACTGCGATAAGACCGTCCGTCCCGGTCCCTTTTCGTCTCTCCAGTTCTTTTTCTCTGCGATATGTGACCAGGTCTACGATCTTCTCTCGGCCATAGTTACGCACATAACAGCGAAGTTTACACATCCTGTCGGAACCTACTTCACTCCAGCCCATCGGTCTTGAACTCATACGCTCGGAAAGAAGATGGCTTACATGTCCTTCCGCGCTGCAGCCCAACACTTTTTTATCATGGAACGCTCTCTGGATTGAGTCCCAGTTATTCTCAAAGTAACTCCGACAATCCTCTACCGCATTTTCACCTCCGTAGCGGTTCTTTATCCTCGTCAACAGCTTTTCTGCAGCCAGGAGGTTGTCTTTGTATATATACTTGTAAAACCGCGCCTTTGCCTCTTTTTCGAGATCCTTATCGCCTGCAAGACGTGCTATGCGATTGATATACTTCATCAGGTGAAAACGGTCCGCTACCAGCTGGCTTTTGTACACTCTTTCTTTTCCGGCTTTTATCCAGGCTGCACCATCACTATTGATATATACACGTTTCAGGTAATCCTGGTCATAATGCTCCCGGATATATTTCTCAACCTCGTCCCATAAATCTTTGTTATGCTCGCCTTGATATAAGCCCGAAAAATAAAACGGGTTTATAAGTTTTCTGCGGCCTTCACAGACATCATCCTTGCCTTCAAACAGATAGATCAGTTTTCCTATCATGCAGCCATCGTTCTGACCGGCCTTCTGTCTGTGGATGTGATCCTCATCTGCCTCGATATACAGATAACGCTGCTGTTTCTTCTCCACGGGCGCTTCAGGCTCCGGCATGACTTCTTCGATGGCGTGTATCTTATTCATTACGCTGACCTTTGTCACCTTGTGCTGACTGGTACTGAAGGCGTCTGCTGCACGCTGATAGGAATGCACTTCTGCTTCGTTGATAAGCTTAGCCTCTGCAAGTGATGTGAACCGTTCTTTCTCCGGTAACCTCAGCAGTTCACCAAGCAGCCGGCGGTATTCCCCTGTCTTCCTGTCACGAAAGACAGTCTCCTCAAAAGTTACATCTCCTACTGTTGAGATTAACGTACGCATTACCCGTCTTTGTACGTTATACTTTTTCATCCTTCTGCCGCTTGACCGGAGCAGCTCATCAGCGTTTGTAAGTACCATGGAAAGGAATCCGGCTGCCATCCTCTGGCTCAGATCACTTACCGTTTGTTCCAACTTGGGGAACTCTCCCAGGTCCTTGATAAAACTCTCCTCTGCTTTTAATAACCCTGTTACATAATCGTCTAGAAGTGTTATAATGTCCATGAGTATTGGTTTCCTCCTTAGTATATTTTCTTTGGTCGGAAAACATTATACCAAGGATTCCAATACTCATTTTTTTATTTTTTATTCAACTGTTGAATTCTTTACTCCAATAGTATATGATATAATGAGTCGGAAATCCTGTACGAGGTATATATTTATGATACTGATCTCTTTTCTGCATATACTTGCTTTTGCTCTTATAGCGGCACGCATGCTCATATATAAAGGTTCCCTGAAGAGAGAGCGTCTCGATAACGTGATCACTTTTTATACCCTCTTTCTTTTTACCTTCACCTTCACCTATTTTGAAGACACCATCATGATATATGAGAACGCCAGGTTATTTAAGAGCGCCTTGAAACGCGGTGAGATCTTCAACTACTATGACTTTGCCCTGCATAACAGTGCCTATCCGCTGAATGCCAATTACAATCTCATCCTGTATTTCATCTTCGCGGTCTGCATGCTCCCTTATGATATCTGCTGCAAACTCTTCGGTGAGATACCCCTGTTCTACGGACATATCTGGTATAACATCCTGGTCAGTGCGATCTTTGTATTTACGGGCTTTCAGTTTCGCAGGCTCCTTAAAGTATGGAAGACCGATGACAAAACACTGGAACTGATGACCGTCCTCTACTATATGAACCCGGTACTGCTGTTCTGCACCGCCGGTTTCTCCCAGCTGGATATCTTCTATATCACTTTATTTTTGGAAGGCCTGATCCTCTTTGAAAAAGGAAAGAGCGACAAGGCCTGCCTGCTCTGGTCCCTGCCTGTTGCGATGAAGGGCTTCCCCTTACTCGTGATCATCCCTCTTATCCTGCTGCGTGAAAAGAGGCTTGCCCATATCTTAAAACATACCGCGGAGACCCTGAGTCTCACCGCCGTCTTTCATCTGATCTACGGAAGCAGCGAGGGCTGGATAAGAAATCAGGAACACAATCCCCACTATGAGAAGCTGTTTTCCGGCAAGTTTTCCGCACAGGGAGGCAGCGTATCGGTATTTATCATTCTCTACCTGCTGATACTCTTCATCTGCTGGGTAAGCAAAAAAGAATCCTTCCGCACCACGATACTCTGCGGGCTTTCGGTATATGTATTCTTCTTCTGTTTTACCGGCTGGCTCCCGCAGTATGCGGCCATGGCAGGACTGTTCATGGTACTGTCCCTGCTGCTCATCGAAAAGCCCCATTACTTCCTTGGTGTTGAGACCTTCTTCTCACTCGCTTATATTTTCTCGGTATGGTTTAAGTATCCTGACGTGAATAATACGATGCTGTTGGGTTCAAAGAATGATCCGATATTTAAAGATTTTATCCTGGGACTTACGGATTTCAAATATCCGCTGGAACTGGCCATGAGCGTTTCCACGGCAGCCGGGATCTTCCTGGTGATATATACTGCCCTGAGTGCAAAGAAAAATGAGAACTGTAAATGGGATTTCCCCGCAGGTTATCTGTATCTGCCTATGATGCCCGTTTATGCGATGATCATCTTATCGGCCATCATCAACTATATTTCATAGATCCTGCTTATCGTGGCCCGACTCGGCCTCCGCATAATCTATTTCATAAGCTTTTCCGTTCTCCACGCGGTATATGATATCGCAGTTCTTGATCGTGGTGATCCTGTGTGCGATCACCAGCATTGTCAGCTTGCCTGCCAGATGATAGATGGCTTCCATGACTGCGGTCTCGGTCTCATTATCGAGAGCCGAGGTAGCCTCATCGAGTATCAGCAGCTCCGGTCCCGTATAAAGTGCACGGGCTATTCCTATACGCTGTCTCTGACCACCGGAAAGTTTGACACCCCTGTCACCTATGCGGCTGTCCAGTCCGTTCTTCTGGGAACGGACGAAATCTCCCAGCTGTGCATCATCCAATGCCTGCCATACACGTTCATCACTTATCTCTTTTTCGGGTATACCGAATGCAACATTTGCACGTATCGTATCATCGATAAGATAAATGGTCTGGGGTATGTATGCGATGGTGTTGTGCCATGAACGCACATGCTCGTAAATATTTACGCCGTCTGCCGTAACCTTGCCGCCCTCAGGCTCATAGAGTCCCATTATGATATCCGCAACCGTAGTCTTGCCTGCTCCGGAACCGCCAACCAGCGCCACGGCTGACCTTGCGGGTATCTTTAAGCTCAGCTTCTTGAGCACTTTTACATCGGGCTTTGAAGGATAGGAAAACTCTATATCATTCAGAAGTATCTCTTTTTCAAGATGAAGGGGTTCATTACTTTCACCGATACTTTCGAGCTCTGCCTTTTTCAGCTTCTCTATCTCCATCAGATCTTCATAAACCGCATCTACCGAAGGTTTATTGAACATGATGGAACTTAAGTATCCGCTGATACGGTTAAAGGAAGGCAGCATACGGAAAGCGGCTACCGCAAATACGGACAGGATGGGCACGAAGCCCGACACATCCGAACCTGCCAGGATGCGGACTGCCATATATATGAGTATGGCGCTGATGCAGATCATCTCCACCACAGGTTTTGGCATATTGGAAAGAAAGACCTGCTTCTGCTGGACGTTGGCACTCTCTTTGTATGCATCATCATATTTCATCATGAAGAACTCTTCTTTATTTGCAGCCTTGATCTCCTTAACACCGTTTAAGGACTGAAGGAACCACTTGGTACGAAGCGCAGTGTATTCCCTGTTTTTGGTACCAAGCCTTTTAAGTTTTCCGCGGAATATCCCTACGAAGAGCAGCAACAGTACCGCCATGATCACCGTGATCAAAAGCGTAGTCCTTATATCGACTATGGCAAGATAGATGACCAGCATGAAGCAGACCATCACTTCTATAAAAAGCTGCAGCACATACTGTATCGCGGTAAAGAAGCTACCTGCATCCTTAATGTTTCGGTTCAGTTCAGAAACGTTGTGACTTACATGGAAAGAATAATCCTGATACATATAACATCTCATCAGTCTCACCGCCAGCTTGCGCTGATTCTGATATACGAGCTTATAAAGTGAATGGTTCATCCAGAGGATGTAACAGTTTTTGACTATGTATACGATCACAAGGATAAAGGAGAACACTGCGATCAGCTGCACCGTATCATGTACGTTAAGCAGATCTGCGATCATCGCGAAATACCACTTGCCTTCGGCTTTCCTGGTATCGGTCACCGCTTCTATCAGAGGCAGCACGGCAGATACGCCCAGCAGTTCGAATACGGAATTGAGCAGAATGATAAGGAGCAGGGCAAAGACTTCCCTTCTCTGCTTCTTATCCAGCACCATGTGCATTTTTTTGATCATATTTACAAAACCGCTCATTTAGCTCTTCTTTCCTTCCTGCCTATATTGTCAGCCAGTCTCCCCACTCACGTTCCGTTTCCGGAGGATCAAGTTTTAGGAATCCGCCGGCCGGCGTAAATGTGAGTTCCGAAAAATAAACTTTATCAAGATCGTAGAGATCCACTCTGACCAGAGGAAATTCCGATGATAGTTTTTCCGCCAGTTCCAGCATCTTATCAAGATGCTCGGGTTTCTTTATCACGGCAGGATCAGGCACACCGGGCCTGTCACTCCGGTATACATCCATGTGATTCCACCCGGTATCAAAGAAATCTATATAATGATCCTCTCCGTTCATCGTCATTGCATAAATAAACTTCGGCACACCGTTGAAACAGTAGAACTTATAAGTCTCTATATCATCGCCGAGATACTCTTCCACCAGTATCTTCTTTTCGATATTCTTATAATGCAGTTCGCAGTACTCTTTCCAGTAGTCCTGCTTCATCCAGGCATTCAGCTTTTTGACTGCTGCTTCCCTGTCAAAGCCCGCCTTGTCTTTGCAGATCAGATTATATCCGCAGCCGTGGTTGCACTTTATCACAAACTTATCCGGAAGGCTGTCAAAATCTATATCGGAAGCCTTATCGTATACTGCGATCAGTCCCGGCAGTATATCGGCGAATCCTTTGTTTTCAAGAACCTTTCTTACCTTTACTTTGTCGGCACATTCCGCCACATACTTATCCTCCGCATATCTGAACAGCTTCAGATAATGTATCTTTTCGTTTATGGTCTTCGGATCCTTAAAATCCGGAGCCTTTCCGAAGATAGCTGTATAATATTTTACGGTCTCTGCCTCGGGATCATGGGCGCTCATCCACTCATGTTTGATCCGGCGCAGCTTTTCCCTTATCACACTCATTTTGCTGCCTTTTTATACTTTCTGTATTCCCTTGCGGACTTTCTCATCTCCCCGGGATTGATAAGCCTGTATCTGTCCGTGGGATTCATCTTCAGTTCTTCTTCATTCAGCTTATATTTTTCTTCAAGGACATTGTTGAAATACTCGTCGTCCTTTTCCATTTCCTTGATCGTGTCATACACTCTTTCGTATATTGCGGATCTGAGCCGGTATTTCATCCGCTTGAAGATACCGATCTTTTCGGTGAAGAAACTCTTCTGGAACAGATCGTCATATTCTTTATTACGCTCAACCTTATCGGGATACTTTATCGGCAGTTCCATTTCTCCCCGTTCCACTTCGGCAACGTAAGATATTTTGTCGGCACTGTCTCCCGGATGCTCGCCGCGCTCATCGCCCATTCCGGTATTGTGTATCAGATCGTACTTGGGAATGATACCCAGCTTATCGTTTGCCCACATCATGAAACTCCACTGATACCCCCAGGTACGGTACCAGTGATACTGCAGATCGTCAAATACGATGGAGAAGAAATTGTAAGTATTCTTATCCAGCACTTTTTTGAAATACTTCTTCTTTTTCAGTTCCGGCCATCTGCGTATGTTCACATCATACAACTGCCATGCCCTTTTCCAGGTAGCCCAGCCCCAGATGCTGGCAAATGCCGAAAAGCATATATCCCCGTCTCCGAAGCATTTCACTCCGGGATGCAGATTGGTTCCGGATATCATGGCAATGCGCTCATCATCTTTATAATGCTCCAGCATATCCCTGCAGAACCAGAAGAAACTCTGCACCGCTTCTATATCATCCTCGATGAAGATGGCTCTGTCCTCGTTCTCGAATACCCAGGCCATGCCGCTGGGCATGCGGTATCTTAGTCCCATATTTTTCTCAGCATAGTTTCTGTGGACTTCACAGTCCCAGTCTATGTTTGAATCGATATAGTCTCTTACCTTATTCACAGCCACCGCATCCTCTTCGTTCTTAGGTCCGTCGGATATGATATAAAGCTTTTCCGGTTTCAGTTTTCTTATCTGTTCAAAGCTGCGTTCCGTCAGATCGTATCGTTTGTAAACGATCATCACCACGGGTACGTCAAACCTTATTTCCTCTTTTTCCATCTTTACGCTTCCGCCTTATCTTTTCCGTGAGGATGTTTCAGATGCCAGATAATATAAACCTTTATCTTCCTGGCATATACCTTGAAGAAATCCCAGCCGCAGAAAGTATCCTTCCATTTGCAGTCTTCTTTAATCTCCGAATTGACGGTGATATAAATACTGTCCTGACCCGTATAAGGAACAGCCTTCATCTTTCTGCTGCTGAAATGTATATACAGTCTTTCCTTCTTTTTTCCGCTGAGCTTATTGACATGATAGACAGCGCCGTTCTCCCATCTCCAGTACTGGAAGAGTGTATTCTCCTGCACGGTATTGTCGATCATCTTCTTATAGCCCTTGCGTTCCTGATAAATGTTCGCAAAGTTTTCCCTTGTCCAGTATATCCTCTTCTCGTTTTCCCTTATTATCATAGGCAGGCCGATCCACTCATCGAAACCCGTCTCGTTTTCCTTATCGACTATGTTCTTCCAGATAAAGTCCTTATGCATGGACCAGTCCGGACGTTCCATCAGATAATAATCATTTATTTCCTTTGTATTTCTAACCACTTCCAGATTGCCGAGCACCTGCATCCAGTCATATTTATCGAGGAACTCATCCGTAAATTGTTTCCTTAGATCGCCGAGTATCAGATCGCAGTCACCGAAGGCCCAGAAATCATACTTTTCCACCCACTCGCTGAAGACCTTTCCGTATACGGGTTTGATGTCACAGAGTTTACGGGTCTTGTTCATGTTCACGTAGCCGACTTTATCATGTATCCTCTTTACACACTCATCATAAGTCATGTATACGATATTGATATTGGGCGTCTCTTCCCATTTTTCAAGAGTATGATCATCCGTAAAGATATAAAAATCTATGGTGGGATTTGCCTTGCAGGAAGCCATAAACCAATCAATATAGTCCGGCCATTTTCCCGTACCTCTTGTAAAGTATGCGATTATATGGGCTATGCTGTACATCCGACCCCTCTCCTGTAATAATCCGTTTCCCTTATATCGTGATCTTTAAGATAAGCGTTTATCTCTTCCGTGATCTTCTCGTTATACTTCTTCGTACCCCTGTCGCTTTCGAAATAATCAAGGGCTATCTCTTCTCTCATCTTTCTGTAGCCGTCACGCACCAGCTTTGCAAATTCATCTTCGAATTTTTCGTACTCTCCCACGCCCGATGCCTTCAGGTAAAATACTTTTCTTGCGGTCTTTATCTGTTCCTCATTAAGAGCCGGTATATCAGCTATATTCTTAAGTGTCTTAATATATTCTTCCCTGTTCTCAGGCTCCACGGTATAACCGAAACCTTTGTAATAGGGAACACCTGCTATCACGGCAGGTACGCCCACACAGGCGAATTCGGCTCCGCCGTTGCCTCCGATGGTCACCAGCACATCGGCGATATCCTTAAGGCTGGCGGCACTTATATCATCGCCGAGGAAGAACATGTTATCTGTTTTGTATCTTGCAAACATATCTTCTATGGAATCCTTATCCTCATGATAAGACTTTCTTGTGGGATGGGGCTTGAGTATCCAGTTAACGTTCTTTACCGAGGCAGCTGCCTTCAGCGTTTCTTCACACCACTCATAATAATCCCTGAAATAGATATGTCCGTAATTGAATATGGCATCCGTGAAAGTATGTGCAAGTATGATCACATTCTTTTTAGCGGGATCCAGGCCGTATTCCTGTGCAGCAGCTTCCCTGTCTATCACACGCTTTCCTGCAAAGGCCTGCCTGTCTATCTCCCTGCCGCTCTGTCCGGCAAATCTTTTCTCGATATACTTTTCCGCCTTCTCAAGGATATCATCGCCGGTCTTTTTCATCTCAAGGCGCATGGCCCTTCCGTTCCTCTCACCTCTTCGCACGGTCCAGAGTTTATCATCAAATTCTATCTTCTCCTCTGCCACGGAAGAAACATTGACCACCTTTGCTCCGTGAGTATGAAACAGTGCTTCCTGCATCCATTCATGATAGGCTATATCATCCGAGATAAGCAGGGATGCTTTGTTGCGCTTGATATACTTGTCCAGAAGTTCGTACATCCACATAAGATGAAGTATCTTCTTGGTACAGATCTTATTTCTGCAGCTCCTGATCGTGGACAGCTCCGAGGTCCGGAGTATGTCTTCATACATTGATGCACCTACGGGCACGCTGCCTTTCCTCATTTTCTTAAGGCCTTCGCCGCTGCCGTCGGCAAGCAGGAACAGACCGGTCTTCACGCCGGCCTTAAAAAACGCCCCCGGCTTTTTCCTGCATTCCTCATTGATCACATACAGCTCCATGCCAAAGGCTTCTGTCAGCTTTTCCAGTTCGGGAGACGGGTTCCAGATCAGCACTATAACGCCTGCACCCAGCGCATCCGCAGCTCCGCGTGCATAAAAAAGCTTGGGCAGCACCCATGCCATCTGCATACGTACCATACAGAGGTTCACATATACATAGCTGTCGCTGTTCTTTTTTTCAAAGCCCTGTTTCTTTATCTCACTGCAGAGTTCATCCAGCAGCTTAGTTCCCAGGGGAAATTCCGTCTTGCCCATACAGTCTCCGTTATGATCAGATTAACAATTTATCATAGCATAAATACGGCTTTTTTTCAATTACTGCAGCCCTCATACTCTTTGAGGAAATCCCAGTTTCCGCCTTCGTCTTGAAGCCTGTCTTCAAACTCATATACTATGCTCCGCAAAACATCCGTTTCCTCTGCTATGTTCTCCGAGTTTATCACCCTGTCTTCATTTATCACCGATTCAGCCTGCAGCAGGTTCACTTCATAATCGGCGTGACAGTAATCACAGTAACGGCTCAGATCCATTATGATATCTTTGTCATTGAATACGCCCGAATAGAAGCTCACGTTGTCATACTTTTCCAGTCTTTCCACCAGACGTGCAAAGGTGGCAAAGTATCTTTCCATTCCGCCGTCCCTGTAATGGATATCCCACCACAGTATGCTTGCAACCGTGAAGAAGAACTTATACTCCGTTTCCGGATGGGCAGCTACCTGCTCCTCGATAAGGTCTATATTCTTCTCTCTTTTAGCCAGATAGTTTTCTCCGGTCAGAGACTTCATCTCTTCCACTTCACCCTCCGGCTGATACATGCCTATAGCCTTGTCGTAGCCGTATTCCGAATACAGGGAAAAGTCATATGCCCTGCCCGTATCAAAATCCTTATGCATGGACATCGTGACCATATAAGGTATCTCTTTGAAGATCACATCCACATTCCAGAGATAGTTCACATCATTGAAAGGATTCTTATCCCTCAGATACTCTACCTGGTCCTGCTTCGGATCTTCCACCGGTTCATACTGCAGCTGGTCCGGATCGATGCCCCAGAATACATATTTTAGTTCACGGTATTTATATGCCTTGTCAAGATAATAGGCAAAGGTGGAACAGGCTCCGCCGCTTGCAACGGCTTTTACGGTACTGCAGCCGTAGGCTTCGTCAAAGAGAGAGCTGTTGATGTTCATCGTCACCGAACTTCCCAGGAGCAGCGCATCATAGTCGAGATGCTCCAGCGCTCCGTTTACCTGATACTGCTGCCTTGTCTGCACAGGCTTTAAGCCAAACCAGGGTTTATGATAATGAAAGAAAGGATCGAAAACAAAAACCACAAGAGCTGCTCCGGCAAGCAGTATGGCAATGATCAGCAGTATGGTCTTTCCTCTTTTTTTGTAATCTTCTTCTCTCATCTTTTAAAAGTTTGAATATAAAAATACCACTATCTTTGAAAGGGATATGGTGCACAGTACGGCCAGCAGTGCAAATACATATACTTCTTTTCCCTTATACTCTTCCTTATCTATCGAAATAAGCGTTTCCTTTCTGAGGCCCACAAGGAAAGCGACCGCGGTCAGAAATACGATGAATATCAGATCCGTCAGATAATAAGCTCCCGGGTTTATCTTGCTTATTATGGTCCTGGGTATATAAAGCAGGCCGTTATCCATACTCTTTGCCAGCTCCATAAATGAACCGTTATATCTGAAAGAAAAAATCCTTGAAAAGAACATGGGTATATCATTTAACTTTTCGGCTCGGAATACGACCCAGAAAATATTTACAAGTATGAAGCAGCCCGTATGTCTCACTGCATTTCCTATGCGGCTCTGCTCCAGCTTATCAAGAGGCTTGCGGAATATATCCTCCAGCACTATGGCGATACCGTTTAAGAGTCCCCACAGTACAAAGGTCCAGGCTGCACCGTGCCACAGTCCGCTTAAAAGAAAAACTATAAGTACATTAAGTTCCTTTCTGATGTTTCCTTTTTTGCTCCCGCCCAAAGGTATATAGACATATTTAACGAAAAACCGGTTCAGTGTGATATGCCATCTTTTCCAGAATTCCCTGATGCTTCCTGACCTGTAAGGTGAATTGAAATTCTGCGGAAGATCTATGTTCAGCATACGACCGAGGCCCACGGCCATATCACTGTATCCGCTGAAATCGAAATACAGCTGGAAAGTGAAAAGCAGCATGGCTGCTATAGCAGAAAGTGTATCCAGCGAAGAGATGTTATCATAAGCATAGTCCACGGCGGGTGCCAGCAGATCCGCTATCAGTATCTTTTTCGAAAGTCCTGCTATAAAGAGTTCGAGACCTTTGGTAAAATTACTCCATTTGAATTTCTTTCTCTCCCTGTCCGTAAACTGCGGCACCAGTGCATCGTGGGATACGATGGGTCCGGCTACCAGCTGGGGAAAGAAGGTTATAAAGGATGCGTATTCTATGAAGGGATAATGCCCGGCGTTCTTTCTCATTCTGTCGGCTATATAGCCGATCTGCTGGAAGGTATAGAAACTGATACCCATGGGAAGTACTATATGTTTAAGCGCAAAGTCTTTACCCGGCAGGCTGTTTACATTCTCTATGAAGAAGTCATAATACTTAAAATAAAACAGCAGTCCCAGATCAAAAACTATGGCAATGATGCCGAAGAGTTTTTCTTTCCCTGTCTTTTCCATTAAAAAGCTGCAGAGATGATTGACTGCGAGACTTGCGGAAATGAGAAACAAAAGTTTGATATTTCCGAAAGAATAAAAAAGGAGACTCATGCAAAGCAGCGACAGCTGCGAAGCCCTGAAGAGTCCCTTTTTGTTTAACAGATTGTATATGATGCAAACTGCCGGAGCAAATATGAAGATGAAGATATATGAATTAAAGTACATGCTTCTTATCCCGTTTATGGTATGCAAAGATATAAACCGCGATCAGCGCAGCGATCCTTAACCAGGTCTGTCCCTGCAGTGAAAATGGCATATATTCCGCTCCGTACAGATATCCCGTCATCGGTATCAGCCTTAAGTACCCCAGAACAACCGCTGCCGGTATAAATCTTATATCAACAACCGCAAGGCACAGAGCAAGCATTGCCCCAAAGGCCGTAGATCCGAGATCGGCACCGGGCACCAGGAGCGCCAATGCTTCCGTGCTGATCAGCGCGGTAAGCAGCCTGTCCCTCAGGCTTCCGTAACTGAATATCTTTTCGTTATACCTAAGCAGCAGATATAGCATGAAGAAGAGCAACACGAAACACAAAGGCAGATATCGTCCGAAACTCTTGGTACCGTTTCCGTTAAGGAAGGTAAAGAAGGATCCGCAGTTTTCGAACAGATGCGTATTGATGATACCCGCAGGTATATATGAGCTGTCAAGGATCCCGCGTACTACGGCAGGAACCGCAGGTATCAGGAAGTACAGTTTATTGAATTTCTTATCGTTTCCGTAAGTCATAAAGATGAAAGGAAGCAGAAGCAGCGCATATATGCTTGCCGCGCAGGCAAGGGCATACACGATCATCGCCTTACGGCTGTCCTTTTTCTCCAGCAGTGCAAATGAAAGCAGCCAGAATGCGAAGCTTAGGTTTTCAAGTCTTCCGCACATCACCGAAGACACAAAGACCGAAGGCAGTATCAGAAACAGAACAAATACCGCAACAGCCCTGTTTTTATCTCCGGTAGTTTTTCTTATAAAGAACATGGAGAAAAACGCCGGGAGCAGATCGCCCAGCACATGGAACAGGTTTCCTCCGCTGCCCTGAGGAATTGCATACGCGCTTAACAGCGGAATGCGTATCAGCAGTCCTGCTGCCAATGCGATTATCATCAGCAGTATATCGAAATGATCTTTTATCAGTCTTACCAGTCTGCTCTCTGCTTTAAACACGGCTGCCCTCCTTTCCGTCATTAAAGAAAATGACAAGGTAAACCGCATACAGCATAAGCCATATGAAGGAAAGCTGTCTGTTGCTTATCGGCAGTGTCTCTATCCCGACTCTTCCCGCATACATGTAATAATTGGTGATGTAAAGTATCACTGCCGGGAGCAGGGTCTTTTTATTGAAGAACACTAGCACCAGAGCAAGTATCTCATATATATAACCGTACCTGTCTATCATGCAGGGAAGGAAGAACACGGTGGTAAAGCTTAAGATAAAAGCGATGTAGATAAGCTGCTGCTTATCCGCTTCTTCGGTTTTCTTAAGTATCAGGAACATCAGTACTGCAATGAGCACGAAGGTAAAGAGGACCGCAACGATACGGAACTTGAAAAAATCCGGGAAACCGTCAGAATAGGCCTCCTTATCCGGAAGGAAGCTCCAGAAGCTCGGATATTCCATATAAAGCTTTGCGCCCGAAAGGATCTGGTTGATATACACATCAATGAACTTAATGCCCGTGACCACCGACTTTGCTGCTTTTGCGGAGACCTCCGCACGTATGGGCGATATCAGCCCGACTATCTGTCTCGGCACTACGCTGAGCACAAACATGAGCGGTACTTCGAGAAAATACAAAAATGAAAAGGCGGCCGTATGCAGATAATAAAAAGCATAAAACGGAAGTATGAACACAGTCTGCAGTTTAAATGCAAATGAAACTCCGAGCAAAAGAAAGGCCCGGAAATATTTTTTACGGAACAGAAATACAAGAGACCAGATTATCAGAGAAACATAAACCGAGTCGCTCTGTCCCCAAGCAGAAGAATTGAATATCACGCTCATTGAGAGAAAACAGAAAGCATAGGCCAGAGCCCCGTATTCCCTGCGTTTTCCCTCATCAGCATTCAGATTTTCAAAAACAAGACGTCCCACTCCTGCTGCCAGCAGGATATCGAAGATAAGCCAGGTTGCTTTGAGTTTGTATATCGCTTCTCCGGGGATATGCGTAAGAACTGCCACCAGTAACTGGAACAGTGCGTTGTAGCCTTTTATCTTCTGACCTATGGCGTAAAGTCCGGGTAAGCCTCCGTATTCCTCCGCTCTCCCATACCAGCGAAGGTATACTCCCATATCGGAGGTTTCGATGTCCCATAAAAATACCCGACCGATGATTCCGCCGAGGGTCACTAAAAGGAGAAACCAAACCACTCTCTTTTCTTTTTTCATAGCCCTATTTTACAAGCCGCTACAGTAATTGTCAAACCGCCCGGGCGCTTGCACGGGACTGTTTATTAATGTATAATTACCCCCATGGACAGGGAAACCAAAGCAAAGATCATAATTATCTACTCTGCATGTCTGATCTTCGCGGTAATGCTTACCGTTCTTCTTTCCGTGCTCCTTACAAAGAAAGATAACTATTATGAAGAGCCTGTACCGGAAATCGTGACGGAGGAACCCGGACCTGTTGTGGAAAAAGAAAACGTCACGGAAGACAAACCCAATATTCCCGAATCCAGACCCGAGAGCGCTCCCGTGAACCATGAACGTGCACTGCGGGAACCTCTGGTAAATCTCAGGGGAAACGGTGAAGACGAGGTGACCGTCATGATATACATGAACGGTTCCAATCTTGAAAGCTATGCCGGCTTTGCCACCGATGACATACGCGAGATGCTGAAGGCCGACTACAGCGACAAGCTTCACATACTGATCGAGACCATCGGCACCCAGTACTGGCAGAGATACAACATTTCATCCGAACACACCCAGCGCTATGCGATAGAAGATTTCAAGCTGGTCCTGAAGGATGATACACTTCCCCAGCTTAACTGCAGCGAAGCGGAAAACCTCTGCGACTTCATCAGATGGAGCAGTACTAACTATCCCGCAGACCGTTATATACTCATATTCTGGGATCACGGCGGCGGTGCCGTCGACGGTTTCGGCTATGACGAATGGTCCGAATACGAAGAATCTCTTACTCTTGACGGTATCAAATGGGCACTGGATTCTGCCGGTGTAGATTTCGATTTCATCGGTATGGATGCCTGCATCATGTCTTCGATAGAGACCTGCTATGCACTTTATGACCACTGCGACTATGCCATACTTTCGGAAGACTTTGAATCGGCCATAGGCTGGTCCTACCGTGACTGGCTCACCCAGCTTGCGCGCGACACTTCGGTACCTACCGAAGAACTTGCCAGGACCATAATCGATGATATGGTAAATGCCAACGACAATTCGATAATGGGTTCCAGTTCCACGCTGGCACTCATCGATGAACGCTATGTACCTCAGGTGATGGATGCATGGCTGGAATTTGCCTACGCAAATGAAGCGGATCTGCTGAGCAACAATTACAGCAGGGAAGTAAACAGAAGTGAACGTGCAATGCCCGCGAAAGTCGATGCCATGATGCAGACTTATTACGTTACCGATATGCAGGCCCTTGCAGGCTCCATTGATTCGCCTTATTCCAAGCCCCTGACTTCAAGGCTTGATTCGGCGATAGTCTATTACAACTGTACCATGGATGATTCCGGTCTTACCGGTCTTTCGGTCACGCTTCCTTATAACGATGTGGTCTTCTATCATGACCTGGGTCCGGTCTTTGCCGGAATCGGTATCGAAAAACGTTATATCGAATGGCTCGGCCGTTTCCAGGAAGAATGGGAGTGAGCATCCTGCTCAGTCCAATACGTATTTATATCCGTTACGTATCTTTACTGCTGAACCGGCAGAATTGACCGCCGCATGTATCCTCAGTATATGATATACAAATAAAGATTTCCTGTTTTCCCTGATGATCTGGTCAAGCTTTTCAGTATTCAGATCCCTGTCTCTTTCCAGTTTCTTCAGCTTCTTCAGTTCCTTTATATAAACAGCTTCTTCATGCCTGTATTCAAGGGCTGCCAGGAGTTCCTCGCTTCTTAACGCCAGCTCGTCCCTGCTGCATTTCTTTATTGCTTTGAAAAAGTTTCTGTCGGGCTTAAGCCTGGTAATGCTGTCATCATATGCCCTGAAACCATAGAGGCAGTATTCGCACATGGCACATTTTGCGCCTTTCTTTTTTACCTTCCTGGTATATGACAGATCCTCGCCGACTCTGTCGTCCTTAAATCTGATATCTCCGAATACGGCCTTTTTATAAAGCTTTCCCCATACCGAAGTACTCAGGGTTTTCTGGTCCGCGATGACGAACTCGTCATGACTTACATTGCGCAGTATATCCCTGCTTCCGGTCATCAGCACCGCGCCGCACTCTACCAGATCCACTTCCAGTCTTTCCATGCAGGAAAGCATCTTTGAGATATAGTCGACGGAAACATAATCATCACTGTCCACAAAAGTGAAACACTCACCCTTCATCGCCTGCAGGCCTTTATTCCTTGCGGCTCCCGGGCATTTCTTTTCTTCCTTCAGAAGTCTGATCCTGTTGTCCCTCTTAATATAATCATTACAGATATCAAGGCTTCTGTCGGTACTGCCGTTATCAATGAGTAAAAGCTCAAAATCAATGTGTCTCTGCATCATTATGGATTCGATGCAGTCAGCAAGATACTTCTCTGAATTGTATACGGGAACTATGATGCTTACAGTCATTTCCGCTTCCTCGCAGTCTCTCAGCTTAAGCTTATCTCTTCCTCAAGGTTTCCTTCCTCATCCGCCAGTATCCATTCTCCGTTTTTCGGATACGGATTCCAGAATTTCTTCGGCGCTATCTTCTTTGCGGGATTGATCAGTCCCGGATCATAAGAAAAGGAACTGAGTCCTGTTATCAGAAAATCCGCCCTGCACATGTGTACGAAAGAATCTATCGCATTCATATCCAGACAGAAGCGCAGGTTTTCCATTTTCTTCAGTTCCGGAAAATCCTCCTCGCTGCCTTCCGAAAAAATATAGTATACCGCTTCTTTGTTTTCCTTTTTTATCTTCTCATCAACGGCACCGATGACTTTCACATAGTAGCTTTCATCAAGCCATCTCTTACGCATGGATTCATCCCCGGCCTTCAAACCTTCGGAGACATCACCCCTGCGTATATGCACTGCCACATTGACTTTATCCTTTTCGAATATCAGCTTATCGTCTTTACGCGAGGATGCCTCAAAAAACTTCCTGCGCATGAAATCATTGCCGATGCCCGTATCCTTCGGCGAACACTCCTGTTCGAATTCATTCAGGAAGATGACTTTCTCACCGCGGTAGGAACGTATTATCTTTTCTATGAGTTCCCGGCTTGCTTTGTCACGCATCTCATAGTAAGGTAGCCTGACCACTCTGTAGCCCTGCTTTATGAGCTTTTCGGTACTCATCTCTTTTTCACCGAGCCCCAGCGCCCGGTCCCACTCTCCGGTGACCATCGGCGTATAGGAATACTCCAGTCCCAGTGCTTTTGCATTTACGACACCGGCTCTCCATACATCCAGTCCGTGACCGAAGCCTGCGCCGAAGTTCGGCTGCTGGGTCATGTACTGTATCACATATACCTTTCCGGCTTTCTTATTCCTGTGCCTGTATGACGCGTAGAAGATGTTTGCTTTCTCTTTGTCTTTGATCAGCTTGAAAAAGGTCGAATGCAGTTTCCGGAATATCTTATCCTTTTTTGTGCTGTAATCATGCTTGTACTGCGTCATGACATAGCTTCCTCGTATATTTCCATAAGTCTTCGGTAATTCTTTTCTTCGGTATATTTGTCCGCATATTCCTTCAGTGCGTTCTTTGAAAGACTTACGCGGTCACAGTTCTCTAACTTCTCTATGCATTCGTTCATCGCATCCGCACTGTGCCTGTATTTAAAGCCGGTCACACCCTCCGTGACCA
This sequence comes from Lachnospiraceae bacterium, assembly GCA_024687205.1. Taxonomy (GTDB): domain Bacteria; phylum Bacillota; class Clostridia; order Lachnospirales; family Lachnospiraceae; genus NK4A136. The sequence goes on from JAILES010000067.1 coordinate 17,856, forward strand.
GAGCACCCATGTTGCCGAAATCATTCGCTATCACGGGTACGCCTCTTGCAAAAGCTTCTATGACGGTCATGCCGAAGGTCTCATACCAGGTGGATGAAGCTATGAGAGCTTTCGCTCCCGCAAGATAAGCCATGGTCTCTTCATGACTCAGACTTCCTTTATACTCGATGTTATCAAGTCCGTGCTTCTTTATATACCTCTTTAACCTGCCGGCACAGCTTCCGTCGCCGATGATGACCAGCTTCTTCCCGTTTTCCCTGAAGGCTCTCGCAACTGTTGCGATGCCTTTATTTTCTTCTATCCTTCCGATGAAGATGTAATAATCCGATCCGGGATCATATTCCCCATCCCCCGCATCCTGTGTGAAATTGGGCTTTACACTGAGCTTCTTAAGTTTGGGAAATTTGCTCCTGTCAAAATCGCTGAGTGCTATATAGTTAAGCTTCTTATATATCCCGGTCATCCTGTGGAGCAGCATGGATACGGCCATCACCAGAGTCTGGGCGAAGCTTCCCCGGTAACACTTATGTTTAAGCGCACAGCCAAGTCCGCATTTCACGCAGGCCTCACACACATGACCTTCACGATAGAATTCCCCGTTGGGACACAGCAGCCTGAAATTATGCAGGGTCTGTACCACCGGCACTTTCTCCGAAACCGCGGCATAATACACTGCCGGCGATATCACATGTATAGTGTTATGAACATGCACTATATCGGGCTTCTCTTCCCTGATGAGCTTCTTTATCTCCCTGTATGTCTTTACGGAAAACAGGCTGTTGACCGCGGCCTTCAGCCCTCCCTTTATCTCATCGTTCGAGCGTATGTAAGTAACAAGCTCATGACCGTGGTTCTTAAGCATCGCGCTCTCGTTCTCCACGACACTGTCCTCACCACCCCGTATCCTGTATCTGTTGTGCACTATCATCACCTTCATACAGCCAATAATTATACCATAATCCCTCTTCTTTGAAAAGGCAGGCTTCTCCCCCCGGGGAGAAGCTGTCAGCCGCAGGCTGACTGATGAGGGGGCTTTCCGTAAAGGCTTTCCGTACACACAACTTTCACTTGCTAACAGGGCTTCCACACATTATAATAATATAGTGCATTTTAAGGAGGAAAAAATGGAAAAATACAATGAAAACCAGACTCCCGGACACGGTCCCCAGGAGCCCGGTAACAATAATAACGGTAACAACAATAACGGCAACGGTAATAAAGACAATAACAGCGGAGGCCCTTTCCCCAATATAATGGCCTTCATCGTTATGACTTTCATAGCCCTGCTGCTGATCAGCTGGTTCATGAACCGTTCTGCTGCCCAGCTTCAGGAAGTCAGCTACAACGAATTCATTAAAATGGCCGAAGACGGCAAGGTCGAGAGCATTACCATAGACAGCGACCATGTCAATATCGTGCTTAAAAGCAGCGATGGCCGTGACAGCAGTCCCAGGGAATGCTTTACCGGCCTCGCCGAGGATGCTACCACCCTGACAGACAGGATGCTGACCCTCGGTATCAAGGTCAGCAGCAAAGTCGAAACAGGAAGCAGCATGATACTTTCCATACTTCTGACCTACGTGCTTCCTCTGGTCATTTTCTGGGTATTCCTCGGTTTCATCTTCAACCGTGTGGGCAAGGGAGGTGGCGGCTTCTCTCCTTTCAGCGTGGGCAAGAACACCGCGAAGATGTACGGAGGCAAGGAGACCGGCATCACCTTTAAGGACGTAGCCGGCGAAGATGAAGCAAAAGAATCACTTGTCGAGATCGTTGATTTCCTTCACAATCCCGGCAAGTATACCAAGATAGGTGCCAAGATCCCCAAGGGTGCCCTGCTCGTGGGCCCTCCCGGAACAGGTAAGACCCTCTTAGCCAAGGCTGTTGCCGGCGAAGCAGGCGTTCCTTTCTTCTCCCTCGCAGGCTCCGATTTCGTAGAGCTCTACGTCGGTGTCGGCGCCTCACGTGTGCGTGACCTTTTCAGGGAAGCCGAGAAAAGCGCTCCCTGCATCATCTTCATAGACGAGATCGATGCCATCGGCCGCAGCCGTGATTCAAGATACGGCGGAGGCAATGACGAACGTGAGCAGACCCTGAACCAGCTGCTTTCCGAGATGGACGGCTTTGATGCCAAGAGCGGTATCATCCTTCTCGCCGCTACCAACAGACCTGAGATCCTTGATAAGGCACTGCTGCGTCCCGGCCGTTTTGACAGACGTATCATAGTTGAAGAGCCGGATCTGAAGGGACGTGTTGAGATACTGAAAGTGCACTCCAAGGAAGTCCTGATGGACCAGACCGTCAACCTTGACGAGATAGGTCTTGCAACCGTCGGCTGCGTAGGTGCCGATCTTGCAAACATGATCAACGAAGCGGCGATACTCGCAGTCAAGAACGGCCGTGAATATGTATCCCAGAAAGATCTGCTGGATGCAGTCGAACTTGTCAGCATGGGTAAGGAAAAGAAAGACCGTATCCTCTCGAGACAGGAACGCCGCATTGTTTCCTACCATGAAGTCGGCCATGCGCTGATCCATGCACTCCAGAAGAACACGGAGCCGGTACAGAAGATCACGATCATTCCCCGTACCCAGGGTACTCTCGGTTATGTCCTGAGTTATCCCGAAGAAGAGAAGTTCATGCAGACTGAGAAAGAACTGCGTGCTGAACTCGTCAGCATCATGGGCGGCCGTGCCGCAGAAGATATAGTCTTTGACACAGTCACCACCGGTGCTGCCAACGATATAGAAAAAGCCACCAAGATAGCACGCGCCATGGTCACACGTTTCGGTATGTCCAAACGCTTCGGCCTGATGGGGCTTGAGACAGTTCAGGATGAGTACTTAGACCGCCATACTGTAGGCAACTACGGTGAAGAGACCGCTGCCGCAATTGATGAAGAAGTAATGTCAATACTCAAGGCAAGCTATAAGGAAGCAAAGAAACTGCTCAAGGAAAACCGTGAGATCCTCGACAAGATCGCCGAATATCTGATCAATAAGGAAACCATCTCCGGTCACGAGTTCATGGTGATCTACTGCCGCGAGAAAGGTATCCCCGTTCCCGAAAAAGAAAAAGGAAGCGAGAAGCCGGCAGTGATAGATTCCAATGTTACCACCGAAGAGATAGTCAGAAACGAGAAAGGCAAGGAAGTCATCGATTCTTCCAGAGGACGCAGCAATGTGACCATACTCTCTTCGCCTCCTTCGGATGATGAACCGGAGCCGGTGATCACCGGGCTTCCCGAAGTTAATGACGTCCCTGCAGTCAAGGACGTTCCCACGGTGAACGAAGTTCCCGCAGTCAGCGAAGTTCCGGAAGTTAACGAAACTCCTGCAGTCGGCGAAGTTCCCGAGGTCAAGGAAGCTCCCGAAGCAGAAGCAAAGAAAGACGATGAAGAAAAAAAGGATACTGAAGACGATGATGATAACGATGACGGCTTCAGCTCGCTTTTCAAAAACAGGGTATATAACAGCTTCGACAATAAAGAATGAGTGAACGATTCGATGTAAAAGAAGAACTGAAAAAACTCCCGAAGAAACCGGGAGTGTACATCATGCATGATGTTGATGATACGATCATCTATGTAGGTAAGGCCGTAAACCTGAACAACAGGGTACGGTCTTATTTTCGCGAAAATATCGGACGCGGTCCCAAGATAGACCGCATGGTATCTCTGATCGACCGCTTTGAATACATCGTTACCGATTCAGAACTCGAAGCTCTCGTACTGGAGAATGACCTGATCAAAGAACACAGGCCCAAATACAATACGATGCTCCGTGACGATAAGACTTACCCTTACATAAAGGTGACTGTGGGCGAAGCATATCCCCGCCTCTTCTTATCAAGACAGATGAAAAAGGACCGCTCCAGATACTTCGGTCCCTACACCAGTGCAGGCGCGGTAAGGGAGACCATCGACCTGATCAATTCCCTCTACGGCCTCAGAAACTGTAACCGCAGGCTCCCTGCCGATATAGGCAAAGAGCGTGCCTGTCTTAATTATCATATAGGCCAGTGCTGCGGTCCCTGCATCGAAGGAAAAGTCAGCCCCGAAGAGTATGCAGAGCGCCTGGACCGTGCCCTGGATTTTCTGAATGGCAATTTTACACCTATAATCAAAGATCTTGAAAACCGCATGAGTGAAGCTTCCGAAGCAATGAATTATGAGGAAGCGATACGCCTCCGTGATCTGCTTGAAAGCGTAAAGAGCATCGCGCAGAAACAGAAGATCGAAGATACGAACAGCGAAGACCGGGATATAATCGCCATGGCCAGGGATAAGGACGACGCCCTGATACAGGTCTTCTTTGTACGCGGAGGCCGCATGGTGGGACGCGAGCATTACTATATGAACAACAGTGAAACCGAGAGTGATGAAAGTATCCTCACAAGTTTTGTCAAACAGTTTTATTCCGGCACTCCCTTTATACCGAAGCAGATCATGCTCTCCGTTGAAAGCAGCGAAAGCGAACTGATCGAAAACTGGCTGAGTTCTAAGAAGGGAAGCCGGGTATATCTTATCAATCCGAAAAAAGGCCAGAAGGAAAAACTCGTGGAGCTTGCGGAACACAACGCAATGCTCACGCTTACCAAAGATAAGGATAAAATAATACGTGAACGTGAACGCACCTCAGGTGCAGTGGAAGAGCTTGAAAACCTGCTGGGCATGAGCCCTCTGACAAGAATGGAAAGCTATGATATCTCAAATATATCGGGCTTCGAAAATGTAGGTTCCATGGTGGTCTACGAAAACGGGAAGCCCAAGAAGAGCGACTATCGCAAGTTCAGGATACGTACGGTTGCCGGTCCCGATGATTATGCAAGCATGCGTGAAGTGCTGACAAGACGTTTTACCCACGGACTTAAGGAAAAGGAAGAAGGCGACGAACACGGTCACTTCAGCCGTTTTCCCGATATCATACTGATGGACGGCGGACGTGGCCAGGTCAACATCGCACTGGATGTACTTGCTTCCCTCTCCCTCGATATACCTGTATGCGGCATGGTCAAAGACGATCATCACCGCACGAGAGGACTGTATTTTAACAATGTGGAAATACCTCTGTCCCACAACAGTGAAGCTTTTCACCTGCTCACAAGGATACAGGATGAAGTCCACCGTTTTGCCATCGAATACCACCGCTCACTGCGCACAAAAGAACAGGTTCATTCCGTACTCGACGACATCCCCGGCGTAGGCCCTGTAAGACGCTGCGCCCTTATGAAGGCTTTTCCTTCTCTTGACGACATCCGCAGTGCCTCCGTCGACGACCTGATGAAAAAGGCCGCACTCCCCGAGAATGCGGCCCGCTCGATCTACGACTTCTTTAAGGCTTCACCTCATCTATAATATATATAAACTCAGCCCTGAAATCATCCGTCATAACCTTTGAAGTATTCTTAAGTCTTTCGCGGATCTCATCGTAATCCGAAGTTCCCTTGTAATCCGAATCTCTGAGGAGCATTCCGAACTGTGCTACCCCAGCTGCCCAGGAAGTATCTTCATCCATCGTATCCGTAATGCTGTCCTTGCCTACGGGATAGGTAAGGAGCTTGCTGGTATCTTCATCCGGCTCTTTGTAACGTATGGATACCGTGAGCAGCTCATCGCTGTCTGTGCCCTCTGCTGCACTGTTTCCGTACTTGGATGTCACTTCGGGTATCTCATATGCGGAATCCGTGGTCACTACTTCGTACAGTACTGTTACGGTCTGGCCGGATCCTACTTCGCCGCCGTCCTTTGTATCATCCGCAAAATCCTCCGCAGCCATCTTCCTGTTCTCATAACCTATAAGCCTGTAACCCTTTACCTGTGCGGGATTGAACTCCACCTGGAACTTCACGTCTTTGGCTACCGTAAACAGCGTGGATTCAAACTCATCCTTCAGCACTCTTTCAGCTTCTCTGGTGCAGTCTATAAAGGAGTAGTTGCCGTTTCCGTGATCAGCCAGGGCTTCCATCTTATCATCCTGATAATTGCCGTTTCCGAAACCGAGGCAGGATAAGAATACTCCGGTCTCTCTTTTTTCTTCCACCAGCTCGATAAGACCTGCTTCAGAGCTGACACCTACATTCAGGTCACCGTCCGTAGCCAGCAGTATACGGTTGTTTCCGCCTTCTATGAAATACTTCTCGGCAATCTCATAGGCTTTCTTTATGCCGCCTTCGCCATTGGTCGAACCATAAGCTTCCAGACCGTCTATAGCCTTCACTATCTTCTTGTGCTCATCGCCGCTTGCTCCTTCAAGAGCCACTTCAGATGTACCTGCATAAGTTACTATCGATACGGTGTCCTTATCGGTAAGCTGTTCCTGCAGGGTCTTGAAAGCTTCCTGTGCAAGGGGCAGCTTGTTGTTATCAAACATTGATCCGGAAGTATCAATAAGGAATACTATGTTGCTGCCCTTATCTGCTTCTACTTCTTCAGCTTTTATGCCGACTTTAAGAAGCAGGGTGTCTTTATTCCAGGGACAGGGTGTAAGCACTGTCGTTGCACTGAACTTATCGCCGTCCTTGGGCTCGGGATAATCATAAGAGAAATAATTAACCATCTCTTCGATCCTTATGGCATCGCCGGTTATACCGTAACCGTCATTCTGAAATACGCTGCGTCTGAAATTGGAATAGGTTGCCGTATCCACATCTGCGCCGAAGGTTGAAAAGGGCTGTGTTGCTACGGATACGAAACCCGATTCCTTTACGCTGTTGTAGTTCTCGGTATTCCAGTCCACATCAACGTAGGGATCAACGGGCATTACCACATCACCTACGGCGTCCGGAGCCACTGCATAAGACATGTCCTCCTCTGCCTCGGCTACAGCGTCCGCACCAGCTACAGCTTCATACATTACCACATTGTTTGTAGTTAATAAACCGCGCGATTTACTACGCTGAGTATCGTAGGAATACAGTCCGTCATAAGCTTCGCCGACTTCCTTTATCCTCTCTTCTATATCTTCATCACTTGCATTGATCACACCCGTTGTCAGCAGGCCTGTTCCGGGGCGCGTATGTCCGCTGCCCGATACGTTTTCGATATCTGACGTGCCGCAGCCTGCAAGTATGCTTGCACTCATGCTGAACATTAACAGTAATGCAACTATTCTTCTCTTCATATTTTTATCCTCCCGGATTATCCTTTTTATCTGATTCCCGTGGCCTCTGCCCCGGGAAAGCTTTTTTTCAACCGGTTATTCTTTATACGGTCCTATACCCGGATATTTATGGGGGGAAATATAAAAAAATTGATTTCTCGTTTCTTTGGGGTTACTATATACTTATCATGAATCGGGAGGGATCGATATGAAGATACTTTTTTATGCAGCTAAAACTTATGATAAGAAGTCTTTTGACCCGTGTCTGGAAGCTTTTCCGGGTATCAGCATAGACTATATAGAGCATGAACTTGAGCCCAGGACCGCAGCTTTGGCAGAAGGATATGATGCGATCTGTGCTTTCGTAAGTGCGGATGTGGGCGCCGATACCCTGAGCATACTTGCGGATAAGGGTGTTAAGACCGTACTGATGAGATGTGCGGGCTATAATAACGTGGATACAGCCAAGGCAAAAGAGCTCGGCATACAGGTCAAGATAGTTCCGGGTTATTCTCCCGAAGCGGTGGCAGAACTGGCCATGGGACTGGCTCTTGCCGTAAACAGACGCCTTTACAAAGCCTACAATAAGGTACGTGAGAATGACTACAGCCTCCGCGGTCTGCGCGGAGTCAACTTCTATAAGAAGACTGCCGGCATAGTCGGTACAGGAAAGATAGGCGCTGCCATGTGCAGGATCTGCAGAGGTTTCGGCATGCGTGTCATTGCTTATGATATGTATCACAATCCGGCCCTGGAAGACTTTGTTGAATACGTAAGCATGGATGAACTGCTTGAGCAGAGTGATCTGATCTCGCTGCACTGTCCTTTACTGGATTCTACCTATCATATGATCAATATCGAATCGATCAAGAAGATGAAAGACGGTGTGATACTCGTGAATACTTCAAGAGGAGCTCTTGTGGATACGGACGAGCTGATAGAGGGCATCCGTATGAACAAATTCCTCGGCGTAGGTCTTGACGTGTATGAAGAGGAAACCGGCAATGTCTACGAAGACAGATCTGATGAGATAATGCCCCATTCCGTGACGGCAAGGCTTTTATCCTTCCCTAATGTGATGATCACCTCACACCAGGGCTTTTACACAATGGAAGCCCTGCAGGCTATAGCAGAGACTACGCTTCAGAATATGGTTGACGCCGACAAAGGACTCCGTACCAACAACGACGTCGCCTGAAAGGCTTATTTATCCAGAAATTTTAACATCTTCTTCGCCATCTCCAGGCGTTTAAGACTTGAAAATGCGGCGCATATCGTCGCATTTTCTGCGCTTTTGCCTTTATACTCAAGGTTTTCCTTTATAAGCGCAGATCCGCTCATATCTATTGCTACGGGAACATCTCCGAGGCAGATGACCCTGCCCTGGTCTTCATAGACTTTTAATTCTTCTTCGGTAAAAACCTGTGCCAGCGGAACTACATATTCCTGTTTTGCAAGGTCCAAGATAAAACTTTCTTCGGTAATGTTAAGATCCAGTTCTCCGGCCATCAGCAGCATGCTGAATCTCTGCTCGTGCTGGAAATTGTATGCCATACTGTTGTCAGTGTCTGCAGACTTCAGATACATACCGGTTTCAATCGTTATTTCCTGCTTTTTCGGATTTTCCAGATACTGTTCCATGAACACGTCTTCAATATCGGTACGGAGTCCGCCCCGGTCAGCCATATTCACGAAGCATACCGTCAGCATGTTTTCTTTTTTTGTCAGCATATCTACGGTAAAAATGATCAGCACGAGAATGATGATGCCGATAGCTATCACCCATTTCAGATAATAATCCTTAAAATACTTCCACTTTTTCTCGGGAGAAGCATTCTTTATCTTTTCTCTTTCTTCTTTAAATTCGTCCATTAAAGCCATTTCATTATCCCTCTCGTACAAACAATCTCTATCATTATAAGCCTTTTTCCTTCTTTGTACAACAAAAAGACCTCCCCCCCTCCTGACATAAAAAAGGCTTCCCCCTTGTGGGGGGAAGCTGTCAGGCGTCAGCCTGACTGATGAGGGGCCTATCTATCCCTCTCAGTCCTCCGTGATCGTTGTAGTAGTGCTGAAACCTACATTTTCATCCTGCTCGTAGCTTATATCATCACCCGCATCAACACTGCCAAGCTCCTTATAAGTCACACCCTTTGTCGGCTTCTTATCAGCCGATGAATGATAGCCCTGATCGTTATACTCACTTATATCGAAGTAAGTAAACGCATTGTTCGGATCATCTATGTGCACATGCAGGTTACCGTTCTCATCTATATCATCGGTCACATCCACTCTCAGGTTCTTGTATATAAAGGTCACCCGTCCGTCTTCTCCTGTTTCCAGGAAGCACTCGTTATTCATATGCTCGGCAAGTTCTTCAGCGCTCATTGCTGTGCTGTTACCGTTTTCATCGATCATCATGCCTCCGAAACCTCTCTCCTGACCGTTCTCATCGATCAGTCTGTATGCACCGTCGCCTTCTTCTTCGATCTCAACGGTCTGCTTCGTACCGTTCAGCCACATCTCCATCTTGGTACGTATACCGCCCAGATCCGATGCATAACATATGCCTGCGCTTCCGAGTGTTATTACGCTTATTGCGATTGCTGCTGCTATTTTACTTATTCCATGTACTGACTTAAACATGATCTTCCCCTTTCTGTCCCCTTCCAGGCGCTCATCAAGGCGTTCCCTGAAATCATCGGAGAGATGCAGTTTATTAAAACTTCTCTGATAATTTTCCCTGTTTTTATCTTCACTCATCTTCCCATCCCTCCAGTTTGGTCTTCAGTAACTTACGGCCGTTTAACAATCTTGTCTTTACGGTGTTTTCGGATATGTTCAATATATCCGCTATCTCTCTGGTCTTGTATTCTTCAAAATAGTGAAGGTGCAGCACGATCCTGTATTTTTCCGGCAGCGCCAAAACTTCATCCATCAATGTTTTGTCAGATGCATCCTCAAATACGAGGCTATCCATATAATCTTCATAGGATGTCCTGTTTCGGTTCCAGAACAGTCGTATCGTGCTCTTTGCTGCGTTTACGGTGACTCTCAGCAGCCATGCTTTTATGTGCTCTTCGGATTCAAACTCCTTATCGCTCCTGTACAGCGCTATCAGTGCATCCTGCACGGCATCTTCGGCATCCTGCGGCTGCCTGCATATATTGAAGGCCGCCGCATACAGCCTGTCTCCGTATTTTTCGCATATCCTGTCAAAATCCTTGACCATCGATCTACTCCGTTAAGATTTTTCTTTCTTAAGACGTCTTACATATATAATACTCCCCGGAAGGCGGTTTGGTTTTATTAAATTCTATACATTTTTAAATTACTTGATTTTTAGAATAAAAGTACTTATAATAGCACTTAATAAAGTACTTATATATAAGATGCAAATTCCGCCCAAACGGCGTAAACCTTCCGCTAACAGCGGAGTGACCATTCCGGTATAACGGCGTGCATTTTTCGCACAAACGGCGTGACCTTCTTTATACTATGTGGGTAACTATCCACAGGTGTAGAGAAAGGAG
>JAILES010000097.1 GCA_024687205.1 Lachnospiraceae bacterium
AACTTCCTGCTCATGCATGCCATGGGACCCAACGTTGCCGGAGTTATCGGTACTGCCGTGGCTGCAGGTACATTCATGGCAATATTCGGTGTGATCTAATTAGGAGGAGAAACAAATGTCAAACAATAATAACGAGAAAAATGATAACAAGGCTGTCGCTAAGAAGCCTGTAGGCATCACCGAGACCATACTCCGTGATGCACATCAGTCACTGATAGCTACACGTATGCCCACCGAGGTGATGCTTCCCATTCTGGATAAGCTTGACAAGGTAGGATATCATTCAATAGAGTGCTGGGGCGGTGCTACCTTTGATGCATCACTCCGTTTCCTTAAGGAAGATCCCTGGGAGAGACTCAGGAAGATCCGTGACGGTCTGAAGAACACCAAGACCCAGATGCTTTTCAGAGGTCAGAACATCCTCGGATACAGACCTTACGCAGATGACGTGGTTTATAAGTTCGTTGAGAAGTCCATAGCAAACGGTATCGATATCATCCGTATATTCGACTGCCTTAACGATCTTCGTAACCTTCAGGCTGCAGTTGATGCAACCAACAAGATCAAGAAGCAGGAAGGCAGGGGACATTCCCAGATAGCACTTTCCTATACTCTCGGCGATGCTTATACACTTGATTACTGGGCATCAATGGCTAAGAAGATCGAGGAGATGGGAGCAGATTCCATCTGTATAAAGGATATGGCAGGCCTTCTTGTTCCTTACAAGGCAGAAGAACTTGTAAAGACTCTGAAGAGCGCTACCAAGCTGCCCATCCAGCTTCATACACATTACACCTCAGGTGTGGCTTCAATGACCTACCTGAAAGCTGTAGAGAGCGGTGTGGATGTTATCGACTGTGCTATGTCACCGCTGGCTCTGGGTACTTCCCAGCCTGCTACCGAGGTTATGGTTGAGACCTTCAAGGGTACACCTTATGATACAGGTTACGATCAGAAGCTTCTGGCTGAGATAGCTGATTACTTCAGGCCTTACAGAGAAGAGTGCCTTGCAAACGGCCTTCTTTCCCCGAAGGTGCTGGGCGTCAACATCAAGACCCTGCTTTATCAGGTACCCGGCGGTATGCTTTCAAACATGGTTTCGCAGCTTAAAGAGCAGCATGCAGAAGACAAGTACAATGAAGTGCTTGAAGAGATCCCCAGAGTTCGTAAGGACTGCGGTGAGCCTCCTCTGGTAACTCCTTCATCCCAGATCGTGGGTACACAGGCTATATTCAATGTGCTCATGGGCGAGAGATACAAGATGGCTACAGGCGAGTTCAAGGATCTGCTGAGAGGTAACTACGGTCAGACAGTTAAGCCTATGAACGAAGAGGTCATCAAGAAGGTCATCCCCGGTGAGAAGCGTTCAACTGCAAGAAGTGCCGAGGCTACAGGTCATGATAAGCCCGAGCTTGAAGCAATCGAGAAAGAGATGAAGCAGTACAAGCAGCAGGAAGAGGACGTGCTTTCCTATGCACTGTTCCCTCAGGTTGCTACCGACTTCTTCAAGTATCGTGAAGCACAGCAGACCAAGGTAGATGCTGCAAAGGCCGATACCGAGAACAAGGCTTATCCCGTATAATCACATTTGAAACTATCTTTAAGCCGGTGTTGCCTTATTGACAACGCCGGCTCTCTATTTAAGGGGGTATCAGTTTATGCTTGAAGAGATCAAAAAAAGATACGACCTTATGAGTAAGGGGCAGAAGCGTATCGCCGATTATATCAGTGATAATTATGAGCAGGCTGCCTTTATGACTGCGGCCAAACTCGGAGATGCCGCAAAAGTCAGTGAATCCACGGTCGTGCGTTTTGCCGTTATGATGGGATATCCGGGTTATACCGAGTTCCAGGAAGAAATGGCGGCACGTATCCGTGAAAAACTTGTCTCGCCCAAAAAGACGATGACAAATCATTACAGAGAAAATAAGAACGATCTGCTGCGCGGCGTATTGGTGGCCGATGCGCAGAATATCGTTGATACCATACACCGCGTTGATTCCGAAGCCTTTGAAAGGGCAGTGGATATCATAGAAACAGCAAGAAAAGTCTATATAGTAGGTATAAGGACCTGTGCACCGCTGGCATCCTATCTTGCGTATTATCTCAACATGATAAGAGATGATGTGATCAGTGTCACATCGCCGAATATCACCGAGTTGTACGAACAGCTTTACTGGATGAATTCCGAGGATGCACTTCTGGGCATCAGTTTTCCGAGGTATTCCCTGCGCACGCTTAAGGCAATGGAATTCGGAAACGAGAGAAATGCGAGACTCATAACCATCAGTGACAGTGAGTATTCTCCGATGAACATGTATTCATCCTGTAATCTCTGGGCCAAGACGGATATGGTGACCGTGGCGGATTCCCTCGTTGCACCCATGAGCATAATCAATGCACTTACGGTGGCGCTGTTTATGAGGAACGAAGAGAAAGTAACTAAGAACTTAAAGGAAATGGAAAAGGTCTGGAATGATTTCCAGATATATGAGACGGACGATATGTCCAAGCCGGGCGAATGAGGATAGCTGTAGTGGGAGGCGGAGCCGCAGGCATGATGGCGGCGGCAGCGGCAGCCGGGAAAGGTGCCGAAGTAAGCCTCTATGAAAAAAACGAAAAACTCGGGAAGAAGCTTTTCATCACGGGGAAGGGCAGATGCAATCTGACCAACAGCTGTGATAATGCGGATTTTTTCTCCAATGTTATCAGCAACCCGAAGTTTCTGTACAGTTCGATCTATGGTTTTGATCAGGAGAGCGTCAGAGCCTTTTTTGAAGAGAACGGCTGTACCCTGAAGGAAGAACGGGGAGGCAGGATATTTCCCGTGTCGGATCATTCCTCGGATGTGATAAAGACGCTGGAGAAAGTACTGGATAAAAGAAAAGTTAAGATTTTCCTGAATACAAGGATCAGTGCCTTAAGAAAGACCGGGGACGCTTTTATCATTTCGGCAGGCGGAAAGGATGAAACATTCGACAGAGTGATCCTGGCCTGCGGAGGACCGGCCTATCCTTCAACCGGAGCGGATATGAAAGGCTATTCTCTTGCGGAGAACCTCGGACATACAAAGACAGGATTGTATCCGGCCCTGGTACCTCTGGAAGTGGAAGAGGTCGAAGAATGCAGAGCCCTGATGGGACTTTCGCTTAAAAATGTTTCACTCACCATGAAGTGCGGGAAGAAGATATATGAAGGTTTCGGAGAAATGCTGTATACGCATTTCGGATTAAGCGGCCCGCTGGTACTGAGTGCTTCATCTGTTTACAGCGGAAGATATGAGAATAAGGATACAAGACTATACATAGATCTGAAACCGGCGCTGACCCGGGAACAGCTGGATAAAAGAGTGCTCAGGGATTTTACCGAAAACAGCAATAAGCAGTTCAAGAACGTACTGCGTCTGCTGCTTCCGGGATCTCTGGCGGAAGTATTTCCGAAAAGAGTGGGGATAGATGCGGACAGGTATGTAAGAGATATAACCAAAGCTGAAAGAGAACGGCTGGTAACGACGCTCAAGTCCCTTGAATACAGGGTTAAAGGTACAAGAGGCTTTGAAGAGTCCATAATAACTAAAGGCGGTATAAAGGTAAAGGAAATAGATCCCGCAACCATGGGATCAAAGCTTGCCAGAGGTCTGTATATAGCAGGCGAGATGCTTGACGTGGACGCACTGACAGGAGGATACAATCTGCAGATAGCCTGGGCAACCGGATATGCTGCAGGAACAGCTGCCGCGGAGGATACATGGGAATAATCGAAAATCCCGGAAGAGACGGACATCTGATATATTCGAAGAATACCAGAAGGCATGAATACGGCTACAGAGCCAGAGCAAGAAAACAGCGCATAAAGATATTACTGACTGTACTTGCGGCCGGCCTGCTGATCACTGCCGTTGTTTTTGGCGTACTTAAGATCAGAAAGCTTATCCTTGCAGCTAAAGCAGAACCCGAAAAAGAAGTCATAGAGCTCGACGGCTTCAATGATCCCGATGCACCTTCGGCGGGAGAGATAATCGGAGAGTTCCCCGAGGAGCCGGAAGCTCCGGAGAAAATGGAAAAGCTTCCCTTCTTTGAGGGCTATGAGGTATATAAGGACGGAGATACCAAGGGTATCTACAGCGAGGAGATAATAAGCAATTACGCGATACTCATAGATCTGAAGACCGGTCATGTGGTAGCCGAGAGAAACGGCTTTTCAAAGATGTATCCCGCATCCATGACCAAGGTGCTGACTCTGTTGGTGGCGGCGGAACATCTGGATGATCTGAGCGCGACTTTTACCATGACCCAGGATATCGCGGATTTTGTATATACAAACGATTGTTCCCAGGTGGGCTATGCAGTGGGGGAAACCATGACTATGAAAGAGCTGCTTTACGGACTGATAATGCCCTCGGGAGGAGATGCGGCACTGGCGCTTGCCAGATGTGTGGCAGGCAGTACAGATGCTTTTGTGGAAATGATGAATGATAAGGTGGCGGAACTTGGACTTCAGGATGTGGCGCATTTCACCAATCCCATAGGCATCTTTGATGAAGAGAATTACTGTACTCCCGCAGCCATGGCCATGATAATGAAGGCTGCTCTTGAGAACCCGGTCTGCAGGGAAGTGCTGGGACAGCATATCTATGTCACGGCACCTACCGAGGAGCATCCCGACGGCATCACTTTAAGCAACCTTTTCTTAAGGCGTATAGAGGATAAGGAAACCGGCGGAGAAGTGCTCGGTGCCAAGACAGGATATGTTAATGAATCCGGAAACTGTGCGGTAAGCTATTCGATACAGAACAGTGATAGCAGATATATCTGCGTAACAGGTGCTTCAAAGGGAGCATGGAGATGCATCTACGATCATTGTGACATCTATACGGGCTTTGCCGAATAAAAAAAGCGTTCTGCCGGCAGAACGCTTTTTTATTATTCAAGTATATCTCTGGGACTATCGCCGGAAGCTTTAAAATCGGGAAGGGCAGGAACTGCCGGAGTGTATGCCGCAGGCATGCGGTTTATGGGCATGGAATTCTGAAGTCTGCTGATGTTACCGCATACTTCATTAAGTCTGGCATCGATCCATGAGAAATCGATTATCCCGCGGCTGAAACATTTATCTACAGATTCGGCATTCAGAATGAATTCTCTTTTGATCGGAGGTATGCGGACTGAACCGCTGATACCGATATCGTCGGAATACCCTCCGGTAGAAAGTGTAAGTTTGAAATCATGTTTGCCCGAGGCTTTTACCCGGACGTCCATTTTTCCGTTGTATTTGGCATAGGTCTGCTGCATCAGGTTGGAGATCTGGACCAGTTCGGCCAGTTCTTCAAGTTCACTGCATAGTTTTTTCAGGTCATCATCGGCATCCTGAAGGTTTCTGAATTTCATGGGGAAAAACAGCAGCTGCAATCTTCCGGCCAGAACGGTAAAAATGCTCTGTCCGTTACCGGGCTGCGGATCGATCACGGGAAGATAAGCCTGCCTGAAAGACTGTATTTCGTCAATGGCAAGCTTTATGTCTTCATAACTGTTTCTGCTGTAGATCAGTTCGGTCTTCATGCTTCGGGACTCGATTCAAGTTTGCGCAGCAGAGTGACTGCATCAAAGAGGGGACGTTTTACCATGTATTCGGCACCGACTCTGTTTATCATCTCTTCGATCATATCTTCGATATACTCGTCGGTATATATGCCGTTAGGACGGAGGTAATCTACCGAGGAGATGCGGGAAGTGAGGCCGCTGTCAACAAGGCTTCTCTTTAATTTGACAACGATCTCGTCATAGTCTTCGGGTGATTCGTTTTCGCGAATGAGTAAGAGTTTCATAACGGTACCTCCATTCTATATGCATGATTTCGACAAAGGGCTGGCCGTAACATATGTCCGGCCGGTGTGCTGTTGAGTATCGCTTGCATGGAACCGGTTTGATTATACATTATAAAACAGATAAAAACAAGAAACCCCCTTGAAATATGGGAAAATCTGCGATAAGATGAAAACCGAAGTATTTGCAAAACGGGAGAAGAAAATGTTAGGAGTAATAAAAAAAGCTTTGTTGTATGCGGCGGCGCTCATGGCGGCGCTTGTTCTGTTTCCGTTAAGCGTAAATGCAGCTCCGGAGCTGATGCCGGACGGACAGTATTTCGATGCGGAGTATTATGCCGAGCATAATCCGGATGTGAAAAAAGTATGCGGCACTTCGAAAGAGAGGCTTTACGCTCATTATATCGAGTTCGGAAAGACTGAAGGAAGAGATCCTTTTGATCCCGAATTACTGAATGATCCTGATTTTGCGGCTATGCCGGGAGTGGATCTGTCGCCGATCGCTGCTGCTGATGCATTTACACTGAAGGGATATTTCAGCAGATCCGTATTTATCGGTGATTCCATAATGGCAGGATATCACAATCACCTTGCTTATCTTAAAGATGCAAACTTAAGCGGTGCACAGTTCCTTGCAAAAGTAAGCTACAGTGCCGTGCATGCAAACAACGAGAACGACAGGCTGCACCCCGCATATCTTGGTAAGAGCCAGCCGGTATGGGACAGCATATCAATGATGCCTGTTGACCGGGCTTTCATCATGTTCGGTACAAACGATCTGGTGAGCTTCTCACCCGAGCAGACCGTGGAAAGAGTGACAATGGTGGCGGATAAGATTAAGCTTAAGAATCCGGCTGTAGACATTGATATAATCAGCATGACACCGGTATATCCGGGGACAAATAAGGGCTTCCTTTCCAATCCGTTCATAGCCCAGTATAACCAGCTTATGTCCGTACGCTGTGCAGAGAGAGGCTGGGGCTTTGTCAATATCAATCAGGCAATGACGGATGCCAACGGGGATCTGCGTGTTGATTATTCTTCCGATAAATATGTGCATCTGACAAATAAGGCTTATTCCGAAGTATGGGACCTGGCACTTCAGAACTTTGCCCTGAACCAGATAGGTGAGAGGGCAAGGGTTGAGGTAAGAGGACCGGCGCTTCAGTAAGAATGATAAAAAGAGGCGTAGCCCCTCATCAGTCAGGCTAAAGCCTGACAGCTTCTCCCCGGAGGGGAGAAGCCTTTTTTTGTCTTGCAAAATACTATATCTTGTGGTAAAGTAGTGAAATGAATTTGTATAATTAAAATTTAATTTAGGGAGCAATATATATGGCACAGCTTTGGGGAGGAAGATTCACAAAGGAAACAGACAAGGATGTATATCTTTTCAACGCGTCTATTTCTTTTGATAAGAGATTATACAGACAAGATATAGAGGGATCCATAGCTCATGCGGTAATGCTTGAGAAACAGGGAATACTGACTACCGAAGAAAAGGATGCCATCGTAAAAGGACTGACTGAGATCAGGAGCAGCCTTGAGGACGGAAGCCTCAGCATAAGCGATGAGTACGAGGATATCCACAGCTTTGTGGAGAGCAGGCTGACAGCAATGATCGGGGATGCGGGAAAGAAACTGCATACCGGAAGGAGCAGGAACGATCAGGTAGCTCTTGATATGAAGATGTATGTTAAGGGCGAGATCATAGAACTGGACAGCATACTTACGGAGTTTCAGAAGATACTGCTCCGCATCATGGAAGAAAACCTCGAGACCTATATGCCGGGCTTTACCCATCTGCAGAAGGCACAGCCCGTTACCCTGGCCCATCATATGGGGGCATATTTCGAAATGTTCAGAAGAGACAGGTCCAGGCTTCAGGATATATACGAACGCATGAATACCTGTCCTCTCGGAGCAGGCGCACTGGCCGGTACCACCTATCCCTTGGACAGAGGATATACGGCATCATTGCTGGGATTCGAAGCACCGACACTGAATTCCATGGATTCGGTTTCCGACAGGGATTACCTGATAGAACTGCTCAGTGCCCTGTCAACGATAATGATGCATCTCTCACGTTTTTCCGAGGAGATCATCATCTGGAATTCGAATGAATACGGTTTCGTTGAGATAGATGATGCATATTCCACAGGCTCATCGATAATGCCCCAGAAGAAGAATCCCGATATCGCCGAGCTGGTCAGAGGCAAGACCGGCCGCGTATACGGAGCGCTGATGGGAATGCTGACCACGATGAAGGGACTGCCTCTGGCATACAACAAAGATATGCAGGAGGATAAGGAAGGTACCTTCAATGCAATAGATACAACCAGGGAATGCCTGATAATGTTCATGCAGATGATGGACAGCATGAAGTTCAGAAAAGAGGTTATGGAAAGATCCGCAACGAAAGGCTTTACCAATGCCACCGACGCAGCGGATTATCTGGTGAAGCGGGGAGTTCCTTTCAGGGATGCCCACGGTATCATCGGCAGACTGGTACTGGAATGCATTGAGAAGGGCAAAAGCATAGATGAAATGACACTTGAGGAGTTGAAGAATATATCCGAAGTGTTCGATGCTGATATATACGAAGCTGTATCCTTAAAAACCTGTGTGGAGAAAAGGCTTACGACCGGGGCACCCGGTATATCGGCGATGAAGAGTGTTATAGAAGAATATAAAAAGTATCTGAAGATATAAAGGGAGGAAAAGAAAATGGGAAAGTTAAAAGCAGGAGTACTCGGAGCAACGGGAATGGTAGGACAGAGATTTATCTCCATACTGGAGAACCATCCCTGGTTTGAAGTGACAAAGGTGGCAGCAAGCCCCAGGTCTGCAGGAAAGACCTATGAGGAAGCTGTGGGCGACAGATGGAAAATGGATACACCCATGCCCGAAGCCGTTAAAAAGCTGGTGGTTGCCAATGTCAATGAAGTAGCCGAGGTGGCAAAGGATGTGGATTTTGTCTTCTCCGCAGTTGATATGACGAAGGATGAGATAAGGGCCATCGAGGAAGAGTATGCAAAGACGGAGACTCCGGTAGTCTCAAATAACAGTGCACACCGCTGGACGCCGGACGTACCTATGGTGGTGCCCGAGATAAATCCCGAGCATATGCATGTCATCGAGTTCCAGAAGAAGAGACTGGGTACGGAGAGAGGCTTTATAGCTGTTAAGCCCAACTGCTCCATTCAGAGCTATGCGCCGGTCCTTACCGCATGGAAAGAATTCGAGCCTTACGAGGTAGTGGCTACAACTTATCAGGCTATAAGCGGTGCAGGCAAGACCTTTAAGGACTGGCCCGAGATGGTGGGAAATATCATTCCCTACATCGGAGGAGAAGAGGAGAAGAGCGAGAAAGAACCCTTACGTATCTGGGGTGAGATAAAGGACGGCGTGATCGTACCTGCCGTAAGCCCCGTGATCACCTGCCAGTGCATACGCGTGCCGGTACTCAACGGTCATACGGCAGCCGTATTTGTGAAGTTTAAGAAGAAGGCAACAAAGGAAGAGCTTATCGACAGGCTCGTTAAATTCTCCGGTGAGCCCCAGAAGCTTGAACTTCCCAGTGCTCCGAAGCAGTTCATACAGTATCTCGAAGAGGACAACCGTCCCCAGGTAGCTCTGGATGTTAACTACGAGAACGGTATGGGCATAAGTGTCGGCCGTCTCAGGGAAGATACGGTTTATGACTGGAAGTTCGTTGGACTTTCACATAATACCTTAAGAGGTGCCGCAGGCGGTGCTGTGCTCTGCGCGGAACTTCTTAAAGCATACGGATACATAAAGGAAAAATAAAGAAGAATGTTTGTCGGCAGAAAAAAGGAATGCAGATTCCTTGAAGACAACTTCAAAAAGGAAGGCAGTAATCTTCTGGTGCTTTACGGACATAAGGGGGTCGGCAAGACCAGCCTTGTGTTCCATTTTGCCAGAAAGATGGCCATGCATTATTATGCGGCGAGACCCTGTGCGGAGGATGAACAGATACTCTTATGGAACAGGGAGATCGCGGCTGCCGGCACTCAGCTTAAATCTGATGCGGAATACGGAGGCAGCGGCTTTGACAGTATCTTCGGACGTATCTATGATATGACCGAGGACAATGACGGAAAGAAGCTTATCGTCATAGACGAATTCCAGAATATCATCAAGTATTCCGAAACCTTTATGGTGAGCCTCCTAAGATTCATCAAGGAATCACAGGGGCCCGTAATGGTGCTGCTGCTTTCATCATCCATCAGTTTTGTGGAAAATGATTTCGTTCCGAGGATAGGATCCCTGGCCCTGGGTATCAGCGGTTTCTTCAAGGTTCCCGAACTCGGCTTTGTTGATATAGTCAATTTCTTCTCGGGCAAGACCACAAAGGAATGCATGGAGATATACAGTATCTTAGGCGGACTGCCGCTGTACTGGAGCCATTTCGATAAGGAACTGTCCGTGAAGGACAATATCATCCAGAGAATACTGTCGCCTGACTGCTTCTTAAGAGATGAGGGCGGAAGACTGGTAAGTGCGGAACTCCGTGAACTCAATGTATACTGCACCATACTTTCATGTATGGCAGGCGGTGAGAATAAGCTTAACGATCTGCACCTGCATACCGGATATTCGAGAGCGAAGATAAGCGTATATATCAAGAACCTTATGGAGAGGGAGCTTGTAGAGAAGGTATTCCCTTTTGACAACGCTTCTAACACCAATGCCAAAAAAGGTCTGTACAGGATAACACTGCGTTTCCTGCAGTTCTATTTCAGGTTCATCTTCAGCAACCTTTCGGCGCTGGAATATATGAAGCCTGCGGAGTTTTACGATACTTACGTGGAACCCGGCATCGCTGCTTTCCACCAGGAGAATTTCAGAAAGGTTTGCTCGGAATACCTGGAGATACTCAACGAGAACGGCATGCTGCCCATAAAGGTAAGCAAGAGCGGCGAATGGGTAGGCAAGGAAGGCAGTATAGATATTGTCATGCAGGATGAGGAATGGGAGAGCCTGTTAGCGTTCTGCAGCTGGGACAAGGAAGAAGTGGATACGGATGATCTGGATTCATATCTCAAGATAATCGAGAATGCAAGACTTCATCCCGATTATGTATATCTGTTTGCGGCAGGGCAGTTTTCTGAAGGTCTTAAAAAGCTTGCCGAAGAAAACCGCAATGTCCGCCTGATCGATATAGACACGCTTTAGGTAGAATTATGGGAAAAGCTTTATATATTGCGGAAAAACCTTCCGTGGCTGCAGAGTTTGCCAAGGCCCTGAAGCTGAACATGAAAAAATACGACGGCTACCTTGAGTCGGAAGAAGCCATCGTCACATGGTGTGTGGGACATCTGGTAAGCATGAGTTATCCGGAGAGTTATTCTCCGGAACTGAAAAGATGGAGTTTTGCGACCATACCCTTCATACCGGAAAAGTATAAATACGAGGTGATACCTTCTACGAAAAAACAGTTTGGTATCGTCTCATCTCTTTTAAGGAGACCCGAAGTTGATACGATCTATGTGTGTACCGACTCGGGACGTGAAGGAGAATATATCTACCGCCTGGTAGAGCAGGAGAGCGGTATAAGCGGCAAGACCAGGAAGCGTGTATGGATAGACTCACAGACCGAGGAAGAGATATTGCGAGGAGTAAGGGAAGCGAAAGACCTCTCCGCTTATGATGATCTGGCAAATGCTGCGTATCTGCGTGCTCAGGAAGATTATCTGATGGGTATCAATTTTTCCAGAGCCCTTACGCTGAAATACGGAACCCAGATAAAGAATTATCTGAAGGCCGAAAAAGCAGTGGTGGCAGTGGGACGTGTGATGACCTGCGTACTCGGTATGGTGACATTAAGGGAACGCGAGATCAGAAGTTTTGATAAGACGCCATTTTACAGGATATCCGGCGGCTTTGAAACCGAAGGCGGAAACATAAACGCGGAATGGAAAGCCGCAGAGGGTTCACTTTATTATGCTTCACCTAAGCTGTATAAAGAGAACGGTTTTAAGAAAAGAGAAGATGCGGCGGAGCTGATAAGGAGCCTCTCGGGCCATGATGAAAAGGACGGCGTATTCGAAGCCGATATCATGGGTGAGCTGGCAGGCAGAGAGAAAAAGAAAGAGAAGAAAAACGCACCGCTTTTGTATAACCTGGCTGAACTGCAGAATGTATGCTCAAAGTTTTTCAAGATAAGTCCCGATGAGACTCTGAAAGTCGCTCAGGAACTGTATGAGAAAAAGCTTACGACTTATCCGAGAACGGATGCGAGAGTACTCTCCTCTGCGGTTGCCAAAGAGATAGACAAGAACATAAAGGGACTGTGCGGCTATGATAAATGCGCAGATATCGCGAAAGAAGTGCTTGCCGGAAATATGTATAAGGGCATAGAGAAAAGCCGCTATGTCAATGACAAACAGATAACCGACCACTATGCGATAATACCTACGGGACAGGGCTTCGGAGCTTTCGGAAGCCTCTCACCGCTCTGTGCAAAGGTTTATGAGCTGATAGTCAGAAGATTTCTTGCCATATTCTATCCGGCCCAGGAATTTGAAAAACTGATGCTGACCATACGCATAGAGAGCGAAAGTTTCTTTGCGAACTTTAAGACAGAGATCGTCGAGGGCTGGCAGAAAGTAATGAAATACAGCTTCTTTAAGGACAGGAAGCAGGAAGAAGCCGAAGAAGAAAAGAAGGACGAAGAAGAAGGCGAGACGGCTGCGGATCTTGAGATGATAAAGAAGCTGGAAGGGCTTAAGAAAGGTGCGCAGCTTAAATGCACGTCTTTTGCCATAAAGGAGGGGGAAACCTCACCGCCCAAAAGATATAACTCGGGAAGCCTGATACTGGCCATGGAGAATGCCGGACAGCTCATAGAAGACGAAGAGATGCGTGCCATGATAAAGGGCAGCGGCATAGGGACCAGTGCCACCAGGGCAGGCATACTGGAGAAGCTGGTAAAGAACGGTTATATAGCCCTTAACAAGAAGAACCAGCAGATATCCACCACATTGCTTGGCGAGATGATTTTTGATGTGGTGAGGTATTCGATAGGTTCGATGCTGAACCCGAAGCTCACGGCCAGCTGGGAGACAGGGCTTGACAGAGTGGCAAAGGGAAGTCTCAGCAAAGAGGAATACACAAAGAAGCTGGGTGAGTTTGTTACAAAGCATACCGAGAACGTAAAAAGAAGCGATAATTCCGCACAGTTATATAAGTGTTTTGAATATGCTTCGGCATATTACAAAAAAGAGAACGGAAAGAAGAACGCTGCCGGAAAAGGAAAGAAAAGCACGGGAGAAAAAAGCTGACCATGGTTTCTGACAATAAGGAACTGAATGCAGGGACTGCCAGGGCACTTATGAGCCTGATAAGGCTTACCGAAGCACTGGAAGACGGAGGCTGCATAATAAGCCCGGAAGGAAGTGTGGCAGCAAGGCTGTTGCCGGAGATACTGGCGGTGGCGGCTGCGAAAGCAAAGCAGGAGGGCTGCGCCGATGAAGCAGTAAGGGCAGCCATCGAAAAGATAGTGGATCTTAAGACCGCAGCAGAGCAGGAAAAACTGTACAAAGCTGTTTCGGAAGAAGCGGGAAAGCTTACAGAGGAGGAAGAGATCCCGGGCTGTCTGCAGATACTTAAGGAATTCGACAGACAGATGCTTGAAAAGGACAGGGATTTTTATATCAAGCGGGGCGGAGCCGATATAGGTCTTTCTGCCATGTATGAAGAAACGGTAAACGCACTTACAAAGATAATGCTAAAAGGATAAGGATCATGCACAGAAGAGGAAAAAGGCTGCCGGAAGAAAAAAAAGAAGAGTTCAGACGCATCCTTAAGGAGACCAGAAAGGATTCGCGTTTT
Organism: Lachnospiraceae bacterium; assembly: GCA_024687205.1. Classification (GTDB taxonomy): domain Bacteria; phylum Bacillota; class Clostridia; order Lachnospirales; family Lachnospiraceae; genus NK4A136. Next base: position 13,676 of record JAILES010000097.1, read on the forward strand.
GATATGATGGAAAATTTCATGCAGCACGGTGATACGACCGTAAGACAGCACTGTATCCATGTGGCGCATACGGCATATTACCTGGCCTGGAGATTCAACTGGAAGGTAAATGAAAAGGAACTGATCAGAGGAGCGCTGCTGCACGATTATTTTCTTTATGACTGGCACGAGAACAACTGGCCAAACAAGATACACGGATATACCCATCCGGGCAAGGCTCTTAAGAATGCCGAGCAGGATTTCGAACTCAGCAACAGGGAAAGGGATATGATAAAACATCATATGTTCCCGCTGACGATATTTCCGCCGAGGACCAGGGAAGGCTGGATACTCTGTCTTGCCGATAAGATATGTGCAACGGGTGAGACCATAGGCGACAGGATAAAGAGATAAGGAGAAACGATGATGATAGCAGGAATGGATTTTCCTACGCTGACCCTGGTGATGCTCTTTTACAGTGTTATAGGCTGGCTGTATGAATCTTCTATCTTTTCCCTCGGTGAGCAGGGCAAATTCATGGACAGAGGATGCTTTATCGGACCACTGTGTCCCATATATTCGGTGGTATCAGTCATAAGCATCTGTCTTTTCGGAGATATGGAATGGTGGAAGATACTGCTCTTATCAGGACTGGCCACCTGCATAGTCGAATATATCACCAGCGTGACACTGGAAGCGCTGTTTCATAAGAGATACTGGGATTACAGCTACTATCCCCTCAATATAGACGGAAGGGTAAGTGTTGTATCAGGTCTGTTCTTCGGAATAGCCCTGCTTCTGATGATGAAGCTGCTGCATCCCTTTATCACCGGTGTTCTTGAAAACTTTTCACCGGAATTAAGGCTGGGCTTATGCATTACCACCTGGGTGATACTGGGCACGGACATCATATGGACCGTTATCGGAAATATGACTAAGGGGAATGCGATCAAGAGAGCCTATGATGCGGTATGTGCCTGGAAACAGAGAAGGTTCGATTCCTTAAATGCCTGGATGGCCAAAAAGCATGATGCATTGCTGGTACGTGTCTGCAGAACCTTATTAAATAAGGGTAAGGCAGTAAACAGGAAATTTGTTGCAATGGAAAACCGCTTTAAAGAAAAACTCCGCCATAAGAGCGGAGGAGAAAACGCGGTTGATGAGGCTCATTCGGAATAGTTCATTATAAGGGCGCCGATGGAATCCACAAAGCCCATGGCTTCATCGTATCTGAGCTTGGCACGGGCCGAAAGGTCGGCATCAAAGTTTTCTGCCGAATAGAGCTGATGATACAGATTGACAGCTTCACTCATAGAACTGTAGGCCTGAACGGCAAGCCCCTTGGCACCGTTGTATTCATCGGGTACCGACAGGTTTGAGAGCTCTTCAAAATGAGTGTTCATCTCGTCAAGGCAGATGAGAAGGTTTGTGGAAGCATCTTCTGCATTTATGTCGATGGCATCCATCCTCGCCGATAATTCCGATATCTCGGAATTAAATGCCGTGATGCCTTCGTGATAGGCATTAAGCTTTGCGGAAGGATCATCTTCGGCCTTACCGCAGGCACAGGAGAGGATGAGGATAATTGATAAAGTTGTGATAAGTTTTTTTATTTTCATAACTTGTATAGATTAGCATAAAACTTATTATTATTCAATAGTACGGAGGATATGTGATGACAGGAGCACAGGCTTTGATAAGATGTCTTGAAGAGGAGAAGGTGACCACGGTATTCGGTTATCCCGGCGTGGCTATCTGTCCTTTTTATGACGCGATACTGGACAGTGATATAAAGACCGTATTGATCCGCACAGAGCAGAATGCCGCCCATGCGGCCAGCGGTATGGCAAGGATGACCGGACGACCCGGTGTATGTGCCGTTACCTCGGGCCCGGGTGCGACCAACCTTATAACCGGCATAGCTACGGCTTTTGCGGATTCCATTCCCCTTGTATGTTTTACCGGACAGGTCAATTCGGAACTGATAGGTTCCGATGTTTTCCAGGAAGCCGACATCACCGGAGCCGTGGAGTCTTTTGTCAAATATTCATATCTTGTAAAGAATGCAAAGGACATTCCGAGAGTCGTAAAGGAAGCTTTCCACATCGCAAATACCGGAAGAAAAGGGCCTGTGCTCATCGATCTTCCCATAGATATACAGAATCAGGAGATAGGACGTTTCTCTTATCCCGATGAAGTGAAGCTGCGTACCTATAAACCGACGGTCAAAGGAAATGCCCTTCAGATAAAGAAGGTTGTCAAAGAACTGGAAAAGGCCAAAAGACCGCTTATCTGCGCAGGCGGCGGCATCAGGCTGTCCAATGCCAAGGGAGAACTTAAGAATCTGATCGAGGAATACCGTATCCCGGTAGTGTCCACGATGATGGGTATAGGAGTGATGCCTACCGACCATCCCCTTTATTTCGGAATGGTGGGAAATAACGGCTGGCCCTGGGCAAACAGGGCTATGAAGGAAGCCGACCTGATCATGATGATAGGTGCAAGGGTTGCCGACCGTGCCGTGAACCAGCCTGAGCGTGTCATGAAGGACACGGTGCTGATACATATCGACGTGGATCCGGCAGAGATAGGAAAGAATGCGGGCGCCACCATACCCATCGTCGGAGATGCGAAGTCCATACTTAACGATATCGCCGAATATGAGATCGACGGTGATTTTGAAGACTGGATCAATACCCTGAATACCTATAAGACGGAGATGCCGGTGCTCAGAAACCCGGATCCAGCATATGTGGATCCCGCAGCTTTTATCAGGAGTCTTTCACTGAAGATGAAGGACAATGCCGTATATGTTGCCGATGTGGGGCAGAACCAGATATGGTCCTGCAAATACCACGTGGTAAAGAACGGAAGATTTATGACCACCGGAGGCATGGGAACCATGGGATATTCCATACCTGCGGCCATGGGAGCAAAGATGGCTGCACCTGACAGACAGGTGGTGGCAGTATGCGGTGACGGTTCTTTCCAGATGTCCATGATGGAACTTGCCACGATGCGTCAGTACGGTATCAAGGTCAAGATCATAGTCCTCAAGAACAATTATCTCGGCATGGTGCGCCAGTATCAGCATTTCTCCCTTAAGGACAGATACTCGGTGGTAGATCTGTCGGGAAGTCCCGATCTGGAAAACATTGCAGCTGCTTACGGAATGAAGTTCATACGTGTAAACGATATGAACGGTGCTGATAAAAAGATAGATGAATTCCTTGCCGGCGACGAATCCTGTCTCATGGAATGCATCATAGATCCTATGGATCTGGTATAAAGGAGGGGCGTATGAAAAGGATATTCTCAGTACTTGTTGAAAACCGTTCGGGTGTACTCTGCAAGGTAGCAGGACTCTTCTCAAGACGAAGCTTCAACATAGATTCGCTGGCAGTCGGGGAAACCGATGACAATGCGGTTTCGATGATGACCATATTAAGCTCCGGTACGGAACAGACTCTGGAGCAGATAGAGAAACAGCTTAATAAAAAACTTGATGTCATAAAGGTCAAGACCTTTGATGAGAGCAAGGCTGTAACCAGAGAGCTGATGCTGATCAAGGTTAAATACAACAAAGGAAACCGCAGGGAAATAATGGAGACCTGCGAAGTCATGAAAGCCGAGATCGTGGATATGTCCGAAAAGATGATGATACTCCAGATCTGCGACACCCCCGAGAAGATACGTCTTATGATCAGTATGCTTTCGCAGGTATCCATCGTTGAAGTTGCCCGCACCGGAACACTTGCCCTCCAGAAATGTATGGAAGATTGAAATGGCTGTATGTGAGGTCTGTTTCAGACATTGCAAACTGAATGAAGGCGAGACCGGGGCCTGCAGGGCGAGGGTGTGCAGGGAAGGGAAGAGCGTTGCCGCCAATTACGGGATGGTGACGGGCCTCGCGCTGGATCCGATCGAGAAGAAGCCGCTCTACAGGTTTGAATCCGGAAGCTTGATACTGTCCGCGGGAAGTTACGGCTGCAATCTGAAATGTCCCTTCTGTCAGAATGTGGATATATCACTTGCTGATGGCAGAGAGAAAGCTGAGGCGGAATATGTATCGCCGGAGGAACTGTGTTCGATCGCGATAAGATACAGGAACAGAGGTAATATCGGGGTAGCCTATACCTATAACGAACCGCTGGTAGGCTATGAATATGTGAGAGATACGGCAAAACTGGTACGCAGGGCAGGCATGAAGAATGTGCTGGTGACCAACGGCTGTGTGATGCCGGAAGTGCTTGAGGAACTAAAGCTTTATATCGATGCCATGAACATTGACCTTAAGTGCTTTAATGAAAAGTATTACAGGGATGTGCTGAAGGGTGATCTTGAAACGGTAAAAAGTTTTATCAGCCGGGCGCTTGGCTTTGGCCACGTGGAACTGACCACACTGATAATACCCGGTGAAAACGACAGTGAGGAAGAGATGGAAGCGCTGTCCTCATGGGTTCATGAGCAGGAGCTTGCGGCAGGTAAGGATATTGCACTGCACATAACGAGGTTTTTCCCAAGGAGCAGGTATTCGGACAGAATGCCGACGGAAGTCGGCAAAATATACAGGCTGGCAGAAGTGGCAAGACGCAGACTTAAGTATGTGTATGAAGGAAATGTGTAACGCAGCGGGAGGTGAAGCATGAGAAAGATCGTATTGGGAAAAACAGGGATCGAAACACCGCAGAATGCTTTCGGAGCATTGCCGATACAGCGTGTTGACAGGGACTATGCAGTTAAGCTTCTGAGAAAAGCTTATGAAGGAGGCATGGCCTTTTTTGATACGGCCAGAGCCTATTCGGATTCCGAAGAGAAGGTGGGGGCTGCCTTTGAAGGAATGCGCGATAAGGTATTTATAGCCTCTAAGACCCAGGCAAAGACACCCGAAAAATTCAGGGAGGATCTGGATACCACTCTTAAGAAGCTTAAGACGGACTATATCGATATTTATCAGTTTCACTGTGTGCCTCAGTGCTTTAAGCCCGGGGACGGGACCGGCATGTATGAAGAGATGCTGAAGGCAAAGGAAGCGGGCAAGATAAGGCATATAGGCATCACGGCCCATCTGATAGCGGTAGCAGAGGAGATAGTGGAGAGCGGACTGTATGAAACCCTGCAGTTTCCTTTTTCCTATCTGGCTTCCGACAGGGAGATCGACCTGGTCCGTAATACCGTAAAAGCGGATATGGGCTTTATAGCAATGAAAGCCATAGCAGGAGGACTTCTCACGAATTCGGATGCCTGCATGGCCTTTATGACGGAGTATGACGCGCTGCCCATATGGGGAGTACAGAGGGAGACGGAACTGGATCAGTGGCTGTCATATTTTGATAAAGAGATAAGCATGACAGATCAGATAAGGGCTTTCATAGAAGAAGAGAGAAAGAGCCTGATGGGAGATTTCTGCCGGGGCTGCGGATACTGCATGCCCTGCAGCGTAGGGATACAGATCAATAACTGCGCAAGGATGGCGCAGCTGATAAGAAGGGCGCCTTCAGCCAATTTCCTGTCGGAAGAATGGCAGGGACATATGCTTAAGATCGAGGAATGTATCGACTGCGGACTGTGTAAGAGCAAATGTCCTTACGGGCTCGATACTCCGGAGCTTCTGCGCAGGAATCTGAAGGACTATAAAGCCATCCTGAATGGTGAGATAAGTGTATGAAAAAACTGGTTTCAGCAGAGCTTTTGTGATATAATTATTTTTCGGAAATTCGGTTAACTAAAAATCTACTGCATGAGGAGATGAACGATATATGTTTGATCTTATCAGGACGTATCAACTCAATCTGATGCTGATGCTGAGTGGGATATGCGGACTGACTGCCTTTTTTGTCTGGCTGATGGTCAATACCAGTGTTAAGCGCAGGATCATACTTTTCTCTCTTGAAATGGGAGCAATGCTGCTTCTTATAGCGGACAGATATGCCTACATTTACAGAGGCAATCTGAGTGAGCTCGGCTTTGTGATGGTGAGGGTATCGAATTTTGTCGTTTTCTTTATGACCATCTTCGAGACACTGATCTTTAATTTTTATCTTGAAGATCTGTATACTGATGAAGGCGGACTTAAGAAAAAGCCGAGAAGACTGCAGGCCGTAAGCTGGATATTGCTCGCGGGTATGCTCATGCTCATTATTTCGGAGCGTACAGGTTTCTATTATTACATAGATGAGGCCAATATCTATCACAGAGGTCCCGGCGTTCTCGTGAGTTTCATTTTCCTTTATGTAGCGGTGGGCATACAGCTCAGTGTCATCATCCAGTACATCAGAAGGATAAGTACCGGTATAGCGGTATCTCTCTTTCTGTTTACCTGTCTTCCTTTTCTGGCAGGTATCGTGCAGTTCTTTACCTATGGGATCTCCCTTATCAATATAACCATGGTTGCAACGGTCGAGATCGTTTATGTCTTCGCTCTGCTGGATATGAGCCGGCGTCTTCTCGAACTCAATGATAAGGAAGTCGAATACCTGAAAGAAGAGAAGAAAAAGACTGACAACATGTTCAAGCAGACGGCGGAAGCACTTGCAAGTGCCATAGATGCCAAGGATTCATATACCAGAGGACATTCCGCACGTGTGGCTGAATATTCCGAAAAGATCGCAAGACTGTCAGGGAAGACCGAAGAAGAGTGCGAAGAGGTGTACTATGCCGGCCTGCTCCATGATGTCGGAAAGATAGGCATAGATGACCGTATAATCAACAAGAACGGAAAGCTCACCGACGAGGAGTATGCACAGATCAAGCGTCATCCCGTTATAGGAAAGCAGATACTTTCAAGTATCAGCGAGTCTCCTTATCTAAGCATAGGTGCCAATTATCATCATGAAAGATATGACGGGAGAGGTTATCCCGAGGGACTTAAGGGAGATGATATACCCGAGATAGCGCGTATAATCGCGGTTGCCGATGCCTATGATGCCATGACTTCGAAGAGAAGTTACAGGGAGACCATACCCCAGCAGATGGTAAGGGAGGAACTGGTAAAAGGTATAGAGACACAGTTTGATCCGAAATTTGCCAGGATGATGCTGCATCTTCTGGATATGGATGAAGAGTATATGATGCAGGAACGTGACGAGATAAAAGGACTTGCGGGCAGGAACGAAGTCGTATCCGAGGAGCGCAGATCCGCCGTTTCGGAAGGCATCATGCTCGATCCCGCTATCACAAAGATAAGCCTGCGCTGTGAACCTTCGGAGAACTACAGAGCAGGTAACTGGGGACCGACCTTCCTGCTCTTTGACTCACTGGACGGACGTACTCACGAAAAAGACGGCAAAGACAAGGAGATGATCTATTATGTCTACGGCGAGATAGATCATGACTTAAGCGTAAATGATGAGGGCGTCAGGAACGTAAAGGTAACAAAGAGTAAGGATGAAAAAAGTACCGTACTGGGAGCAAAGGGCTCGGCTTATGAGCTGGAAGCCGTAAAATACAGGGACCATGTCATGATAACCGTCTGTGACGGTGATGAAAGGGAACAGGTGATATTTGCTCTTCCCGACAGTACGAGATATGCTTATCTCGGTCTTACGGGCGAACACTGCCGTATCTATGATGTACAGATAGAAAAGGCAGAGGAACTGATAGGCAAAGACTATATTCCGAGAATAGCCGAAGAGATAAGCTTTATAGACGGACCTGAGGGAGACATACCCAATGTACAGATAGACGGCTGGAGGACTGCAGCATCGGAAGGCGTGGAGATAGACGGCAGTATGGAGGTCGATCTTCACAGCATGAGCCTTCCTACGGCAAGACTTCTGTGGCACTGTCCTTTTGTGATCCTCTACTATTCGGAGGACGGCAAGATGGGCGGCCCCGGTTTCAAGGAATTTGCCCTGATGCGAATGGACGGCGAGGGCTGGGAGATGCACGAGGGTGTGGTTTCCAAGATATCGGTAAACAAGGATGAGGAATTTGAAGGCTGGGATGTGTGGAAAGCGAAGCAGAAGGAAGGCGTTGAATGCGTTGTAAAACTGCAGAAAAAGGATAATACGGTTACGGTACTTACCGTAAATGAAGGCATAAGTTTAAAGAGCATTACAAGAATAGATGTAGAGACCCCCAAGATCTATATGGCATTCAGCGGTGATCAGTGTGCCATAACAAACATACGGATCAGAAAGTAAAGGGAGTTCGGAAGTTGTTTCAGTATTTTATCTATTATTCATCTTCAAATATAGTAGGGGCCGTGATCTTCGGCATCATGCTCGCGCATGACAGGATGAGTATTGACAGGCAGGAGAAGCAGCTGAAATATGATCATGCGCTCCTGGCATTTCTTGCGTATTTTATTTCCGATTCCATCTGGGCGGCTTATGATTCCGGAGTACTTGCTCCGTCACTTGCAAGTTCTCTGATAACCAACTTTGCCAATTATGTGATAATGACGATGATCATATATACCTGGCTTTTGTATGTGCTGGCGGTCGAGCAGATACCCAACAGAAACGACGCGGCAGTCCGCATCCTTTTAAGTCTTCCTTTTATCCTGGCTACAATAGCGCTGATAATAACCTATCTTGTCGATCCGCATATACTTGTCAACGAACAGCTGAAAAGTACAAGGGTATTTGACGGTTTTCTTGTAGCGGTACCCACGGTATATCTGATAGCTGTCATTATTTATGCGGTAAAGGCGGCGATCAGAGAAGAGAACAAAGTGGAAAAGAAAAAACACCTTGTTATAGGCTTTTTCCCGCTTATGGTGCTGGCCGGCGGATCGGCACAGATGCTGATAATGCCGTCACTTCCGATATTCTGTTTCAGTTCCACGGTCATCATGATCATTTTCTATATACAGTCAATGGACAGTCAGATATCCACCGATCCCCTGACAAAACTGAATAACAGGGCGCAGCTGAAGCGTTACACCTCGCAGAACTCCAATCTTCGTATGGAAGGAAAACAGGACTACGTGGTGATGATGGATATCAATGATTTCAAAAAGATCAATGACAGATGCGGACATGCAGAAGGCGATAAGGCGCTGGTACTTATTTCGGCAGCACTGATGGATGCGGTACGCAGCCGCAGTTTCCCGGTATTCCTCGGACGCTATGGCGGAGATGAATTTATCATGATAGCCCATGTGTCAGACGAAGAAGAACTGACGGAAATGATCGGGAATATCAGGGAAAACGTTTACGTCAGATGCGAAAAAGAGAATAAGCCCTATCTGATCTCCATGGGCATTGGCTACGACAGATTCATGGGTGATAAGGACAGCTTCCTTAAATGCCAGCAGCGCGCCGATGATAAGATGTACAAAAACAAGCGGGAACTTAAAAGCAGCGGATCCGGGACTAAATTCAGATAAAATGAAGTTATGATAAGTTGTGATAAGAATTGCATCCGCGATAAGTTATGGCAAGACAGAATAAAGCGGCTTTCGGAATATACAATTAATTTGACTTTTGGGGCGATTGGTGATAGATTTATAGGAGTTTTGCGAGTAAAACAACTCTGACGGAGGATGCAGATGAACAGAAAAGTATTTCAGCTTCTTGCGGATAATACCTACGGTGTACTCAGTCGTATATCCGGTCTTTTTTCCAGAAGAGGTTATAATATCGAGTCTATTACCGCAGGCGTGACAGCGGATCCCAGATACTCGAGGATCACGATCATCACTTCCGGTGATGATGAGATACTTGACCAGATAGAAAAGCAGGTTGAGAAGCTTGTGGATGTCAGGAATATAAAGGTTCTTGAGCCGGATGAGTCTGTATACAGGGAGCTCTGCCTGATAAAGGTGGAAGTGACCGACAAGACAAGAGAGGGCGTGATCTCAATAGCAAATATCTTCAGGGCAAATATCATTGATGTCAGCGAAGAGAGCATGATCATCGAGCTGACCGGTAACCAGTCAAAGATAGAGGCATTCCTTGGGCTGCTCGGCAATTACAATATACTTGAGCTGGCAAGGACGGGTATCACAGGTCTCACCAGAGGCACAAAGAACGTGATCCATCTCGATTAATTAGTTAATCCGGGGATATTCCCCATTTTATAATTATCCAGGAGGAAAATAAAAATGGCAAAGATCTATTATCAGGAAGACTGCAATCTTGACGCTATCAAGGGGATGACAGTTGCGATCATCGGCTATGGCAGCCAGGGACACGCACATGCTCTCAACTTAAAGGAGTCAGGCATCAATGTAATCATCGGACTTTATGAGGGTTCCAAGTCATGGAAGCGCGCTGAGGAGCAGGGCTTCACGGTTTATACAGCTGCAGAAGCTGCCAAGAAGGCAGACATCATCATGATCCTCATCAACGATGAGAAGCAGGCTGCACTTTACAAGGCAGATATCGAGCCCAATCTGGAAGCTGGCAACATGCTTATGTTCGCTCACGGCTTCAACGTACATTTCGGACTTATCAAGGCTCCCAAGGGCGTTGATGTTACAATGATCGCACCCAAGGCTCCCGGCCATACCGTCAGAAGCGAGTATCAGGCAGGCAAGGGTACTCCCTGCCTTGTAGCTGTAGAGCAGGATGAGACAGGCAAGGCTCTTGAGAAGGCACTGGCTTACGGCGCAGGTATCGGCGGCGCAAGAGCAGGTATCCTTGAGACCACCTTCAGAACAGAGACAGAGACCGACCTCTTCGGTGAGCAGGCAGTGCTTTGCGGCGGTGTATGCGCACTTATGCAGGCAGGCTTCGAGACACTGGTTGAGGCAGGTTACGATCCCAGGAACGCATACTTCGAGTGCATCCATGAGATGAAGCTGATCGTAGACCTTATCTATCAGTCAGGCTTTGCAGGAATGAGATATTCAATCTCAAATACGGCTGAGTACGGCGATTATATCACCGGACCCAAGATCATCACCGAGGATACCAAGAAGGCTATGAAGAAAGTCCTCAAGGACATCCAGGACGGTACTTTTGCAAAAGACTTCCTTCTGGATATGTCTTCAGCAAGCGGACAGGTTCACTTCAATGCACTTCGTAAGAAAGCTGCTGAGCATCCCGCCGAAGTAGTAGGTAAGGAGATCAGAAGCCTCTACAGCTGGAGTGATGAGGATAAGCTTATCAATAACTAAGACTTAATAACGAGCAGGGGTTATGAACGTTTGAAAACGGCGGGAGATACTCGTATCCCCCGCCGTTTTGGCAAACGTTCATAAGGTGTGCGACTATGTCGCACATAACAGATGCGAAGCATCTGTTATGCCCCTGCTGTTTAGGATCATTATGCGAATAACATCAAAGACTCCTAAAACTTCATTTGCCAAACCGGTAAATCAACTGGTGACGGCAAGTTTTGCCGTCACCTTTCTTGTAGTATATATACTGAGCGTAGTATTGCTTTTCCGTATCACGGATGATATGAATAAGTATTATATAGGCGCAGGCATATTTCTGCTGATATATCTGCTGATCTATATATTCGCATCCCTCTATGTGACGAAGAAGATAACGGCCCTGTTTGCACCCATAGACAGGGTAAGCTACGGGATGATGAAGGACAGGCATAAAGCATCCGGCGAAGGGGCTGACCTTAAGTTCCTTGCGGAATCACTGCGGGAACAGAATGAGCGTATCTCGGATATCAGCAGGGAATTGAAAGATACAAAAGAAGATCTGGATAATGCCTTTAAGGAAAACCGGATGAACAGGGAGGGAGCAAAGCTCCAGTCCCAGAAACACTTAGATGAAGTGAAGAACCTGGGTGACAGGCAGGAGAGCATCAGCGAGATAAGCAGCCGGATGGAAAAGAGCCTGGAGATGACGCTTCCGCTTCAGGGCAGGCTCAATGAAAAGAAAAAGCTTGTATATGATGAGACCAAAAACATCAGGGCTGCCATCAGTGATAACGAAAGGCTGATGGAAGAAAACAGTTCGGCGTTCGATTCGCTGGATGAGGGGTTCGAACAGCTTGACGGCATAGCGGATTCGGGAAACGCCCTGCTTGAGAGCATGTACAATGACATGACGCTTATACAGTCCGTTGCGGCGCAGCTTAATCTTTACGCGATGAACACTTCGCTTGATATGGCAAGAGCCGGGATACTGAACATGCAGGTATCCGGAGCTCTCGATGAGATCAAACAGCTGTCTTCGAAGATGAGCGAAAAGACCGATGCGGTGATGCTGCAGGCCATACAGATCAGGAATACGCTGAAGCTGGCAAAAGAACAGACCGATGACTGCAGGGAGCGCGAGAGTGAGTGCAGGGGAAATAACGGAAAGTTAAGCGATATTCTGAATGAGGTTTCCGAAAGCATTCAGAGGCTCGTGGATAACAATGAAGACATGGCAGAGGATATCACCCTGCTTACCAACAGTGTATATGATATGATGATCCTCGAACAGAAGAGGACAAGGGAGGAACAGAAACTGGCCGATTCCCTTAAGGAATACGGGAATACGGTGAAGGATAAGGCAGCGATGCCTAAGAATACTAACAAACCCGGAGGAGAAAAGAAATGGGAATGACAATGACTCAGAAGATCCTGGCAGCCGGCGCGGGACTTGACAAGGTAGAGGCCGGACAGCTCATTATGGCTAAGCTCAATCTGGTGCTGGGTAACGACATTACCTCACCGGTAGCCATTCATGAGATGGAAAAATTTGAGAAAAAGGGAGTCTTTGATAAGGACAAGATCGCACTGGTTCCCGATCATTTCGTGCCCAATAAGGATATAAAGAGTGCAGAGCACTGCAAGTGCGTAAGAAACTTTGCAAAAGACAATCAGATCAGTAATTATTTCGAAGTAGGCGAGATGGGCATCGAACATGCGCTGCTTCCCGAAAAAGGTCTTACCGTACCCGGTGATGTGATAATCGGTGCCGATTCACATACCTGTACCTACGGTGCGCTTGGTGCATTTTCCACCGGTGTGGGTTCCACCGATATGGCTGCGGGCATGGCAACAGGAGAAGCCTGGTTCAAGGTGCCTTCAGCTATAAAGTTTGTGCTGACCGGAAAGCCTGCAAAGTGGATAAGCGGCAAGGATATCATCCTTCATATCATAGGAAAGATAGGCGTGGACGGAGCTCTTTACAAGTCAATGGAATTTGTGGGTGACGGACTTAAATATCTGTCAATGGATGACCGTTTCACCATCGCGAACATGGCTATCGAAGCAGGCGGAAAGAACGGTATCTTCCCTGTTGACGAGAAAACCATCGAGTACCTCAAAGAGCATACCACACGTGAGTATAAGGTATATGAGGCTGATGAAGATGCGGTATATGATGAAGAGTATGTGATAGAGCTTGATAAGCTGAAACCCACCGTATCCTATCCTCATCTTCCCGAGAATACACATACGGTCGATGAAGCCGGTGACATCGTGGTGGACCAGGTGGTTATCGGTTCCTGTACCAACGGACGTATGGAAGATATGCGCATAGCTGCTGAGATACTTGAAGGAAAGCACATAGCAAAAGGAATGCGCTGCATTATCATACCGGCTACCCAGGCCATCTATCTTGAGTGCATGGAGAAGGGGTATCTTAAGACCTTTATCAAAGCAGGCTGTGTAGTATCCACACCCACCTGCGGTCCCTGTCTCGGAGGCTATATGGGCATCCTTGCAGACGGTGAGAAGTGTGTATCGACTACAAACAGAAACTTTGTGGGACGTATGGGACATATCAATTCCGAGATCTATCTTGCATCTCCCGCAGTGGCAGCGGCTTCTGCGATAGCAGGCAGGATAGTGGCACCGGAATAAAGAAGGGAGAATAAGAGAATGGAAGCAAAAGGAAGAGTATTTAAATACGGTGACAATGTCGATACGGATGTAATAATCCCCGCAAGGTATCTGAATTCATCGGATCCCAAGGAACTGGCAACCCACTGTATGGAAGATATAGACAAGGATTTCGTCAACAATGTAGCGCAGGGAGATATAATGGTGGCGAACAAGAACTTCGGCTGCGGCTCCTCCAGAGAGCATGCACCTATAGCTATCAAGGCTGCCGGGATTTCCTGTGTCATAGCCGAGACCTTCGCAAGGATATTCTACAGGAATTCCATTAATATAGGACTTCCGATCATCGAGTGTCCCGAGGCGGCTAAAGAGATAAATGCGGGCGATGAGGTAAGCATTGATTTCGACAGCGGAGTGATCACCGACAATACCACGGGAAAGAGCTACAAAGGACAGGCTTTCCCGGAGTTCATGCAGAAGATCATACAGGCGAACGGACTGATCAACTACATAAATGAAAAAGGCTGATAAGATACTGCTGGCAGTGATAACGCTGTCAGCAGCTGTTTTTTTCATCGGCGGCATCTGTGCCGGACTGAGCTCGCAGGAAAGCGGCTCGGTGACCGTTTATGCGGATAATGAGGTAATGGCGGAATACAGTCTTAAAGAAGACGGTGAATATGATATAGTGACGCCCTACGGTCATAATCTGCTGACCATAAAGAACGGGGAGGCATATGTGACGGAGACTGATTGCCCCGGCGGTGACTGCATGAAAATGAAGACAGACGCAAAAGGCGGCAGCATCATCTGCCTTCCGCATCATCTCGTGATAAAGACCGGCGACGGCAGGAGGGAGGGGATCGATGCCATCGCAAGATAGGAATATTGCGGGAAAAGTCAGTATGCTGGGACTGCTTCTTGCTCTTGCAGTGCTGATGGGCTATGTCGAGATGCTTATCCCTATAAACCTCGGCTTCCCCGGTGTGAAGCTGGGGCTTGCCAATGTAGTGATACTTTATGTATTCTATAAGAGAGGCACGGCGGATGCATTGCTTTTAAGCATATTAAGAACGCTGATCATAGCGGCTCTGTTCACTTCACCGGCCATGCTGCTTTATTCCGCAAGCGGAGCGGCAGTCAGTGGGCTCGTGATGCATTGTCTTAAGAAAACGGGGCTGTTTTCAATATACGGTGTAAGCGCCGCAGGAGGTACCGTTCACAATATTACACAGTTCGTCATAGCGATAGTCTTATCCGGAAGCGGCGCAGCCTGGGAATACATGCTGTGTTTCTATCTGCCGCTGCTGCTGATAGCGGGAGAAGCAGCGGGACTGGTGAATGCCGTGATAGTGCGAAGTATTATGAGGAAGACAGGTACGCCGAAGCCTGAAAGGAAAGGATAGTTCATGTACGCATACATAAAAGGAATACTGGCGGCGAAGAAGGCCGACAGGATAATAGTTGAAGCAGGCGGGATAGGATATAACGTGTATTTCCCGGCAGGGAGGATAATGATGCTGCCGAAGAACGGGAGTGAGATATGCGTGTATACTTATACCTCGGTAAGGGAGGATGCGATAAAGCTGTACGGCTTTGCTTCGGAAGATGATCTGGAGCTGTTCATACAGCTGACAGGGGTCAGCGGAGTGGGACCCAAGGCGGCACAGGCGCTGCTTTCGGAGCTTTCTGCTTCGGAGATAAGGCTGGCGATACTCGGCGAAGATACGAAGACCCTGTGTAAGGCACAAGGTGTTGCGAAGAAGACAGCGGAGAGGATCATAGTCGATCTGAAGGGCAGGGTGAGCGTGGAAGATGCGGTAGGTCTGGAACTGATAGCCGACATTAAGGAAGATGTGGCGGATGAGGCTGTGATGGAGGCTGTGGAAGCCCTGACTGCACTGGGTTACAGCGCAAAGGAAGCAAGGGCTGCGGCATCGAAGGCAAAGGAAGAGGGAGCGGAAGACAGCGAAAGCATACTTAAAGGCGCTCTCAGATATCTGTAAGGCAGGTGAGACAGATGCAGAAAAGAATGATAGAGACAACATTTACCGAAGAAGATCTGAAGATCGAAAATACGCTGCGTCCGCAGTTTCTAAAGGACTATATAGGCCAGGAGAAGATCAAGGATAATCTGAAGGTCTTTATAGAGGCAGCTAAGGACAGAGGCGAAGCTCTGGATCATGCGCTGTTTTACGGACCGCCGGGACTGGGTAAGACAACTCTTGCAGGTATCATCGCCAATGAGATGGGAGTAGGTATCAAGATAACCAGCGGACCGGCTATCGAAAAGCCCGGTGAGCTTGCCGCCATACTTAATAATCTAAAAGAAGGGGACATCCTCTTTATCGATGAGATACACAGGCTCTCAAGACAGGTGGAGGAAGTACTCTATCCTGCGATGGAAGATTTTGCCATAGACATCATGATAGGTAAGGGCAGCGGAGCTAAATCCATCAGACTGGAACTGCCTTCCTTTACCCTGATAGGCGCGACCACAAGGGCGGGAATGCTGACGGCGCCTTTACGTGACCGTTTCGGCATGGTGCAGAGACTGGAGTTCTATTCTGTAGCGGAACTTAAAAAGATAATAATCAATTCTGCGAAGAAGCTCTCGGTCAAGCTGGATGATGAGGGTGCGGAGGAGATGGCCAGAAGGAGCAGGGGAACACCGAGACTTGCAAACAGGATGCTGAAACGCGTCAGGGATTTTGCCCAGGTTAAATTTGACGGTGTGATAACAAAAGAAGTGGCGGAATATGCCCTGGATCTGATGGATGTGGACAGGCTGGGACTGGATCCTTCGGACAGAAGACTGCTGATGATGATAATCGACAATTACGGCGGAGGCCCTGTAGGCGTTGAAGCGCTGGCAGCTTCCCTCGGAGAAGATGCCGGAACGATAGAAGATGTATATGAACCCTATCTCTTACAGAACGGACTGCTGCTGAGGACAGGCAAGGGAAGAGTGGCATCCGAAGCGGCTTATCTGCATTTAGGGCTTGAAAAGCCGTAAATTTACGTGTATACTATTATCGCAACTGTAACCGGGGGAGAAAAGGAAACTTCTTTATGGCTGAGAAAAAAGTTATCAAGGTTCTGATAGCCGGCAAAGTAATGACGATGAGCGGCTATGAGAGCGAAGAATATATGCAGCAGGTCGCTAATTACATAAACAACAAGATCGCCGAGTATGACAAGGCCGATTCTTTCAGACTTGCCAATGAAGATGTAAAGCATCGTATCTTAGAGCTTAATTTTGCCGACGATTACTTTAAGGAAAAGCTGAAGGCTCAGGAACTTTCGGATCATCTGAAAGATAAGATCAACGAGCTGGATGAGATGAAGCACGAATGTGTCAACAAGGAAGTGCGTATCGAGAATCTGCAGAAGGAACTGGAAAAGGCACAGGCCAATCTTAAAGAAAGCGAAAAGAAGATCGTCGAACTTCAATCCGAGTTAAGGAGCGGTGAGAAGCAGCTGGCTGAAATGAAAGACAAGATGATAAAGAATAAGAGATAAACAGCCTTTCGGGCTGTTTTTATCTGTGCAGGGATGATCATGGTGCGACCGGAACTGCTCCTGCCTGCAGGAGAGAGCAAAAGTATATACATGGCCTTTATGGCGGGTGCCGATGCGGTATACCTTGGGGCGCCCGTTTTTTCTGCGCGTGCTTATGCAAAGAATCCCGAGGTGCCGGAGATCACGGAAGCCCTTGACTATGCGCATCTTCACGGAAAGAAGATATATCTGGCCTGCAATATACTGCTTCGGAACAGTGAGCTTCTAAGGCTTCCCGAGATAATGGATCCGCTGTATGAGCACGGACTGGACGGTGTGATAGTACAGGATATCGCACTGCTGGATATCTTCGCAAAGAGATATCCGCTGCTTCCCCTGCACGCCAGCACCCAGATGAGCATCTTAAGCGCATATGGCTGCGAGTGGCTGAAAAAACGGGGTGTGACAAGGGTGGTACCCGGAAGGGAACTGTCCCTTAAAGAGATAAAAGAGCTGAAGGACTGCGGACTGGAGATAGAATGCTTCATACACGGTGCCATGTGTTATTCCTATTCGGGAAGATGCCTTATGAGTTCTCTTGCCGGAGGACGCAGCGGAAACCGGGGAAGATGCGCCGGCCCCTGCAGACAGAGATATACGGCAGAGAACGGGAATAGCGGCTATTTTCTCAGTATGAAGGATATGAATTCCGTAAATGCCATCCCGGAACTGATAGAGGCAGGAGTGGATTCCTTCAAGATCGAAGGCCGCATGAAAGATCCGGAATATGTGGCGGGAACCGCAGAGATATACAGGAAATGCATAGACAGCTGTCTGAATACCGGCAGGACAGAGATAAGCAAAAAAGACAGGGAGCAGCTGGACAAGCTGTATATAAGGAGTGAAAGGCAGGAAGGTTATCTGCATAAGCACAACGGCGCCGATATGGTATCGGTTTCTTCACCTGCTTATACCAAAGT
>JAILES010000135.1 GCA_024687205.1 Lachnospiraceae bacterium
CGGTGCAGTTATCTGATAATACACAGTTTCTGCGCTCTCATTTACATCCGTTACAACCGGGCTTTCATTCAAAACACAGCTTTCCGCAGTGGTACCATATTTTATCGCAGCTCCACTCACAGGATCATTTAATGTTATACTTATTCCGTGTGCCTGTCCGTCATAGGCTCCGTCATATCCTTCGACAGACGCATTGATCGCCTTTATCTCCACGGGTGCACTTGCATAATCCGTTCCTTTTTCATCATCATTCTCGTCCTCTGCAAGGATATACACCCGGTAGTCTTTGCCCCATTCGTCATCCGCGAGATCGTCATCCAATGTGAACGTACCTGTTCCCGAAAGTCCGAAGGCTTCTGCATCCGGCTTTTCGTACTGCTTCAATACCGTACCGTCACTCCATCCGGCGTCCGTCCATTCACCGCCTGTGACCACGATCACTGATACTCTGTCAGGTTCTGCGCTGTCGCTGCTGTACGTTATGGTATACGGAATGCTTACCACGTTGCCGTCTCTTGTTACATTTCCGGCATTGATTGAAAGCTTATTATCCGAAACCGTGAGCTTATACTCTGCCCCGTAGTTATTATCTCCTGTTCCGTCTTTTATTTCTGATGAGAAGATTACAGACGACAGATTGATATTAAATGCAGGACTCACGCCCTCCCCGGAACTAACGGTAAAGCCGTACACGACGCCGTTGTTATGCACATGGCCGGCGTAAAGACTTTCACCGGAATTGGCAGACCGCAGCCACCAATTCTCGCTGAATGCGCCTTTCTTATGATTATCTACATCATGCCCTACCATATTACTGTTACATCCGCAATCATTATAATAACCATAATCAGGATTCAGCACATCCTCAAAATCCAGAAGAAATATCCTGTCTTTATCCAATGCGGTATATTGTGTATAGTTGGTATTCATCGGACTGCCAACTGTAATATCATGCGTACCCACACTGCTTTCAGCTATTGCGCTTCTTTCTGCTCCGGTAAAAGAAGAATTAAGAAATGACCCGTTATCATCTCCATTCAACACCGTGTAAATATCGCTGGCCGCCCACACATTAGCATTCTCTGCAGTATTATCATCTCTGAACGCATCATAAAACAGCGATGTATCACAATCCAGAAAAATTGTCTTACTTCCGAACCTGTCTGTTTCTCTGTCTAACACCCTGTATTTAACAGGGGCTGCCTGATTACCATATGTCCCATAATACACATAGCTTCCTGTCCATGGATCATCCTTCGAATCCGGAGCCTTCGGATCCCCGATACTCCCTGTCCCCAATCCTGTATTATCTACAGTCTTCGTCCACCCCGGCTCCGCATTAACCGTCATCACCGGCAGGTTCATATTTCCCACTGTCATGACCGCCGCCAAGACAAGAGAAATGATCCTGTTGATTATGGTTTTACGTTTCATACTCTCTACCCTCTCATATACTGCAACATAAAAAAGACTGCCGCCTGCAAGAAGCTTAATCCTTACAAACGTCAGTCATATCGGTTGTACGTTTCTCTTTCAACATCATGGCTTGGATTTTATCATATTTTTATGGTTCTGTCACTCTTAGTTCCTTTCCTCTCTCCTTTTTCACCAGCCCGTCAACAATGTTTGTGCATTTTTCCCACTTGACTTAATCGAACGTATGTTCTATATTCATATCTAACCCTTAAATATGCCGGAAAGGAGTCCGCCGCCATGGAGCGCGTCTACATTGCAATAGACCTTAAATCTTTCTACGCCTCCGTGGAGTGCGTGGAACGCAAGCTGGATCCCCTCACCACCAATCTGGTGGTAGCCGATAATACGCGCACCGACAAGACCATCTGCCTGGCCGTATCGCCGGGACTCAAGTCGTACGGGATCCCGGGACGGCCGCGGCTCTTTGAGGTGATAGAAGCTGTCAAGCTGCTGAACGCCAAGCGCAGATCCCGTGCCCCCCGCAGGCGCTTCAGCGGCAAATCCTGTTTCGTGCCGGAACTGGAGGCCGATCCTTCCCTGGAGCTGGACTTTATCACCGCCGTGCCGCGTATGCTCCTGTACATGCAGTACAGCACCCGCATTTACGGGATATACCTGCGCTATATCGCCCCCGAGGACATCCACGTCTACTCCTGCGACGAGGTGTTCATCGATGCCACCCATTATCTGAACCTCTACGGCAAGAGCGCCCACGAGCTGGCCCTGGTCATGATCCGCGACGTGCTTGCGGAGACCGGCATCACCGCCACTGCCGGTGTCGGCACCAACCTGTTTCTGAGCAAAGTGGCCATGGATATCGTTGCCAAGCATATGGCTGCGGATAAAGACGGCGTGCGCATCGCCGATCTGGACGAACACAGTTTTCGCGAGAAGCTCTGGGACCACACTCCGATCACGGACTTCTGGCGTGTCGGCGGAGGCACGGCACGGAGGCTATACAACCTCGGCCTGGTCACCATGGGTGATGTGGCGCGCTACTCGGAATACGCCGAGAACCATCTGTACAAGACTTTCGGAATCAATGCGGAACTGCTGATCGACCATGCCTGGGGCTGGGAGCCCGTTACGATCGAATACATCAAGCGCTACCGCCCTGCCACCAACAGTCTTTCCTCCGGGCAGGTACTGCAGCGGCCTTACAGCTATGAGGAATGCATGATCATCGTCCGCGAGATGACCGACCTGCTCTCCCTCGATCTGGTCCGCAAGCAGCTCGTGACCGATCAGATGGTGCTCTATATCGGCTACGAATGCATCAAGGATCCGGAACTGCTGAAGGACTATCATGGCGAACTGCATCTCGACTACTACGGCAGGATCACGCCAAAGCATGCCACCGGCACGGCGAATATCTGCCGCTATACCGCATCCACCAGACTGCTGACTTCCGCGGTATTAGGGCTTTACGAGACCATAGTGGATCCGCATCTGCTGATTCGGCGCGTGAATATCTGCGCCTGCCGTGTGGTACCGGAGTCCTCCGTAAAGCAGCGTCCCGAGTTTGAACAGCTGGATCTGTTTACTGATTTTGATGCTCTTGAACGTGCCAGACAGGAAGAAGAACTACGTCTGGAAAAAGAAAAAGCGCTGCAGCTCGCAACGCTTAAGATCAAAGACATGTTCGGCAAGAACGCGATCCTTAAAGGTACCAACTTCCTTGAAGGAGCAATGACAAGGCAGAGAAACCAATGGATAGGAGGACACCGCGCATGAACGGATATTCCGATATCATCGACCACCCGCATTACCGTTCGAAAACAAGGAAGCCTATGTCCATGGAGAACCGCGCCGCGCAGTTCGCTCCCTTTGCGGCTCTGAGCGGTTTTGATGAATCCGTGCGCGAGACTGAACGCCTGACCGAACAGCGCATCGAACTTGAAGAATCCGGGATTGCCGAGATTGTCATGGACGACGACACCCCGGTCCCTATCAGCGATATACGGGAGGTGATTCTATAAAAAAACACGGGGCCGTCGGCCCCGTGCTCTCAAGTGTTTCTTACTTCTTTGCTCCGTTTACCAGATCCTTAAGTGCCTTACCAGCCTTGAACTTAGGAACGGTAGCTGCGGGAATCTTGATAGCCTCGCCGGTCTGAGGGTTCTTACCCTTGCGAGCTGCTCTCTTGGAAGTTTCGAATGTACCGAAACCAACGAGCTGTACTTTGCCTTTCTTCTTCAGTTCCTTGGAAACTGCGTTTGTGAAAGCCTTCAGTGCCCTTTCAGCATCAGCCTTTGTAAGCTTTGCTTCTTTAGCCATTGCATCAACTAATTCTGCTCTGTTCATATTGATTGCTCCTTCCGACTTGTGATAGATTGTCTTGCGACAAGTCTTATTTTACTATAAAACCGCCTGTTCTGCAAGAGTTTATAAGGTTTTTTTCAGCATTTGCACAGCTTTTCGTACTCATTCTCCGGCACCGGCCTGCTGTAATAATATCCCTGTATCACTTCGCAGCCCAGCTCCCGCAGCCTGTCCACCTGAGCCTTGCTCTCCGCGCCCTCTGCAAGGGTCACGAAACCCAGTTCCTTGGCCAGGGTGATGATGTGCCGCAGCACCGTGATATCTTCTTCTCTCTCATCGGCCGTAGATACCGGATCTACAAAGCTTTTATCGATCTTCAGCGTATCGATGGGCATCCTTGTCAGCAACGACAGTGAGGAATATCCTGTTCCGAAATCATCCAAGGAAATCTGAAATCCCTTTTCCCTCAGCTGCTTCAGGACGCCGAGCATGTGCTCTGTATTTTCATAGGTCGCACTTTCCGTCAGTTCAAAATCTATCAGCTCATGGGGAATGCCGCTCTCATCCACGATCCCTACAAGATGGTTGATCAGGTCTTCTTCATATAGCCGCTCACGCGACAGGTTCACGGAAACCGGATGCAGCGGTATGCCTGCATCTTTCCAGCGTGCCATCGCCCTGCATACTTTCCGCAGCACCACGTCATCTATCTCACCGATAGTACCGTCCCTTTCAAAAAACGGAATGAATTTCGACGGCGGCAGGAATTCCCGCTTTTTATAATTCCAGCGTATCAGCGCCTCCGCGCCCTTCACCTTCTCTGTCTTGATATCATACTTCGGCTGGAAATAAACCACGAACTCATCTTCTTTGATAGCGGTCTCCACATAGCCCTTGATGTAATTGCCCCAGGAAATGTCGCCGTGCATCTTATCTGTATATACCGTGATCTGTGTCCCGGCACGTCCGGTTCCGAGAGCCTGCGCCATCTTGCCGGCATCGGCCACGCGGTTTCCCGAAAGCATGGAACGCTGCATGGGCACTACGCCGCAGCGGTAATAGATCCTGTAGTTTTCATCTTCTTCCAGTCTGGACAGCCCTTCAAAGAAATCTTCCAGCGTACGTATCATCTCATCTTCCGGCATGTCCTTTATGATCATCGCAAAATTGTCGTTATGACATCTTGCGCTGGCATAGACAAAATCCGCCCGGTTCATGGCATCCACTACGTTGCACAGAACCTTGTTGGCAGCGATATGTCCGAAGGTCTCATTGATCACGCGGAACTGCTTGATATCAAAATGTGCAAATGCGTAATCCCTGATCCCCGCGTTCAGCGGCATTTCCAGAAAGGCCACCAGATGATTCCAGGTGAAATGTCCCGTGATGAAATCCATGTATGCAGCTTTGTATAAAAACTGCTTGTCAAAATGTTCCGTATCATCATGTATGATATAATCCGCCCTGTCGCTGTACACCTTTGCTTCATAAAGGATGCGGATCTTTTTGTAACCGGTAAATACGGAGATCACGGAAGGTTCCCCTGTGATGTTCAGATCGGTATAAACCCTGTGTGCATCATCATCCCGTGCGATCTGCGCAAAGAGTTCATTGATGAACGTTCTGTCCGCATTGATCTCCTCATCGAGTTCAACGGAATAGAAAAAAGCTTCATCAAGGATAACGGACTCGAGATCTGTGGGATAGTCCGCTCTCTCATCATCCAGCCTGTACTCGATCCCGATCACTTCTTTTTCAAGTCCCCTGATATAGAAAAAACCGGGAAGATCATAGGTTCCAAACGCACCACTGTGCGCTGCGATCTTCTCCGGTATCACGCCTTTATAAAAGGCATCTGTCTGTTCCTTTGATGCTTCCTGATAATACAGGATACGCTTCGGTTTATAGAGCTGATTCAACTTGTTAATGAACATACTCCGCCCCCTTCATAACCCCTGTTATCACTTAAGGATAGTGATGTCTTTACCGAACCACTTTTCAGAGATCTTCTTAACCGTACCGTCGGCTGTCATCTCATCTATGGTCTCCTGCACTTTATCGCGTAATGCATAATCATTGTTTCTGAAACCTATTGCAAGTTCTTCCCTGGAAAAGACAGTCGGAAGAATGGTCAGGTTCTCATTACTCATGGAACTGTAATAATAGGTACTGATCGTATCTATGAATGCCACATCAATTTTTTTCTGCTCAAGATCCTCCATAAGTTCTTTGTTGTCACCGTATTTTACGATCGTTATATCCGGCATCAGCGCGGAATCCCTGAGTTCATCCTCTGTCGTTGAGCCTGACTGCACTCCCACGCTCTTGCCCTTTATTCCCTGCACATCATCAATACCGCTGTCACTCATTACTACAAAAACAAGTTCACTTCTGAGATACGATTTGGACAGGCACATTGACGCTGAACGTTCAGGTGATACTGACATACCGTTCCATATGCAGTCGATATTTCCGCTGTTCAGCTCGTCTTCTTTTTTGTCCCATTCTATCGGCTTATTTACAAGCTCTATCCCCAGCCTGTTGCACACTTCCTTAGCCATGTCGATATCGAATCCCACGATCTCGCCCGATTCATCCCTGTATCCCATGGGCGGATAATTCTCATCAAGTCCAAGTACAAGTTGCCCCGCATCAAGCACTTTTTTCAGCGACTTGTCATCACCGTTTGCATCTTTGCCGGCACAGCCGACAATGCAAAGCAGTAAAAAAGCTATCGCGATATAAGCCCTTTTTCTCATACCCTTCTCCTTCTATCATGTTTCTGATAGTACGCCTGCTTTTCCTCATACATGATCTCGTCAGCGGTCTTGCTCAACTCTTCTATCGTCATGTCGGGAAACTCGCTGTGTGACGCATATCCGACGGAAAAAGAAAGCTTATCAACGGTTTCACCGCTCCAGCAGGCCGCTTCCGTATTCAGCTTTTCTTTTATGCCGGAAAGCATCTCTTTATCTGCGGTAATGATCGCAACAAACTCATCACCGCCGGTCCGGTATAAGCTGCCGTATTGTCCGAAAACTTTTTCCATACACTTCGCTGCACCGAAAAGCAGTTCATCTCCGGAAGAGTGTCCGAGAATGTCATTGACCTGTTTCAAGCCGTTTACGTCTGCTGCGACATAAACCAGATCATCCGCCAATTCCGCAGATGACAGTTCCAGTATTTTTTCTTCATAAGCTCTTCGATTGTAACAGCCTGTCAGGACATCCGTGGTTGACAGCTTATGTAACAGCGCATTACTCTCCCTGAGCCGGATTATCATATGTGTCAATAGTCCGACAAAGCAGGACATTACCAGTATGACGCATATCGACAGGATGAATTTCCATGCCGAAAACCAGCCTTTGACCGGTTTCAGCTCCAGCTCCCATACCAGGTTACGGACGTTGAAACGTGTTTTCACCGTATCAGTTCCTATGCCGGTATCTCCGTGCATGAACTGTGCATTGCCGTCAGCATCTATATACGACAGTGAATAATCCACTCCCATGCCCTTCAGGTCGTCCAGTCCGAGTACTTTTATCAGATTTTCAAAATCTATCGTGACAGTCACAAGTCCCCAGAGAGTGCTCCTGTCTCCGTTTTTAAGCAGTACTGCTGCCCGGCCGCCCATGCCGATCCCGCCCTGTACCAGTTCAAAAGGATTGGTCAGTATGGTGCCGCCTTTTTCATACGCTTCTTTTGCCTCAAGATTGCCTTCGCGGCTGATATCAAGAAAATCAAAACCGATTAGCTGTTCATTGCCTTCAATAGGATAAACATCGGATACAACTCCGCCGGGCGCGATCGCAAAATTCTTGGGCGAAACGCCGGTCTCTTCCTGTATGGATGTATAGATATCTTCGGCTACATGATCAAACCAGTCCGTCTCCCCGTCGTTTTCCTTTATCAGGGTTTTCAGTGTGTTTGTCCGGGACATCACACAGTCGATGGTTGTACGGATGTGCTCAGCCTGATTCAAGGCTGCATAGGTATATCGTTCTTTATCCGCAGTCATATCCTGATTAAGAATGATACCGTAGAGTATCAAAAGCAGAATGTAACTGATGATAGTTGAAAGAACAGTTTTCTTTATTGCGCTCGTATGATGTCCGTTATATCCTGTCTGCATTTCCGAAAAACCTCGTTAAGTGATTATTTTGCTATATTATATAATTTTTTAGCAAAAATAACAAACCCGGATCAGAGATTATCGATCCTGTTCGGTCATAGACCATTCCTCCTACATCACCACTCCCATTACCTTCCCGTAAAACACCGCTATCATCAGCAGCACTGCGACTATCCATGTCCCGGCTTTTCTTTTACTCATAACGCACCTCCTCAGTTATCATCGTCAAACGGATCCAGCGGTAATTGGCTTAAATCGATAGTATCCTGTGTGTTCATAGTTTTTCCTCCTTATTTTCCGGCATTTTCGCCCGGTCTGTGTTTGTCTTATAAGACCAATATAAATTCCATGCTGGGTTATAAATTCCTCTCGATTACCATTTCGTCACTTTATACATTTAAGAGTTTCTTCATTTGTCACATTTTTCAACACCAAAAGAACATCAAAAAAGGCCCAAAGGGCCTTTTTCATCCGGTTCATACTGTCCCAGTGTAAGAACTTAGTATCTTATAACATAGTACACTATATATACCCATCCCATCAGGCCGTGTATGATCGCCCAGAAGAGCGAATGCCAGTTCACGTAGCTTACCACCATGGCAAGCGCGCTGCCGAAGCTGATCCCGGTCTTAACTGTCTTTTCAATAACTGTTTTGTTTACTCTTTCTCTATCCTTCATGATCATCCCTCCAAGAGTCATTGAATCCTGCTAAACTTTCCTTCTATCCTCAACCTGTCCGTTAATGTTTAATATATTCATATGCCGCCCTCCATAAACTGATGAAATACCTTTTATGAATTCATTATATGGAATCAGACGAGCTTTTTACATGCTTAATCCGGAAAAATAGCGCCTCTATTTTTCCTTTTTTGAAAAATAAAAGCGCTTATTGTAACTTCTCCAAATACTTCGTTTCCACGGTTTTTGTCAGCCATACGCCGTTTACGGAAAGATAGAACGGAATACCATCCTCATGCATCTTTTCGCTTAATACTTTATAGATAAGCAGCTTGCCATGCCTCGTCCCTACCTTGCGTGCCGTCTCGATGTCGGCAGACAGATGCACATACAGCCTTGATTTCGGGAGCAGCCCCTGTCGGTCTATCGATTCCTCGTACTTCGTTGCCGTCCCATGGTAGAGATACTCAGGCGGTTTGGTTTCTTTCAGTTCCACATCGACCTGCACGGAATGCCCCTGATTCGCCCGTATGAGTGTCTTATCCTCATTGAACGAATACCGCTGTTTCTCATCCTCTGCAACGATGCGTTCCAGCCTTTCCATATCAAGCGGATGCGTCCTGTTCACGCCTTCTATCAACGCATCCACGTCGGCCCAGCCATGCTCATCAAGCGTGATCCCTATCACTTCCGGCTTATGACGGAGTATAAGGGAAATATACTTACTTGTATCCTTATCGCTCATCCTGTTTAGTCAAACTCTCCCAGTCTTTTGAGACACTTCTGTATGATTCCGTCTTTCAGATGGCCCATGATCATCCCATCGCAGAAGCGTTCCCCACGTACTATAAACATCAGCATAGCCATTACCGCTTCCGGGCTTAATGAACTGATATCTGCCCTGTCAATGCTGCTGACACCGTTTTCTTCCAACACCTCATTATAGCTATACAGGTTGAATTCAGGGTGTTTTTCCGCAAAGGCATATACTTCATGTATGAGATCGCTGACTGCTTCCGAATATATCGGATACGGAACCTGTATCGGATCATCCGGTGCTCCCGAATGTTCATGATCAATTATCCATGTTCCGAATTCGCCGTCTTTCAGTTTATCCAAAAGCTGCGTAAGTCCGGAAAACTTTGATACAGCAGCCGCTCTCTCCTTAAATAAACCGTCTGCCAGCACGTTTTTGAACACCGTATAGTTCGTGCTTCCTCCGGGCGGGCAGTAGACCGCAAACTCTATATGCTCAAAGACTTTCGGGAAGACGCACAACGCTGTCTTAAACGCACCGGCTACTATCTCAGGATCATTCCGAAAGGCTCCGCAGCCAAATGCACCGAGCACAAGAACATCTGCCCCCTTTGCCGCAGCGCAGGTCAGCATATGGATGGCCCGCTTAACATGATAACCGTACAGTTCTGCTTCGTTCATATTTGTACCGCCGTCTACAAGCGGAACATGGATATTTGTCGTATTCCTGAGATCAGGGGCCGCAATAGTGATCACGTCAACGGTCACCCAGTCTTCCTTCGGCATCCTCTTCGGAAGGTCTTCATCCGTCTTACAGATAACGACTCCCTCCGTATAAATGAGCGAATCCGTCGCCTTCGGATCATTCAGCTCATGATGATGCTTATAATATGTATTCCTTAAAGTCGTCTGATCCAGTATGGGGTATAGCGTGGAAGTCCTGCATAAACACTCTTCCTGGGCTCCTGCGCCTGTCGCAACTCCCCCGCCGGGATGAAAAGCATTCGCGAAATTCATAACGGCGATCTTTGCATTCGGCATCTCTTTATGAAGGCGCATGGCTGCCTCAAAACTCCTGTCCCCGGATACGCTTAATGTCATATCCTTTAATTTATTCTGATCATAAGCCGGATAGTCATTCTCATAGTAAACCTTAGTATTTGTCTTTGCCAGCGCTACGGCTGATGAAAGATCCGGATCTTCATTGATCCAGTCCATCGTATCCTGAAATACTTCTATTCTCTGTTCTCTGTTAGACATATCATACCTCCCTGTTTTCCCTTATCAGTTCCAGCAACTCCCTGTTTCTCTCAAGCACGTTGTAAATACCGTCTTCAGAAAGAACTCCGCGTTTCAGATTCGCCTGCAAACTGCCTTCTTCATCCGTCGCAAGATCATCCTTCCATTCGTTGCTTGTATAATACTTCTCCAACTTCTCTATCTGTCTCTGATAAGCCTCTAGCTCGGACATTGCCTCTTCAAGCTCATCCATCCTGCTTACAGCCTCATCAAGTATGGCTTCCATCTCTTTTATACGTTCTACGTTGGTCATCATCACTCTCCCCAAGCTTCCTCTGATATTAATGGACTAATGTCCTTTTTTGTCATTACGCCCTTGCTAATAATTATAATTTACTTGCATTAGATTAGCAAATAATCTGGTGTTTCATTGCCCCCGTTAGCGTGCTATAATCTCATCCGAGGCGCTATGCGCCTCCCCTCGCGTGCTTCACTGATAGTTGCACGCATTACATATAGAGAGCCGGGGAGTGATCCCCGGCTTTCGCACGTCTGAAACATTCAACTTGATCAATATTCCTCGATTTCGCTCTATAATGAATTCAGGAATGGTTCAGGAGTATCAAGCCATTCTATATCCTCATCAACGTATTCTGCGTAGAATTTTCCGTCCTTATAGGCTTCGACCTTATCCTGATAAACACAGATCAGGTAACTGCTCCCCTTATGATGATAGATCAGCACATGATTATACATATCGATATTTGTATCACCCGCATCGTTAAGTTCAAGCTCCTGAGCGACTTCGTCATAAGTGAGCGGAACGCAGGATTTTACATCTTTCAGGAAGTAATCATTCTGATAACCTGCTATACCGCCGTTTACGATATTCACATCGGCCACTACTCTGGCACAGGTACCATCTTCGATTTCCGGATAGTCTGCTCCGTCGGTATACAGATTATGCAGTCTCAGATATTCATTGCGTCTGCGGATATCATAATAATCGTCTTTGATCCTGATAATGATAAACTCTTTATCATCCTCCGACGAAGTACTCATGGCATCGTCCATAATAGTCTCGATGGCTCCCGACCGGGGTTCTTCTGTTGTCTCGGCCGCTTCTTGGGCCCCGATCGTCCTTTCTGCTTTAAGGTCTTCTTTTCCGCATCCCGTTAAAATGCCTACTGCAAGACTTATCACTGCTATCATTTTTATAAGCGTATTTTTACACATAAAAAGTCCTCCCTCTCCGCTTTTAAACTTATACGGATCGGGAGGCCGGATTTTATGGTGCCTGAACTAAATCCTTATTTTTTATATGTATCGACAATATCGATAACCACATCCTCTACGTATTTTTCACATACCTCCTTATCATCTGCTTCTTCGGCAAAGCTGTACTTCCCCTGCTCATAAACAGGATCCCATTCGGACAGAAACGCCAGATACATTTCATCTGCCAGCGGTTCATCGTCTACACTTATATCCAGGTTGCAGTCTTTGCAGATCACTCCGTCCTTGAGAAGGCGGAATTCAAGGGTCGTCCCTACTATACGCTCAACGAGCCTTCCGTCCAGCTCATACTCGGATCCCAGCTTTTCCTTAAGGGAACGGTTTCCGTACGCCAGCGCTGCTTCTTTTACACGTGCGGTTTTCTCCCTCACCGTTTCGATGGACGCGTCCCCGCTGTCTTCCATCAGTGTCTTATACGGGATCTTATACTTTTTCAGCATCTCGCCAAATCCGGCATAACATGACACAACAGCCGGATCAGATACCTTTTTCACTCTCCCGTTTTTCATGTAGAATAAAACATCTCCCCCGGGGGGCAATTCGATCCTCTCGATCTTCTCATACGGGATCTTTATCTTCCTGCCGAAAAACAGCCTGAACAGCGGTTCTATGACTATCTTATCCTCTTCAAATCTGACACTCACGGCACGCCTCCTTTCTGTACTCTCAGTCTGATTATATCACAGATTCCCCTATTCCGATGCCTTGAAGTTGTAGATCGGTTTCATCACATCGATGACATCTACGGATTCTTTGATCACATCTATGATGTCTTCCAGAGACTTGTAGGCCATCGGCGCTTCATCAAGGGTTTTCTCGTTTACCGAGGTGGTGTAGACTCCCTTCATCTCCGCCTGATACTCCTCCAGGGAGAGGCTGTTCCTTGCCTTGGTCCTGGACATTACCCTGCCTGCACCGTGAGGTGCGGAATAGTTCCATTCCGGATTGCCCTTTCCGATGGCAAGTACGCTTCCGTCTCTCATGTTGATCGGGATCAGGACTTTTTCGCCCGCATGAGCCGCTATCGCACCTTTACGGAGGATCATCTCATCGGTATCGATGTAGTTGTGGATAGTATGGAAAGCCTCTCCACCGCTGATTACGCTACGCTCCAGCAGTATCTCTGCCATCTTCTCACGGTTTCTTCTCGCGAATCTCTGGCAGATCACTACGTCATAGAGATAATCTTCCAGGTACTTTCCGGACAGATAGCAGAGATCCTCAGGGATCGGAGTATCGCTCTTATATACCTGCCAGTGCAGCTGCTTCAGCGCGGCCTGTATCTCGTCTCTTCTGCCCTGTTCCTTGTAGCTGCGGATGATCTCATCACGCTTCTCCAGATAGTCCCCGTATCCTCTGCTCAGGTTGATCGCCAGTTTCTGATACAGCTCTGCTACCTGCTTGCCCAGGTTTCGGCTGCCGGAATGGATCACAAGGTAGTTAGTCCCGTCCGCGGCACGGTCAACCTCTATGAAGTGGTTACCGCCACCCAGCGTACCCAGAGATCTTTCAAGCCATCTGCTCTCTTTCAGCTCCCTGTAGCAGCGAAGCCCTGTCAGGTCAAATTTCTCCTGTCTTCCTTCCCATACATTCATACCTGAAGGAATGTAGTGCGCTGCTTCATCCAGTTTCTCCAGATCGATATCTGCTTTACCCAGATTGACGGTATACATGCCGCATCCTATATCGACTCCGACAACATTGGGCACTGCCTTATCAACCACTGTCATAGTGGTACCGATGGTGCAGCCTTTGCCTGCGTGAACATCCGGCATGATACGGATCTTTGCCCCTTCGGTGAAAGCATAATCACACATACGTCTTATCTGCTCGATTGCCTCTTCCTCTACTACCGTGGCATAGCACAGTGCAGTATTAACTTTTCCTTTGATCTCTATCATTGTCTTATCTCCTTAGAAGCCGTATTTCCTGTTCGCGGCACGTCGTTCATTAATGCCATTATATTTGTGATATGATCTTCTGTAAAATCAAAAAAGGTGCGAACCGTTTTGGTCCGCACCCGATCATTCAAACAGAGCCGGTAGCTCTTCTATGCTGTCAACAATATGATCCGGCCGCATGCTCTCGTCATCTATGCTCTGATATATCGCATAACCCTGTCGCACCCACACGGTTTTCATTCCCAGTTTCTTAGCCGGGATAATATCATTATCCAGTCGGTCTCCGATCATATATGCATCTTTCGCTTCGCACTGCGCTTTTTCAAGAGCCATGGTAAATATCTTCGGATCCGGCTTATAACACCCCGCTTCCGCCGATGCCATTACAACATCAAAGTATTTACCGATGCCCCAGTTATCAATCCTTTCCTGCGTTCCCAGGGACTGGTTAGCAATGATACCCAGTTTATACTTACCGTATAAACTTAAGACCACTCTGTGAGCTGCTTCGTACAGTTTTTCCAGACTGTTATCCCACTCGGGTAATACTACACCGTAGGCTTTTGCCGCTGTCCTGATAGGCGTCGGGCTGATCCTCGCTTCCTCGCGGATCTTATTCATGAACTCTTCCGGATCCATATTTAATTGTTTGATCGCATATTCACAGCGGCTTTTATAAACATCGCTTTCGTCAACCAGTGTTGCGCCCAGATCAAAAAATATCCACTTCATTTCTGCTCTCCCTTTTTACCTATAACAGCTTAAGAAAGAATCTGTTCATCGTTGAGTGGCCCACTTCCTTAGGTCGATCGATCTCTTTATATCCGCTTTTCTCATAGATATGGATAGCCGCCTGAAGCTTGTCATGGGTTTCAAGATAGGACTGCTTAAAGCCTGCCTCACGCATTTTGTCCTCGATAAAGCTTACCATCTCATAACCAAGTCCTGACCCCTTCGCAGAATCAGCCAGATACAGTTTCTGCAGCTCGGCAGTATCTTTCATCGGCTCGAAGCCCGCAAAACCGATCCCCCCGATCACCTTTCCGGCCTCATCTTCCAGGACATAATAGCCGCAGCCTTCATCTCCGTATATGTCACTCAGATGATCAAGTCCCTCATCAAAATAGACAGTCCCCGGGATATCAAGCCCGAACTGTTCCAGATTGTCCCTTACAAGTGCAGCTACTGCTGCGTTGTCTGCCTCTGTTATTTCTCTGTATTTAACCATAGCGAATCCTTACTCATTTTACGGTCTTGCTCCACCACACTCCGAACAGAATTTCCCTTTGTTCCCTGCTCCGCATAGAGGACAGGTCCATTCAGCGCCGGCGCTTACGACAGGCTTATCCATATTCATGCCCATCATCCCCGTAATTCCCATGTTGCCGGGCATACATGTCATAACAGACTGGGCTCCTATTGATATATACACATCATGATCCGGCATAGTGAAAGCTATATGGATAACACTTCCGTACTCCACTCTGAGTTCCGGCGCATTCACTGTCACATGGTAACTTGTATCGGAAGCAACCCCGAAATAATCCACTTCCACACGTTCGCCGGGTTTATAAAACACGCGGTCATCCTTGTATTTAAAACCCAGAAACGCAGGTGAAACCATGTATGTGCCCTCAGGCTTTGAAACAACCGTATCAAAATTCACATGATCCCAGCCAAAGTCTGTCGGTTGCGTGGTAACCACCTTCAAAGCTTCATCATACAATGTCTGTGAATCTTCGGTCAGGTTTTTTAAGATGATCTCGGTCTTTGCATTTATCCCGCTGTTTTTAAGCTCAGCACTGAAACTCTCATCCAGGCCGGAAAAGCGGGATCTCATAACCGACTTTCCCTCCGGCCAATTATCAAGACACTTCTGCAGTATCTCACAGCAATGACTTTTAATGAAGAAGCTGACTTCTTCGTCATTTGCATAACGGGCGTTATCGTATTCCGAGACCTCGCATTTGCCCACGAAGCGCACATCAAGGTCAATATCCATCACCTGGTTACCGTATTCACAATATTCCCTGAAAGTCACCGGCTTCGGCGTACCGAATTTTACTTCAAACATATTTTCCTCCAAGTATTATCTGTATACTTTGTTTTTTGTCAGCCTATGGTACAGAGTTTTCCTCTCAGGACATATCCGATTTTTTCATAGCAGGCATTTGATGCCACATAGTCTGCATTGGTATACAGCATAGGGGTGTAGCCTGCATCCCGGGCTATCTTTGTAACCTGATAAACAAGATTCTCCGCATAATGCTTTCTGCGGTACGCCTTTTGTGTATATACAAAATTGAGTGATGCCATATCACCCGTCGGTGCGTACTGACAGCTTGCTATTTTTTTACCCTGATCATTTACCCAGAAATACAGTCTTCCCGTCTTTGCGCAGTTCTCAGCATCCTGTCGATATTCTGCGTTGCTCTTCTTATCTATTTCCACCTCTTCATGAAACAGTTCAAGGAAATCAACAAGATCATCTATATCTTTTTCAGTACATCTATGAATATTCCCATCCACCTTTGACTCAGGCAGGATCGGATTCATGCAATCATATGCAAACATGTTCATCGTGATCTTAAGGCTAAGATCGTCATCCGCAGCTCTTTTTATAAAATAGTCAGCGAGTTCATACTTAATATTAAATGTATGCTCCCCGTCAAGTAAGCCGTTCTCTCTTGAGATCCGATATGCATTCTCATATTCTTCAGCCCTGGCATCATCCAAGGTCCATATCCATACCGGATAAGGTGCTCCCGTGTAGCAGATAATAAGCCGCTCGTGGTCGGTCAAGAGCAGGCTGCACTCAGCTCCGATAATCCTTCGCATAACAAAGAACGTGTACCTGTCCCTTTCCAGTAAACTGTAATCTCTCTCATCAACCTGATTGTCCATAGACTGCTTCCTCACGCATAAATGTTTTCCGGCTTCTGTTCTCGTTATCGATTAGATTTTACCGCAAGCCCCTCATCAAATCAACAGATTGAAATTCAGGCAGTCGGAATTCTACTTCCCGCCCGCCTTATAGTTATAAACCGGCCTGATGATCTTATCGATCGTGACCGTCTCGCCGATAACATCCGCGATATCCTCCAGTGTACGGTAAGCAAACGGTGCTTCGTCCAGAGTTCCTTCATTGATACAGCTTGAGTAGATACCCTTCATGATCTTTTTAAACTCCGAAACCGTATGCCGGTTATCCACCTCCGTTCGCTTACAGATCCGTCCTGCACCATGGGGTGCGGAGCAGTTCCATTCTTCATTGCCGCGGCCGGTTCCCAGGATCACACCGTCTTTCATATTGATAGGTATGATCACACGCTCACCTTCCTTTGCACTGATAGAACCTTTTCGCAGGATAGGTGCATCTGTATTACTGAAATCCACATAGTTGTGAATGCAGGTAAACGCATCTTCCGTTTTCCATTTCATCCCGCACACGATACTGTCAACAATTGCTTCACGATTGATCCTTGCAAACTCCTGCATAACCTCCAGATCATGCAGATAAGCTTCCATCAGCCCGCCGGAGATACATGTCATCTCATAGGATGCATACCCACCTTCTTTTTTCATCTGCATTTCTTTCTGTCCGATGCGAAGATAGTATTCCGCTACTTCCATGCCAAGATGACGGCTGCCAGAATGTACGATCAGATACACATTTCCTTCTTCATCCCGATCCAGCTCGATGAAATGATTACCTCCGCCCAGAGTCCCGATGCTTCGCATTGCCTTACCTGCATTGATATGCTTATAGCAACGGAGCCTTTCAAGGTCGATCCGGTCTGCATACTTATGTGCATTCTTACGAATCTGCGGTCCTACCGGTACCTCCTCCCGGATCACGGTATCCAGCTTTTGAAATTCCAATCCCTTTGCTTTTACTTTTGCCAAAGTCATACCGCAGCCTATATCAACTCCTACGAGACTCGGCAGGATGCTTTCTCCCACCGTCATGGTCAGCCCAACCGTTGCTACTTTTCCGGGATGCACGTCAGGCATCACACGAATCCTGCTCCCCTCCGCGCTCGGATGATTGCAGATCATCTGTATCTGCGCACGTGCATGTTCTTCCAGTGCATATTCCTCATTCTTCACCGTATACACCAGAGCGTTAGTATATTTTCCGTAAATCGTTATCATAAAAACTCACTCCTATCTATCAAAAACTAATCATATCGATCGTGTCTGTCCTTGTCCTTCTGTCTGCGCAGCTTCACCGGCTCTGCCTTCTTTGAACACTTCCGCGGCTCATATTTCGGACAATTCTTACACTTCTTCATATCTACTTTTACAAATCCTTTTTTACACTCTTCTCCTTTGCACACATAATGCACACAGGGATTCACTCTGTCTTTCATTTCTTCATCCTCCTATAAAAACATACGAAAAAAACACCCTTTGCGTCGTAGACGATCAGAGGTGCTTTACTATCCTGCGTTATACTTTTATCTGAGAAATCCTATTCGATCACTACCACAAAAATACACCACGGACAACGTATGCCTCTGCTGTCTGTATCTTTCTGTTCTGTATTGTTTGCTGTAGCATCTTGTCCTCCTTTCGGTGCTGTTGTTAATAGTTTCCATGAAATCAAGACTCGTGCATGTCTCTGGTTTTGCAGTATAACGATACTTTT
>JAILES010000111.1 GCA_024687205.1 Lachnospiraceae bacterium
CTCAACCTGTGACAGCTGCTGCTGAACATCATTTGCTGCATACTGAAGATCTACTTCGTAGCCTGCTGCGATCAGCTCTTTTTCCATGTTAGCGCCGTCCTGGTTCCATCTCTGCAGATCCTTGGTGGGCATTGATACACCAACCTTAAGTCCTGCTTCCGGAGCAGCGGGTGCTTCTTCGGTAGTATCTGTTGTGGTTGTTGCAGCTGCTGCAGGAGCTTCTGTCTTTGCAGGTGCGCTGCTGTCAGTTGTTGTAGCGGCAGTATCTGCTGCTCCGCCACAGCCGGCGAGCAATGATACAGAAAGAGCTGCGCCTAAAAATGCTTTTGCGAATTTTTTCATTCCTTACTTACCTCCCTTATGTGGTTAGAATGTTTTGAAGCCATACGACTTCCTTTACAATGAGTATCCTAACACATATCAAATAGGAGTTGTTTGCGAATTGCTTCACATTCTTGTGAGATTTTAGAAATAGGAAAAACTGTATCTTCATTTTTTTGCTATAAGAAGTATGGATTTGCAAAAAAGTGAAGAGAGAAAGTCGGGATGGGGGCAAATGGGCACAAGCAGGGTGATTGTGTAATCGGGCAAATGGGCATACGCGAGATGATTAGGGTAAATGGGCACAAGCAGCGTAGCTGCTTGTATCGCTTGCAGAAGAACCGTCCCGGCAAACCAGTTTGCCGGAGCGGTTCCTGCTGCAAGCTGTCATACGATCTTCGATCGTATGCCCATTTACCCGTCAAAATATCCCCACCTTCACTGACCGTTTTTTTCCATTGACACTCTCCCGCCCCGGGAGCACATTATTTAATATTCAGATACACCTCGTCCCGTGAATGGAAGCCGCTGTCGATGATCACTTCGTCCATGTTTTCCTTCGTGACCATCACGGGTTCCAGTTTGACGAAGGGCAGGTCTTTCTTACCGTTATTGATCGTATCCAAGTCGCTTCCGGAGATCTCCTTGCCCTCAGCCATTGCCACGGCACATTCCGCGGCGCGATGCGCCAGTTTCTCAACCGGTTTATATACGGTCATTATCTGGGTTCCTTCAACGATCCTCTGGCAGGCTTCCAGGTCCGCATCCTGCCCGGTCACCAGTATCTTTCCCGCTATACGCTGTACTGCCAGCGCATTCACTACCTGGCTGGCCACGTTATCGTTTCCGCACATTATCGCATCACATTCCGACACCTTATCCCTGTTGGAATATATATAATCCGCGGCGAGTTCGGCTCTCCAGCCGTCGCAGTGCATTCTTCCCATGATATTGATGCCGTTGTCCTTCATTACTTTTTCAAAAGCATTCTCTACCATCGGCACATTATTATCCAGAGGCGAGCCTCCCACCATTATCACCCTGCCTCCCTTCGGAATGTTCTTGGCCAGGCTCTCTCCCATCAGCGTTCCTACCATTTCATTATCAAATGAAATATACAGGTCGATATCCGCATTATTGATAAGCCTGTCATATGCTATCACCTTGATGTCCGCATCCTTGGCACTCTTGATCACATCCGAAAGCGCATCCGAATCAATGCACACGATCACTATCACATCCACTTTTTTCTGAATGAAATAAGATATCTGCTCCCGCTGTGTCTCCACATCGCCGTTGGCATTCTGGACATTCACTTCAGCGCCCATCTCTTTTGCAGCCTGCACGAAAATATCCCTGTCTCTTGCCCAGCGCTCTATTACGAAGGAATCGAAACTCATTCCAATTGAAAGCTTCTCCTCTTCTTTTTCACTGTTCACCACGGCTGAGGTTTCATTTTTTTCACAGCCGCCAAGCATCGCCATCATACAGACGAGCAATAAAAGTGTTATGATTTTTGATTTTATCTTACGCATTTTTTACCTTATACTCCGTAGGGGTCAGTCCCGTATTTTTCTTGAATGTGCGGCTGAAATAATTCGGATCCTGATAGCCGCATTCCATGCAGATCTCCTTCATCGACTTATCCGAATCCGTAAGAAGTTCCTTTGCTTTTTCTATACGTATGTTAGTCAGATACTCGATGAAGTTCTCGCCCGTTGCTTCCTTAAAGAGCTTGCTGAAATAATAAGGCGAAATGTTCACCTCTCTTGACACATCGTCCAGGGATATCTCCTTTGAAAAATTATCGCGTATGTAATCTCTTGCTGTCTTTATTATATCTGTTGAACGTTCCTGCCTCTTGCTCCCAATATTCTGGCAGGAAGTCTTTATCTTTTCCAGAAACCATTCCTTCAGTTCAGCGATGTCATTCATCGCCATCACATCCGGCAGATAGGAGTCTCTTGAGCCGAAACGGTAAGTCATTCCGCCGTTTTCATATACCAGCCTCTCCGCCCATAATACAAATTCGAGCAGCTTGAGTCTGATGGACATCATGTTTCCGCCCTCATAGTCTTCCATCCATTTGATGAAATTGTCGGCGTACAGCGCCGCCTCGTTCTGCTCTCCCCGGCGGACACTTTCGAAGAGTTTCTTCTCTATATCGACCGGATAATCCTTTTCATAGTCACAGCCTATGGGCAGATCATCCACATGGGCCACCTGCCCCGTTGAAGCGATCAGCGCATTCAGGGCTTCCTGATAGGAGCTGTCAAGATTTTTAAGCGGCTTCACACCTCCCAGCCCCAGGCGGAAGGAGATATTGAAATGCCTGCGCAGGTATCTCACCAGTTCCCTGCCCCTGTCTATCAGCTCTATCCTGGTATTGTAATCCATTTCTTCTTTTTCAAAAGGCACCAGCACGGCTATCTTGTTTGCCATGACCGATCCGACTTTGCAGTCAAAGAATTCCTTGATGCCTGCACGCAGTTCCATGTAATGTCCGGATATCTTTATGGAACTCCCCACGGCATTGGTCATGTGCGCGCCTTCCTGAGAATCGCCGCATACTACTGCCATCATATATCCGTAGTCGGTATCCACGCCGAGTATCGTCTTATAATTCTCTATATCCTCATCAAAGCTTTCCCTCAGCAGTATGTTGTAGATGAAACCGCTCTCTATTATGGGTTCCACGCTTTCCAGCTTTTCCTTTACCAGCAGATCATCGCTTCTCTTCTTTCTGTTCCCGTCGATAAGCTCCATTGCTTTTCTGAGCACCTGCACAAACCTTGTCTTTTCCATGGGTTTGTTGATATATTCGAGAACTCCGAGTTTTATCGCTTCCTGCGCATAATCGAATTTATCATATGCGCTCATAACGATAAAAACGGTATTGGCGGAAAATGCTTTTATCTCCTTCATAGCTTCTATGCCGTTGATTCCCGGCATCTGTATATCCATAACGGCAATATCAGGTCTGAAGCGCTCCGCAAGTTCTATCACGCTTCTTCCGGTCTTGGCATATTCGATCTCGCATTCCTCGCCGAATTCCTTTTCTATTATGAACTTCATTGAATCGATGACTATACCCTCATCATCCGCAAGCATTATCCTGTACATTCATTCACTCCTGATCCGAAGTATAGGGAATGTTGATTATCACTTCCGTTCCCTTATCTTCACCCTCGCTCTTTATATCTATCACATCGTCCCGGTTGCAGAAAAGCTTAAGCCTGGCACAGACATTATCCATTCCTATGCCGTTGGAATCTCTCTTCTTTTCCTCGTACTTCCATTCACCACCGAGAAGCTTTTCTATATCTTCGAGGCTCATGCCTTTCCCGTTATCCTTTACCGAGATATATACCCTGTCACCGTCTTTGTATACCCGGAGCATTATATGTCCTTTATCGCCCATCTCTCTTATGCCGTGATTGACGGCGTTCTCCACTATGGGCTGCAGTATCATTCCCGGCATCTTTACTTTCATCAGGCGCTCATCTGTCTGACTCTCGTAATGTATATCTCCTGAAAAACGGACATTCAGTATGCGGATATAATTATCGACCAGATCCACTTCATTTTCAATACTGACCAGCTCGTCCTGTTTGCGCACATTATATCTGAAGAAATCAGCAACGGTCTGCACATACTCATAAGTCCTGTCTGCCCCTTCCATCATGGCAAGCTGCGCTCCTGCATTCAGGGTATTAAAAAGGAAATGGGGATTGATCTGTGCCTGCAGGTACTTCAGCTGCGCATCCTTCAGATGGGTCTCCATCATCAGCTCCTTCTCCTGCATCTGTCTTTCCTTTTCAAGACCTTCCCTGACCTTCTCGATATATTCACGTATACTCACCATCATCTTCGAGAAAGCAGTGGTAAGCCTGCCGGCTTCATCATTGCTCACTATCTCGGGAAGCTCCGCATCCAGGTTGCCGCCGGCCACCTCATCGGCACTCTTGGCAAGTGCCTGCAGAGGATATATCAGTATGCTGGTGATACGTATGATGATAAAGGCTCCGGCAAAGAATACCACGACCATTACCAGTCCCGCAAAGAATTCAAACTTTCTGAAATCACCGGACAATATACCGTATCTTTCGGAGTTGCTTGCGAACCTCTCTTCGTTGAGACTTCTTATATATTCTTTTATATATCCGTGAAGTTTGGAAGCTTCCTCGTACTGTATCCTGTATTTTTCTACGTTTCTTCCTCGCTTTGCTTCGATGGTCAGTGCAACTTCACTCAGATAATCTTCGGACATATAACTGATATTTCTTTCCATCCTATCATATGCCCTGTCCGTCACACGTTTATCCAGCTGTCCCGAGAGCTCCGCATATCTCTGCTCGCTCAGATAATAATCCGAAAGTGAATCCGTGGATTTCGAATCAAGATATTCGGTCATAGACCGCTGTACACTGTCCAGCGCATTGGAAAGTTCATTGAGCTGACGATTCTCGCGATAGGTTTCCTCCATCTCGGTAAACATCCTGTTAACTCCTGCCAGGAGCATCAGATCCACAAGGAAGATAAAGAGGTTTGCTATGATGAATATACCGCTGACCTTTACCGAAAGAGAACGGCTTTTAATCTTTCTTTTCATCGCCGTCCTCCTTGATCAGATATGCGGATACATTGTTCCTGTCTATCATCGTTACATCGGTTGAAAAATACTGGTTCGTGTTGCCGCTCTCTATATACTCGTCAAGCGCTTCCAGGCAATGCCTTCCCATCTCCGCGGTATCCACTGCAAGAGTGGAATATACCACGTTACGGTTGATGGCATTCAGTATCTTTTCCGAATCATGATATCCGAGTATGTAAACACTTCCCACCAGATTGTGGTCTATGAGAGCCTGGTAGGCGCAGGTGGTATCCAGTTCACTGAGACATACCAGTATGTCCGGTATCTCTTCCTGCATAAAAATATCACGTATGCTCTCTTCGACTGAAAAAGGGCTCACGTCATCAACTGCCACGCTGTCGGTCAGGAAGACCATTCCTTCCCCCTCGCGGCTCAGCACATCACCTATTCCGGATATTATCAGATTGTGATCATAAAGAAGATTGCTGTTATCAAACAGGACCGTTACTTTATTGTCTCTTTTAACATCTTCTCCCGCAAGACGGTCCCTCTCGGTAACTGCGTTTAAGATCTG
Organism: Lachnospiraceae bacterium; assembly: GCA_024687205.1. GTDB lineage: Bacteria > Bacillota > Clostridia > Lachnospirales > Lachnospiraceae > NK4A136. Next base: position 5,490 of record JAILES010000111.1, read on the forward strand.
CCTTCCGTATTCCTTGCCTATACTGTAGGCACTCACACCCACAAAAGAACATCTCTTTGAATCGGCATTGTCGGTATACATGGTGACCACCGGAATGCCTCTGTCCGTTGCTTTATCTATCAGAGCGGTCATGTCCTCACGTTCGTTACCAAGGACCATGATACCGTCCACCACGGATGATATTGCAATATCCATCAGTTCCTGGGTGCTGAGTTCGGAATTAAGATCGGCTCCGAGAAACTCAACATAGCAGTCACTGTTTTCTGCAGCTTCAGTCATTCCCTGATATACGCGCTGCCAGAAGGATGAATTCCTGTCATCGCAGATCATCGCATAATAACGGCTGTATATCTTTTCATTCTCATCAACCTGAGTACCCGCCGGATTAAAGCGAAAATACAGCAGGGCAAAAATGCAGACCGCTGCTGCTGCGAGAAGCACTATGCTCAGGAAAAGAAGCCTTTTGGATCTCACTGTCTGTACCCTTTCAGTTTACTGCAGATATCGGCATACTCCTTAAGCAGGCCTTCCGCATCCTCCTCTATAAAAGCCGCGTTACCCTCTTTCCCGGCAAACTCGTGCTTCTTTGCACGCTCCGAAAAAGCCGCAAATCCTATGGTTGCCATGGAACTCTTAAGTGAATGCGCATCTATCGCATAAGCCTTTAAATCTTTATCCCTGAGACTCGTTCTCATTCTTTCGCTGCGTTCATCACACTCGGATACGATGTCAAGGATTATCTCTTCCAGGAAAGCTTCCTCACCTCCGCAGTGACGCAGTGCCACGTCATAATCAAAGCCCTCTATCTCTTCAAGCTTCTGGCGCAGCTCTGATCTTTCCGCGGTATCGCTTTCTTCGGTTGCGGGGAATTCAAGGATCTCGTCATCATCCGAAGTATTCTTTTCTTCCCCGGTTTTTACACTGCTGTTTGTGTCAGCCTCGGGAACATACTTCCCTACTTTCTCCTTGGGCAGCATGATCTTTACGGTCTGTTCCAGCACCTGTGCATCCAGGGGTTTGGTAAGATAATCCGCAAAGCCTTCATCTATATACATCTTACGGCTTCCTGCCACGGCATTTGCAGTGAGCACTATCGCTTTTGTCTCCCTGTTCTTTGAAGTCTCGTCATCCCTGATAAGGTGCAGGGTCTCGATACCGTCGGGCTTGGGCATCATATGATCCAGAAGCAGCAGGTCATATTCATTCTCCCTGCAGAGTTCAACTGCACGTTCACCCGAACTGCACAGATCCAGCTTTATGCCTGTCCTCTTTAAGAAGAGTTTTACCACCGTCAGATTTGCCTGGTTGTCATCCACCGCAAGTACCCGTGCCTCCGGTGCGGAGAAATCACACTCGCCCGTGGCAGGTGCTTCCCTGCGGGTAGCATTCATGAAATCATCATTCAGCAGTTCTTCTCCCGCATACTTAACGGGAAGCGTCACTTTGAATTCCGAACCCACTCCGTACTCACTGTCTACGGAAACACTGCCCTTCATGGAATCGACTATGCTCTTTACTATCGCAAGACCGAGACCCGTACCTTCGATATTCGCATTCTGTTCCTTATCGGCTCTTGAGAATGCTTCGAACAAATGAGGCAGTTCTTCCTTCTTTATACCTTTACCGGTATCCTTTACGGCAAAGCTCAGATCAAAGCCTTCCTCCGTATATTTTCCCGACAGCTTCACTGTCACGATACCTTTGTCCGTATACTTGATCGCATTGTTTATCAGATTAACAAGTATCTGCCTTATCCTGAACTCATCGCTGATGATCTCATTAGGTATCTTGTCGGAGATCATGGTTTTTAATTTAAGTCCCTTTTCATCCGCTCTTTCCTTAACAAGTGAGATCACGTCATTCATCATCTGGGACATATAGAAGCCGGTTTCGTTTATCTCCAGTTTTCCTGCTTCTATCTTTGAAAAATCAAGCACGTCGTTAACAAGCATTAAGAGCATCTTGCCCGAAGTCTTGATGCTTCTTGAATACTCGCCGATGGCACCGTCGTTGTTTTCACGCAGTATCATCTCATTCATTCCGAGTATGGAATTGATCGGAGTTCTGATCTCATGTGACATGCTGGCAAGAAATCTCGTCTTGGCTTCCGAGATATCAATGGCATGCTGCTTTTCAGCATTGATCTTTCTTAAGACATCCACCTGCTGTATGACTATAAAGACAAGCAGGAAGCCGAGCCCCACTACCATGGGGACCGAAGTTCCGGAACTGGTCATCAGCAGCATCATCAGCTCTACCATGCAGCATGCAAGAAAACCGAAGAAACCTATATACACATAGAAATATTCGCGGGCATTACCCTTGACCGCATCCACAAGCAGTATGCCTGTCGTTCCTATTGCCAGTAAAACAAATATCACATTTGCAATATTACGCACGCTGTAGAAAGACAGCACTCCGGTAAAATGCAGCAAGGGCCAGGTGATGCCGCCTACACAGGCCACCGTCATAAGTACGGGCATGAACCTCTTGAACCGTCCGTGCTGGACGGAATTAAGATACAATGCCAGGGAAAAGGGTATCATCAGACTGAAAGTATAGTACAGCGGGGTATTCACATGGTATGACCCGAATACAAAAGGAAACATATCGGAACCGCTGATGATCCACATTGCAATGGTAATGGTAGTAAGGGATCCGTACAACATGCCTATTTCCTGCTTATACCAGAACCGAAGGACTACGCTCACTATGAATGCCACTACCGAGAATATGAGAACTATGGAAGCCAGCACAAAAGCCGTACCGCCGCGGCTCATCATATAAGCGAAAGCTCCGAAACGGGTGCTGATAAATGCAGTCGGGACTATCTGCTCATCTTCGCTGATCAGCGTCCTTATCATTTCCAGCTCCGCGCCCCTGTCATTCTCGTTAAGCGGGAACATAAGATAGAAACGCCTTATGGCTCCCCCCGGGATATTAACATCCCTCTTTTCCATATAATCCGCTCTGAGGACACCGTTCACGTATACCGACACATCTTTTCTCGTACTGAAGAAAAAGTATTCATTATCCCGTATATCCGTGGGAAGTGTTACGGACAGAGACACTACCTTCCCGTCCTGTTCATCAACGTTCCATCTTTCAACGAAGCGGATAGGATCAGGTCCCGGCACTTCACTTCTGTTTATCATTCCGTAGTATATGAAGATATAGGCATTAAAAGCGAACATTACACACAGCAGTATCTTAACCGCCGTAACGCATACTCCTAAAAAACCCTTCTTTTCATTCTTATCCATGGACGACTCCTTTCGTCAGCACATATTCCATTAGATTATACCACGTAAACCCCAAAAACGCCATAAAAATAGCGGCGGCTTGATAAGCCGCCGCCCTAAGGCTTCCCCGTCCTACGGTTTCTCAAGTCCGCTATAATTCCAGTCAGGGTATAACATATTGTCCTCATTCGAAGGATTGCCTGCATATACCCTCCAGCTCTTCCTGAAGGGCAGCACTCCCATAAAAAGCCTGTCACCGTTAGAAAGCTTCGGATCAAAATCTGCACCCAGCTTCTCGGCCAGCTTTTTATAGAACTCTCCATCCTTTTCGTATATCACTCCCACATCAAAGATGTACCACTGTCCCTGGTCTTCGGCTATTTTTGTCACAAGCGAAGATGAAGCGACCTCTGATATGGCAGATTTAACTGCCTCTATCTTTTCATAATCGGCCGCGGTCGGATCTGCGGCTCCGGTATCAGACCCGGAATTCTTCTTTACTATTCCGAAATATAATGCCGCTAAGATTGCTGCCATTAAAAGCAGGAGAATAATTCTTTTCATATTTATCCTATTTACTTAAATGAAATACTGTTCAGTATCCTGTCACCCATGGTTCCTTCGGAAATATCCACACGTACGATGCCTACCGAAACGGCCTTGCCGTCGGAGAGCTGCGCGATATACTCTGTCCATTCGTAACCGATATTCTTGTAGGTTCTTCCCTTCATCTTGACACCGCCGATCTCACGCTCATCGATCTCTTTATAATTTTCGAAGCTGTCCTTGTATGTATCGAATTTCTCAATATTCTCTTCCATCTTGAACTTGATGAAGCCGGCGCCGAAAGCCTCGGGGTCATCGTTGTCCACAAGTTCTGATTTCTTGTCGTTAATGCTCCAGCCGCTTTCGGGCATGGACACTTTTACTTTTATCCCTTCATCTTTGCCGAAAGCTGTGATCGATATCTCCACATCTTTCATCTTTGCACTGCCTGCTGCCGCCTTATCGGCTTCACTTGCTTCTTTCTGTAGCTCATCGAGATATTTTGCCTCAGCATCGGATGAAGTAAATCCGCTTGAGTTGAATCCGGTAACCTTATAGACTCCCGGTGCACCTTCGGGATCCTTCTCACCAAGGTTCACGTATACAAAATGGTTCTCGTTTTCACTTGAGATCCATTTGTAATATCTGCGGTTCTGGTTCATGTGCTCCGAGAATTCTTCCTTATCAAAAGCACCTTCCGTACCGAAGTATGCGACCAGATCTTCATAGGTTGCATTGAAGATATCCTTATTGATCTTGTTCATCCAGACATAACCCTTCTGGACCATCTCTTCGCTAACAATGCCGTCACCGCCCGGTGCATCACCTGCAGGTTTTACGGTTCCTTCATCCTTCTTATCGCCGGTATCCGGAGTATCCTCTTCGTCCTTTTCATCTATAGAAGCGACGGAAGTGTCTGCAGGCGCTGATCCGTCTCCCTTCTTCATGGTGTAATACACGCCCTGCATATCCATTACCAGGGTATCGCCGTTTATCTCAAAATCATAATCAGATGTACCGTACACCGTTATCTTATTCTCTTCCCAGGTAATGTCCAGATCGCTCTCAAAGAGCCTGAACTTACCGGTACCGTCTGCCTTCAGGTCAAGATAGGTATCTCCCATACCTGACATTACGAGCATGTCGTGATCAACCTTGATTCCGTTTGCCTCATATTCATACAGTGTGTAATAACCTGCCTGGGATGCAAGAGCGGGATCTCCCTGCTCTGCTTCATCTGCATCCTCTTTTACATCGGCATCAGCTTCCTTTACATCCTCATCATCGTCTTCATCCGCATCCTTGCTCTGTGATGAGTCTCTTTTTCTCTCACGTCCGCTATCCTCATCTTCCTCGGCTCCGCAGCCCGCAAATGCAAACAGCATGCAGAAGCTGAGCAATAACACTAACAGTCTCTTTTTCATTTTTCTCCTCCCCTTGCATTGTCATAACCGGTACTGCCTGCAGCGGTTCCCTTATGACTCTTATTATTGCATATTCTGCTTTCGGTCAGTGGGATTCCCCCACAAGTTGGACATTATACCACACTTTCGGGAATTGTGCCAATCTGAAACCATTTTCTTTCATGCGATCTGTTTCAAAGTATTTTTAATTTTCTTAACAGCACTTCGCGCATAAACAGGGTCATCCATTCGCCCTTCATGCTC
>JAILES010000112.1 GCA_024687205.1 Lachnospiraceae bacterium
GCAAGAGGATCGAAGAAGCATTTCCGGAGCTTGCAGGGGACCTGGAATTTCTTGATGCCTGGACACCGCTTACTTACGAGAGATATATGCATGCATATCACGGCAGCTACATGAGCTTTGTTACCACGCCGGGCGGCAAGCAGATCAAGATGAAGGGGCAGCTGAAGGGAATCAAAAACCTGTATATCGCAGGCCAGTGGACCAATTCTCCCGGAGGACTGCCGGTGGCAGCAGCGAGCGGCAAGTTCGCGATCCAGAGGATATTAAAGAAACAGCGCAGAGATATAAACATATAAAGTGCAGAGCGGCATATAAATATCAGCATTTGAGGCGGAAACAGTATGACGAGAAAAGAGCAGAAAGAAGAACGCAGAAAAGCTATATTGATGACAGCATTAGACCTCTTTGTTAAGAGAGGTTATTACGAGACGAAGATCGCGGATATCGCGGAAGCTGTTCCGATGAGTACAGGACTATTGTTCCATTATTTTGAGTCGAAAGAGGAACTGCTTCTGGAACTGGTGAAGATGGGGGCCGGGGCCACCTCTTCGGTGGAAAAGATGGGCGATGTAGCGCCTGAACTGTTTTTTACCGGCTTTTTAAAACAGCTTTTCGCATATGCAAAGAGCGAGCCTTGGGTGTTCAATATGTTTGTACTGATGGGGCAGGCAAGGCGTGTGGGGATGCCGGAAGAAGTAAGGAAGATCGCGCTCTCCACAGGAACGATAGATATGACTGCTGAGGTTATCAAAAAAGGCCAGGGATCCGGTGTGTTCCGGGACGGAGACGCAAGTCTGCTTTCCGTCTGCTTCTGGGCGACGGTACAGGGCGTGATGGAAGAGATGGCGCTTGATCCCGGAATGGAAGCGCCGGATCCGGAGTGGATAGCCGCGATACTGCGTAATTAAGGCGCCGGACCACGGAAATATTAATCTTTTGATTGGAGGACAGCTATGTTTTACGTACCTGATGAAACACAAAGATGCGGTTTTTATGAATGCAGCGACTGCGGAAGCCGCTTTCTTGATCTGCGGATCGCACCAAGTATCGTATGCCCTTATTGCGGTGAAGAACCTGATATGGAACTGGGACCGGATGATGAGATGCCTAAGATGACAGAAAGCGCCAGGCTCCAGAAAATGCTTGAAGGGGAAGAAGTGGAGAAATATGATACATTGTTAAGTCTGGCTCTCACAGGCGGAGATTACAGCTGGATATAAAAGCCGGATATTAATGCCTGATATGGAAGCGGCGCCTAAGATCCGGCAGCAGCTTAGCGGTAATATCAGAAACGGCAGCCGCTCATATGTCCGGGCACGGCTGCCGTTTTGCGGTCTTATACAGTGTAATCCATACAAACTCTGGAAGCGGTGAACGGTCTTACTTTGCCGTTGGCTACAGCTACGTGTGCGGGATGGCCCGAATAGTCGTTGAGTGCGGCTTCGTCATCGAAGAGTGAATCAAGCATCAGATCGCAGTTTGAGCTTGCCAGCGGATCGGTGTTTACTTTGATCTCACTCAGGCCGGGGATCTGTCCCTTCAGTCCTTCAAGTCCTTCTTTGATCTCCTGCTTGATCTTTGCGGTCTCCTCAGCGGAGTATTCTTCTTTCAGCTTCCATAAGATAACGTGTCTTACCATCGTTATAGCCTCCTTTTATTGTCTTTTTCATCGACCCGCATAGGGATCTGTAACATGAAGCAATTATATCACCTTTGATATAAAAATCACACAAAAACAGAGTGTTCATAATGGAAATATGTGAGAGAATCTGCTATAATACCTGCGGGACTCTTGCGATCCGGATCAGCGGGCGGTGAGAGAGTATTATGGTGACGGGGGAGGTAGCGGTATGCAGGAATTGCTTGAGTAAACTGTCGCTTATCATACTGGACCTGCATATGCCAAAACTTGACGGATACAGTCTCCTTGAGATAATGCATTCGGATCCGGAACTGAGGCGTATTCCGGTGATAGTTCTTACATCCGAAAAGGAAGCCGAAGTAAAAAGCCTTCAGCTGGGTGCGGCAGATTTTATAACAAAACCTTATGAAGTGCCGGAAGTGATACAGGCAAGGGTCACGCATTCGATAGAGCTGGCCGACCGGCGGCTGGACCAGCTTGAGAATCAGATCGCGGATAATGATCTTGAGGCGGCGTTTGAGACGGCGCATGCGCTCAAGGGGATGTATGCCAATCTGTCGCTGGATCCCCTAACCAAACCTGTCAGTGAGATCACGGAAATGTTAAGAAACAAAACCGATGCAGACTATTCGCAGCTGCTGGCAGAAGCAAAAAAACAGTTCACAGCCCTGACATCATTATAACAAACATCAGATAACCCCGGCCTTAAGGAGGCGAGAAATGGATCTGGGCATTCTATGTTATCGCATCCTATGTGATCCTGTACAGAGAGAAAAAAAGAAAACGTATACCGCAGTACATCCGTCTGACACCTACGGTGCTTTGTATAGCGGGCGGGCTTATCCTGTCGCTCGTGACATCATATACGCTGGATTCTGTGGGATATGCTCTGGGACTTATGTTTGCAGATTATTTTATGTTCCGCAGATTAAAGTATGTTGATCCGGCAACCGGTTTTTTCAATGAAAATATATCAGGGTGCTTAAGAGCGAAGCGCAAAAGCAGGACATTGAAAATGCAATGCTTATAAGGTTTAAAACAAAGGGAGATACTGATAAGCTGGCTAAGATACTTAAATTCTGGGAGCCCGAGTACAGTAAGATCGTTGTAACAGATAACCGGGAGTTCCTGATATTATCGCAGATACACAGTGTTAAAACGGCAGAGCGTTTTATAAAACTGGTCAGTGCACATTGCGACAAAGAGGGAGTACAAGCCGAAGCTTCATACGAAATGATCACTGACATCGCAAATGCATAAGACACAGGAAAAGACAAAAAGACGGATCAAGAAGTGCTGCAGCCGGCAGGGGCATCGGGAATGGGTAATGAAATATGGAAATGACAGCCACACTATTTGACAGCATAATCAATACATCTCAGGATTGCGTGTTCTGGAAGGATAAGGACAGAAGGTTTATTGGAGTCAATAAGGCTTTTCTGGACTACTATGGGTTTGATTCGGCAGACATACTGATCGGCAAGAATGATGAGGACATGGGCTGGCATTCGGATCCGGAACCCTATAAGCAGGATGAACTGAGGGTGCTTTCGGGAATGAGCACCTATAAAGTACAGGGCAAATGTATCATCCGTGGCGAGGAGCGCGATATAGTGGCATCAAAGCGTCCTCTTTATGACGGAGATAAGATCGTAGGCCTGGTAGGGAGCTTTGTTGATATTACGGATGTGCTGAGGCGCAGGAACGTCTCCGAACATGCACAGGTCATATATACCATAGACAAATTAAGAAAATACAGCTTCTTTGACAAGCTGGTGGATGAGATAAGCCTGGAAGAGATACTGGACCCGTTGACAGGCGTGCTTTCCCGTGCATACGCGACACAGTTCGTGCAGAGTCTCATCGATGAGCATATACCGTTTACATTCACGATGCTGGATCTGGACAACTTTAAATTCTTTAACGATAACTATGGCCACAGCGCCGGAGACAAGGTGCTGATCACGGTATCAGAGAAGCTTGCGGAGTATACTGACGGATACGCTCTGGCAGGGCGTTTCGGCGGCGATGAGCTGCTTCTGATAGATCTTCATAATACAGACCCTGAAGACAAAAGATCTTTTTTTGAAAGGCTCTATTCCGATTCGGGAGTGATCAGGATAAGGCTTGATTTTGATAACGGATCTTCCTATGTTACCGCAACATCCGGATCTGCCACGTATCCTTCGGATGGGGACAGTTTTGATAAGATATTCAGCCTTGTGGATAAGATGCTCTATCTGGGTAAGAGCAGCGGCCGTAACTGCTATAACATCTATGACGATGAAAAGCACAGGGATATAGAGATCACAAAGCTGGCAAACCAGGGTATCTTTACCGTAATGAGCAAACTGCGTCAAAGCCTGGATGCAGCGGATGATCTGGGTGAAAAGCTTAAGCTGGCCCTGCCTCATATAGTGGGATATCTGCAGGTAGAGGATCTGTATTATGTCGGCAGGGACGGCAGGATGAGGGCGGTAGCATATGCGGACTTTGATGAGGAAGCAGCCGATATCGCAGAGCTTTGCAGGGAAGATGTTTTTTCGGAAAATACCCTGGAGCAGGTGGAAAAGAGATCACCGGACTTTTGTGCCGCACTTAAGAAAAACGGGTTTGAATCCGTCATGACGGTACGTGTACGCCGTAAGGATGAGGTATACGGTTATCTGGTCTGTGCCGTAAAGCGCAGCATGCGCATATGGCAGGAAAATGAATGCGCGATATTATACTATCTGGCAGGCCTTCTGTAGCCTGCCGTTTTCTCATATAAAAATTTTTTAAATACCCCTTGACATAAGTGGTACACTGTACTATTATACAGATAGTACAAGATACCATAAGGAGAGACGATGAAAGATTACAGGAAAAACTGTTCGGAGGAAGAACTGAGATTTTTGGAATCCTATGATCCGGACAGGTATAAGAAACCTTCCGTTACGGCGGATATCGTGAT
>JAILES010000115.1 GCA_024687205.1 Lachnospiraceae bacterium
AACAGACCTGTATCATCCGCAGATGATATAGATCCGTTCCGATGTCCTGCGCGGTTTTGAAAAGCCGAACGCTTCATAAGCCGCCGCATGCTTAAACCCGGCAGCCTTTGCCGCGGCCATTATCTCCGCTGCCGTAAATACATGCTGCAGATGTTCTTCACTTCCAAGCCTTCTGCCTTCCCGGAAGAATTCCAGACGATAGTGGTGTGTACGGTCGGCGTCATCATATTCATTTGTCCATACACATTCCGAATTCCCGTATTTTCCCCTGTATTTTTTCCCGTCAAGAGAGTGTTTGAAGAAATATTCCGTTTTCAGATCAAAGATAAATACTCCGCCGTCCTTAAGCGCCTCAGCTGAAGCTTTCATAACCGCGGTCATATCCGCCACCGATCTCATATAGTTCATTCCGTCACAGACACAGAGTACGGCATCCTGCTTATTCCGTGTTTTGAAAGAGCGCATATCATCAAGAATATAGGAAATGTCATTCTCGCAGGCTTTGCGGCGTGCGATATCGAGCATACCGGCGGAATTATCTATCCCGGTCATATTAAAGCCGTCAAATGAAAGCCGTCCTGTCATATTTCCGGTACCGCAGCCCAGCTCCGTTATATCGCCGCAGGGGCGTACACCGAAGCGGTAAAAAAGCTGCATCAGATATTTTTCCCACTCATCATATGGGATATCCCTCATCATAAAATCGTAAAAATATGAAAATATGCCGTATATCATGCGATCCGGTCCCTTAATCGTAATATGCCACTTTAATCACCTCGTCGATGGTTGTCATTCCTTCTTCCACCAGTGCCATGGCACTTTCCTTCAGTGTGAGCATACCAAGGGTATGACGCGCGTAATCCTTGATCTCCTCAGCCTGCGCGCCGGCGGATATCATGGCCCGTATCTTTTTATCCACCGGAAGTATCTCGTGGATGGCCACACGCCCCTTATATCCGGTATTATTGCACTGGGCACAGCCTGCAGCATGCTTTACAGAAGGCAGCATCTTTCCGCTTATATCAGCTTCCCTGTCTGTCATGGGTCCCCAGGTGGAACAGAAAGGACATACCTTTCTCACCAGTCTCTGCGCTATCACACCCACTAAAGAATTGGCGACCATAAACGGCTCTATCCCCATATCTACCAGACGTACCACAGTAGAAGCCGCATCGTTGGTGTGCAGCGTGGAAAGCACAAGATGTCCGGTAATGGCGGCACGAACGGAAATGGCAGCGGTTTCGTTATCACGCGTCTCACCGACCATTATGATATCCGGATCCTGTCGCAAAAGCGCCCTCAGTCCCGCCTCAAAGGTAAGCCCCGCCACGTTGTTCACCTGCATCTGGTTAAGCTTCGGAACATTCTTCTCCACGGGATCCTCGATGGTTGAAATATTTACGGAACGTTTCGAAAGAGCCTCAAGTATCATATAAAGCGTAGTGGACTTTCCCGAGCCGGTGGGCCCTGTCACGTATATTATGCCGTTTGGCGAATCCAGCATTCTCGATACCAGTTCATAGTACTGCTGCTTCATACCGAAAGTACCCGAGTTATCGATGGTGGCAGCGCTGGCAAGCAGTCTCAGCACGGCTTTTTCACCGAAAACCGTGGGGATCACGGAAACACGGATATTTAAGTTGGTTCCTTCAATGCTTATCCGGAAATGACCGTCCTGGGGCACACGGCGCTCCGCGATGTCCAGATCACCGAGTATCTTTATTCTCGCTATGAGCGAATTGTGTATATTCTTCTGCAGCTGCATTATATCGGTTATTACACCGTCCATACGCATACGCACCGAGGTATGACTTTCAAAGGGTTCTATATGTATATCCGATACATTGGAATTATATGCCCGTATTATCAGGCTGTTCAGCAGATTTATGATAGGAGTGTCGTCATCCGCGTCATCTACGTTGACCTCAACTATCTGTTCCACCACATTTGAGCTCTTTGCCGCCTTGTCTGCCGCCTTCCTGGCGCTTACCTCGGAATAGTAATACTGTATGGCGTTTTCAAGCTGCGCTTTTTCGCAGAGCTTTATTATCAGCTGGGCACCTGTTACCTGCCGCACATCCTCGATACCGTAAAAATTCAGCGGATCATTTACTATGATATAAAGCGACTGCTCATCCTCCGCATACGGCATCATACAGTATTTTTCCGCCATTGACTTCGGGATGCGCTCAACAGCCTTTATATCAACGCTCAGATCGTTTACGTTCACCACCTCGTGATCGAGACGGCGTCCCAGGGCATCCAGCATCTGACGCTCATTGATGAAACCAAGTGCTATCAACGCCGCTCCCATCAGCATGCCTTTGTTCTCTTTCTGGTAAGCTATGGCCTGGCCTATCTGTTCATCCGTAACATAACCGAATTCCTTCAGTACGTCACCTATTCGTATCGCATTGTTACGCTTTATTTCCATATGTCACTCCTCTATAGTATCATTGCTCTGATCACACATATACAGTGTAAGGTTAACGTTAAGCACTGTAGTTGACCGCATCACGGGAACAAATTCCTCATCCTCCGTATCCCCTTCGTTTACCATGGATATCTGTTCGCTCCATATGCAGTTGCGCACCAGCAGGAGCTGTTCGGAAGACGAGATATCCTCTATCAGTTCCCTCAGGGCATACATATCCCCGGCCAGCCTCAGCGTTACGTCAACACCGTATATCTCCGAATTATAGGCAGGAGAGCCCGTGTATTCAAAGGGATCCATATCAGCTGTATCCGTCATGGGCGTTTCGTTTTTCAGTCTTTCATTCTCCTGCGCGACGATCGCTGCCAGCTCCGAATACTGATAGGGTTCCACCGGTACGGGCTTTGCCCCCGTCTTCATGGTCAGGTCATAGGCCGACAGACCGTGATCCAGTATCATTTCCGTAAAATAACGGTCTACTTCACTGGATGTCATTATAGGAAAGAAATTCTTCTTAAGCTCCTCGGACTCTTCCCTGTAGCTTTGTGCCTCTGCTTCATACATGGCCATCTTGGCCAGCTTTGTCTTATTCAGCTGTTCCAGCAGCTCCTGTTCTTCCAGTTCGGCGCTCATCTCCCTGTGATCCCTGATGGCCGGTCTGATCCCCCACCATCCAAAACCTACCACCGTTACCAAAAGCACCAGCATTACGATCAGTTTTTTGTCTCTCTGAGTCATCTGTACCTGCATATCACACCTACCTTCCCGCGCCTTCTGCAAGTATGCAGGTCACGTGTATGTTCCAAGTATTGTCCTTTTCATTTAAACTGTATCCCGAATAGGATACGGAACTGAATATTTCTTCGTCCTGTACCCGTTCGATGAACTTATTTATATCCTGAACACGCTCCGAATTGGCCGTAAAGGAAAGCACGCCGGCTATGGCGTCAAAACTGCTGAGCTCTATTTCAGCGTATCCCTGGGCGCAGCGTTCCAGCGGTTCTCTTATCTTGTCGTCAAAAACCGGAAAGGTTTCCACCGCGTTCTTTACATTCCCGTAGCTGTTTTTTCTGTCAAACTCGGTGATCATCTCATTCACCGTCTGGTCGTACAGAGCCAGCTCCATGAGTACCGCAGGATCCTCGTTATAGCCCCTTACCCGCATTAGCTGGTCTTCGGTCATTTTCTTCCTGAAGCCAAAGATCAGTGTAAGCAGAAGCATCAGCAGAAATACCGACACCATCAGGATAATGCTCCTGGTCCAGAAGGCATCGGTCTTTTTCTCCTTCTTCATCTGTATATAACCATTCAGAAGGTTGTTATTTCTGTCCTGGCCGAACAGTCCCGCCAGCGCGGGAAGAACTCCGGTCAGATCAAAATTATGTCCCACCCTCTGGGCCAGGCCGCAGTCAAACCAGTCAACGGAGGCTTCTATACGCGACGCCGCGGTCAGCTGCCTGTAAGCATCTATATCAAGATCCTTTATTCCGGCTACATATATATTCTGTATGGGCGTATCCATCTGGTTTGCCTTCATGAACTGGGTCAGCTGTGAAAGCGCCCGCACGCATTCTTCCATGTATTCCTCCGTCCCGGGCTCATTAAAGCATCTCTGTCCGGAATAATACACGAAATTTCCCTCTGCCCATAATACATTGATCAGCATATTGTCGTCAGCCACCTGCACCACAAAGTTCCTGCAGCGTTTTCCGGCTGTCTGCTCGATCATGCGTATCATGGTGCCCTCGCTTGAATAGATACCCTTTAACTGGATGCCTATACCGGCGAAAAGCTCCACATAGTCCCTGATGAATTCCGAATCAATGGTCTCCGCATATAGCTTTCTGACCTTGCTGCCCTTTTCTCCTGCAAGTCCCGTGTATGAAAAAACAGGCTCCGCTTCATCACGGCTCAGGTCATTGAACTCCCTGGAAACAAACTCCAAAGTCCTTGTATCGCTCATTTTAGGCAGTTCTATCCTCTTTCCGGCAATCTTGGAACTGTTTATCACCAGGCTCACATCCCTGAGCGATATCTTATTGTATTCAAAGAAGCCTTTTATGAAAGGAGCCAGTGCGTCCGGATCCATGATGATGCCGTTTATCACGCTGCCTTCAGGTGATGCCATGGTATAGGCCGAATATGGTCTGGCATTCATCCCGCTGCCTCTTGAACACACCACCTGTATCTGTTTGTTTGAAAAGTATATCACCGTGCTCATATCGGATAATCCATCCTCCCCTCTTTAGCCCGCTGATTTGGCTATAGTCTGGTAAGAGCCGTATATCGGCTGTATTACGGCTATCATTATAAAGCCCACAATCACTGCCATGACCACTATCATCGCAGGCTCAAGCATTGCCACCATCCTGCTGATCGCCATTTCCGAATCAAATTCCATCTGGTCGGCTATGGATACCAGCATTGAATCAAGTGATCCCGTTTCCTCACCGACCATTACTGTAGATGAAAGCTTTTTTGTGAAACCGTCTACTCTTTCTATGGCAGTCGAAAGGTTCTCGCCCGCCCTGATAGCTGCTATGAGCTCGTCAAACTGGGCTTCTATATAACTGTTGCCTATGGTCGTCTTTGCGATCGTGAGACTCGTAAGTATCGAAATGCCTGCGGAATAAAGACTCGACAGAGTCCTTGCGAAACGGGCTGTGTATACGATCTTTCTCAGCTTTCCGATCACCGGCACATGCAGCTCCGCTTTATCCCTGTAATACTTTACCTTCGGGATGGAGAACACAAGCTTAAAGACTATATAGGCCACCACGCCGAAAAAGATCAGTACATACCAGCGGTTCTTGACAAAATCGCTTATTGCCATAAGTATGCGGGTGGTCACCGGCAGACTGTCCATCTGCGCGAAGAGTTCGTCGAACTGGGGCAGCACAAAGCCCATGATCACTATCACGACGACAACGATCATAACGGCCAGTACCTTGGGATAGGTCATGGAGCTTTTTATCTTCTGGTTCAGCCTGTGTTCCTTGCTGTAGTACTCGGCCATCTGCTCAGCAACCTTATCCATGTTGCCGGCATTTTCGGAGCTGCGGATCATATTGATCAGAAGGCTCGGAAAGGTTTCTTCCTGCTCCATCATGGCATCGGACAGCGGCATTCCCTGTCTTACGCTCCTTAACACATCGGCATATATCTCTCGCTCGGACTGTTTTGTTGCTTCATCCTCGGAAATGATCTTGAGCGCACGCACAAGGGTAACTCCAGCATTTATGAGTTTTCCCAGGTTCCTGCAGAAATCGGCCAGCCTGTCGGCTTTAAGACGCTTAGTCCTAGCACTGCTCTTCTGCTCCTTTGCTTCTATCAGAAATTTACCGTCATTTTTCAGCTTCTCGTGCAGATCCTGCTCGCTGGACGCGTTCATTATTCCCGAAAAAGCTTTTCCCTGCTCATCCTTTGCCTTGTATCTGTAGGCTGCCATGCCCTCTGCTTCCCTCCTGCCGCGTTATTTATCCGTTATCCTGCCGGAAATCACTAATATACAAATATCCTCCAGAGATAATCTACTCTCCATTCCTCGTTATCGTCATCCTTGTCAAAGGTCACAAGATAGTGATCTGTGGTATATGTGAATCTTGTGATATCCCTGGTCTTTATGTCGTAACCGATCAGCATCACTCCGTCCCTGACTCCGGCATATATCCTTACCGCCTGCCGTGCGGCATCGCTCATCCCGTCCGGACTTAAGGGATCATAAATACATTTTCTCACTCCGTAAGCTTCTATATCGGAAGTAAGCAGCGCCATTCTCACATTCTTTGCTTCCCTTAAGGCAAAGCGCCCTTCGGAATGAACCCTGAACACGAAGAATGCTGCCAGCAGTATTATAGCACATAACACCGCTGCCAGTATGATCCGGTATATTCCGGCC
>JAILES010000123.1 GCA_024687205.1 Lachnospiraceae bacterium
GCTCGAAGAGGATCAGAGAAATGCTGCCGTAGACAAATGTAAAGGATACATCGAGAGATTCGGTGGTACCATTACGGATGTCGAAGGCGGAGACAAGAGAAAGCTTGCATACGAGATCCAGAAGATGAAAGAAGCTTACTATTATTTCATCCACTTCGAAGCGGAAGCGTCGGCACCCATCGAGATCGAGAACAGAATCCGCTTGATGGAAGACGTGATCCGTTATTTATGCGTTAGACAGGACGAGGCATAAAGAAAGAAGGATGACATATGAATAAAGTGATTTTAATGGGACGTCTCACCAGAGACCCGGAAGTAAGATACTCACAGGGTGATTCACAGATGGCTATAGCAAAGTATACGCTGGCTGTGGACAGAAGATTCCAGAGGAACAATTCCGACGGACAGACGGCAGACTTCATCGGATGCACCGCATTCGGAAAAGCAGGTGAGTTTGCGGAGAAGTATTTCCACAAAGGAACCAAGGTAGCCGTTACCGGAAGGATCCAGACCGGAAGCTATACCAATAAGGATGGCCAGAAGGTATATACCACAGACGTTATAGTCGAGGAACAGGAATTTGCAGAGAGTAAGAATGCTTCCCAGAGCAATGGCGAATATAATGCGCCGGCTCCTGTAACGGGAGAGGGAGAAGACGGTTTCATGAACATTCCCGGAGGTATCGATGACGAAGTGCCCTTCGGGTGACCGGTAAGAAGATTAGGAGGCATTTACCATGGCATTTAACAGAGAAGGCGATAAGTCCGACGCACCCAGAAGAAGAGGTGCTGCAGGCATCCGCAGAAGGAAGAAAGTTTGCGTATTCTGCGGTAAGGAAGGCGGAGAGATAAGCTATAAGGATGCAGCAAAGCTTAAGAAGTATGTATCCGAGCGCGGAAAGATCCTGCCCAGAAGAGTTACAGGCTGCTGTGCAAAGCATCAGAGAGCAATAACTCTGGCAGTAAAGAGAGCGCGCCACGTAGCTATCATGCCTTATGTTACAGACTAATAAAGCAATATGCTGCCGCGCGTGACTAACGTGCGGCAGTTTTTTATTACATTAAACCCAATCTAAGGAGGGATGATCATGAAGAAGATAATCAGAGAGTTCTGTGCAGAGTTCATCGCCGCATTCATGCTGGTCGTTATCGGCTGCGGTACGGCTATGGCAACAGGTGCGGCAGTCGAAGAAAGCTGCGGTTATATCTGTGTGGCGCTGGCCTTCGGCCTTTCGATCTGCGCTATTGCTTACAGTGTAGGCAATATTTCCGGCGGACATGCAAACCCGGCAGTCAGCCTAGGCGTGCTGATCAAGGGCGGTATCACACCGGTACAGTTTGTATATTACGTGATAGCACAGGTCCTCGGCGCGACAGCAGGTTCACTGGCTCTCATAACCATATATGACGGTTTTTCGGCAGATGATATGACCTATTCATATGCTACCAACGCACCTATTGATGTTCCCAATCCCATACTCTTCATTATACTTGTTGAGTGCATAGCAACCTTTATCTTTGTTATGACAGTGCTCGGTGCTACTTCCAAGAAGCATCCCCACGGAGAAGCAGGTCTTGCAATAGCAGGAACACTTGCAGGTCTTCATCTGGTGACCATCAACCTTACCGGTGCGGCTATCAACCCCGCAAGATTCTTAGGTCCCGCTCTTGCAACCCAGATAATCGGTGAAGGCGATGCAATGACCTATGCAGTCGGATACATCGCAGGTCCCCTTCTCGGCGGTCTGCTTGCAGGCGTGATCTACAGACTGCTTGAAGGCGAGGATGCCAAGAAAGAAGAGAAGGAAGAAAAAGCTGAAGAAGTAAAGACTGATACAGCTGAAAAAAGCGAAGAAGAGAAAGAGTCCGACGGCGAAATGACCAAGAGCCTCTTTGAGTCCGAGTTCGGCGAGGAGAAGAAAGAAGAATCTGAGGACGAGAAGGCTTCGGAAGAGAAGAAGGAAGAATCTGAGGACGAGAAGGCTTCGGAAGATAAGAAGGAAGAGGAGTAAAGGCCGGAGATTTCATGAGCCGATCACTTCACATATGAAGATAAAACGCTTGCGTTTTATCTTCATATGTGATATCTTTTTTTTTGTGAGATGTGGCGGCAATAATGTACCGGATAGGGGGTATGCAGCCAGCGGCTTTATGAGGGCCGGATAAACATCTTGGAAGCGTTGGCTTCCATCTCAGCCACAATACATGTGGATGTTGCGGTGTTCAACCGTGACAGTTGTCTTACAGGATTAGTAGTCTTTTGGTCCATTACAAGAGGGCTTTGTTTTATTTGCCTGAAGGGACTGAACAAAATAATACATTTTTGGTACGGCTGTGCATCTCATGTGCAGACCGGATAAGTAAGTACCCCGGGGGATATTTCACGGACCTTCTTTTGGAGGATGCCGGGGGACGTATTTTCGGATAGCCGTAAACATTCAATTTTTCTGAAGCGGAGGCCTTTCTCAGATACCACTCCGGCAGTTTACGATACCGAAATTTATGTTGACATACTTGTTCCGGTCTGCTATTTATATTAGTATGGAAAATTTTGAGAATGAAAGAAAATACAAGGCTTCCGGGAGAAAACGCCGCAGGAAGAAGAGGGTGAACAGAAGGGATTACGAGGATGTCAGAGAGGTCGACAGAGACCTGCTCAGGGGCTTCGGACATAAGATACTGGCCTTTCTCATAGCGGTAGTCCTGATAATAGTAGTCTTCCTGGTGGCTTTTGCCGGAAGGATCAAGGCCAATATAGACAGCGGCCAGAAGATGGGCGTCAAGTGGTTCCTGGCGCTGCTGTATCCCGAGAAGTATTCATATGCCACCAATATGGCGGATTTAAACGAGATCTTCAGCATCACCTCGCCTGAGGATACGGCTATTGTCCTCGGAGACGAGATCATAGCTTCCAGGGCCAGATACCTGGACAGTCATGTTTACTTCTCACTGGAGACCGTAAGGGAGCTGTTCACGGACAGATTCTACTATAATGAAGATGAGAAGGTGGTCGTGTACACCACCTACAGCGATATGTATAAGGCTTATCCCGGCGTGGGCAAGCCCTATTATGAACTGTCGGGACAGAAGGTGGATACGGATTACATCCCGGTCCTTTATGCCAAAGACGGGCTGACTTTCCTGGCCGCCGACTACGTGAAGCTGTTCTCGGATTTTACCTATGAATTCTTTGATGAGCCCAAGCGGGTACAGGTATATCTTGACGGAGCTACCGAGAGGGTGGCGGTGCTGACCGACGATACTTCGGTGAGACAGCGTGGAGGCATAAAGAGCGATATCCTCTGCAAGCTGGAGAAGGGGAGCGAGGTCAAGATACTCGAGACCATGGAGACCTGGACCAAGATAAAGACGGCAGACAGCTTTATCGGATATGTTGAAAACGAAAAGCTGGACGGATACAGGGACAGGACGCGGGAAGGAGTAAGCGGAGCCTACAATCCTAAGGACGACTATCCCGGGAAGCCTTCGGTTGACAGGGTGATGCTGGGCTTCCACCAGCTTTCCAATGAAGACAACGGCAAGGGGTTGGCGGAACTGACGGAAAATGCCACAGGCATGAACGCCATTGCGCCTACATGGTTCTTCCTGGACGGTTCGGAAGCGGCATATAAGGATATATCAAATGCAAATTATGTGAGCAGGGCCCACGAGCTGGGATTTAAGGTATGGCCCGTTATAGAGGATATGTCCAATAAATTTGATGAGTTAAGCTTCTTCTCGTCGGGTGAGACAAGGGCGGATCTCATAGAGAAGCTCACGGACAGACTGAAAGCTCTCGGGGCAGACGGCCTGAACGTTGACTGCGAGAATATCGATTCCAAGACCGGACCGCATTTTGTGCAGTTTTTGAGAGAGCTTGCCATAAGCCTTCATAAGGAAGGGCTGGAGCTTTCGGTAGACAATTATGTACCCAATGAGGGCAACCGTTACTATAATCTCAAGGAACAGGGATATGTGGCGGATTACTGCATCATGATGGGCTATGATGAACACTGGGCGACCTCTCCCGAAGCGGGAAGCGTGGCCTCCATAGGTTTTGTGGACACCGGACTTGCGGACAGCATCAAACTGGGGGTACCCGAGTCAAAGCTGGTGCTGGCAGTACCGTTCTTTACAAGAATATGGAAGACGGAAGGCGGCATTGTCAGTTCCGAAGCAGTGGGGCTCAGTGCTGCCAAGAAATGGATGAGTGACTATGTTGAAGAGCCTTTATGGGATGATGAGATGGGACAGTATGTGGGCTCATACGAAGAGGAAGGCGCGCTTTACCAGATGTGGCTGGAGGACGGCGAAAGCCTGAAAGCCAAGATATCGGTAGCAAGGACATACAACGTGAACGGAGTGGCAGCCTGGAGGCTGGGACTTGAGAATGAGGGAATATGGGCCCTCATAGATGCGGAGCTTAAATGATCACGAGATTTGCTGAAGTAGACCCGGTATCGCCGGATCCGAAGATAATAGAAGAAGCGGGTGAGCTGATCAGAAACGGCGGGCTGGTGGCTTTTCCCACCGAGACCGTATACGGCCTTGGCGGTGATGCCTTCAAAGCGGAATCTTCGAAGAAGATATATGCAGCCAAGGGCAGGCCTTCCGACAATCCGCTGATCGTACACATAGCTGATCCGGAAGCAGCGGAAAAGGCGGCTTCCGATATACCGGAAACATACTGGCTCCTTGCGGATGCATTCTGGCCGGGGCCTCTTACAATGATAATAAAGAAGAGTGAGGCCATGCCTGAAGAGACTACCGGAGGACTGGATACGGTAGCCATAAGGCTGCCTTCACATCCGGTGGCGGCTGCTCTGATAAAGGCTTCCGGAGGTTATATAGCGGCCCCCAGCGCCAACGCTTCGGGCAGGCCTTCGCCTACGAGCGCTAAGCATGTGAAGGAAGACCTTGACGGACGCATAGATATGATAATCGACGGCGGCAGCTGCAGCATAGGACTGGAATCCACCATAGTTGACTTAAGCAGCGGAAAGCCGCAGATACTGAGGCCCGGCTTTATCACAAAGGAAATGCTGGAAGACGTACTCGGGGAAGTGGAACTGGATCCCACCCTGCTGAAACCTTCGGCAGGCAGGCCCAAGGCGCCGGGAATGAGATACAGGCATTATGCTCCCCAGGGAGAGATGCATATATATATCGGTGAGCAGCAGGCAGTAAGCGAAAGGATCAATTCCGAGCTGGATAAAGCAAAGGCTTACGGCAAAAGATGCGGAGTGATCTGCACCGAGGAGACGAGGGATAAGTATGAGGCTGACAGCGTAGTGAGCGTCGGCAGCAGGGACGACGTAAAAGGCGCGGCGGCAGAGATATATGCGGTACTGAGGGATTTTGACGACAAAGGGATAGAAGTGATATGTTCGGAGGCCTTCAGTGAGGAAGGCTACGGACTGGCGCTGATGAACCGACTATACAAAGCTTGCGGGTATCAGGTTGTGAGGGTGTGAGAAAGGGACAGCTTCTCCCCGAGGGGGAGAAGCCTTAAAGAAGGAGAGAGATATGGATAAGAGGAAAGATTATATCAGCTGGGATGAGTATTTTATGGGAGTCAGCAGGCTCTCGGCCATGAGATCGAAGGATCCCAGCACGCAGGTGGGAGCCTGCATAGTGAGTGAGCAGAACAAGATACTTTCGATGGGATATAACGGTTTTCCCTGCGGGGTAAGCGATGATGAGTTTCCCTGGGCGAGAGAGGGAGACGAGCTGGAGACCAAGTATCCCTATGTGTGCCACAGCGAACTCAACGCGATACTCAATTACCGCGGCGGTTCACTGGACGGGACCAAGATATATGTCAGTCTTTTCCCCTGCAACGAGTGTGCAAAGGCTATAATCCAGGCCGGGATAAAGACCGTGATCTATGCGGATGACAAGTACAACGGAACGCCGGGAAATGTGGCGGCCAAGCGGCTTTTCAATGCTGCAGGCGTGAGATACTATAAATATCAGCCCAGCGGAAAGAGTGTAACCATAGAATTATGACGTTAAAGCAAAGAAAAAGAGCCGACAGGCTCTATATAGGCTTCATCCTGGTGCTGCTCTTTATTTCGGGCTTCGGAATGAGAGCGCTTGCTACCGAAGACACCAAAGAGAAGATGGAGCAGGCCGAAAAGGAAAGGGACAAAAAGCAGGCAGAGCTGGAAGAAGCCAGGGATGATCTGGCCCAGACCCGTGCGAACCTGACTGTGCTGCAGTTGCAGAAGAACAGCTATCAGGGCAAGATGAAGCTGCTTAATGAGAATCTCCAGGAAGTGGCGGACAATTTAAGCGTGCTGGAGGCCGAGATAGATCTTAAGCAGATGGAGATCGACCGGAAGCAGATGGAGCTGGATCAATCCAGGCAGGATGCTTATGATCAGTATGAGAGCATGAAAGCCAGGATACGTTTCCTTTACGAAGGAGGTTCTGCCACCTACGGAGAACTGCTGATCAGCGCCGGATCCTTCGGTGAAATGCTGAATTATGCCGATTATATCCAGGATATTTCCTACTATGACCGCAGGAAGCTGGATGAATTCGTGGAGACCTCCGACCGTGTGCAAAAAGAAGAACGTGAACTCCAGGCGGAAATGGATGAGCTGGATACGCTGAAGATGGGAGTCCTCGAAGAACAGAAGAGAGTGACCGGCCTGATCGACGAGACAGCAAACAGCATAGCAAAGACAGCCGAATCCATTGAGGATACAAAGGAAGAGGCCGAAGCCTATGAGAAGGAAGTGCAGGAAGCAGCGGATGCGGCTGCTGCGGCCAATGCAGAATATGAGAAGATCAAGGTCAAATACGAGGAGGAACTGAGGCTCTCAAGACTGGCTAAAGAGGCGGCATGGAGGGATATCACCGAAGTGACTTTCGAAGAAGGTGACAGGATGCTCCTTGCCAATCTGATATACTGCGAAGCAGGCGGCGAACCTTATGAAGGGCAGCTCGCGGTAGGTGCCGTGGTGATCAACAGGGTGCTGAGTTCGGTCTATCCGGACACGGTGACCGGTGTGATATATCAAAGAGGACAGTTTTCGCCGGTGAGCGACGGACATCTTGCCCTGGCGCTGGCCTCGGACAAGGCAACGGATTCCTGCTATCAGGCAGCGGATGCAGCCATGAGCGGAAGAACCAATGTGGGGAACTGTGTGTATTTCAGAACGCCTATCCCGGGACTGGAAGGGATAAGGATCGGGGGGCATATATTTTACTAACACCGTTCGGCGTCTTCGATGTGAATGGTCAGAGTATCGAATTTATCGGCATAGATTATCTTTAAGAGGCGGTCGAGCTGGGTCAGGGATGACTTGAGCTGTTCTAAGCTTATCAGCTTTTCGTTGAGGCAGGTGACCATCTCGTCTATATCAACAACCTTGACAAAGCCGTCGGGATAGATGATCACGTCGGCCAGCAGGTCGGTGACGATCAGCTTTCCTTCTTCGGAATCATCAAAATCAACTATATCACAGTACCAGTAGAGCAGGGTATTATCTGCGGTATAGAACTTGCTAACCTTATAGCCTTCTTTCCTGAAATAACAGGAGTAGCCGTGATGCAGGTCTTTCCTGGGTTTCAGGGCATTCCATTTAGTGAGGATCACCTCATCATCGAAGCGCAGGATCTCGTCGTCCTTGAGAAGGACGCACTCCTGGGGGATAAGACGTTTGCGGTAGAGGGAAGGGTAGGTCATATACGGTCCTTTCCGGGGGAAGAAGACCCCCTCATCAGTCAGCCTTCGGCTGACAGCTTCTCCCCCGAGGGGAGAAGCCTATATATTCGCCTGTTTTATTATATCCCGCTGTTTATTTTTTGGCAAGATTGTGGTAAAATATCCTTTATGGAAAAAAGAAAGAAGAAAACCCCAAAGTGGTCAAAACTCGATAATACTGCGATTCTTTTTCCTGTGATAGCAACTTCTCAGATGAGCAGCGTATACAGGGAGAGCGTGCTGCTGACCGAGGATATAGATCCCGAGCTTCTGAAAAAAGCCCAGGATACGGTGCTCGATCAGTTCGTTACTTTCCGTATGCGCCTTAAAATGGGGTTTTTCTGGTATTATTTCGAAGAGAACGACCGCAAGTACCCGGAGGTACAGGAAGAGTCGGATTTCCCCGGAGCCTATATCAATAAGAGCAGGAACGGTCATTACCTTTTCAGGGTGACTTATTTCAAAAAGAGGATAAACCTTGAAGTGTTCCATGCACTGACCGACGGCTACGGCGGCCTGGTCTTCCTGAAAGAACTGGTATACGAGTATCTGAGGCTGAAATATCCCGACGAATATAAAGACGAAAAGCATAAGCTGAGCCCCGGCGTGTTCATGGACCAGGAGGATTCTTACGTTAAGAATTACCGCAAGGCCGCCAGCCTTGACCGTGCCTATACGCCCAAGAAGGCAGTCATAATAAAAGGGGAGAGGGTGCCGGCAGGTGAGCTTAACGTGATACACGGCTATCTTAAAGTACCTGAGCTTAAGCAGCTCTGTAAGGAGCTTGATGTGACCATCAACCAGCTGCTTTGCGGTGTTTACGTTTATGCGATCTATAAGGAGTACCTGAAGGGCATGGCTTCTAAACTGCCCATCTGCTGCTGCATACCCGTGGATCTGCGTACAAGATACGAATCCACAACGATGAAGAATTTCTTCGTGGTGACCCAGGCCAGGTTCACACCGGAAGACAAGGAATACACGCCCGAAGAGGTGATAAAGCTGGTGGCGGAAGCCCATAAGAAGGAAGTGGATCCGGAGAATCTGGATGCCATACTTTCCTACAATGTTTCCAACGAGCAGAATATCTTCTTAAGGCCGATACCGATCTTCATCAAGAATATCGCGATCTTCAGCGTATATTATGCCACGGCCACGACGGCCACCACCACGATGACCAATGTGGGAAAAGTCGAAGTCAGGGAGCCGTATCGTAAATATATACAGCATTTTTACGGCATGCTTTCAATGTCAAAAGGCCAGAATATAAAAGGCGCGATCTGTACCTATAACGATACGACGATCGTGACCTTCTCCTCATGTCTTACCGATGTGAACATACAGAAACGCTTCTTCCAGTACCTGGCGGGGAAGGGACTGAACGTGATGGTAGAAAACAACGAGGCTGAGATAACGCAGGAAAAAGGAGAGACGGATGGTACGCTGTCCGAAGTGTAAGGTGGTCTTGAGCCGCGACAGAGAGGTCTGCCCTCTGTGCAGCTGCGTGACCGAAGAAATGGAAAAAGATGCACAGGCTAAGGTAGCGGAGCTCTTCGGCGAAGGAGCACCCTATCCCGACCTGATGAAGAAGCACAGGGCGCTGCGTTTTGTGCTGAAGCTTCTTCTGTTCCTCTTCGTCCTCGCAGAGATAATCATGGTCATCATCAATGTCAAATTGACGCCGGATGTATACTGGTCCGCCATAACCGGTGCTGCCCTTCTCTACGGCTATTTATCGCTGATTTACTGGATCAAGACAGATGCCGGTTTTGCCGCGAAGGTCGGGCAGCAGCTGATACTTACCAGCATACTGCTGTATCTGATCGATTATTATTCGGGCAATCTCGGCTGGGCCCTGGGCTATGCGATCCCGGGAGTGATACTCTTCGGGGATGCCGCGGTATCCATACTTATAGCCCTTCACAGAAAGAGCTGGTATACCTACCTGCTGCTCCTTCTGATGCTTGGGATCATGAGCTTTGCCGAACTCGGACTGTTTTTTGCGGGCAAGGTCGGAAACATCATAATGCCGCTCATATGCGTGATAGTGACCGGAATGTACATACTCGGCGCGCTGCTCTTCGGAAGCTCTTCGGCACTGCGTGAGCTGAAACGGAGATTTCATATATGACGGAAAATGCAAATATAAGCCGCAGAGGACGCTATGCCCTCTTTGTGGCAAAGGTTGCCTATCATTTTCCCATACTCGGCAATTTAAGACAGAACGGTGAGATACAGAAGCTGCAGGCGGAATACGAGCCTGCCTGGAAATGCCCGGAACATCTGGACCTTACCGAGATAGAGCTGGAAAACTGTAAGGCGGAACTGCTGGTAAAGAAAGCGGTTGAAGGCGAAGAAAGAGGAAAATGCGGGATTGTACTGCAGCTTCACGGTGGCGGTTATTACGGCGGAATGCACAATACCTACCGTGATACGGCTGCAATGTATATTGAGGTGAGCGGCGGATACAGTGTACTGACTCCGGATTACAGGACAGCGCCGGAGAACCCTTATCCTGCGGCACTTCAGGATGCCATAGCATGCTACGAGTATATACTTACAATGGGTTTTGACCCTTCCGAGATAGTGATAGCAGGGGATTCGGCGGGAGGAGGTCTCGCCCTGGCCCTTGTCCTGTATCTGCGGAACAATGAAAGACCCATGCCGGGCGGCCTCATCACCATGAGCGCATGGACCGACCTTACGGCCAGCGGCGCTTCATATTCAGAGCATTTCGGAGATGATCCGATATTCGGAGGCAGCTATAACACGCTGATCTATAAGAACGGCTACTACCGAGGAGCGGACCCCTGGGATCCTTATATTTCGCCGGTCTTTGGCAGTTACGAGGGCTTTCCTCCCACGCTGATGCAGGTGGGAGAGATGGAGATGCTGCTGGATGATACGAAGGATGTGGCAGGAAAACTCAGGGAAGCCGGTGTGCCGGTAAGAGAACATATATATCCGGGAATGTTCCATGTATTCCAGCTGGGACTGACGCTTTTCCCGGAATCGGCAGAAGCCTGGAATGAAGTGAGAGGATTTTTTAAGAAGATCACCCCTCATCAGCCACCTGAGGCGGCAGGATGAAGGGACAGCATACAAGGAGGATAAGACATGACAGGTTTTAAAGGAATAAGTGACAGACAGCTGAAGGGCATGAGCAAAGCCTTTAACGATGATGAGAGGGCAGTAGTTGCCAGCATGGCTGCGGTAAAGAACGGCGTGATGGAAGCGGCGACGGATTACAGGGAAGCGAGAAAATATCCCTTCACATTTTCGGTGGACCTTAAACAGGGCGATATAACGAACCAGAAGCAGAGCGGCAGATGCTGGATATTCTCGGCTCTCAACACTTTCAGGTTCGAACTGATAAAGAAGTACAAGCTGAAGACCTTTGAACTTTCCCAGTGTTATATCTTCTTCTATGACAAGCTGGAGAAGGCAAATTATTTCCTTGAGAGCGTGATAAAGACCGCTGATGAAGATATACACGGAAGGCTTTACAGCTTCATAAACAGCGACCCGCTGGCTGACGGAGGACAGTGGGACATGCTTTCCAACCTGGTGGAAAAATACGGCGTGTGTCCGAAATACGCATATCCCGATGCGGCAAGTGCAACGGCATCCCGCTGGTTCGATCATTATCTGACCGCGAAGCTGCGTGAAGATGCGATGGTGCTGCGAGAGATGATAAATGTTAAAAAAGCATCGAAGGCTGAAGTGGAGAAATGCAAGGAAGCGCAGATCTCCGAGATCTACAGGATGCTCTGCATCGCTCTCGGTGAGCCCCCCAAGAGTTTCGATCTGGTGCTTAAGGATAAGGACGGAAAGATCGCGGCGCAGGAATACGATATCACACCGAAGGCTTTCTTTGACAAGTATATAGGCATTAAGCTTGAGGACCAGGTGTCCATCATACACGCGCCCACAAAGGACAAGCCTTTTAACAGGACCTATACGGTGAAGTTCCTCGGCAATGTGGCTGAGGGCAAGCCGGTAAGCTACTTGAATCTGGAAATGGACAAGATAAAGAAGGCGGTCATTAAGCAGCTAAAGGACGGACATCCCGTATGGTTCGGCTCGGACTGCACGAAATACGGGCTTCGCAAGGAAGGCATATTTGATAAAGACAGCGCTGCGGTGGAAAAACTCTTCGGCGTAAGCTTCGGCTTCAGCAAGGCGCAGTCACTGGACTACGGCGATTCGGCCATGAACCATGCGATGGTGATACTCGGCGTAAACCTTGACGAAAAGGGCAATCCCAACCGCTGGCGCATAGAGAACAGCTGGGGCAAGGATGCGGGAAGTGACGGATACTACGTGGCCAGCGACGAATGGTTCGATGACTTCGTGTATCAGGTAGTAGTGAACAAAAAGTATCTGGATGCGGAAACCAAAAAGCTTACCGGCATGAAGCCGAAGGAGCTGGAACCCTGGGATCCCTTCGGTACACTGGCGGATTAAAATGAAATACATAGATATAGGACTTAATCTTTTCTCCGAACAGTACAGAGGGGAAGAGGAAGAGATATACAGGACGGCACTTGCGAACGCTACCGCCTTCATCATAACCGGAAGCTCCATGAGGAGTTCGGCGGAAGCCGCAAGGTTTGCGGAGGGCAGGGAGAATGTCTGGTCCACCGTCGGAGTGCATCCCCATGATGCGAGACACTGGGATGAAAAGAGCGGAGCAAGGATGCGGGAACTGGCCGCAAAAAAATGCAACGTGGCCATAGGCGAATGCGGACTGGATTACAACAGGATGTTCTCGCCGAAAGAAGTGCAGCTTAAGGTTTTTGAGGAACAGCTCAGGATTGCCGAGGAACTTGATAAACCGCTGTTTCTGCATGAGAGGGATGCGGATGAGGATTTCGCAAGGCTGCTGAAGGCTTATCCGGACCGCTGCAAAAAAGCGGTGGTGCACTGTTTTACGGGCAGCAGGAAAACGGCGGAAAAATATCTGGAACCGGGCTGCATGATAGGTATAACCGGCTGGGTCTGCGATGACAGAAGGAATGCAGAAGTCACGGATGCGCTGAAGATAATACCCATAGAGAGACTGATGGTCGAGACCGACGGGCCCTATTTAAAACCCAGGAACGTAAAGCTTAAAGGAGCGAACAGGCCGGAATATATTAAGTATGTTGTGGAAAAGATCGCAGAGATCAAGGGGATCGATGCGGAAGAAGCTGCGGAAGTATTTCTGAAGAATACGAAAAGCTTTTTCGGTATTTAAAAAGAAAGGAAATGATGTATGAATTATCACAAGAATCTACTCGAGTATGCTGAGCAGAAGGTGCCCACCGTTGTGGAGGAAGGCACCATATCGGACGGACTTTTCAAGAAGTACGGAGTGAACAGGGGACTCAGGGACCTTGACGGAAAAGGTGTGCTGACGGGCCTTACCAATATCTCCAAGATCACTTCTTTCAAGGAAAAGGACGGGGAGCGGATTCCCTGTGACGGTGAACTCTGGTATCGCGGATATAATGTGGAAGACCTGATCGGGATGGTATCCGGCAAGGGCTTCGGTTTTGAGAAAGTCGCATATCTGCTGCTTTTCGGAGAGCTTCCGAATGAGGAGGAAGCGATCGATTTTATAAGATATCTTGCAAAGAGCAGGACCCTGCCTACCAACTTTACAAGGGATGTCATCATGAAGGCTCCCGGCAGGGATATCATGAATTCCATGACCAGGAGTATCCTGACCCTGGCAAGCTATGATCCCTATGCGCTTACCTCGGACCTTGCGGAGAACTTAAGGCAGTGCCTGATGCTGGTCGCAACTTTTCCGATGCTGGCGGTATATGCTTATCACGCATACAACCATTATGACAATAACCAGAGCATGTATATCCACAGGCCGCTGCCCAGGAAGTCAACGGCCGAGAACATATTAAGACTATTGCGTCCTACCGGCCAGTATTCCAAGGTGGAAGCGGATGTGCTGGATGTGGCGCTGATACTGCATATGGAGCACGGCGGCGGTAACAACTCCTCCTTTACCACCAGGGTGGTCACCTCATCGGGTTCTGATACCTATGCAACCATCGCGGCTGCAATGTCTTCACTTAAAGGTCCCCGCCACGGCGGCGCCAACATAAAGGTGATGGAGATGATGGAAGATATACGCAGCCATATCAGGAACTGGGAAGACGAGGAAGAAGTAGGAAAATATCTGACGAAGATGCTGGACGGGGAAGTCTTTGACGGCAAGGGTCTGATCTACGGTATGGGACATGCGGTCTATTCGATCTCCGATCCGAGAGAGAGGGTGTTCAAGAGTTTCGTGACTAAGCTGGCAGAAGAAAAAGGCTGCTGTGAGGAACTGGCTCTTTACAATACCATCGAACATGTGGCACCGAAGGTGATAGCTGCCAAGAGGCATATCTACAAGGGAGTGAGCCCCAACGTGGATTTCTACAGCGGCTTTGTATATCAGATGCTGGGCATACCGGAAGAACTCTACACGCCGCTATTTGCAATCGCAAGGATAGTGGGCTGGAGTGCCCACAGGATGGAAGAACTTGTGGGCAACGGAAAGATCATCCGTCCCGCTTACATGAGCATCATGAAAGAGAGAAAGAGGATCAGATAATGAACAAGCCTTTTGTCTGGGCTCTTTACGGCGCGAGACACAGGCTCCGTAACATAAAAGCGCTCAGGAAAATGATCCCGCCCTGCAAGAGGGAACGCCTGAGAAGTCCCGAAGCTTCTTTGCTGCTGGCTGAGAAGCTTAGGGGAAAAGAAGCCTTCCTTGCAGGCAGGATGGGACTGTTCGAGACGGCGGCAGTGCGGGCTTCGGTTTTCGGCAGAAAAAAGAATTACGACGTGGTGATGAAAAACATCTATGACTGCGCGGGCTTCTTTCCTAATGACAGCGCTTATCTTGAACGTTTTTCGGACTGCATGCTGGACTGCATCCGGGGCACGGACATCTATGCGGCCAACAACGAGCCCATGGAAGGATATCTGATAGACGAATATCTTCCGGCGGATTCCACGGTGGCACGCAGCATAAATCTTTATTCGGTATACGATCCGCAGATCAACTGGACCGAGGCGCTTAAGGGTAAGAAAGTACTGGTGGTCACATCCTTTCCGGAAAGCGTGAAGCATCAGTATGCCAGAAGGGAAGAGATATACAGGGGCAGCAATAAGCTTCCTGAGTTTGAACTTTTAACCTACAGGTCACTGATGACCATAGGGGATATGAGGGACGAGCGTTTTGCGGACTGGTTCGAAGCGCTGGACTTTATGAAGGGCGAAATACTCGGAATGGATTTTGATACCGCGCTGATCAGCTGCGGGGCTTACTCCTATCCGCTGGGCCTGGCGGTAAAGGAAGCCGGGAAGCAGGCGGTATGCATGGGCGGAGTGCTGCAGATCCTCTTCGGGATAATGGGTAGGCGCTGGGACGGTTCCCGTTACGGCGGGCCGGAGCATATGCCTGAAGAGCTGAAGAAGTGGTACAACGACAGCTGGATCTACCCGCTGGAGGAAAGACCGGAGGGGGCGGATCGGGTAGAATACGGGCCGTATTGGAAGTGAGGGGAAGGCTTGAAAAGGCGGCAGATCTGTGGTAAAATACAACAGATAATGTTTGTTTGTTCCCGAAAGGAGATTAAAATATGCTTGCTACATTGATCCCTTTATTTGATCACACCATGACAGTGTGTGCATATTCCATATTTGCGCAGAAAGAAAATTTCCTTTTGAATCCAAGGCTTTTGGGGGTGGGCAGGTATGACGGAGCTGCCACCATACCGGGGCTTGATATAGTGGACAGCATGGGACTTGCCACCATCTCGGGTGACAAGGAAGTATTTGTCGAGATCAACAATATCTCACTTTTTTCGGATATAGCATCACAGTGCGATGCGCCCCACGATAAACTGGTGCTGCTGGTAGACGGCGAACTGCCTGCAGAGGAGCGTTATATCGAGCGTATTTCCGAGCTTCGCGGACAGGGTTTCCGCTTCGCCATGAGAAAGCTGCCTGTCAGCCGTTTCGAGGAATACAGACAGGTTTTGGGGCTGATGGATTACATCTTCTTAAATCACAAGAAGATAGATATCACCAAAGCAAAACTGTATTTCAGCAGGGTTTATCCCAATATAAGCCTTGTGGCAATAAACGTTGACAGCAAGGATGAGTATGACATCCTGAAAGAAGGCGGCGGATACAATCTTTACGAAGGCGAGTTCTTCCGTATGCCCGTTAAGAAGGGCGTTGATGAGATAGCACCCCTTAAGGTCAACTATCTGGAACTGATGAGAGTCGTAAACGATCCCGACTTTGATCTCGGGGATGCGGCAAACGTTATAGAAAGAGACCCGGCGCTGGTCATCTCGCTTCTGGAAATGGTGAACCGCATGACCGTAAACCAGGGTATCACTTCCGTCAAGCATGCGGCTGCAATGCTGGGACAGAAGGAACTGAAGAAGTGGATAAACACCGCGGCGACCAAGGAACTCTGCGTGGACAGGCCTGCGGAGATAATGAGACTTTCCATGATAAGGGCAAGATTCGCGGAGAAGCTTGCGCCTGTATTCGGAAGGGCCAACTTATCCAGCGAGCTGTTCCTGATGGGACTTTTCTCGGTACTGGATGTGATCCTCGAGAAGCCCATGGAAGAAGCGCTGGACATGGTCAAGGTATCAAAAGAGATAAGGGATGCGCTGCTTGAAAAGGACGGACCGTTTGCGGGAGTATATGATTTCATGGTCCAGTATGAGAATGCATCCTGGCAGGAAGTATCAAGACAGATGGTCGTATATAACATAGATATGGATGACGTGTACAAGGCATATGTGGATTGCCTGACCTGGTACAGAGACCTGTTTGCGACCGAAAAGAAAAAGTAAATGTATATGATAGCAGGCCTGGGCAATCCGGGCAGACAATATATGGGGACGAGGCATAACTGCGGTTTCATGGCACTGGACATACTCGGCCGCAGATATGACATAGGCTATCCCGAAGACGGATTTAAGGCTATGTTCGGCAAGGGACGTATAGGCGGCGAAAGCGTTATCCTCTTAAAACCCCTGACATACATGAATCTAAGCGGAGAGAGCATCAGGGCTTGTGCAGACTATTTCAAGATAGACGTTGAGCACGAGCTGCTGGTGCTTTATGACGATATAAGCCTGCCACCGGGACAGCTGCGCGTTCGCGCAAAGGGAAGTGCAGGCGGCCATAACGGTATGAAGAGCATCATCAATATGCTCGGGACCGAGGATTTCTGCAGGGTACGCATAGGCATAGGCGAGAAACCTGCGGACTGGGATCTGGCGGATTATGTACTCGGTCACATTCCCTCGGGAGAACAGAAGATAATGCAGGAAGCCTTCGAAGGCGCCGCGGACGCCTGCGAGTGCTGGCTGAAGGAAGGCATAGACGTAGCGATGAACAGGTTCAATGTGAAGACGGTATGAAACTCTTAAATGCTCCGCTTAGCGGAACAGGGTGGTTTGAGGCTGCCCGCACAATACTGAAGAGCGGTAAGGCTCATGTGATGGCGGAGGGAAGCGCGGATTCCCACAAGCTGCACATGATCGATGCATTGGGAGAGGGGATCTTAGGATGTCCTCTCATTTTGACATATTCGGAAAGACGCGCGAGGGAAATAGCGGGAGAGTTCCGCTTCTATGATCCCGGCGTCGCAGTTTATCCCGCAAGGGATCTGATGTTCTATCAGGCAGATATCAACGGAAGGGAATCCACGGAAGAAAGACTGAAATGCTTAAGCCGCATACTTGACGGTGAGCGTTTTACCATAGTATCCACTTTTGATGTGCTCTTCGGATATCAGCCGCCGGTCAGTCTTTTACAGAACAATATAATAGATATCGATAAGAGCTCGCTGATCGATGAGAGGGCCATGGCCATGAAGCTGACTGCCATGGGCTATGAGAAAAGCTACCAGGCGGAGGCACCGGGACAGTTCTCGGTGCGCGGCGGCATAATCGATGTCTTTGACCTGACCTGCGACAATCCTTATCGTATAGAACTCTGGGGAGATGAGATCACCTCGCTGAGAAGCTTTGATGCAGAGAGCCAGCGCTCCATAGAAGACCTGGAGAGCATAAGGATATATCCGGCATCGGAGATCATCTTAAGCGAGACCGAAAGATACGAAGCTTTTAACAAGATACAGAAAGATACGAAGAAACAGGCGGAAGTCTTCCGTTCGCAGATGAACCCGGAAGCCGCTTCCAGACTGGAAAAGAAGCTGGATGAGGTAAAGGACGAGCTGGTAGAGCTCGGAGGAATGAGGAATATCGAGAGTTACCTTCATTACTTCTATGAGGAGACCATTTCCTTCCTGGATCTTTTTGAAACAGCGCCGCTGATCTTTATCGACGAGCCCCAGCGCGTAGAAGAACATATCGCGGGAATGATAAAGGAATGGCGGGAGAGCATGAGCCACAGGCTGGAACGCGGTTATCTCCTGCCCAAGCAGAC
Source organism: Lachnospiraceae bacterium (assembly GCA_024687205.1). Lineage (GTDB taxonomy): Bacteria > Bacillota > Clostridia > Lachnospirales > Lachnospiraceae > NK4A136. The sequence goes on from JAILES010000123.1 coordinate 18,187, forward strand.
AGAGCTTCTTCGTGAAAAGGAAGAAGTGATGTCGAAACTTGCAGGGTATGCGAGTGTGCAGCTCTGCGGCATGAAGAGCGAGGGAATGTTCGGAGACGAGCAGTTCATCGAGATCAAGGCCCGCACGCTGTCTTCCTACAACGGCAGCATATCCAGATTAATAGGCGACCTGCGGGCGCTGAAAGCCGCAGGTGAAAAGATAGTCATACTCTCGCCTTCAAGGAGCAGGGCAAAACGTCTGGCGGAAGATCTCTGCGAAGAAGGCGTCACCGCAAGCTATACAGAGAATGCGGACAAGGAACTGCTGAGCGGTGAAGTGGTTAGCTTCTACGGCAGCGTACGCAAAGGCTTTTCCTATCCCGAATGCAGATTTACTGTCATAGCCGAGACGGATATCTTCGGCGCGGGAGTCAAGTCCAGAAAGAAACGTCCGAAGTACAGCGGCGGCAAGAAGATCAGTTCCTATTCGCAGCTGCATGTGGGCGATTACGTCATACATGAAGAATACGGCATAGGCATATACAGAGGCATAGAAGAAGCCGAAGTAGACCGTGTGCGGAAGGACTACATGAAGATAGAGTACCGCGACGGGGCTTATCTTTATGTGCTGGCAACGGCGCTGGATCTGATACAGCTCTATGCGGACAAGGAATCAAAGGCGCCGAAATTAAACCGCCTGGGAACCCAGGAATGGAACCGTACCAAGACAAAGGTCAAGACCGCGCTGGCTACGGTGGCAAAGGATCTGGTGGAACTTTATGCGGTGCGGCAGAACAGGCACGGCTACGAATACGGGCCGGATACCGTATGGCAGAAGGAATTCGAAGAACTCTTCCCTTATGAGGAGACCGAAGACCAGCTGAACGCCATCGATGCCACCAAGGCGGATATGGAAAGTACAAAGATAATGGACAGGCTGCTCTGCGGAGACGTGGGCTTCGGCAAGACCGAAGTGGCCATAAGAGCTGCTTTCAAAGCCGTGCAGGAAGGCAAGCAGGTGGCTTACCTTGTACCTACCACGATACTCTGCGACCAGCATTATCAGACTTTTAAAGAAAGAATGGCGGGCTATCCCGTAAGGGTGGAGATGCTCTCGCGTTTCCGTACGCCCAAGGAGATCAAGAAGACCATCGCCGATCTTAAGAACGGACTGGTGGATATAGTTATAGGCACACACAGGCTGCTTTCGAAGGACGTGGAATATAAGGATCTGGGACTTCTCGTAATAGATGAGGAGCAGCGTTTCGGCGTGAGCCACAAGGAGAAGATCAAGAAACTGCGTGAGAATGTGGATGTACTCACGATGACGGCAACCCCGATCCCCAGGACACTGCACATGAGCCTGGTGGGTATCAGGGACATGAGCCTGTTGGAGGAAGCACCCCAGAACAGGCTTCCGATACAGACCTATGTCTGCGAGTATGATGAGGAGATGGTAAGGGAAGCCGTAAGAAGAGAACTTTCCAGGCACGGACAGGTTTATTACGTTTACAACCGCATTGCTGATATACAGGAGATCGCCTCAAAGATATCACAGCTTGTGCCGGAAGCAAGGGTATCCTATGCACACGGACAGATGGAAGAACGTGTGCTGGAAGACATGATGAGGGATTTCATCGCAGGAGAACTGGATGTGCTGGTGAGCACCACCATAATAGAAACCGGTCTCGATATCCCGAACGTGAATACCATAATCGTCCACGATGCGGACAGGATGGGACTTTCGCAGCTCTATCAGTTGAGAGGGCGCGTGGGACGTTCAGACAGGGTGGCTTATGCTTTCCTGATGTACCGCAGGGACAAGATACTCCGTGAAGAAGCGGAGAAGAGGCTCATGGCTATCAGGGAATTTACCGAGCTGGGAAGCGGCTTCAAGATAGCGATGAGGGATCTGGAGATAAGGGGTGCCGGGACAATGCTGGGCAGGCAGCAGCACGGACATATCGAGAGCGTGGGTTACGATCTGTACTGCAAGATGCTGGAAGAAGCGCTGCGTGTGGAAAAACATGAAGAAGCCGCGGGAGAGACGGTCTGCGCCATCGACCTGGATGCGGATGCCTTCATCCCTCCCGAGTATATAGCAAACGAGATGCAGAAGCTTGATATCTACAAGCGCATCGCTGCCATAAGAAGCGTTGAAGACAAGGATGAAATGTATGATGAGCTGAAGGATCGTTTCGGCAATGTGCCCGTAAAGGTGGAAAACCTGCTGCGCATCGCACTGATCAAAGCGGCGGCCCAGAACATGTACATGAAGGAAGTACGCGGAAAAGCAGGGCGCATAAGGATAGTCATGGACAAGGCTGCGCCGGTCAACGTGCTGCAGATACCCGTGCTTATAAACGAGTATTACGGCGCTTTGAAGATGAGCACAGTCGGACAGCCGGAATTCAGCTATACTTATGAGATAGAGGGACTCGTGGAACAGGATGCGATGAAACTGATCGATGAGACCGAGAAGCTTATAGAGAATTTTAAACTTTTATTTATCCCGGAGAACGAAGATGCAGGATGAAGAAAAAGGCTTCCCCCCTTCGGGGCATAACGAGATAATAAAGCTGTCAGTCCTGCTGGCTCTTATCGCCGTGGCCGTGCTGGGCGCGACTCTGGGCATCTGCGGCCTGGCGCTGGGGTGGTTTAGAGCAAAGGCTTCCCCCCTCGGGGGGGAAGCTGTCAGTCCGACAGGACTGACTGATGAGGGGGAAGACTTTCCCCCTGATGGAGATGTTGAAAGCCTTCCCCTTGAGAGGAAGGAGTCGCCGCAGGCGGCGGATGAGGTGTCTTCTTCTGCCGAACCCCTCTGGCCTGCAGGCACTGCCTGGGATACGGGCAGCGGCAGCTATTATTTTATGGAGGACGGCGAATATTATTACTACATCAGCGATGATATGGCTGACTATATAAAAGGCCGTATAAGCATTAAGGAAGCTGACGAAGAAGAGATAAAGAATGCCGGAGCAGAAGAGATACTTAAGGATCATGAAGACGGCAGTCTTGTTGCCATAGATGTGCTGGTTGATAAGGAGATATATTTTGACCGTGAAAAGAGCGGGATGAAATATACCATATACATGGCGGAAAACGGCGATAAGATGGCTGTCTACGACAGCGGCTGGGGCTATGCATATAAGGGAAGCAAAACCAAGATGGCGGAGCGGGTGAAGCTGAACGACTATTTTGTGAAAAAGGCGGAACCCGGCACCGTGGAGACTTCCGAGGGAAGCGTCAGGGAACAGCCTTTTGCGGACATCTCCTTTGACGGGGCTGAGGAAGGCAGGAGCGGTACGCACCTGTGTGTAAATAACGGCAGAGTTCTGTATGCGGACGATATTTCGCCGCAGGACGGGACGGAAGTGACAAGCTTTGCATCAAACGGCAGATACCTTTATTATGCTTCGGGGAAGCGGAGAGCTGACGGAGTACGCTCCGAAGGATTAAACCGCATCGACTTAAATCTTTTTGAGACCGAGAGACTCGTAAAGGAAAGAGTTGAAAACATACTCATCCGGGGAGATAATGTATATTACACGGATTATAACCATCTGATCTGCCTTGGAAGTGAAGGTACGACTAAGGATCTTTGGAGTTACGGCGTGTATTGTTTTGAAGAGGCGGGCGGCATGATCTATCTTTTCGACGGTGAAGAATGGGAACTGATAGATGCAGATGACGGCAGCGACAAAGGCTATATCTCAAACGGGATCAATTACGCTTATACCTGCGATCATGCCGTATATGAAAACGGTTATCTTTTCTTCTCGGCATATGACTATAACAGGCAGTCGGTGAGCATACGTGCACTCTGTGTTGAGGACGGCAGTGAGCTGATACTCGGCGAAGAAGTGGACGGAACCGCGGAAGATGTGTGCAATACCGCATTCTCCGGAAGCTGTATATATTATACCGGCGGCGACCGTGAGAAGCTGATCCGCCTGGACCTTTCCGACGGCAGTACAGCCGGTGTGGAACTTAAGGATGAGTCACTCTGGTATATCAGTGATATGGTGGGCACAGCGGATGGCATAATGATCTGTGCTTTTGATAAGGATGGAGATAAATACTATCTGAAGGTGGACAGAGATCTGAACTTCAGTAACTGAGGGCAGCGGCGATGACGGATCCTGCGTTTCTTAAAGATGAAGTAAGATGCGGTTTTATGATACCCACAGCAGTCAAACAGGCGTGGGCAGGGAGTCTGCGGGTTCTTTCCGAGATAGACCGTATCTGTGAGAAATACGGCATAAGATATTATGCGGAGTGGGGAACGCTGCTGGGTGCAGTGCGCCACTCAGGTTTCATACCCTGGGATGATGATCTCGATATAGGAATGTTAAGACCTGATTACCGGAAATTCCGCGAAGTGGCGGATAAGGAACTGCCGGCCGGTTTCATGGTGCAGGATTATGCAAGTCTTGAAGATTACAGGCAGTTCGTCGTACGCGTTACCAATTCGGAGCGCATCAATTTCACCGAAGAACATTTAAATGAGTTCAATAATTTTCCCTATATTTCAAGCATCGATATATTTGTGACGGACTATATCTATCCGGATATCGCGGAAGAAAAGGAAAGAGACAGGGAGATACTGAAGCTTGTTGCTCTTGCCGATGCGGTACGGGACGGGGAGATAGCAGCTGAAGCGGCAAGACGCGAAATGCGGGAAGCAGAGCAGAAATATAAAGCAAGGCTGCCGGAACTTAATAAAAAAAGAGACGCAGCGGTCGCACTATACAGGCTGGCGGAAGAGCAGATGGGGAGAGTGAGCCGTGAGGAAGCGGCGCAGGTCGGACAGATTTTTCCCTGGATAATCAAGGGCGGCAGCGGAATAGAGAAGGAAGTGTATGAAGAGTATGTAAGGCTTCCTTTCGAGAATACGACGATACCCGTGCAGGCGCAGTTTGCCAGGATGCTTCAGAGGAAATACGGCAACTTCATGAAAGTCAGCAAGATCTGGGGCGGACACGGCTATCCTTTCTTCGAATCACAGAAGGAAAGCTTTGAAGAGTCAGCGGGAATTAAGGTACCGCATTTTGAATACAGGCAAGGCATGGAGCTTAAGGAGAGGGAAGAAAGTTTTCGCGATATAGCCGCTCAGTGCATTGCAGAACTGAAAACTCTGAAGGAGAATGCGGATCCGGAGAATTATTATGCGGACAGCCAGCAGATAGCCATAGACTTAGGAACCCTTGCGGAGAATGTATATGGTGAGCAGTCGGAAGTATGCGGGAAGCTGATACCCGAACTGGAAGCTTTTTGCGAGAAGCTGTATGCGGCGGCGCAGAGCGGGGAGACCGTTGATACCGCTTCGCTTGAGAACGTGACGGAGGAAGTGCTTTATAAGAGAAAGGAAGTACTCTTCGTGACTTACGATGCGGCGGCTTTTGAAGATATGAGAGAGCTGTATGAAAAAGAAAAGGAAGAAGCTGCGGTATATGTGGTGAGGCTTCCGCTGTGGAAGAAGGATGCCCTGGGAAGAGCGGATACTTCGACAGATGCGGGCAGCGATCCGGAGGGAGTAGATCTGATCGCGGCCGGAGACTATAATGCAGCGCTCCGGGCGCCTGACAGGATCTATATACAGTGGCCTTATGACAACGAGAATCCGGTGCTGACGGTGCCGGCGGAGTATTTTGCGGAGAATCTGAAGAACTGCACTGAGGAACTGATCTTTGTTACACCGCTTGCCATAAGGGATTTCGGAGCCGATGAGAAAAACGATGTTTACAACATGAAGCATTATGTATGTGCGCCGGGACCGGTATGCGCGGATACGATACTGGTAAGGAGCGAGGCCCTGAAGGAAAGATACGCGGAGGCACTCTGCGGATTTATGAAAACTTCCGATGCATCCGTGATCAGGGATAAGATAAAGCTTCGCAGCGTATGATTTATTGGAGAAAAGGATGATATTAAAAACAGCTGATGATCTTAAACTTAAGAAAATAGCGGATTCGGGACAGTGCTTCAGATGGAAGGAGCTGGAGGACGGGGCATACTTCGTGCCCTTTCGCGACAGGAGCCTGATAATCAAAGCACTGGGGAAAGGCTCTTTTGAACTGGACTGCAGCGAGGAAGAGTATGAGCATATCTGGGCTCATTATCTTGACATGGAAACGGATTATTCTAAGATAAGGGCGCTGGCGGATGTTAAGAGCGATCCCTTTATGTATGAGGCGGCTTCGGCACAGAAGGGCATCAGGATACTGAGACAGGACCCTTTCGAAGCGCTGATAAGTTTCATAATTTCCCAGAACAGGAATATACCCGCGATCAAGAATTCTATTGAGCTGATCTGTGAGCGGGCGGGGAAGCTGTATACCGACAGCCGCGGAAAGCATTGGTACGGCTTTCCGGATGCAGATGAACTGAATGCAATGAGCGATGATGCCTTGAAGGAATGCAAGCTCGGATATCGCTTTGAATATATAAGAAGAACCGCTTCGGCGGTGGCTTCCGGGGAGTTTGATCTTAAGGAACTTGCTTTGCTTGATGATGAAGCGTGCCTGGAGAAGCTTCAGAGCCTGCACGGCGTGGGTCTGAAGGTCGCCAGCTGCATGCTTCTTTACGG
>JAILES010000093.1 GCA_024687205.1 Lachnospiraceae bacterium
ACTTTTTCTCTCGGCCCTCTCGGAAAACAGGCAGATAGTGGAGGGGCTCAAGACCGGCGGGGATGATTACCTTCCCAAACCTTATGACATAGGAGTGCTGCTGGCACGGGTGGAAGCAAGGCTCAGGGATTCCCAGCACAGGAAGCGCTTCGTGAATTACAGGGAGCTCAAGCTGGATACCATATCAATGACAGGCAGTTATGATGATAAGGATCTGCTGCTGACACAGAAGGAATTCCTGCTTCTGAGGATGCTCTCGGAAAATATCACCGGCTATACCGATCCGGATGAGATATACAGAAATATTTGGGGCGGAGAGGCCGGAGAAGATCATAATGCGATATACACAACGGTATCGAGACTCAATAAGAAACTGGACAGCGTGGATGCAAAGCTTAAGGTGGCTTACAGCCGCGGCGACGGATATGCACTGGAGGAGGTATAAGTAATGAGGAGGAGTAGTATGATGGATAAACGGATCGTAAGAAGACTCGTTGCATGGATGATGACACTGGTGCTGCTGGCCGGTCTGGTGCCTGAAGGCATGACTCTGAAGGCATATGCGCAGGAAGAGGAAGTGATAAGTGAGGATAATGCTGCGGAAGCCGGGGAAGAAGCGGAGGCAGAAGAGATCATTGCGGAAGAGGAGATGTGGGAAGCCGATGAGCAGGAAGCTGAGGATCAGGAAGCGGATATTACTGAAATACCGGAATCCTGTGAAACAGTTCAGGAAGAAGAGGCAGTCCCTGTAACGCTGGAAGAAAGCGTGGACAAGATAAAGGTCAGCGTAAGCGGTTACTTTGGCGTGAAAGACCCTGAAAAGCTCTCGCTCTATGTGAAACGGATAAATGCCGTCCGCGAAGAAGAAGCAAGAGAGGCAGTCGAGGAAGAACGGGGAGAGAAAAGCGAAGCGGAAGAAGCCTGGTATTTTGATATAAAAGTGCTTGATGAAGAAGGCAACGAACTGCAGCCTGCGGACGACAGAGGGGTGAAGCTGTCGTTTGAGATGGACGGCTTATCGGGAACAGCACAGGAAACAAATATATGGCATATAAAAGAGGATGAAGCATCCGGAGAAATGAATGCGGAAAAACTGCAGACCGTGATCGAAGGCGATACGGTAAGCGCAGAGTCGGATGGGTTTTCTGTCTATGTTCTGGAATTCAAGAATTCTGTCTCGTCCCTTGAATATCCTTACGCTATAGACCTTCAAGGGGGAGTGGATGAGCACCTTCCGCTTGAGATACCTCTCTCTGACATTTTAGGACGAACAGGTTTAGAAGTAGAAATTTCCAAGATAACCGGAGTTAGGATCCCGGACTATAATATAGACGATTTAGCCGCGAGACAAGATGAGAGTGGCGAGTGGATAATCATTGTAAAGCGTTTTTTTGATGAACGCAGGGGATTTGAGATCCAGTGTATAAGAACGGATGGCCGGGAATGGGCAACGACCAAAACGATTAAATTTTTAAACGGCAGCCTGTCCGGCAACGGTATCAAAGATGATCCCTATCTGATCAAGAATGCGGACGATTGGAAGGTATTTGCGGAATCAGTAAATGACGGTCACCATACGGAGGCATATTATAAGCTTTCAGATGATTTTGACAATGGACAGGATCCGGTAGATTGCCCGGCCGGAAAATCCGATATGTCTGATTTTTGCGGTGTATTTGACGGAAACGGACGTACTCTTTACGTGGATATGGGCTGTGCACCCTTTGACCGTGTTGACGGAGCAACGATCAGGAATCTTACGATAGCCGGTTCCATACATGATGATGGTAATCATGTCGTTGCATCCGGGCTCGTTAACTGGGTCGAAGGTGAAAACGGCAGAGAAAACCTGATAGATAATTGCGTTGTTAAAGCTGATGTTACGGCATTTTTTACCGGAGGGGTAGTACATGATGTCAGTAAATCTGCGGTACTTAAAATAAGCGACACGGTTTTTTCGGGAAATCTTGTATATACGGGAACAAACGCTAAGTATAGAGTCGGCGGGTTTATCACAGAAGCAGGCAATGCAGAAGTTACTCTGAACAACTGTTATTTTCTGGGAAATTCGGAAACAGCACAGGCCTTTTATCATCCGATAATGACATGTTCATATGAAGCGGAGGGAAAATATGTCGGAAAAGATCTGTTCTATACCGGGGAAAAAGCGGCGGTTAACGATTTTGAAATACCGTTTGCCGGTACCAGAGTGTATACCGATGCACCTGCAGATATACTCTGCAGCAGCAGAGCGGTACCGGACGGAAGCAGCTGTTACATCCCTGTGGAAGCAGAAGGCATGGAGCCCTGGTATCACTGTACCGGAGAGCCTTTTATTCCGGAGTATATCCTTAAGGATTATGACGGAAAGATACTGAAGGAGGGAGATGTTACAGTCAGCTTATCGTCCGAGCTTATACAGGAAGCCGGGAATTACAGTCTTACATTAACAGGTAAGGGCGATTACAGCGGTGTAGCGCAGATACCGTTTTCTCTGATAGCCGAAGCAGCCCCGCTGCCTGAAGGCACGGAATGGGAAAGCGGATATTATGTGCTTACGGAAGATAAAGAATACGCTGAACGTATATATATAAGAGGCAAGGTGGAAATATACCTCAATTCCGGGAAAACGCTTACTGCGTCAAAGGGTATAGGAGTACTTGAAGGAAACCGCCTGACCATAAGCGGAGAAGGCAGACTCGATGCGACCAGTCCGGACAGAGTGAGGGGTGCAGCTATAGGAGGTGACGGTTTATATTACTCTCAATACGAGATTACACCGTTTGTGGAAGGAGACGCCGGAGAAATTATCATAAACGGCGGAATAATCAATGCAGAGAGTTTATTCTGGGGAGCCGGTATCGGAGGCGGTGGAGTGTGCGGTGATGGCGGCAAAGTGGTCATTAACGGCGGAGTGGTAAATGCAAAGGGAAGCGGCGGAGCCGGAATAGGCGGGGGATATGACTACGGAAGCGGCGGTACCATTATAATAAACGGCGGAGTCGTAAATGCCGTGGGACACGGCGGAGCCGGAATAGGCGGAGGTCATAGCGGTAACAGCGGAAAGATAAGCATAAACGGCGGAAAGATAAATGCATCTTCCGATGATGCTTCGGCCGGAATAGGAGGAGGATCCAGCCGTTTGCAATTAGTCAACAGCGTTTGTATATATGAACCGGGCGGAAGCTGTGATACCATTGAGATCCTTGGAGGACAGGTCACAGCAGATTCTAAGGAAGGCTATGCTGTGGGACCGGGCCGCAAGGCTAACGACTACAGGGGAGAATATACTGGTGAAAGCGGAACTCTTGTTCTCGGCTGGACGGAAATAACGGATTATCTAGCTGCTTCAACCATAGAGGCTTCAGAATTTCAGCTCCGTTCGGCTTATCATTATATGGAGTCAAAAAACGATGCCGGGGAAGTCAGTGAAGAGAATCTGAGCGGAAAGGATCCGGCCAACATGCTTATGGCCTATTCGGCTGAACGCAGACCGCTGCAGGGTGCGGGAACCGAAGAAGATCCGTATATGATCGGTAACGCACAGGACTGGGAAAGCTTCGCATGGAATATCGGGACAGGTACGGAAAGTGACAAATGCTATAAGCTTTCCGATGATTTTGACAATGAGCAGGAGCCCGTAAGTATTTCAGCTGGCTCGGATTATCGTGAATTCCGCGGCAGCTTTGACGGAAACGGAAAGACCCTGCATATTGCCCTGAACGATCCGGAAAAAACCGGGGCAGCGCCCTTTGCAAAGGTTGAAGGGGTATACATCCATGATCTCATAGTTGAAGGCAGTGTATGCGGAGGCCCCCGTTCATCAGCTCTCGTGGGAATGATCACCGGGGGAGAAAACCGTATAGAGAATTGTGTTATAAGGGCAGACGTCAATAACCCGGGCCGGGGCGGTGGCGGTCAGATAGCCGGTGTGGTAGGTGAAACCGGCTGTTATAAGCTGATGATAAATAATACGGTCTGCAGCTCGGCCTTAAGCACAGTGTGGAATGATCCTGTGGCCGGCATGCTTGGCTGTGCAGAAAATAAAGCAACTATCGATATGAATCACTGTTTCTTTAAGGGCAGCATAAGCGGTACTGACAAGTATAATCCCCTTGCCACAGATGAATCCGACAGTCATCAGACAGATCCGGAATTTAATCTGATAGATGTTTATGTCACATTCCCGGAAACAGACAGCAAAGAACTGAAAGGCATCGTGGCAGAAACGGAAGAAGCGGCAGACAGACTGTGGCGGAGGATCGATTTTGCATACGGTGAAAAAGCATATCTTTATGCAGATATCAAAGGTGTGACGAGCAAATATCCTTATACGGGAGCCATACCGGAAATAAACTTAAGCGTAAGTGATCCGGGCGGTAAGAACTGGATCGAGGGAGTAGATTATCTGAGTACGTATACGCCCGAATTATCCAAGCAAAGAGGAAACTATACGCTTCTTCTTACCGCTGCGGGAGATGTATGCGGCGGAAGCGTAAGCATGGCTTTTGTCGTTGATAACGGTTATGTGAACGTCGATGGAAGTGATGAACTTTATGGACGTATCACACTTAAGGCCATGCTTCAGGCTGGCGGTGTGGTCAGACTGATCGCCGATCTACCGCCCGGCGAGGACTTGGAGATAGGCGCGGGCAAAGAGGCAACCATCGATCTTAATGGGTATAAGTTATACGGCAACATCAATGTCGGCAATAACTCTGTATTAACCCTGATCAACAGTGA
>JAILES010000010.1 GCA_024687205.1 Lachnospiraceae bacterium
CCTTTGCGTTCAGCCCATGCTCAATCCTTTTCCAGATATCTGCATCATCGCTTTCCAAAAGATGAACATGGACAAGATCTATAAAGAGCTCATATGGTATCTGTACATTCTTTTTCATTTCGGTTTTCCTTTCCATATTCATTGACGGTAATGACGATTTTTACGGTTATTTCTATATCAGCACGCTATCAAAAATACCGTCATTATCGTCACTAATCGTCATAGGATCCTTTATGAAGCTTCTTCAACCAACCTCAGTGCAAAGGGTTTTCTGTCACTCTTTCTCTGAAGCGGTTCGTAGTATATCCCATAATCCCTGAAAAGTTTCCCACGGTTGATATTCAGTCTTCGTACCAGCGTATTGGTCTGAATGATTGCCTCAAGTCCCGGGATCACCTCGATCAGTTCCGATGAAGTTCCTTCCCACTCGGGATTCTTTTCTGTAATAAACTCTGCAATCTTTTCAAGCACCGGATCCGGTTTTGATACAAACAGTTCCGTTTCTGACTTCACTTTTTCCCATACACAGGTGTCCTGATTCCTGGAGAGTGTAAGTTCCTGTTCCTGCTGATCCCTGCCGATCACATCAAGTGTCGCTTCTGTGGAAGTCCTTTTCTTTTTGTAGAGAATGAGTGCGCCGTCCACGGCTCCCAGGAGTCCGTTAGTGCCGGAAATCGTCTCACATACATCATCCGCTGCCATCTTCCTGGTATGGTGAACTACGATGATCGTAACTCCGGTTCTGTCACTGAACTCTTTAAGCGGAGTCATATTGTCGTAGTCTGTACCGTAACTCATCTTGTCTCCGTCCGTTTCCCTTACACGCTGAAGTGTATCAATGATGATCAGCCTCGCATCCGCATGCTCCTTCACAAAACAGGTCATCTGTTCAGCTAGTCCGTCTTTGATCGTTTTGGATTTGATTGCCAGATAAAGCTTATCCGTGCTTTCTTCCCCAAACATCATCGCCAGTCTCTGCTGAAGCCTGGCATAATCATCTTCAAGTGCCAAGTATAGTACCGCGCCCTGCCTTACTGGATAATCCCACAAGGAAATTCCCATTGCCACATGATAAGCAAGCTGTGCCATGAAGAATGACTTTCCTACCTTGGGTGCTCCGGCGAAGATATAGGTACCGGAATTCAAAAGACCATCGACCACCGGAACTCTCGGTTCAAAGGAACTGTCATAGAGTTCCGTCATGGAAAGAATTTCCAGACCGCCCATCATTGCAGAAGTTTCAGGTGATTTCATATTGTTTCCGCCGGGATCATCTGCTATAATCGGGTTAACGTTTTTAGAAATGTGCTGCTCATCAGTTGCGCCAACAACTGTGCTACGGGCAGCTTTTTCTTTTGCATCTGTATTCAATTTTCATTTTCCTCCTGTGATTCATCATTTTTGTTTATATCCAAATCCTGTGCGTGCCCGGGATGTGGTATCGATAAAACGGATTGGTGGAGCAATCTGTCCAGTTCCTGTTTTTTCAGTACAAGGTTGCTCTGATCAGAAGCTTTGCCGGATTCAAAAGCGATCAATATCTCCTGCATACTTCTGATTGGTGTGAACAGTTCTTCATCCATTTCAGATGCTTCGCCTATACGGATCAGCTCCAACTCTATATGTGATAAGATCTGCCTAAACTGGATCAACATGAGAGGATTTCCGATAGCCCGCACCTCGTTATGAAGCACAGCCTCTATCAAGTAGTCCTGCTTCGTCCTGTAGCCCATCAGCTTCACTCTATGATTGAGCTCCGCTTCTTCCTCCGGTGACATTCGAAAGGCTATCGTCCTGCTTCTAAATCTGTTCTTATGGTCACGATTCTTCTTTGACATCTGCTTTATCCTCCATATCTGTTGAAGAGCCATATGCATGGTTCATGATCGTGATTCTCTCAATATTGAGCTTCTTCGCCATGTCGGTCTGTACCGTAGGGAAGAGGTGTGCGTATTTATAAGTGATATCGATTGCTTCATGCCCTACGCGGTCACCTATCGCCAGGGCTGAGAAACCCATGTTGATAAGAAGACTCACATGGCTATGTCTAAGATCATGGATCCTTATCCGTTTCACACCGCTGAGTGCCACTCCGCGGTCCATTTCATGATGAAGGAAACTCTTGGATAATTGAAAGATCCTGTCGCGTTTCGATATCCCATATAACCGCTTGATATAATCATCCACTTCTATGGATAAGAACTCCGGCATGATGATCCTTCGATTACTCTTGGGCGTCTTCGGATCTGTGATCACATCTTTCCCCGCTAGCTTTTGATATGACTTGTTTATGGAAAGTGTGTGCGTCTCAAAATTAAAGTCCGCAGGTGTAAGCGCTAAAAGTTCCCCCAGCCTGATCCCGCACCAATACAGGATCTCAAAAGCAATGTAGCTCTCTTCCTTATCTGCAATATTCTCCACAAATTTCAGATACTCCTCCTGCGTCCAGAACAGCATTTCCTTCGATTGTTCTTTCCCCATATTCCCGGCTCTGCGGGCTACGTTCACTCGCAGGCCGTACATATTAACCGCATGATTAAGTATCGCGCTGAGCTGGTTATGAATGGTCTTCAGATAGGTCTGTGAGTACTGCGTACCATCGTCCTTGCGTTTCTTCATGATCTCGTTCTGCCAGCTGAGAATATCGGAAGTCCTGATCTCCGAAAGTTTCTTTTTTCCAAAGTAGGGAAGGATCTTCGTGTCAATGATATGCTGCTTGGACATCCAGGTATTCAACTTGACTCTGGGCTTTTTGTCATTCGTGTAAATCTCAACAAAATCTTCAAAGAACATATCCATGTTCTGATCCTGTTGTAATTTGAATGCCCGTTCCCAATCCTGTGCTTCATGCTTTGTCGCAAAGCCACGCTTTGTTTTCTGCCTGTTCATACCGGTGAAATCCTTATAGTACGTGCGGACTTCCCACTTGCCGGTTTTATCATTCTTTAGTACTGCCAATTACACCACCTCCTTTTCTCCGGTTATCCCATAGAAGCATTCCTCGAAGTACTGTCTGCTAACACGTCCGGTAACAGTGTGAAAGCCTCTGCTCTCAAGCTCCTTATTAAGCTGTCTGATGATGCCGTAGGCTTTTCCATCAGATACTCCCAGGATCTCCATGATATCGCCGCATCTTAATACAGAACTGTTTGTTGACTTTACCATCTCTTTCATTTCCATTGTTTTGTCCTCTCTTTCTTGTTTTATATACCGTTCATTTCTGAACTGTTGTTATGCTTTGTATTCTAACCGTTCATTTCTGAACTGTCAATATATTTTTCAAAAAACATTTCACTTTTGAACTGATTGTGATATAATCATTTCATAAATGAACGGAGGTGCATATTCATATGAGTGAAACAAACGCTAACACCGGTTCCCGAATCGGTGAAAAAATAAGGTCATTCCGCATCATGCGGCATCTTACCCAAAAGCAGCTCGCAGAAGAATGCGGTCTGAGCGAGAGTGCTATACGTAACTACGAGCTTGGCAACCGATATCCTGATGAATACACATTAATGGATATTGCAGATGCTCTTTTGATAGACCGTGCCGTTCTCCGTGATCCGGATCCTACAAACCCGATAACCGTGGAACAATTCCTGTATGCTCTTGAAAAGCTATATGGTTTTTCGCCAAAACTCGTTGATGGAGAACTATGCTTTACCTTCGGCAATACTCCTGAATCATTCTCTGACCAGCAAGTTATCGATAGATACCTCTTAGCCGATCTGTTATATACTTGGTGTGGCATCCGCGACCTTATGGTGGAGGGCAAGATCACTCAGGAGGAATACCACGAATGGCAGATTGCTCACTCTGATGTCAAAGGTACCGATATAGATAACCCCCAAAATCAGATGCCCATGGCCCAGCGAATGGAGATGGAAACTGCAAGGCGTAATCTCGGTCTTGTTCCCACACCTGTATTCGATGAGAACCATGTCAACGTGATGCCCATTCCTCCCAGGAAGAAAGGCGATAATAAGCCTTTTCCTGAGGAGAAGAAAGCGGAGGAACTTGTAAAGCAAAAGCGCAAACGCAAGCCCAAAAACAAATAAGCAAGCAACAAAAATAGCCGTAGCAAATGTATTAGATACATTCACTACGGCTATATTTTTTTACCGTATTAAACCTTTTCTTTCTGACAAAAATGTTCACTCAGTAAACTGAGAACAAGTTTTGTATCATCCCTCTGCAGAGCAGATTTGGAACTTTATATTGTCATTTTATTGTCACGAAAGTTTTCGACCTGCCTCAAACCCGCATAAATACTGGCTTTCTGCGAATCTGTACATTATTCAAGCTCCATTGTGGTTAACCCGTTTGAGTTTGTATCTGATATATAAGTCAGTGCTTTCATATCCATATTCTCCGATTTTCACGTGATATTTCAGGCCACAAAACAAACAGGTATCAATTAGGTATCACGACTCAGCTTTTACGATATCGTTTACCTTTAGTCGCTCCATCTTCCACAAGCTCCCCGTTATCAACCAATATCCGGAGTAACTCTTTTCTGGGCATTATTCTTCTCCTTCATTTTTATTGGATATAAATTTCCTGTTTATTTCCTCTTCAACTTGATCCTCATCATCGCCGTCAATGGTGATATCTATTTTCCTTGCATCTTTAAGTACAGATGCGCTCATAATGCTTTTTGCATTGTATTTCTCTCCGTCCACTATTGCGGTGACATCAC
>JAILES010000043.1 GCA_024687205.1 Lachnospiraceae bacterium
AAGACAATGGCGATACGGGAACAGATCAACAGCATTTGACGTTAAAAACAAAGGGATGTAAGATGGAAGGCGAATCAGGTCAGAAACATCCGGCCAAGAGCCAATCTCATTTCCATCAACTGTCGATACCTTTACGCCATCTCATATACTGCGGTCTTTTGACTATAAGGGGAAAAAGTGGCATAATACTAACGGCTATTGCCGGAACGGAGGATGGATATGTCAGGACGTGTGGTTGAGATACTATGGACAGGCGGCTTTGATTCGACTTTTCGCGTAACACAGCTCTCAAGATGTGACGTGGATATACAGCCTTATTATATGTGCGATAACAGGAATTCGGAAAGCCGGGAGCTGGAGGCCATAGAGAAGATATCCGAAAGACTGAGACAGTATGAGCAGACAAAGGCCAGGATACTGCCGTTAATAAAGATAGATATAGCCGACAGGATCGAGAACGAGGAGATCACTGCAGCTTATAAGAGAATAACGGAGAAAAGACATCTGGGTACACAGTACGACTGGCTGGGACGTTTTGCTGAAAAGCATCCCGGGATCGAAGTGGGTGTTCACGACCAGGCGATAGAACTGATCAGGGAATACGGAGACATAATAAAGGTCGAGGATGAAGTCATCGGAACCTACTGCATGGTAGACCGGGAGAAGACGGATAAGGATATATGTCTTCTTTTTCAGAACATGCATATACCGCTGACAGGCTATACCAAGCTGAAAATGAAGGAAGAGTATTTAAAGAACGGTTATGAGGATGTGATGAAAATGACCTGGTTCTGCTACAATCCCATACGCAATAAGCCCTGCGGCTTCTGTACGCCCTGCAGGGTCACAAGGGAAGAAGGCATGACGGAATGGTTCGGGATCGAGGCTAAGATACGTTATATGCTGGCACCGAAGCTGGTAAAGTCGTCTCTCGGAAGAAGGATACTCTGGTACATTTAGGGGGAAAGAAATGGCTTATATATTCGAAACACATCTGCATACCTGTCAGGCAAGTGCCTGCGGCGTGGCCCGCGGCAGGGATTATATCGATTATATGACTAAGGAAGGCTTTGACGGCTTCATCGTTACGGATCATTTCTTTAACGGAAATTCCGCGGTACCTGGAGACCTGCCCTGGGAACAGAGAGTGGATATGTACATGAGCGGTTACGAAGAGGCCCTCACGGAAGCGAAAGGCCATGATATCACCGTGCTTTTCGGGATAGAATACAATTTCCAGGGTGATGAGTACCTGATCTACGGGCCCGGCAGGGAGTGGCTTTTGGATAACCCGGATATCCTTGAGCAGGACAGACAGGAAGTATACAGACGCGTGCATGAAGGCGGCGGCATCATGGTCCAGGCCCATCCCTACAGGGAGAGAGGTTATCTTTCCGCCATACACTTAACGCCGTCGATCTGCGACGGCATAGAGGTATATAATGCGGCCAACAAGCCCAATATGAACGCCCTGGCTTATGAATATGCAAAGGAGCTCAAACTGCCGATGACGGCAGGTTCGGATATCCACTATATGTATGACGGTGATAAGGGAGCGATGCTGCTGGAGGAAAGACCGGAAACTACGAAGGATTATGCCGATATGCTGCTTGCCGGAAAGGCAAAGTGTGTGGTGGTGAGGCAGTGCGTGCCGATAGAGCTGGAAGAGATTGAAGAACAGATCAGGATCGAGCACGGGCCGGAGTTGCCGGTGATAAAACATTAGGGAAGCCTTAGGGTGTACAAAATAAGAGGATAGTGGTATAATGTCGTAGAATGTGGGCTGATTTTGGGAACGGTAGTATAAAATGACGATCGAAAGTCTGACTGAAGAAGCAAACAGAATATATACATTTACGAATACGGTGGTTATAGCCATCCTTGTTTTTGCGTTTGCTTTAATGTTTACGACGGATACCGACAGGGCCTACGGCAACGGTGCGACGGATCTGAGCCTTAACTGGACCGATGATAGGGGAAATCCTGCGGAACTGGATAAGATAGGCAGCGGGATCAGTTCCTATGTTCAGGAAATACCGGCTGCTCTGCTGGACGGACGTGAACTCTGTTTCAGATCAAAGAACGTAAATATCTACGTATATCAGGACGGAAAAAAAGTATACAGCTATGAACCCAGGGTATTCAGACTCTTCGGCAAGAGCTATGGTCTGATGTATCACTGTGTCAATCTGGAAGCGGCAGAGAATAATTCCGTCATAATGATAGAGACCGAAAACGTATATAATGACAGCAAAGCATATCTTGCTTATGTGAGACTGCAGGAATCCGACAGATTCATCTTTGAGATGCTGCAGAATGATATGCCCCGTTTCCTTATAAGTCTTCTGCTCCTGCTGGTGGGTATAGTTCTTACCATCAGTTCCATTGCAGTAAGAAAGAGGCCTTCAAGCAGGCTGGAACTGCTGGCCATGGGTGTGTTCACTCTGACGGTCTCGTCCTGGACCATTACGGAAACACTTATACTCCAGCTGCTTACACGCAATCCCGCGGCCGTGCATTTCATAGGATATATCTGTACCATGATAATGCCGCTGCCGGCACTTGCCTTTGTGAGCTGTATCACCAAGAGACTGGAGCAGATGCCCGTAAAGATCATCGTAGCGGCGAGCCTTGTGAATACCCTTATCAATATGATATCCACTTCCATAGGCTTTAAGGATTATCATGAACTGCTGATCCTCACTCATATACTCATACTTATCTCACTTGCGGTAAGTATAGTCTATATCGTTGACAGTATCATACAGAGGCAGATGTATGAGAAAGCCTCGGTCACGATGGCTATTGCCTGCTTCTTTATGTTCGGAGGTGCGCTTGCGGATATACTGCGTTACAGGATAGGCGGAAATTCCACGGATATAGCACTGTGGACCAGATACGGCCTGATGGCGTTCATGCTGGTGATGGGCGGATATGAGATCTACAGCATCATGCAGTATGCCCATTTTGAAGATGAGGCAGAAGCGATGACCAGACTGGCACATACGGACAGCATGACACAGATGAAGAACAGGACTGCTTACGGGGAGAAGACCGCAGCTTTGAAGAGTGCAGATACCGGAAGCGGCTGCTTCGTGCTGCTTGATATCAATAATCTGAAGACCGTGAACGACGTATACGGACATGAAGAGGGAGACAAGCATATCAAGAAGGGCGCGGAGTGCATCAGAAGAAGTTTCGGCATGTTCGGAGAATGCTACCGTATAGGCGGTGATGAGTTCTTTGTTGTCGTGGAAGAACCTGCATCCGAAGAGAAATGCAGAAGAGCAGGTGAACGTCTCATGGAGCTCGTAAGTGATTATAACAGGATAGACAAACATCCCGTTCCGTTGGATATAGCCTTCGGAAGTGCCCGTTATGACTGTGCGCAGGGCAATGTACGTGAGGCTTATCATCAGGCTGATGAAAAAATGTATGAACTTAAGAAAGCAATGAAGGAGGCAGTAAGGCATGGGTGACATTCCTAAGATGAAGGATGCCGACGAAAAACAGAGAGAAACGATAAGCAGGATCGTGTCCGCTGTGGTGATAGCCATGGTGGTCCTTTTTCTTGTTGGCAACAGTGTTTACAACGTGAGTGAACAGCAGCAGGCAGTGGTAACGCAGTTCGGAAGGGTGATAGATATCAAGACCGCCGGGCTGTATTTCAAGATACCTTTTATACAGGAAGTGGACAAGGTGGATACCACTACCCACGGCATACCTATCGGTTATACCACTTCCACGGGTACTGAGTCAGACGGGGAGCATGATGCAGAAGCATATTATAACGAAAGTGAATCATTGATGATCACTTCGGATTTCAACTTCGTTAATATAGATTTTTATCTGGAATACAGAGTGAGCAGTCCTGAGAAATATCTCTACGAGGCCGAGAATCCCGAACTGATCCTGAGAAACCTGGCCCAGGCTGCAATACGCCAGACAGTCGTCAATTACAGCGTTGATGAGGTAATGACAACGGGTAAGGGACAGATACAGGCAGAGGTAAGGGATAAACTGGTGGCTTCTCTTAATGACGTGCCCATAGGCATAGAGGTCGTGAACCTGACGGTACAGGACGTGGAACCGCCCACGGATGCTGTCATAGCTGCTTTCAAGGATGTGGAGAATGCAAAGCAGGGAGCTGATACGGCGATAAACGGAGCCAAGCAGTACCAGTCCGAGCAGCTGCCCGCTGCCGAAGCCGAAGCGGATAAGATAATGCAGGAGGCTGAAGCTTACAAGGAATCACGTATAGCCGAGGCCGAAGGACAGGTCGCAAGATTCAACGAGATGTATGAGCAGTATAAGCTCTATCCGCTGATAACCAAGCAGCGCATGTTTTACGAGGCAATGGAGGAAGTGCTGCCGGGACTTAAGATAATAATCGATGACGGCAATACCCAGACCATGCTCCCGCTGGAAAGTTTCAGCGGTGTGAGTGACGGCGGAAACACAGAAATAAAAGAAGAAACAGCAGGGGAGGAGGAATGATCATGAAGATTAAAGCATCTACTGTATTAGTGGTCATAGCGATCGCAGCCCTTGTGATAATCCTTGCAGGTTCCATGTATTCGCTGAAGGAAGACGAGTATGCGGTGGTTACGCGTTTTAATAAGATAATCAGCAGTACATCGGAGCCCGGGCTGTATTTCAAGGCGCCCTTTATAGATACGGTGCGCCGCATTCCCAGCAAGATACAGGTTTATGATATCAATCCCTCGGATGTCATCACCTCGGATAAGAAGTCGATGATAGCCGACGATTATATCTTATGGCAGGTTACCGATCCGGTGGCTTTTACCAAGACCCTGAACGCTTCCATAACGGGAGGACGTGACAGAGTCGGTGTATCGGTCTATAACGCAACGAAGAACATCATCTCTTCCATGTCCCAGGACGAAGTGATAGAGGCAAGAGGCACCACGCTGACCAAGACGATCACTTCGGAATCGGCACCCGATGTTGCCGGCTACGGTATCACGATACTCCGTGCCGAGATAAAAGCCCTGGAGCTTCCCGACGACAACAAGCAGGCCGTATACGATCGTATGATCTCGGAGAGAAAGAACATCGCTGCCGCTTACAGGGCAACGGGTGAATCGGATGCGCAGAAGATAAGGAACGATACCAACAGGCAGGTCTCCATAAAGAAGGCCAATGCCATGAAGGATGCCGAGAAGATAAAGGCCGAGGGTGAGGCCGGATACATGAAGACCCTGTCAGAAGCCTACAATACCGAGGAAAAGGCTGAGTTCTACGACTTTATCAGAGGGATAGATGCGCTGAAGAATTCACTTTCGGGAAACAAAAATAATACGGTGATCCTTGATAAAGATTCCGAGCTGGTACGTATATTATATGGGATGTATTAAGAGTTTGGTTTACCGTAATATTTAATCCTTGCAAAAGAATCTACTTATGTTATAATATGCACGACATTGTTTTACTTAATTTGGGGAGGGAATTTATGAAGAAAAGGTTTTTGGCAGCTGCACTTGCTATGACTTTGCTGCTTGCAGGTTGCGGTGAGAAAGATAAAGAGGTAGTGAACGGAGAATCTATCGGTCTGGGAATCGGGGAGACTCAGGCAGCGAATGTTACACCCGGAACAGAAACGCCTGCAACTGTTGATGATGGTGCAGAAGAGGAAGAGGAAGAAGTACTGCCTCCCGGAAAATACAGGAGTGAGCTGACCAACGAGATCATAGATGATGATATCAAGAACCAGCGTCCCATCGCGGTAATGGTGGATAACGAGGTAACGGCTCTTGATCACTTCGGTGTTAATGAAGCCGATATCGTATACGAGATCATGAATTCTACCATGAATGACCGTGTAACCCGTCTTATGTGCATCGTGAAGGACTGGACCGAGATAAAGCAGTTCGGTAGTGTCAGAAGTACACGTCCCACCAACTTCATGCTGGCAGCAGAGTACAATGCGATCCTCTGCCATGACGGCGGTCCTTACTATATCAACAACTATATAGCCAAGGATTATACCAATAACTTAAGCGGCGGCTTCGCACGTTTCAGCAACGGCAAGGCTACCGAGTTCACCGAGTATATCACTTACGAAGGCTACACCAATCCCAATACCGGCAAGAGCTATGACGGTCTGGGCAAGCGTATCGACTCCGCAGGTTATACCAGGGAATACAATGAGTACTACCCCGGTGAGCACTTTGAGTTCACTACCAGGGAACAGAATCTTTCCAGTGATTACGGTGTACTGGCAAAGAAGGCTGAGAAAGTAAAGCTTCCTTTCAAGCACAACGGTTCCGAGCTGCATTACAATCCGGACACCAAGACTTACGAGTATTACGAATATAACAGGCCTCATGTTGATGCTCTGCACGGCAACGAGGTAACGAGCTTCAAGAATGTTATCATCCAGAAGTGCAGCTTCGCACAGCTGGATTCCAAGGGATATCTGGTATATAACGTGCTGGTGAGCACACCCTGGGATGGCTACTACCTGACTAACGGAGAGGCGGTGCCCATTTCCTGGACCAAGACCAAGGAAGACGGTCTTACGGATTACAGGAATGCTGCAGGCAATCCGCTGGTACTCAGCACAGGCAAGACCTATATTACACTGGTACCGGACGACAGCTGGGACAAGCTGGTCATAGAATAAAAAACACGATAACGGAATCTAAGGGGGAATCTTCGCTGCGTGTCGGCGGAGATTTCTTTGCTGTAACGGGTTTTCCCGTTACACTAAAGAATAAAGGGATGCGCACTCGCGCGAAAGGAAACAGCTGCTACTGAAAGGAAGGCGGAGAAAATGGAAACCTACAGAATACTGAGAGATCTTGCGCTGATAATACTTACTGCGAAGTTTATGGGACTCGTGGCAAAGAAATGTAAAGCTCCTATGGTAGTGGGAGAGATCATCGCCGGACTGATACTGGGCCCTGCCCTTTTAAAGCTGGTAGAGCCTTCCGACTTTATAAGCCAGATGGCTTCCATAGGTGTGGTCCTTATCATGTTCTCTGCGGGACTGGAGACCAATCTGAAGGAACTGAAAAAATCGGGGCTGATCGCCCTGCTGGTGGCCTGTATCGGCGTGTTTGTTCCGCTGGTCGGCGGAGCCGTGATGTATATGTGTTTCAACGGCTTTGCAGGCTGGGGAACCGAAGAATTCTTCAAGGCACTCTTTGTAGGAAGCATAATGACTGCCACCAGCGTAGGCATTACGGTGGAGACTCTGAGGGAGATGGGCTATCTCAGCGGACGTGTAGGCCAGACTATACTGAGCGCGGCTATCATTGACGACGTAATAGGCATAATCGTTCTTACCTTTGTACTGGGACTCAAAGATCCCGCAAACGACAGCAGGGCAGTACTGATCAAAACCGTGGCTTTCCTGATACTCAGCGTGGTATGCGGCTACATCATATACAGGATAGCGAAATGGACGGATGCGAGATACCCGCATACAAGGCGTATCCCCATCATGGGTCTGGGGCTCTGCTTCATCCTTTCATATATAGCTGAGAGATACTTCGGTATCGCCGATATCACAGGCGCATATATAGCGGGCATCATACTCTGCAATATACGAGATGCTTCATACATAGACAGAAAGATAAGCATAAACAGCTATATGATCTTCGCACCGGTCTTCTTTGTGAGCATAGGTTTAAAGACCGACTTTACAAAGGTCGATACAGGCATGCTGATGTTTAGCATAGCCTTTGTGATCGTGGCCATGCTGACCAAAGTCATAGGCTGCGGATTGACCGGAAAGCTTTGTGGTTTCAAATGGATAGACAGTCTCAAAATAGGCGTGGGCATGATGACAAGAGGAGAAGTGGCGCTGATCATCACCAACAAAGGACTGAATCTCGGGATAATCGATCCTTCGTACTTTACGGCAGTCATTTTACTGATTATAATATCAAGTATATCGGTACCTATTCTGCTTAAGCTTTTGTATTCCAAAGCACCGGATCCGGTTACGTGACAGACACTGAAGATCGGGGGAACGTTGATGAAGAATAAGTTGAGAATATTCCTGGTATTAGCTGCACTCTGCGCTTTAGCTGCAGGCTGCGAGAAAAAAGATGTTGTTGATTTTACCGGAAAAGAAGGTATAGCGTCTCCCGTGAGACGTACCGAGGAAGACGGTTCGGAAGGCCTCTATGAGATAGATCAGAGCCTGCTTGAACAGAACTGCAGGATAGTCTTCGTGAATACCTGCGGAAAAGACATAGAAAAACTTAATGTGACTTTCTCTTCCGACCCCTCAAGTGTGATAGAGATACTTAACGGAAAAAAGCTTAAGGACGGAAGTCTGGTGGAATACAGCAGTGACATGCTGGGAAAACTCAACGGCATGAACAACCTGAAGATATCCGTAAAAGCAGAAACCAAAAAAGAAGGCGAGCTGGATTTCGGTACCGCCGGCTTACTTGATCTTACCGATACCACACTGGTACTTGATAAAGATGAAGATAAATGGGTAATACATATGGATTAAGGATTTCAGATATCATCTTCCTCGTCATCGTCTTCGGATGAAAGGGGAAGAGAAAAAATGAATTCGCTTCCGACACCTTCGGTGGAGATAACGTTGATGTTTTCACCGTGGGCGCGGATGATCTCTCTTGTAATGGACAGGCCGAGGCCTGTTCCTTTTTTGTCTTTTCCTCTTGATATGTCAGTTTTGTAGAAACGGTCAAATACAAGGGGAACGCTGTCCTTGGGAATACCTATGCCGCTGTCCTTCACCGATACGAAGACCTTGTGGTGACGGATGGACGTATCTATATTGATAGAGGAATTCCTGTGGCTGAATTTGATCGCATTGTCTATAAGGTTGTAGAGTACCTGCTGTATCCTGGCCAGGTCCGCATATACCAGCAGTTTCTCACCGGTGAGTGAAAGCTTGATCGAGATCTTTTTGTCGCGGCAGCTGCCTTCAAAAGTGGAAAGAGTTTTTCGTATGATACTGTTTATGTCAAAGTTGCTCTTCTCAAGTATCATGCCCTGGGTATTCAGGTTGTTAAGCGTGAGCAGACTGTTCGTAAGTTTGATAAGCCTGTCGGTCTCGTTAATGACTATCCCGATGTATTTGGGATACATCTCTTCGGGAATGGTGCCGTCCTTCATCGCTTCAAGATAACCCTTTATCGAAGTAAGCGGAGAGCGGAAGTCGTGGGAAACATTGGCGACCAGATGTTTCTGATTGTCCTCGCCCTTGGCGAGTTCCTGGGCCATGTAGGAAAGGGATGCGGCGAGATAACCTATTTCATCATCACTTTCGATGGAGATCTCATATCGCAGGTTGCCGGCTGCATACTGTTCCGTAGCGGTGATGATACGCAGGAGCGGTCCGTATACCAGTTCCGAGAAGAATATCAGTATTATCAACGATAAGAGGAAGAGTATGAGCAGCATGATGTAGTCGATGTTTACCAGTGTATTGGTGCTGCTATTCAGCAGAGAGATATCGTAATGGATGATCACATATCCGCGTACCGTGTAATTGGTGGTAACAGGTGCTGCCACCGAAAGATGGTCGCTGGCAAACTGATCGTAGAAACGTCCTATGCTGTAAAAAGAGCCCGAGAGTTTGGTGATATCAAAACCGTTTACGGATGCGGGATCATCAATGTTTATATCCGAAGCGGAGTCAAGAACTATAAGACCTGAAGGATTCAGCAGCTGTATCCTTGCTTTTATTATTCTTGAAAGAACATCGATATCGGTTTTTACGGTGGTAAGTGAAACTTCGTTTTTGTAAAGGTCGGTAGCTTCGGTATCCGCAAGTATGGTTGCGGCATTATAAAGCTCTTCGGCTTTGCTCTTCTGCAGCTGCTTCGTAGTCATCTGCTGCATGAAGGTCGCTACAATAACAAAGCCGAATACACCGAAAATAAAATAGGCTATGAGGATTTTCAGGTAAAGGGTTCTTTTCATAGTACTTCAAATTTATAACCTACACCCCATATGGTTGAAAGCTTCCAGGATCTGTGATCTTTTATCTTTTCCCTGAGACGCTTGATATGTACGTCCACGGTACGGGAGTCGCCTGCATAATCGTAACCCCATACCTGATTGAGAAGCTGCTCTCTCGTATATACGTGATTGGGCGAAGAAGCAAGGAAATAAAGGAGTTCCAGCTCCTTGGGAGGCAGATCCAGCTTCTTGTCGCAATAGGTGACACTGTAGTTTGCACGGTTGATGATAAGATCGGGAAATCTCACTTCATCTTCACCGACTATCTCGGGTTCAACGGCGGGTGCTGCCGGCTTGTATCTTCTCAGAACGGCTTTTACCCTTGCCACCAGTTCTTTTGAATCAAAGGGTTTCTCCATGTAATCGTCGGCACCGAGTTCGAGTCCGAGTACCTTGTCAAAGACCTCGCCTTTGGCGGAGAGGAGTATGATGGGGATCGAAGAAGAGGCACGTACCTCACGGCATACCTGATAACCGTCTATGCCGGGCAGCATCAGGTCAAGGAGTATCAGATTGGGAGCAAAAGTCTTAACCGCTTCCAATGCCGATTCTCCGTCTCCGACTATCATGGTCTCAAAGCATTCCTTTGTAAGATAGAGACTGACGAGTTCTGCGATATTCTCATCATCATCAACCACAAGGATCTTCTGTTTTGCTGACATAAGCTTCCTCCTGTTATAATTCGACTATTGTAACACCCCCGTCACCTTCGCCGTGGGCAGCCAGATCAAAGCGCTTTACGGACGGATGGTAACGGAGATAATCATGTATGCCTTTTCTCAGGGCGCCGGTACCTTTACCATGTACGACCCTTATCTTATCAAGCCTGCTCATCACTGCGTCATCGATATACTTGTCAAGCAGTGATATCGCATCATCCACGGTCTGTCCGATCAGATTGATCTCGGGTGAGATGGTGGATACTTTTGCGGCGGAATAGGAACCTGCCGAAGTCTTCTTGGCGGTGTTTTTCTTTTCGGTCAATTCGGTCAGATCGGAAAGTTTTACCTTGGAGGTAATGATACCGCACTGTACACTGACGTTGCCATTCTTATCCGGTGCCGATACTATCGTGCCGTCCACATCCATGGAGAGCACATGTACGGAAGTGCCGGGTACCGCATTCTTTGCCGAAATGGTTTCCACATCGGCAGCTTTCTTCTCCTGATATTTTTTTGAATTCTTCATTGCCTCCGCGTAGAGGGCTTCTTCGTGCTTGGATATATATTCCCGGACGCTGCTCCTCTTTTTCTCCATGGTCTGGATCTTCATGGGTGCGCCCTGATTGTTAAATGCGCGTATCGTCTCATCCGCAACGGACTTGGCATCGGAGAGTATATCCTTTGCTTCTTCTCTTGCTTCGTTGATGATGCGTTCGCGCTGGTTGATTATCCTGTCTTCCTTTTCGGCAAGCTCTTTTGCTCGCAGATCAAAATCTTTTTTCTGTTTTTCAAAATCGCCGATCTCTTTTTCAAGGCGTACACGTTTGGAGTCAAGGTCGGAGATAAGATCTTCGAGGCTTGCCTGGTCCGTGGTGATATGTCTGCCTGCTGCTTCGATTATTTCCTCGGAGAGTCCCAGCTTCTTCGAGATAGCAAAAGCGTTACTCTTGCCGGGTATGCCTATCAGCAGGCGGTAGGTGGGACTTAAAGTCTCCACATTGAATTCGCAGCAGGCGTTCTCAACGCCCGGAGTGGTCAGGGCATAGGTCTTCAGCTCGTTGTAATGAGTGGTAGCCATGGTGCGTATGTCTTTATTGTGAAGATACTCGAGTATCGCAGTGGCAAGAGCCGCACCTTCGGTGGGATCTGTACCTGCGCCAAGCTCATCGAAAAGACAGAATGAGCGTTTGTTCACATGCTTGAGTATCTGCACAATGGAAGTCATATGTGAGGAGAAAGTCGACAGGCTCTGTTCAATGCTCTGTTCATCTCCTATATCGGCATATACATCATCAAATACTGAGAGTTCCGAACGGTCAAGGGCAGGGATGTGCAGACCTGCCTGTCCCATGAGTGTAAGGAGGCCGACGGTCTTAAGGGAAACCGTCTTGCCGCCGGTGTTGGGGCCGGTAATGATCAGCGAAGTAAAATCTTCACCCAGGGAAACGCTGATGGGTACTGCCTTTGCGGGATCCAGCAGAGGATGTCTCGCACTGCGCAGTTTGATCCTGCCTTCCTCGTTGTATACGGGTTTGCTGGCATTAAGCTTCAGAGCATATTTGCCCTTTGCAAACATGAAGTCCAGCAGGGTTATCATCTTTTGGTCTTCGGAGATGATGTCCGCGGACTCCGCAACATGTGCGGTAAGCATAGTAAGTATGCGGCCTATCTCTTCCTGTTCATCGAGATGAAGCTGGGTGAGCTTATTGTTCAGTTCAACTATGGCAGCCGGTTCTATAAAGAAAGTGGAGCCCGTTGAAGACTGATCATGTACTATGCCGGGAACCTTCGATCTGTGCTCGGCCTTTACCGGGATACAGTAGCGGTCGCCTCTCATGGTGACGACTGCATCCTGCAGATACTGGGCGGTATTACCTGTCACCATCTGGTTCAGCTGTGAATGTATTCGTCCCGAATAGATCGAGAAGGAATTTCTTATATTCTTAAGTTCCGCACTGGCATCGTCGGCGATGGTATCGTCGGGCATGATGCAGCGTGTTATCTCGGTGCTGAGCTTCTGCAGGGGCATAAGGCCTGCAAAATAGGGGCTCACGGCATCCTGATAATCTTCGTTACCGCTGACCGATACATATCTGCGGTCGTATTCTATAAGCGAATCGACGAGAAGCAGAAGACGTCCGAGAGCATTCAGTTCCGAAGGACTCATTACCTTGCCGATCAGAGCGCCCTTCATCAGTTCCCGTGTATCAAAATTAGCGCCGAAGGAGATGCGGTCATCCTTAAGCAGTCTGGTAAGAGCGGCCTCAGTTTCGTTCTGCGCTTTATCTATCCATTCCGGATTGGAAGAGGGACGGAGATTGTCACACATGCGGCCTGCCGGGGTACTCACGGCACAGGCCTTCAGCTGATCTTTTATCTTGTTAAATTCCAGTGTATTCAAAACCTTATTATTCATAACTTATAGAATACCATAGATAGCGCTTATTCTCAAGAATAAAAGAGATTTTGGAAGAACAAAAAGAAGCCCCCGAAAGGGAGCTTCTTCATGTTTTCAGGTAGTAGTTCATGTTTCGCTCTTGAATTGATCGGCATAACTGTCAAACAGAGACTGTACTGCGCCGTAGGTCTCCTGGCTGATATCGGGGAGTTTGTCGCCCCATGCGCTGGTAGCCTGCTTGAAACCTTTCTCGAAAGCCTTGCGCATGTCTTCCATCTTCTCAGGATCACCGCCTGTCAGAGCTTTTGCAAAATCGAAGATACGCTCCGAGGTCTGCTTAACGCCCCAATAGCCGTCCTCGGCAATGTCTGCCTTAGCCTGTGCCTGTGTAGCGGGGTCAACCTCGAGGTTCTCGAATACGCTCTTGAGGTTCTTGCCGTTTGCAATGTCAAAAGTCTCTCCCTGCTTGGAGATAAGCTTATTGACAATGTCCATAAGCTGCTGGGAACGTGCTTCCGCATCTGCCTTGAGCTGTGATACCAGGTTGGTGTCCTGCTTATAGGTCTTGGTGTTCTCCCTTGCTGCTTTGGCAGCCTGTACGTCCGTGCTGTGTTCGTAGATCACGCCGTTGCTGGCTGCGGGTGCATTCTTGTTGACTTCCTTGGTGGAAGAAACAAGATCAGCTGAACTGTCGGTCTTTGCCTTTACATTAGGTTCATAGTTATAAACCTGGTCTGCACTGGCTACTGTCGCTACACTTCCCGTAATTCCGTTTACGCTCATAATATCACCAATCCTTTCTGATCTTCTATGTAGCGCCTATAGATACAGAGTTATCATACCATACATAGAGATGAATGTAAAGGGTAAATTTAATTTTATGTTAAGAAATCCGTCCCCGTGGCTTTTCTGCGGACGCTTTACCGGCTGCGCAGCCGGAAATATTGTGCCCGGGCTCTTCTTTTATGCCTTTCGGCCGTAATTCTGCCTTTCAGGGCCATTCCGGGTATCGTCTTAAAGCATCGTTCACTTAATTTGACACGTAATACAGGTACCAGCCCATTTCTACGTGTCAGCAAAAAAGATGCCCTCAGTTCCTGAGACACGTAAATCCGCCATTTACGTGGTTTTGCGTGTCACCCGACAAACCCGGGAAAAATTTTCCGACACGCAAGCCATTGGGACGGACCTGGTAGTTCCTTCTGCTACAGAAAGCGATCGATTTCTCCGGTCATAAGTGCAGCATTTAATGAGAACGGGCAGCGTAATCCACGTTTTTTCGGCAAATGTTTGCTTCAGGGCAGGACTATGTGAGGCCGCCGGTGCTTTAACGTGCTGACGCCTTGCGAGTTCAGAAGTGCTGCGAGTCCGAACCGGGGCGAGGCGGGTCCGCAATGAGCGATCGTTGCCGAAACAGAAAAAACCACGAGGTCCGTCCCCGTGGTTTCCGTCCCCGTGGTTTCCGTGGTTTGATAATTATTGCGTTTGGTTTATGATTGTGTTAGTATATTTTTAGGTATGCATATAAGACAGTTATATGTGCCGGAAACGTATAAATGAGGGGATTTTTATGAACAGTACAGGATCTGAAGGCGGTCTCGGCGGCAGACGTCCCTTGAGCAAGGAACAGATATCCAGACGTACGGTGACCAGAGAAGAAGTGGCCATGTGGACTTCGGAGTTCAAGCAGGATGAGATCAAAAGAATGCAGTACTGGGAAAGCAAGGAGACGGTGGATATATCCGAGCAGGGCGATCATCATCTGATCTTTGCAGGCAAATGGGATGTTTACAATGCTAAAGTCTGGACCATCATCGATCCCACGATAGTCCATAAAGCCTATATATTAAGACCCTATAAAAATGTTAAATATGAGCTGCATGAGAAGGACGGGATACTGCTGCGTTTCCAGTTCAGGGATGTGGTGAGGATATATAACGATAAAGGACTTACGGCAGTCATAGAAGGCCGCGAGATGTCAATCTTTCAGAAGGGCGACGATGTTATCATCAAGATGGATATGGAAGATACATCGAAACCCTTAAAGCTGCAGTAATATGGCGACTTGGAATACAAGGGGGCTCAGGGGTTCCACCCTTGAGGAGATGATAAACCGTACGAATGAGAAGTACAGGGAACAGAAGCTGGCACTCATTCAAAAGATACCGACACCGATAACTCCCATAGAAATGGATAAAGCGAGCAGACATATAACCCTTGCTTATTTTGACAAAAAGAGTACAGTGGATTATATCGGTGCGGTACAGGGCATACCGGTATGCTTTGATGCGAAAGAGTGCAGCGGCTCTACCTTTGCACTGCAGAACATCCACGAGCACCAGGTGGAGTTCATGAAGGATTTTGAGGAACAGGAAGGTGTTGCTTTTTTTCTCATCCACTTCACTACGCTGGATGAGATGTATTATCTGAGATTTACGGAACTGTACGGATACTGGAAAAGGGCACAGGAAGGGGGAAGGAAGAGCTTCAGACACGAGGAGCTGGATCCGGACTTTTTCATACCGAAGCACAGATCCATACTGGTACCGTATCTGGATATGATAAATCTTGATATTTCAAGAAGGGGGTAAAACATGAATATCGATATTGCGGGGTTACAGGAACTGATCGACGGATCGGATAATATCGTTTTCTTCGGCGGCGCGGGAGTGTCGACTGAGAGCGGCATCAAAGATTTCAGAAGTGTGGACGGGCTTTATCACCAGAAGTTTAAGTATCCGCCCGAGACCATGCTTTCACATACTTTCTACGTAAGTCATAAAGAAGAGTTCTTCGAATTCTACAACGAGAAACTTTTGGAGTGCACCTGCGGACCCAATCCGGCAAAGCCCAATGCTGCGCATCTGAAACTTGCGGAGCTGGAGAAGGCCGGCAAGCTTAAAGCCGTGATCACCCAGAACATAGACGGTCTGCATCAGGCAGCAGGAAGTAAGAACGTGCTGGAACTGCACGGAAGCGTGCTCCGCAATTACTGTGAGAGATGCGGCAAGAGTTTTGAGGCTTCTTATCTGTATAATTCACATGGTATTCCCAAATGCGATAAGTGCGGCGGAGATATAAAACCTGACGTGGTCCTTTACGAAGAAGGACTGGACAATGACATAATGAGCAGATCCGTGATGGCAATAGCCGAGGCAGATATGCTGATAATAGGCGGCACTTCTCTTGTGGTGTATCCGGCAGCGGGACTTATCGATTATTACCGCGGAAAGAAACTGGTACTGATCAACAGGGATGAGACCGCGAGGGACAACGTTGCGGACTACACTCTGCACGGGAATATCGGGGAAGTATTTTCACAGATAAAGGTTGAGGTATAAGAATGAATGGCTGGCTGGTAGTAAATGAATTTGTAATGACAGATAAGTTTAATGAGCTGTTCTCAATGCTTTTCAAAGCCGCAATGGCTGAAGGTATAGAGCTGACCAAGCGCAGCAATTCCGAACTCTGGACCATGCTTGGTTCCTGTAATTACAGGTTTTATGATTTCTTTACGACGGGCTGTACTTTTGAAAAAGACGGTGCATCCATGGTGATGTCGGCTGCCGATATAGGCCTGGAAATGCCGGATTTCATACTGTTCTGGGACAAGGATATTCGT
The DNA here is from genome assembly GCA_024687205.1 of Lachnospiraceae bacterium. GTDB lineage: Bacteria > Bacillota > Clostridia > Lachnospirales > Lachnospiraceae > NK4A136. Next base: position 16,658 of record JAILES010000043.1, read on the forward strand.
CTTGCCTATGAACTGGAAAGACAGGGGATGAAGGTGTTCAACTCAGCCCAGTCCATTGCCGACTGTGATGATAAGGCTGTGACATTCCTTAAGCTGGCAGCAGCCGGGATCAGGCAGCCTGATACCTATATATCACCGAAGAAGTTTCATACCGACGGTCTTTTCGACAAGAAGTTCCTTGACATGGCAGGGAGCAGACTCGGCTTTCCCTGTGTGGTAAAGGAGAATTTCGGTTCCTTCGGACAGCAGGTATATCTTGCAATGGACAGAAAACAGCTGGAAGAATTCGTTATCACTCTGGGTGACAGACCTTACATCATACAGGAATATATATTCGCATCTAAGGGACGTGATATAAGGCTTGAGGTAGTAGGTGATAAAGTGGTAGCCGGAATGCAGAGGAGTAATCCCATGGATTTCAGAGCCAATATAACAAACGGCGGCAGTATGCAGCCCTATACTCCGAATGTGGAACAGGCCAAGATGGCCGTGGAAGCCTGCCAGGCGCTGGGGCTTGATTTTGCGGGTGTCGACATACTGTTCGGACCCGGTGAAAAACCGCTGCTCTGCGAAGTGAATTCCAACGCGCACTTTAAAAACCTGTTCGACTGTACCGGGGTAAATGCCGCAGAGTACATCATAAGGTATATAAAGAGTAAGCTTTCATGAAGGCAGTGATCCTGTATCAAAAAGAGGATGCGCTTAAGAACAGGGAATATATAGAACTCTTCACGCGCGAATTCGAAAAACACAAGCTTGAACTCTCGACGGTTTACGCGGAAGATCTTGAAAAGACAGGCCTGCCGGATCTGGTAATAAACCGTGCGAGATCGCTTCGTGCGGCTTATTTTTTTGAAGAGCGGGGAGTGAGGGTTTCGAACCCATCTGAGATAACAAGACTCGGAAACGATAAGTATGCCGCTTATGAAGCAATGAAGGAAAAGGGAATACCGCTGATGTCCACCTCCCTTAAGCCGGAGGATATCGGTCTTCCCTGTGTGATAAAGACCGCGGACGGACACGGAGGCCGCGAAGTTTTTCTTGCTTCGGATGAAGAAGAACTGAAGAGTATCACCGGGCGGTTTCAGGGCAGGAAGCTGCTGTTTCAGGAAGTGTGCGATACTCCCGGGAAAGACCTGCGTATCTACGTGGTGGGGAACCGCATCATCGTCGGGATGATGAGAAGCTCCGATAAAGATTTCAGGAGTAATTACTCACTCGGCGGAAAAGCAGTAAGGCATACGCTTACCGCTGAAGAGGAAAGGCTTGCCATGCAGGTGATGGAAGGCCTGAACATTGACCACGCGGCGATAGATCTGATATATAACGGAGGGCAGCCGGTATTCAATGAACTGGAAGATGCCGCCGGATCGAGGATGCTTTATGCCAATACGGATATAGACATAGTAAAGCTTTACGTTGATCATCTGATGAGGAATTTATGAATTATATAGTATTTGACCTGGAATGGAACCAGCCCGATGACGGCAAGAAAACCGAAGAGAGAGTGCTTCCTTTTGAGATAATCGAAATAGGAGCGGTTAAGCTGAATGAAGAGCTGGAGCCGGTTTCAGAATTTAACAGACTGATAAAACCGCAGGTATACCACAGCATAAACTGGCGCATTAAAAAGATGCTGGAATTAAAACCCGGTGAACTGGAGAAGGGCACGCCCTTTCCCGAGGCTGCTACGGAATTCCTTGAGTGGTGCGGCGACGACTATGTGTTCTGCACCTGGGGATCCCAGGATCTGACCGAGCTTCAGCGCAATATGAATTATTATGAGATGCCGGCACTCAGCGATAAACCGATAAAATACATGAACGCGCAGAAGATGTACGGAGCAATGAACGGCATACCTTCCCAGACAAGGGCGCTGGAGGGGGCGGTGGATGCCATGGGTATCGACAAGGATGTACCTTTTCACCGTGCATATTCGGATGCTTACTATACCTCAAAGATACTTAAGCTGATCCCGGAAGAGATAAGGAAAAAGTATAAAGCCTATGATGTGTATCATCTGCCGAAGTCCAGAAAGACGCAGCTGAAGCTGAAGGAAGGCGAGAAACAGATAGTTATCTCCACTGCCTATCCTTCGAAGGAAGCGCTGATGGAGGACGGCATATTCACTGCCATAGGCTGCGCGAACTGCAACGGCAAGGCGGTAAAACAGAAGATCAGATGGCATACCCTGAATCAGAAAGTCTATGATGCGGCCGGCAAATGCAAGGACCACGGCTATCTTGCTTCAAGGATAAGGATAAAACACAGCGATGACGGTGCGGTGTACGGAGAGAAGAGTACCCACTACATCAGTGAAGAAGAATTTCTGGAAATGAAGAAAAACATGAAGAAAAAAGGAGGCTGAAAGCCTCCTTTTTATCTGTCATAAACTTCAGTTCTTACAGATTGAATCTGTCTATGATCTCGTTCAGATCGGATACTGCCTGCTTGCAGGTATCTACCTTGGACAGACTGTCGGAGGTCTCTTCCGACATCTCGGCGGTTCTTTCTGCAATGCCCGTGACACCGTGAGTCGTATCGTTGACAGTGGAGTCGATATTTGAGATGGCTCCGGCGATCTTCTCGATCTCCTTTGTAAGGTTCTCGATACTGCTCTTGATATTGTTCATGCTGTCACCGAAGGTGCCGGCGTCATCCCTGTACTGCACGCTTACTTCACCGAACTTCTGATAGTCGGAAAGTACGTTGGTCTCAAGGAAGGAAGTGGTCTGGGTCAGGCAGTCGCTCATCTTATCAACCGCGCTGTTAACTTCACTGACGATATTTCCGATATTCTTGACTGTCTCGGAAGTCTGGGTTGCCAGGTTGCTTATCTCGGAAGCAACGACTGCAAAGCCGCGGCCTGCTTCACCTGCTCTTGCAGCCTCAATGGAAGCATTGAGTGCCAGCAGTCCGGTCTGTGAGGAGATGGCCATTATTGCATTGGCAAGTTCATTGATCTTATTAACAGCCTTGGATGCCTGGATAGCTTCTTCGGATTTGATCTTGACATTTTCGTACATATCAATGGTTTCTTTACTTGCCTTTTCGGTGGTGGAAGCAAGCTCGGTAGCACGTTTGCGTACATCGATGGAAAGCTGCGAGCCTTCTGCAGCAAGGGTATCGATACCGCGGGCGCTTTCCTGGATGTTTTCAACGTTCTGGTTGATCATCGTGGTGGCAGCGGCAGTCTCCTGCATAGCGGCAGCCAGATCCTGGGTTGCTGCGGAATTGTTCACACATACGGTACCCACATTCTCGATGGTTTTTCGCAGATCGTCCACGTTGCTGTCGATGCTGTCGCCGGTAGAGGATATGTTGGATACCATGTTTCTTAAGTTCTCTCTGGTAAGGGCCAGAGCTTTTGCGATAAGTCCGATCTCGTCTTTTCTGGCGACCAGCTTCTCCGAATCGCTGCTGGGTGAGAAATCGAAGTTGGCGGTCTTGTTGATGATGGGAACGATCCTTTCAAGGGCCTTCAGCATGAAGGTGATGAAGAAGGCAACGAGAGCGACCGAAACGACGATGCAGAGTATACCGTAACCGATGAGTGCTCTCTGCATCTTCTTAAGACCTGCCATCATCACGTCTTTGTCTGCGGTAACGATAACGATATTGCCGCTGTTAGTGAAAGCATAACCTGCGATCTTGTATGCTCCCTTATATTCATATGCGCAGGAGCCGTTCTCAACGGTCTTGCCCGCCTGAAGATCCTCAACGATACCTTTGACTGCCGCGTTTTCAACGGGCTGGCCGATCTTCTCAGGAGTTTTGTGATAGAGCATGGTGCCGTCGGGAGAAACCATGTATGCATAAGAACCTTCGACACCTGAGATCTCGATCTCGCCGATCAGCTTGTCATAGTCAATCCTGATCAGCTTGTCGTAGTCTGCGGTAACAAGAACTATATTGCCGTCCGAACTGAAGGAGTAGCCGGCAAGCTTGAGTGCGCCTTTGTATTCATATATACAGTAACCGTCTTCCACGGTCTTGCCTGCCTGGAGATCTGCAACGATACCCTTGACTGCAGCGTTTTCAACGGGCTGTCCTATCTTATCAGGATTGGTGTGCCAGAGCATGGTGCCATCGGGAGAAACCATGTATGCGTAGGAACCTTCAACACCGTCTATGGCGATGTTGCCGAGAAGTGTATCGTAATCGATCTTCATGAACTTGTCATAGTCAGCTGTAACTATAAGTATGTTTCCTTCCTCGGTAAATGCATAGCCTGCAAGTTTGAGAGCACCCTTGTATTCGTAAAGAACGGAACCGTCTTCCACAGTCTTGCCGGCTTTGAGATCTTCCACTATACCTTTAACTGCGGCATTTTCGACCGGATTGCCGATCTTCTCTGCAGTGGGATGCCAGAGCATGGTGCCGTCGGGAGAAACCATATATGCGTAGGAACCTTCAACGTCCTTGATGTTGACATCCTTCAGGATATTATTGAGTTTTCTGGTGGAAAGAGTTTCTTCATTGGCCTCGGTTGCTATATCTATCGCTTTTGCAACTTCAATTGCCATGTTAAGAGCGTAAGCCTTGTAGACCGTCTCTCCGAACTGCTTTGAGAAGTCAATGGAGATCGCTGCTTCTTCAGCGAGGTTCTTTGCGTATCCGCCGTATGCTTCCTCACCGAAACCGGTGGCGAAGTCAACGCCTATGGCGGCTTCTTCGGCAAGATTCTGTGCGTAGTTCAGATAAGTCTCTTCCATAGCCATGGATGCGCGCCTGGAAGCGGCTATGAACTGAACCAGCACCGTCAGAAATACGATAGTACTGATCAGCAGCATTATCTTCGTGCTCATCTTGGAGAAAAAGGCAGGAAATGATCTGTTTGCCTGTTTGGTGGATGTTCCTGAAGCCATGATTGTTACCCCCTTAGATACATTTTCAAATATTATACCACCAATAAAAAAAAACGACAAAATATTTTCGTTTTGCCGTTTTTCTTAATTTCGTGTATGTTTTTTGGTGTTTCAGCGCTGCTTTCTGCCTGCAGCTGAAGCGGCAGGTGCATTTGCGGCTTCCTGGGCGCGCCTTTCCGCCATTCGCTTATCGTGGGCAGCCATAATATCTTCGATTTCTTTATCTTGGAAAGGATTCTTGGTTTTATGTTCCATGCGTTCAAGTTCAACCAGTCTGTCCAGACTGGTCGGTTTTCTCGGAATGGGTTTGCGGCTTATTTCTTCAGTCGGCTTTTTGGGAAGGGGCGCGGCGGCCGCATCCTTTCCGATCCGGTATTCACGGAAGGTTCTGTTATAACGGGACTCCTCTTTCATAAGGTCACCGATCCCGGGATCAGAGACTGTTATGGGATCTTCTGCGATCAGGCGGCGCTTGTCGTAATCCTTCGGAAGATACCAGGTACTTTCTCCCTCGCGATGCTGGGCTGTGGTGGTAAGCACTGACAGCGTGAAGTTCTTTCTGTCGAGACCTCTCTGAGTCTTCTTTGTCTTGCCTTCCACTTCTCTGTCAGAATATTTAACGGCGGCCTGAAAAGCTTCCGTGAAAAGTTCCGACATTTCAGCCTGGGCTGCAGGGTCTTTCTGGTCATAGCCCTTTGCGGCACGTTCATGGATTTTTGTGACTGCCTGATACATGGCTTTATACTCGTCCGAATCTTTGTGGAAGCGGCTCTGATCCGCTTTCATCCTGGCATAGAGGTCTTCCATTGCCTGCACGCGGTCCATGGTAATGCCGGAAAGGACATCCAGGGCATCCTTGCCCGCATTCAATGCACCGGAAGTAAGCGGATCGGCATTCTGCCTTGCCCGCTCTGTCATATAACGGACATCGATGGATCTCATGGCAGGATCCCTGCTTGCATCTATACGTGAAAGGCATTCTTCCAGACTGGCTTTAAGGTCAGCATATATCTCGGGTTTGATCAGGCTGATGGTTCCGATCTTGCCTTCGCCTGCGGCGGGTTTTCCGTCGGCAGCAGGCTGATAGTTCGGATCGACAAAACTTACATTCAGGCAATTGCCGGTATTTCTGGCCATGCCTATCATGCCCTTTGCCGCATCATCGCTCATCACAGTCGGAGCCGCAGCTTTGAGGGCGGATATGACGCTTTCCATCTGCTGGGGTGTACGGGCGTTTTCCAGTTCTTCCCTTATACTTGAAGTCATTGAAAGGGGAGCGGCATCATTAAAGTAGAACTGTTCCGCTATCTCTGACTTCATCTCAGCCGGAATACCCTGTGCAAGCATATTTTTGGTAAAGCTTCCGTAGGCAAGATCATTTTTTGACGGCTGATCATTGCCGAATACTATCGCTTCGGCATCAATAGAAGCAAAACGCTTTGCGCTCTTTACGGGATCGCTGTCGATGGCGGCAAGGGTGCCTGTTTCGGCAAGACGGTCATGAACAAGAGGAGCCATCAGGGCAGCCTTGGCGATCTTTTCACTATCCAGTATGCCCTTGTAATGCTGAGGGTCATCGATCTCGTTACTTCCGTTGATGCTGAGCTTGTATAGTGCGGTATCATGATCAAGATAACTCAGATTGCGTTGTGTCAGTTCCCACTGCTTACGTTCAAGGGGACCCATCCCGTCGTATACGGCTTGTGCTATGGAGCCTTTTAACCCTTTGGCGTGCTGGTCGAGTCCCATTCCAAAACTTGAAAGAGCAGTATTGGCTTCGTGATAAAAGGAAGCGATGGAAGCCATTGCAGGACGGACGGTACTCTGGTACTGCGGATCGCTGAAAATAGCTTTGGCCTGCTCCGGTGTTGTTGTGTTCGGATCAGCTCCCATGAGCTGAAGGGCAGTATCCCTGATATTGAGAGTTGACAGCACTTTTACGGCTCCGCTGACTATGGGGACCATATCGTCTCCGCTGCCTTCTTCCATTATTTTAGCCGTGCTGCCTCCCTTAGTCACCTCGGTTATCTTTGTGGTCCTGATACAGGCATTGACCACTTCCATGGTTGCTTCACGCTTGGCTTCTATATCCTTTGCGGGATCCATGGCATCTACAAGAGAAACGCCGGGATGTTTTGCCATATAGTGAAGTACGGACATGGTAGAATATCCCTGCAGCTGCGGGCCGGTGCTTGGGCCTGCGAGGCCGGATGTGATGATCGCGGTTTCCCGGGCCAGCTTTAACTGTTCGTATGCGGATGTTTTCTGAGCGATCAGTTCTTCTACCCTGGCGGGATCAGCTTTATCAGCATCGGATATGACAGGATCTTCATATACGCTTTTCTGATATGCGGCCTGGATCGACTTAATGTTGGTGCCGACAAAGTCCCCGTGCAGTCCGAACAGCGACATGAACATGCCGCCTTTGGTCACTGATAAAGTGTCGTGGAAATTTCTTTCGGCGTTTCTGTTTCCCGCCGGTATTGCATCTCTCATAAATATCTCCCCCTCATATTTGGAAAATACATTACACTATGTAATATAGCACTTAAATCGGAGAATTCCTGAACCTTGCGAAATTGTAAGGGTTATTGAAATGAATAAAATGAAAAAGAATGAATAAAAGTAAATAAAATGAAAAACTAGTCCTCTGTCCCGGCCATCGTATAATTATTCCTTGCATTCCAGAGGATCCATTCTTCGTAGCCTGCGTCGTAGACGGCTTTGATCTGGGCATTGATCTCGTCGATGCCGTAGGTGATGTGGCCTTCGACCCAGGGGGCGGAGAAATCCTGAAGCCAGGGCCTGATCACGGCCTTGCTTTCTTCGGGCACATCTTTTAATTCGTCTTTGGATTTTTCGAGAGCGGCCAGAATGGCCTCGTAGGGCTGGGCATCCGGGACTTCGAGACCGAAGACGCCGGCTGCGTAATGTGAAGGATAGATCATCGGACAGAGGGCATCAGCTGCCTGGGCGAGTTCAACGTAATCCTGGCCCACCTGGCCTACATCTATGGGATTGCCTATGATGGTGCCGAAAAGATCGGCAGTCACGGGGATCCCTTTTTTATGAAGTCGCTCCGATGCATAATTCAGAAATCCCGTGATATAAGTATGTTTATTCTCGGGAGTGAGCTCCACACCGTAGTCGGCTTTCTCTGCTTCTTCGCCGACGGGGAAACGCACGTAATCATATTGTATCTCATCGAACCCTAAGTCCGCGCTGTATTCGGCTATCTCGGTTAAGTATTCCCATACTTCTTCCTTGCAGGGATTGACCCAGGCTAAGTCGTTGCCGTCGGTTATCAGCTCGCCTTTTTCATTATATAAGGCCAGCTCAGGTCTCTTCTCCGCAAGCAATGGATCCTTGAAGCTTACTATCCTGGCGATGGTATACACGTTATGCTCTTTCAGGGTCTGCATCAGGGCTTTTATATCCCTGATATATCTTACGCAGTTACCCAGTCTGCCGGGCTCCGTATCCTCTTCCATTTTGAAGGTGATCTCGCCGCCGTCGTTCTTTATATCTATGACCATGGCGTTAAGCTCGGTCTCGTCCATGAGCTTGATCATGCCGTCCATGCGCTCGCTGCCGGCAACCGGCCCGGTCACATATATGCCCTTTACACGGGTATGGTTTTCTTTCCATTCGCTGAGGGAGAAGTTGGAAGCTTCTTCGGTCTCCTCGGGAGCTTCCTCACCAGAAGCCGGCAGGTCGAGTCCCATGTCCAGAACCACTTTTTCCTTTGCCCCTTCAGTCACTGCAACAGGGGTTTCGGCCGTATCTTCAGCGACTTTATTCTTTTTATCATGCATGATTATTAAGACCGTAGCGGCTGTGATCAACAGTACACCCGTCACAGAAAGGATTATGATAAACAGTTTATGATGTTCTCCGAAGAAACGGCGACGTTGCTGCCGCTTCCATTCACGCCTGTTCATGACCGATAGGATACCATTATTTCGGGGCTTTGTCAAAAATCCCCCGCTGTGGTATACTTTCGATTTATGGAACAGATGAGTTTTTTTGAGAATGAAATACCGAGGCCTTTAGCTTCCAGACTGCGTCCGGAGACCCTTGAGGAGTATGCCGGACAGGAGCATCTGCTGGGGGAAGGCAAGGTTTTGCGCCGTCTGATCGAGAGTGACCAGATATCCTCGATGATACTCTGGGGACCTCCCGGAGTGGGCAAGACTACTCTGGCCCAGGTAATTGCAAAGCAGACCAAAGCAGCTTTCGTGAATTTCTCCGCAGTCATGAACGGGATAAAGGATATCCGTGACGTGATGGAGAAAGCTGAGGAACGCAGGCACTACGGTGAGAAGACCATCGTATTCGTAGACGAGATCCACCGCTTCAACAAGGCGCAGCAGGATGCCTTCCTGCCCTTTGTTGAAAAAGGATCCATCATACTGATAGGAGCCACTACCGAGAATCCTTCCTTTGAGGTGAACGGGGCTCTGCTCTCACGCTGCAAGGTCTTCGTATTAAAAGCGCTGTCAACCGAGGATATAAGGAAGCTGTTAGACCATGCTCTGACCGACATCCGCGGCTTTGGAGGACAGAAGATAGAATTCGAAGGCGACATACCAGGCAAGATAGCTGCTTTTGCGGACGGCGATGCGCGTATCGCCCTGTCCACGCTGGAGATGGTGATACTTAACGGGGAGATACATCCCGACGGTTCGGTCAGTGTCAGCAATGAAGATCTGGAACAGTGCATTTCAAAGAAGTCTCTTTTATATGATAAGAACGGCGAAGAGCATTACAACCTGATCTCTGCCCTGCACAAGTCCATGAGGAATTCCGATGCGGATGCTTCGGTTTACTGGCTTGCCCGTATGCTGGAAGCCGGTGAAGATCCGATATACATAGCAAGACGGGTGACACGTTTTGCTTCGGAAGATGTGGGACTGGCGGATACAAATGCGCTGCAGGTGGCGGTTGCCGCCTTTGAAGCCTGCAGGCTGATAGGTATGCCGGAGTGTTCGGTACACCTGACCGAAGCGGTGATCTATATGGCGCTGGCGCCGAAGTCCAATGCAATGGAAGTTGCTTATTTTGCGGCAAGGGATGCGGCTACGCAGAACATGGCTGAGCCTGTGCCCCTGCATATACGCAATGCGCCGACGCAGCTGATGAAGGATCTTGATTACGGCAAGGGTTATATGTATGCCCATAATTATGAGGAGAAGATCACAGCCATGAGCTGTCTGCCGGAAAGTCTTGAGGGAAGCGAGTTCTACACCCCGACGGATCAGGGCGGTGAGAAAGCTTTTGCAAAAAGGCTTAAAGAGATAAAAAAGTGGAAGGCCGAACATAAAGAAGAGGATTAAGTGAAATCCCTCTTTCTGATCTCATCGGCACGGGCAAGGATCTTTTCCTTCCAGTCATCGTCCTGGGCCTCAAGCTGATAGACATTGTAACCGTACTGACGGCCGAGGTTGCAGACGATGGTCTCGTCATCGATATGAAGTGAGATATGATAGTGATTGGGGAGCTTCTGGGGAAGGAGCTCCTTTTTGTCGCGCTGGACTTCCTTCATGTGCCGGCTGCCGTTCACTATGCCGTCGAAACGCACGCCATAATGCTTGAAGAGTTTTCTGATATATTTTTCGGAACGGAAGGAAGAGGTGTATACCCATACTTCGTAACCCTGTTTCTGCAGGGTGCGGATAAGTTCCGGTGTGCCGAGGCGCAGTCTTTCCTTAAAGATCAGGTTCAGCGGCCAGCGCAGCGCCGGTTCGGTTTTGTGGGTGCCGGGCAGGACGAAGAGCACTTCATCCAGATCAAAGGATACCCGCATTTTTCTCTGATTCATTCTTTATTTTCCTTTGCGATGCGTTCCAGGACTGTCATTACTTCATGGGACCAGTCTGCGGGTGAGCATTCCAGATCGTATTGTTCAAATTCCCTGCCGGAGGTGAAGAATCTTATGATCCCTTTGTTATCGATAGTCAGGGTTTCGCCGTAATTATCCCTGAACATATTTTTAATGGTATCTATCTTAGCTTTATTTTCTGCGGTAGTCTCAACCTTACGTTTGGTTCCGGTGATGACGCCGTCGGCGTGGACCCCGTAAAGCCTGAACAGATGCTTCAGATAATCATAGGAATAGTAGGAGGCGGTATACAGCCAGATATCATAACCCTGCTTTGCAAGGAAATGGAGTATGGTGGGGATCCCTGTCCTTATACGTTCTTTGTAAAAAAGCTTACGCGGGAAGGGCAGCGGTTTCATAAGAAGGCTTTCATCCAAATTGCCGAATACCACTTCATCAAGATCCAGGGTGAGCCTTTTATCATGCTTTGAATTTTTAATGATCTTTTCTATGTCGGTATCCTGGGTCAGGTTTACTATCTTGACCGGGATCTTTCCCACGCCGCAGCGCATGGCAGCAGCCCAGCGGTGATGACCGTTAAGGATCAGGTACCCGTCGGGGGACATCTTTTCGACCATTATTGGTTCTTCAAAAACATCCAGCTCATACTGCTGCGCCCGACGTATCTTCTCCTCGTATTCACCGATTATGCGGTAGCTGGGGCCTATCTCGGGAAAGCAGAATTCATCCGCGGGATTGGGGTGAAGGCGTTCGCAGGACATCTTCTTAAAGAGAATACGCTCAAGTATACCGGCTTTCAGCGGCATGTATACACCCTTATATTTTTTTATCTGGGCAGAAACATAGTCATCGAGTTCGGTACGTGTGGCAGCCATGGTCGTATCCTCCTGAATATACCTATTATACATCCGCAGAGGGCGGTCTGTCACCGTGAAATTGAAGTCATTATGCGGGTGAATAAATACAAGCTGTTCACGCTTTACACAGGCTGAAACACTATATGCTGTGCTGGAAATAAGTTACATAACATGGTATAATAAACGCAGTATGGGAAAAGATAAGACTAAAAAAAGAAGACGGCATTTCCTGCTGAAGGGCATCGTCATCTGTGCGGCGGTGGCTCTTGTTTCCGCGCCCGTGATCCTGAAGGCAAAGAGCGCGGTCAGCAGGGGTGTGATCAGCAATAACATCCATGAGAATGATTATAACTACAGAAAAGCTGTAGCCGACTGCTATATAGCGGCAGGCCTCGGCGGCTATTTCTCCAGGGTCGAGAACATGGGCGACATTATCCTGATAGAGGATTACAGCCCTTCGATGAAGCTGACCCTGCAGCATTTCGTGCCGATGGAACTGACGCATTTCGGCGGCTTCTATTCCGGAGCACAGTATAATTACTTCCTTTTCGGACAGAACAATCCGGGACTCGACAACAACTCCGAGGTACTCAGGGTCGTTAAATACGGTAAAGACTGGAGCAGGCTCGGAGCCTGTACCATAAAGGGCAACAACACACAGTCGCCTTTCTATGGCTGTAATACAGACTTTGCGGAATACGGTAACAGGCTGTTCATCCGCTGCGGACATATGGGCTACAACGGGCAGCAGGCTGCCATGACCATAGAAGTAAATACTGAGAGTATGGGCCTTCTGCAGGTACAGTCTGATGATCTGGGTGCAGGCTACGGTTCCGCAAGGAATACCGCAGCTACCTATATAGATGCCGCAAACGGTTATCTCTTTGCGGCAGATCACAGTCTTGACGAACCCAGGGGGATGACGGTGGTCAGCTATTCGTCAGGTTCAACGGGGGACGGCTTTGTAACGCCCTGTTCTTTTGCAATGGCAATGCAGCTTAGCGGAAACTATTCGGATCCTTCACCGCTTACAAGCATAGGCGGACTGGAGTCTTCCGGACAGTACTCGATACTTGTGGGCTGTACGGCGCCCCAGGACGGAACTTCCGCCAACAAGAATGTTTTTGTTGCTACGATCCCGAAGAATGCTTTCTCAACGGAGAACGTGAGACTGGGTTTCCTTACGGGTTTTGCTTACGGTGATCCCTCATCTGTGATGACACCCTATCTTGTTAAAGTAGACAATGACAACTTCGTGGTGATCTGGGAAGCGCGTTACGGCTTCGGTGAATCCGGCGAAGTGAATTATGTATATTTAAACGGGGGCGGCCAGATGACCAGCTCCGTTAAATCTATGTCCGGATGTCTTTCGGACTGTGAGCCCGTACTTGCGGGAAACCAGATAGTATGGTACACGACCGACGGCAGCAGGGCCACAATGTATTCGGTTCCCGCACGCAATACGTCGGAAGCACCCACCGCGGATGCCAGAGCGGCGGTGGTATACAATAAGGTCAATTATTCACAGGTGTTTGACTATTCATTTTATACGGCCAGGTATCCTGATGTCAGGGTGCTGTACGGTGATGATCCGGCCGCTGCGCTTAAGCATTTTGTGACCTACGGCATGCCCGAAGGAAGACAGGGCAGCGAGAACTTCAATGTTTATGCGTATATGAACAGGTATGCCGACTTAAGGAATGCATACGGCACGGATCTGAAGCAGTATTATCTCCACTTTGTGAGATACGGAGCGGATGAAGGCCGTAACGGCAGATAAGAGGGGGTGATATAATGATCGATCAGAGCGGTACTATCGCAAAAGTAAAAGAGATGATAGGGGAGTCTTCCCACATAGTAGTGCTTTTGGGCATCGGCACCGTGATAGAAAGCGGTGGCGAGAATATCTGGTCATCCAGGGAATGTTACAGGATAGAGGAACTCTATCATAAATCTCCCGACGAGATGATGAGCGTCGGTTATTACAGCGCAAGAAGAGACAAGTTTTTTGATTTCTATAAAAGAGAGATACTGGGACGTGAAATGAAGCCTGCATCGCTTTTCAAAGATCTGAGAAGGCTGCAGAAGACCGGAAGGATCAGGAAGATGATAACCCAGAATTATTTCGACCTGCACAGCGAGGCCGGACTCAAGGATGTCATCGAACTGTACGGAAACGTGAAAAACAATATCTGTCCCAGATGCGGAAAAGCTTTTTCGGTTGAGTATGTGAAAAATGCCAAGGGTGTGCCTCTCTGCGATGAGTGCAAGTCCGGTATACGTCCGGGCATAATGCTCTTCGGTGAAAAGATAAATAACGATCTGATGACTGAGGCAGTGAACGCCTGCGAGAAAGCGGATCTGATACTGGTGCTGGGCACCAATATGTATGACAATATGGTCAAGTTCTGTACCGGTAATTACAAGGGAGACAGGGTGGTGCTGATCACGAAGGAAGAGCATTACACCGACAGGTTTGCCGATTATGTCATACACGACGAGGTCAGCAATGTGCTGCCACTGGTGATGTAAATCAATCACGGGAATCAATCACGGGGGCGGTTCGGTCGCTACTTTGAACAAACGGATAGCAGAAAGTTATTAACCCCTGCGACTAAGCATGGGGTTAATATTTTCTGCTATAAGTTTGTCAACAATCAACCGCGGAACCGTCCCCGTGATTGACCGGCGATCGAGTTTGGAGGATAAGATGGACAGAATGATACAGGGTCTGGCATACGGCAGTGAGCTCAGGTTTTTTGCCGCATATACCAGGGATACGGTACAGGAGGCTGCAAGGATACACGGGACCTCTCCGGTATGTTCAGCGGCGCTGGGGCGTTTGCTGACTGCTGCAGCAATGATGGGACGTATGGAGAAAAACGAGGATGATCTGGTGACTCTCCGTATAGAGGCTGACGGACCCATCGGCGGCATGACAGTGACTGCCGACGTAAACGGCTATGTTAAAGGACTGATAAACAACCCTCAGGTAGAACTGCCCCTGAAGGAGAACGGACATCTTGATGTGGGAAGCGCAGTCGGGAAAGGCACGCTTTCGGTGATAAGAGGTTCTGCAAATGCGGATCCCTATATAGGACAGATACAGCTGGCAACCGGCGAGATAGGCGAAGACCTGACTTATTATTATGCCGAGAGCGAGCAGATCCCTACTTCGGTGGGACTGGGAGTGCTTGTTGACAGGGATCTTTCGATAATGCATGCGGGGGGCTTTATACTTCAGCTTCTGCCCTTTGCCTCTGATGCAACAATTGATGCTCTGGAACAGAGCCTTAAGGAGCATGCTTCGGTAACGGATTTCTTTAAAGAAGATACGGATCCCGAGGTGATGATGAGAAAGCTCCTCGGAGATATCGTAATAGAGGATTCCTGTGAAGTGGCATACCGCTGTTACTGCAACAGGCAGCGTGTGGAAAAGGCGCTGATAAGTCTTGGCAGGGATGAGCTTGAAAAGTTGATCGCCGAAGGAGAAGAAGTAAAGCTTCACTGCGATTTCTGCAACAAGGATTACAGCTTCACTCTTGATGAAGTGAAGGCGTTGATCTAATACAGGTTTTTCAACCTGAAGAATTTCAGAACGGAATACATGCAGAAAAGCAGATAACTGTTAAGACACAGCAGATTGATATAAGTCTTCCGGGTCACAAACACATTGCTCTTTATGATCTCGCGTTGACTCGGGGAAAACATCCTGAGCAGATCGATATCATCCATCGTAAGCGGATGATATTTTTTGCATATATGATCACAGAAGTATAATTTGCAGGAAAGATTCCTTGTGGGACAGCCATTTTCGCTCTGCAGATAGCAGAGGAAGCAGCAGCCGTTCTTCTTTTTCTGATGCTTCGGATCCTCGCAGAAGCCTTCGCTGTTATAGCAGCAGCTGATCCCGTTTTCTTCATTATACTTATCGATGATATCGCAGGCGCGGTCAAAGAGAAAAGTAATGCGCTTCCTGCGGTTCTTCAGGTTCAGGGCTGTTTCGAAATCTTTCAGTTTTTCGGTGTACACCGGGGCTGATATGCTGAATTTCGTAAAGCGCTTAAGTATGCTCCTGTATAATGGGAGCTTTTTAAGAAAGGCCCGGTATTCTTCTTCGTTATTTATCCTGATCTTCTGTTCCACTGTTTTCCTCCGGGACCGGTCTGTCCGTCCGGATTAATATATCACAGGGGATCAGGATGCTCAAGGTGGTTTCATATTTGTCACAACTTGCAGAAAAACAAGCTTCTGTGGTATAATACCATGTCTTAAATTTATGCATAACAAGAGGGATCAGGCTGCTTGAAATGAAGAATGGACTTAAAAAACAAAACGAAAGATCACTTATTAATCTGCTGATATTGTTTCTTATCTTTTTCTTTTCTTTACTGTTCTGGGAGATAGTATTGAGAAGCAGGATAGCTGCCGACAGGGGCGGAAACCCTCTGCCTTTCCTGTTCTTTATACCTGCAGAGGCAATGTTTTTTACCGCATTTACGGGCTTTCATAAAAAACATAAGATAGTGAACGAGATCGTGACAGTCCTGATCATGCTGGTCGTAGGCTTCTATTATTTCGCCCAGATGATATATTACGCTATATTCGGATCGCTTTTTTCCGTGAGCATGCTGGGCATGGGCGGAGATGTCTTCAAAAATTTCGGCTGGGCCATTAAGGATAAACTCGGAAGTTCTCCGGGCATCATAATACTCATGGCGCTTCCGGTCTTTATTTACATACTGCTGTCTTATGCTTTCGGCGGAGCGGCAAAGGGCTACAGCATAAAGCTACATATTGTTGCGCTTTTAGCCAGCATTGCACTGTGGTTTGCGGCTACCGGAGCGGTTGCACTTTTTGGAACGGGAAGAGGAAGCGCATACTATGTAATGAAAGACAGGCTTGCTGATACCGATACGACTTCTGCCAAGATAGGCGTGCTGTCGACTACTGTAGTAGAAGCTGTGAGCCGTTATCTCGGTTCTGCGGATGAAACCGCCACTATGACAAAGGTCGATACCAATGCGCTTGATATGGGCAAGCAGAAAGAAGTTGTGGTACTCGATATCCAGGGAAGTGCGGAAGAGCAGCAGGCAGCAGCGGAAGAAGAGCCCGTTGAAGAAGATACCGGCTACCATTACAAGGGTGAAGCGCATGAGTGGGTGGATGAGAGCCTCGATCTTGATAAGATAAGGGAAAGCACAAATGATAAGACGGCTCTGTCGCTGGTGGATTATCTGGAATCCAAAAAGCCCACATCGACCAACGATAAGACGGGTATGTTCGAAGGATACAATCTGATATGGATCTGTGCGGAGTCTTTTTCAAACTACGGTATAGATCCGGATATCACACCGACACTGTATAAGATGGCCAACAACGGCATCGTTCTTAACAATTTCTATAACAGTTTCCTGAATACCACTACTAACGGAGAGTTTGCTTTTGATACGGGACTCTGGCCCGATGTGTCCAGATGGGCTTCGGGAGGTACGGCAGCAGGCAGCCTGGCGCAGTCCGCAAACCTGTTCATGCCTTACGGACTCGGTGATTTCTTTGATGGCGAAGGCGTTCCGACCTATGCTTATCATAACTATTACGGCGACTATTACAAACGCTGTTATTCCTGGCCGAACCTGGGTTATCAGAACATGAAGTTCCTCGGCAAAGGCATGAATTTCATGACGGCCTGGCCGGCTTCAGATCTGTCCATGATGGAACAGTCGGTGGATGATTTTATCAATGAAGACCGTTTCCATGCGTATTATATGACCTTCAGCGGACACGGGCCTTACAGCTATACTTCAGCCATGGCAAGGATCAATCTGGAAAAGGTACAGGAACTTGCGGGGGACAAGTATGACAACGAGGAAGTAATCGGCTATTTCTGCGGAGAATACGAACTGGAAAAAGCCATGGATTATCTGCTGGAGCGGCTGGAGGAAGCCGGAAAGCTTGACAATACCGTGATAGTGATGGTCGGGGATCATTTCCCTTATTATCTTTCCGATGCTGCTGCTACGGAACTGAACGGCGGAACCCCTTTGGATGCTGATTTTGAAAAGTATCATTCCACGGCGATCATCTACAATGCGGGAATGGAGGAACCGATAGAGACCGATACCTACTGCTGCAACGTGGATCTGCTCCCTACGGTGCTGAACCTGATGAACATACCGTTTGATTCAAGACTGCTGGCGGGAACGGATATATTCTCGGACGGTGTGCACAGGGCAAGGCTTTATAACGGCAGCTTCATTACCGACTACGTGAAATACGATAAAGCCGGGGATAAGCTGTACTGGCAGAAAGAGGCGTCGTCTTATGACAGCAGGAATCTGGATAATTATTTCAACGCGATGCTGGATTATACCGAGAGCGAATATTCCGCTTCGCTGAACATACTGAAGAGCAATTTCTTCTTTACGGGCTGGAGATATTCCGGGAAGCTGACGGATGAAGAGATATACGCTGAGATAAAGCGGGAAGAGAGCGGGCAGACGACTTACGAGGAAGAGGCGGCGCTGGCGCTGCAGGAGGAGATGGCAAAGAAGGCCGAGGAACTGGCGCAGCTGCAGCTTTTGCAGAAAGAAGGGCAGCTTGATGAAGTGGGAGCTGTGCGTATGGAACAGCTGGCCGCTGAGATAGCGCTGTTCCAACAGCAGCAGGCGGCACAGGAGGCGGCTTTGCAGGAACTGCTTTTACAGCAGCAGCAGACTCTGCCGGAAGGAGCACCTTTGCAGTGAAGTAACAATTGTTACGGAAAAGCCGGGGAGAGAGTGGTAAAGTTTGAGGTACAAAAGAAACACCTCATCAAGGGGAAGCCCTATGGTTTACGATAACTTGATTTTATAAGGAAAAATCAAGGATTGTTTTTGAAAAAATACAGTTGTGTTGTTGCTTTAAATAGTAAGAAAAACTATAATGATTGAGATACGTATTTGTTCGGGGCCGTTCTGTGTTCCGATGAATATAAAACAGTAACTCTTTATTTAAATCATTTATTTATAGGAGGCATTGCAAATGAGTGCAGAGTTAAGATCAGAGTGGGAAGGCTTCACCGGCGGCAAGTGGGTGAACGAGATCGACGTTCGTGATTTCATCCAGAAGAATTACACACCTTATGACGGTGATGATTCTTTCCTCGCAGGACCTACCCAGGCAACTAAGGATCTGTGGGAGCAGGTACAGGATCTGTCCCGTCAGGAGCGTGAAGCAGGCGGTGTCCTTGATATGGATACCAAGGTTATTTCAACCATCACTTCTCACGGCCCCGGCTACCTTGACAAGAGCAAGGAGAAGATCGTAGGTTTCCAGACAGACAAGCCTTTCAAGCGTTCCATGCAGCCTTACGGCGGTATCCGTATGGCAGAGAAAGCTTGCGCAGATAACGGATATACCGTTGATCCCGAGATAAGTGAGTTCTTCTCGGTTCACAGAAAGACACACAATGCAGGCTGCTTTGACGCATACAATCAGGAAATGCGTGCATGCCGTTCATCACACGTTATCACAGGTCTTCCTGATGCATACGGCCGCGGACGTATCATCGGCGACTATCGTCGTGTCGCTCTCTACGGTATCGACAGACTGATCGAGGACAAGCAGGCTCAGAAGGATTCTACCGGTAGAGTGATGACAGATGATGTTATCCGTCTTCGTGAAGAGCTTTCCGAGCAGATGGTAGCTCTTAAGATGATGAAGGAAATGGCTGCTTCCTATGGTGTGGATATATCAAAGCCCGCTTCAAACGTACAGGAAGCTATCCAGTTCACATATTTC
>JAILES010000044.1 GCA_024687205.1 Lachnospiraceae bacterium
GCCAACATACGCAACTCCTCCCAGGTCTGTGCCTTAAACATCTTTGCCCACTGATCCAGTTTACTCGCCTTATCTTCTTCCGTGGCAAGTTCTATATGACTCAAGTCTACCACAGAAAGTGTGAATTTGTCAGTATATTCCTCATGATAAGACAATGGGACGCCTCCGCGCCCCCCTTGTTCATTCGATATTGTACTTCTCCCCTCATCAGTCAGGCTTCGCCTGACAGCTTCTCCCCATGGGGCGAAGCCTTATGATAGGCTGCCCGCCTTAACCCCTTCCGTCGCGTATCCGCAGAGCGAAACGTCAAGGGGCGCCTCTGCGCCCCCCCCAGCTATACGTCAACTCTTTGCCTCCAGCAAAGCCTCAAGCTCTGCTATACGCTTTTTCTGATCCGCATTCTCTTTTTTCTGATCCGCCAGCTCCTTTTCCAGACGACTGTTCTTTTCTTTTTCTCTCCGCATCAGCTCTTTCTGCGTCCGCTCGATCTTATAGTATTCCTCGCGTGCTTCCATCTGCTCGCGGATGCGGTCTTCCTCGGTAAGGAAATGTATCTTTGTTACCGCCTGATCTATTGCTGGATTCGCCTCTGCCAACATACGCAACTCCTCCCAGGTCTGTGCCTTAAACATCTTTGCCCACTGATCCAGTTTACTCGCCTTATCTTCTTCCGTGGCAAGTTCTATATAACTCAAGTCTACCACAGAAAGTGTGAATTTGTCAGTATATTCCTCATGATTTTTTACATTCTGCATCCTGTATATGGCGTAGAATTCTCCTTTTCCGCTCACCGGCGCGAAATCCGTGAAACCGATCTGATATGTAGGCTTGATATTGATATAGTTTCCTCCGCGGTTAAGCTGGTCAAATATCCTGCACAGATAGCAGAGCGATCGTTCCGGCCAGTTATTCTCGTCCAATATCTGCATCTCCAGGTTGAGTATGATGCTGTTATTCAGCATGACCTTTACATCCAATACATAATACTTGTCTGCCATCGACTCCCCAAGGACTATGGGATTCTGAATCTCGGCCGATGTGATATCTTTTACATTCCAGCGCAGCAGGCTGGCGATCAGCTCTTTCAGGACCATGTTGTCAAACTGCAGCAGGGCGCGGAAGAGATAATCATTATTGACCCTGAATGCCAGTTTTCCTGACAACATATGCCAGTTTGTCTGAGGTTCTTTGAAAACAATTGCATTAAACATATTAAAACCTTCTTTCCTGATGTTATATATTAATTGTTTTTTCATGAAGCAGACGGTGTTATCGATACACAAAAACACCGGCAGAAGAATTCCGCCCAAACCTTTCTCAGACATTTTAGATATAGCATAAAAAACAGGGGCTGTAAACCCCCTGCGCAAAAACAGGGGCGTTTCGCGCCCCCGTTTCTAATTTCTCCTTCCTTTGCCCCCTCATCAGTCAGGCTTCGCCTGACAGCTTCTCCCCTATGGAGAGAATCCTTATGATAGACCGGCCGCCTCCAGTTTAGCACGCAACAAGGCATTTTCTTTCTCTAAATCTTCTATCTCTGCTTCTTTTTGTTCTATCTCTGCATCCTTCTGTTTTATCTCTTCAGCACTCTCTTTACGTATATCTGCTTCCCAGTCTCTTAATGCTTTACACATATCATATCTCATTTAACATCTCCTCCTAGATAAGTACCCATTTTCGCTTCTGTACGCAAAAATCAACAATACGAATATATTGATTCAATAAAGATTACCTACTCCAACAACAGCTATATATAACATCAGAAATCAATGCTTTTGGATATCATAAGCATTTGCGGAAGATTTCCGCCAAGTCTATCTTAGACGACGCTAAAACTCTATCATATAAATCCCGGACTGTAAAGCCTTAACAGAAACAAGGGGCGCTTTCGCGCCCCCATTCCCATCATTTGATATTATACTTCTTATACAGCTCCTGCCGGGTCTCATTACTGCCATTCAAGGCATCTTCATAGTCTTTGCTACCCGGAATCAGTATACGGATCAACTTCGCCATATGGTCCGCTCCTTTTGCCTCTCCTTTTGCCTCACCAATAGCTATTCCTCTTGCTTCTATCTGATCTAATACTTCACACATAGTTCCTAATTCTCCTTCCTTCTCAACCATCTCTGCTACCTCATTGAATCTTCTGTCATTTGCAAGATACGACAATAGCTGCAATACTTCCCGTATATGCCTCACTTTTTCCATGGAGCCGATATAAGTCCCCGTCTTACGTTTTTGTACAAAATAGTCTGCCACAAACCGAAAATCACTCTTAAATCCGGCAAGCTGTTTCTCAGTCAGATATGCGATTTCAAACAGCTTAATCTCATAATCATTAATGTAGGGTTTCAGTCGTTCGTCAATCCTGTCTCCAAGTGCTTCGTGCAGAGTTTTTGCTTTATCCCAGTGTTTTTTATAACCGAAGTACAGTACCAGCGAGACAACCGGGAATCTCGATTTGGCCCGGATACGTTTTCTGTTATCATCCGTGTCATAGCCTATCTGATCCCTGTAGGCTGCGCCGTCATAGCTGATCACACGAAGAGGCATATCATCTTCTGCTTCCGCCTGGTTTTCTATACCTATATAAGCAATTCTTAAATTATTTTGTTTCCAGTATTTTGAAACATCACGTTCCTGCTCTCTTATCGACTTATCTGTCCCATAATATGAGCGTTCACGCCCCTGTTCAAGTTCTGATTCTTTTATGTACTGTTCTCCCTGAAACAGCAGATTGTTTACGATGTCCGCAAACACATCATTACGCGCTATCAGAGCTTTCTCTAAAGTATCTTTTTCAGCCAATAAATATCCACCTCCAATTATATCACTAATACCATCAATTACAATTATCACCCATTACAATAAGCTCTCGTTATATAAGCGAATACTTATTCCCTGACAGCGGGAACAACGGCGGAAGAATACCGCCTAAACCCTTCTCAGACACTTTTCTTATAACACAAAAAACAGGGGCTGTAAAGCCCCCGAAAAAAACGCAGTCTGCATTTTCGTTACCTGAACAGCCTTGCCAGGGGCTCTACGGTATCGTTCAGGTTCTTTATAGCCTTGTTGAGCGTTTCGAAATCGATGCTGTTCAGCCTGTCCATGGCATCCGAGAGATCCCCGGTTGCCTGCACGGTAAGTTTGTTGATGTTGCTGACAGTTCCTTCAAGGTCAGCCTGCTTCATCTGTACGTTGAGGTCATCTGTCAGGGTTTCGAGGTTGGCAAGAGATATCATGGTGCTGTCATATATGTCGGTTATCATCGGTTTCACGTAGAATACTGCGCCTACGATCACCACCATTATCGCTCCCACCATCAGCATGGTGATAAGACTCATGGCAAAAGACAGCTTCTGATACTTCAACTGGCGCTTTTCCACTATGGCCATGTCCTTGTTGTGTTCATTTATTACTTTGTTCTGTTCGTCCTGTGTCATGTTAGATCTCCTTTTCTGATTTACACCTCATCCACCGCTTCGCGGTCCCCCTTCTCCTCAAGGAGAAGGCTAAATCCCCCCTCAAGGGGAAGCCTCCTTTAGAATTATAAATGGCGGAGAGTTCTGCGTCAAGGCGGAAGGCGGGTCTCTTGCTTCTATCTCGTCTAATACTTCACATCTTCAGATTTGAGCATTTTCTCCAGTTCCGCAATCCGTCTGTCTTTTTCTGCAAGTGCTTTGTCTTTTTCTGCAAGTGCCTTGTCTTTTTCTGCACCCTCTTGCACCAGTCGTATATTGCGTTCCTTCTCACTCTGAAGCTGGGCATTTTTACTGCGCTCTATCTTGTAGTATTCTTCCCAAGCTTCCATCTGCTCACGGACACTATCTTCCTCACTGAGAAAGTGAATTTTCGTTACTGCTTCATCTATTGCAGGATTCATCTGTGCCAACATACGCAATTCCTCCCAGGTCTTAAATACTATATTTTCGCTCATAGTCCAATCCTTTCTTAATTATTTTCACGCGAAAACATGTCCCTGTAAAACAAGAACAACGGCGGAAGAATACCGCCTAAACCTTTCTCAGACACATTAGATATAACATAAAAAAGAGGGACTGTAAAGTCCCTCCGTCCTAAAACACATTTATTCCCTCCTTACTACGCCAAGTCCCAGTTCCATGCGCCTCTTCTGTCCCAGAAAATCCAGCTCTATCCAGGCCAGCCTCTTGTGCCGGTCTATCTTGCAGATCAGGCCTTCCAGGCCCTGCAGCGGTCCTGAATATACCTGCACCCTGTCTCCTACTATGATGGCCTCGGAGTAATCCACGCTCTCGCTGCCGCCGCCCAGCTTTTCCAGCAGTTCTGCTTCCTTATGCGTAAGCGGCACCGGATCACGGTCCGTTCCCAGCAGCCTGGTCATGCCTATGATGCGCTTCAGCTGCTGGAACAGTGTCTTCACATCATCGCTCTCAAGGAAAACGTAACCGGGGAACATTACCCGCTTCTCGGTCCGCCATTCTCCCTGCCGCTTCATCTGCCTGTCGTAATAATACACCCTGGTATCTTTAAGGGCACTGTCTTCCTGATTTATTATAAGCTTGCGGCAGTGGTCACGCACCTGTTCTTCTTTGCCTGTCCTGACCTGTATCACGTACCACATTAAAGATACACCTGCAGTTCCTTCGGCGGGCAGGGCAGCCCTTTGTCCTTAAGGAGATGCCACCACCTGCGGCTCTTAGGCTTGAGTACCGCGTCTACGGTCAGATCTATCAGCAGGAAATACATCCCTATGCTCCTGTGCTCCGCATACCACTTTTCAACTGCTCCCTTGTAGGGCAGGATCATCTCATGGTAGAACTTATCTTTATCTTCCACGCTCTGGAGTATGCGCTCCTCATCACGGAACACTATCGAACCTATGCCTGAAAGTCCCGGACGCAGCTTCTTAAGCGCTTCCTTCACTTCCTCGGGATAGCGGTCATACTGCGCCTTCGATATAGGCCTGTAGCCTATTATGCTCATGTCCCCTTTAAGTATATTGAAAAGCTGAGGCAGCTCGTTTATCTTTGTCTTCCTGAGTATCTTGCCGAAAGGTAGCATCCGCGGGTCGTTCTCACTCGTAAACATCCCTCCGGCCATGTTCGGCGAGTCCTTGAGCATCGTGGCAAACTTGAGCAGCTTAAAGGTCTTGCCGCCTTTTCCCGCCCTCTCCTGCTCATAAAAGATATAGTGCTCGCCGGTCAGCTTCAGCGCTATCATTACCGGTATCAATATCGGAAACAGCACTATTATCGCAAGCGTCGAAAATAAGATATCGAAGAATCTCGTCATATCGTCTCCTTCCTCAGCGTCCCAGATTTCCGAACTGTGTATATTCTGCCAGCCATGCCAGCTTCACGGTGCCGATGGGGCCGCTCCTCTGCTTGGCTATGATTATCTCCGCTATGTTCTTGTCTTCCGTGTCGGCGTTGTAGACTTCGTCGCGGTAGATGAAAAGAACTACGTCAGCATCCTGCTCGATGGCTCCGGATTCACGCAGGTCCGAAAGCATGGGCCTGTGGTCGTTCCTGGATTCCACGCCACGGGATAGCTGCGACAGCGCTATGATCGGCACCTGCAGTTCCTTTGCCAGCAGCTTGAGTCCTCTGGAGATCTCACTTATCTCCTGTTGCCTGGAGTCCGCTTTTTTGCTGGCGGAATTCATCAGCTGCAGGTAGTCGATGATCACCAGGTCTATATTTCTCTCCACCTTCATCTTCCTTGAGATCGAACGTATCTCAGGCAGTGTGGTGGCCCTGTCATGCAGTATCAGTCCCGAGTGCGCGTAATTGCCGCCGCTCTCCACTATACTCTCCCAGTCGCCTTCAGTCAGCGAACCGGTCTTGAACTTCTGGGAATCCACCTTGGAATCCATGGAAAGCAGCCTGTTGGCCAGTTCCGTGTCCACCATTTCCAGTGAGAACATCAGCACCTTTTTATGCTGGTTGATCACCAGGTTCTTCGCGATGCTAAGGACAAACGAAGTCTTACCCATGGCGGGCCTTGCCGCCACCAGGACCAGGTTGCCGGGCTGGAAGCCGGCCGTCTTCTTGTCCAGATCTATAAAGCCCGTAGACAGGCCGGTAACATCTCCCTCTGTTCTTGCCGCCTTGTCTATCAGCTTCAGCGTATCCATGACGATCTGGTCGATGCCGCGTATGTCACCCAGGTTCCTGCGCTGCACCACGTCAAAGACCTTCTTCTCGGCCTTCTCCAGTATCTCGTTTACATCATCCCTGTCTTCATAGCAGGCTTCGCTTATCTCCTCGGAGACGCTCAGCAGATCCCTGAGCAGTGCCTTCTGGGCCACGATGTTCGCATAATGCCGCACGTTCGCCGAAGTAGGCACCTTCATGATCACTTCCTGCAGGAATTCGGGGCTCACCACCTCGGGGGGCACGTTCATCTCCGAAAGCTTGCTCTGCAGCGTGACCATATCCACGGCCATGCCCTTCTTGTTAAGCGCCACCATTGCATCATAGATAGTTCCGTAGGTCTTGTTGTAAAAAGCTTTCCCGTCAGGCAGCACGTCCTCTATCGCAGCTATCTGTTCATTGTCTATATAAAGACCGCCCAGCACAGCCTCTTCGGCTTCCTGCATGTGCGGTCTTGTCCTTTTTACCATAGCTTCTTCAGCCATCAGTTATTCCTCTTCTACCTTAACGTTTATCTCGCCTGTCACTTCGGGATGCAGCTTGATCTTTACATTGAAGCTGCCTGCGCTTTTGATCGGAGCTTCCAGCACTATCTTTTTCTTATCCAGTTCGTATCCCAGCTGGTCCTTGGCTGCCTGGGCTATCTCCTTTGCCGATATGGATCCGAAGGCTTTGCCGCCCTCACCGGCCTTGATCCCGAGCTTCACGCTCTTGCTCTTCAGTTCCTCTGCGAAACGTTTTGCTTCTTCCAGCTTTTCCTTTGCTATCCTGTCCTCATTGGCTTTCTTGAGTTTCAGGTTGTTCATGTTCTCTGCCGTGGCTTCCAGTCCTTTCTTCTTGGAAAGCAGGAAATTCCTTGCATATCCGTCACTGACGTCCACCACTTCGCCTTTTTTCCCGAGGCTCTTTACATCCTCGATAAGTATCACCTTCATTACAGTTCTCCTTCCTGTATCATATTGTCAAGGGTACTCTTGAGCACTATCACGGCTGCTTCGATGGTGGTATTCTCCATCTGCGCACCTGCCACGTTCATATGGCCGCCGCCGCCCAGTTTCTCCATTATCACCTGTACGTTCACTTCGTCTATGGACCTGGCTGAGATATAGATCTTGCCCTGGAATTCGGTCATCACGAAGCTTGCCTTTACGCCCTTCATACCCAGTAGGTCGTTGGCCGCCTGGGCCGCTATGACCGTCGGGTTCTTTATGCCCTCGGGCTTTAAGCTTGAGATCGCATATTCCTTCTTGTAGATCTCCGCAAGCCTTGTGGTCTCGGCTTTTGCCTTATAATCCGCGGGATCCTCCCTGAACATCTTCCTTACTCTTGTCACGTCGGCACCGTTGCGTCTGAGTCCCGCAGCTGCCTCAAAGGTCCTGACGCCTGTCTTAACGGTAAAATTCTGTGTATCCAGCACGATGCCCGAATACAGCGAATCCGCCACCACGCCCTTGAACTTCACGCCACCGCCGAAATACTGCAGTATCTCAGCCACCATCTCGCAGGCGCTGGATGCATTGGGCTCTATATAGGAAAGCGTTGCGTTCTCTATGGCTTCCGCACCCTGTCTGTGATGATCCAGCACGATGATGGTCTTGCACTTCTTTAACAGTTCGGGACACTCGGTGATGGACGGCCTGTTGATATCCACCACGATCACTGCTGTCTTGCCCTCGTCCGCATTCTCCAGGGCCTGCTCGGGTGTAAGGATGGTATCCTCGGCGCAGTCCGCGCTCTCCCGGTAGAGGCTTACCAAAGGCTGCAGCGACGGGTTGACTTCCTCAGCCAGCACTATATGGCATTTCTTATGCAGGCTCTGGGCTGCGCAGCATACACCCACCGCTGCGCCGAAGCTGTCCATGTCCCCGTTGCGGTGACCCATCACATAGATGCGGTCTCTGCCGGATATTATCTCTTCCAGGGCCTGGGCCTTTACTCTCGCACGCACTCTGGTGGTAGTTTCCTTCTGCTCGCTCTTGCCTCCGTAGTAGGTCAGGTTTTCCCTGCTCTTCACCACGGCCTGGTCGCCGCCGCGGCCCAGGGCCAGATCGATGGCGTTCCTTGCGAATTCGCAGTTCTGCGCATAGGTAAGTCCGTCCACACCTATACCTATTGAAAGCGTCATCGCGATGGTGTTGCCGATATTGATACCCTTCACTTCTTCCAGCAGGGTAAACTTTTCTTCCTTAAGCTGCGCCAGCGCGCTCTTCCTGATGATCATCAGGTACTTGTCTTTCTCGGTCTTCCTGAGGATACCGTCTATGGCGTTCACGTACTGGTTCAGCGCCCTGTCGATATATGCGCCGAGAAGGCTTCGTCCCACGTCGTCCACGCTCTCCAGTGCTTCATCATAATTGTCTATGTAGATCATGCCCACCACGAGGCTCTGGTTGTCCACTTCCTGCAGTGCCAGGTTCAATGCGGTCTCATCGAAGAAATATATGGCGATCAGGTAGCCCTGGTAATCCTCAGCTCCCTTGGTGTCGGTCATCATCGCCATCTCTTTGAGGGTGATGCCTTTCATGCGCACCAGGTAATCCTTTTCCTCATGCTTTACCTTAAGCTCTGCCATGCCGTCCTCCGGAGGCAGATCGCTCTTCTGTATCTGCGGGATCAGGCTCATGATCGTCTTCTTGTTCAGCTTTTCCTTCTCGGTTATGTCCTCAAACGCCCCGTTAAACCAGATGATCTTGCCGTTCTCGTCCAGCAGTGCATATGGAAGCTCCAGGTTCTTGAGTATCTGCTTCTGTATCTGACCGTACTCTGCGGCGAAGGTCACCAGCTCCCTGTTGATGTCAGGCTTGATGATGATCATCATCAGACCGATGAATACAAAGTAGAGAACGGTATATCCGCTTACTATATAGCCGGCGTTCCTGTTCACCAGATACACCGCCACGTTCACCAGCAGCAGTATTATCCCCAGCAGAAACGGCGTCTGCAGATAACTTCTAAGTTTTCCTTTTACCTTAAGCTTTGCAGCCATATCTTATTCCTTCCCCTTCAGGATGACACACAGAAGTATTATACACCAAATCCCCCCTCCACGCAACCGGGCCCGTGATTGACAAAACCCCCCGCACGCTATAAGATAGACAAAGTCATAATAAGCAGTCGGAGGACAATAAAATGGCAGATCAGAAGAAACTTGTTGAAGAGATCACTTCAATGAAGGAAGATTTCGCACAGTGGTATACCGATGTAGTTAAGAAGGCCGAGCTCATCGATTATGCATCCGTAAAGGGCTGCATGGTGATAAAGCCTGCCGGATATGCACTGTGGGAGAATATACAGAAAGAGCTGGACAAGCGTTTCAAAGAGACCGGCGTGGAAAACGTGTACATGCCGCTGTTCATCCCCGAGAGCCTGCTCCAGAGAGAAAAGGATCATGTGGAAGGTTTCGCTCCCGAAGTGGCATGGGTAACCCACGGCGGTCTGGAGCCCCTGACCGAGAGACTTTGCGTACGCCCTACTTCGGAGACTCTGTTCTGCGATTTTTATAAGGATGAAGTACATTCCTACAGGGATCTGCCCAAGCTCTATAACCAGTGGTGTTCTGTTGTCCGCTGGGAGAAGACCACAAGGCCCTTCTTAAGAAGCCGCGAGTTCTTATGGCAGGAAGGCCACACCGTACATGCGACAGCTGAGGATGCCCAGGAACGCACGATAAAGATGCTGAACATCTACGCTGATTTCTGCGAGCAGGTGCTGGCGATCCCCGTTATCAAAGGCCGCAAGACCGATAAGGAAAAATTCGCCGGTGCGGAAGCTACCTATACTATAGAAGCACTGATGCATGACGGCCAGGCTCTGCAGTCCGGTACCAGCCACAACTTCGGTGACGGCTTTGCAAAGGCTTTCGGCATACAGTACACCGACAAGGACAATACAATGAAGTTCTGCCACCAGACTTCCTGGGGCATGAGCACAAGAATAATCGGCGGTATCATCATGGTTCACGGAGATGACTCCGGCCTGAAGCTGCCGCCCCGCATCGCGCCTGTTCAGGCTGTTGTGATCCCTATCCAGCAGAAAAAGGAAGGCGTGATGGACTGCGCCGCTTCTCTGGCTGACAGGCTTAAAGCAGCAGGCGTAAGAGCAAAGCTTGACGGAAGCGACAAGAGCCCGGGATTCAAATTTGCCGAGCAGGAGATGCGCGGTATACCCGTAAGGATCGAGATAGGTCCCAAGGACATGGAAGCCGGCAAGTGCGTAGTAGTGCGCAGGGACAACGGCGAGAAGATCGATGTGGCCCTTGATGCGCTTGAGAAGAAAATCCCCGAGCTGCTTGATGCGATCCAGAATAACATGTTCGAGATGGCCTTAAAGCACAGAGAAGAACATACTTACAAAGCTACGGAATATGCGGAATTCTGCGATATCATAGAGAACAGGCCCGGTTTTGTGAAGGCTATGTGGTGCGGTGACAGAGCCTGCGAAGACAAGATCAAGGACGACACCAGAGCTACCAGCCGGTGCATGCCTTTCGAACAGGAACAGCTTTCGGACAAATGCATCTGCTGCGGCAAACCTGCAAACAAGATGGTCTACTGGGGAAGAGCATATTAAGAAAGAAAAAAAGGAGCTTCGGCTCCTTTTTTATTTCAGCTCTGAAAGTTTCTCCAGGGCATGACTCTTGATGATAGGCTCGTAGAGTTCGTCCATGTGAGCCTTGAAGCCTGCGGCGCGGATCTCCGAAGAAGCGAAATCTGCAGCCAGGGTGCAGAGCTGCCTGAAAGTAGCAGGCGGAAAGCTGTCGGCCATGAGAAGCAGACAGTATTTCCCGTTGGAAGTGTCTTTATACAGACAGTCATTACCGGAATTGAGGTCGCCCGAAGCGACACTCAGATCTATAACATCTGAAAGTGAATCAAATACAAATACACGGTCAGCCTCTTCCGGAGACGGGGCTTTTGCTTTGGCAGTATTGCTGCGGCCGTTACTGCCTGCGGAGGCATCCATGCTGAGCATCTCCTGGAAAAGATCTCTGATGGTCTGCCCGAGTGAAGGCAGGGATGAGAGATTGCCGCCGATGCGGATAGTTGCGGAATGTGCAACGGGAGGATTATCCTCGCCGAATACATCATCATTATCTTCATTGTCCGCACTGTCAAAGAAATCAAGAGACGAGATAGACGATGAAGAAGCTCCCGCATCACCGGGCACCTTGGTAATAAGGAAGACTATCATGCCCGACTGCATAGGAACAGCCTCGATCATAAGGGGCTGGTTTCCCGCCTCAAAGCCGTAGATCCGGCTGGCTTCGAGCATAACATCCCTGAAAAGATCAGTTGCCTTCTCGCTGCCGTAGGTCAGCTCGCTGAACTTGATCTTCCTGTTCTCCAGATCCTCTTTGGTCAGGATGCACCTTATCTGATTTTCGTTTATACGCTCTATCTTCATGTGCTAAAGTATACATTCATTGCCGGAATTGTCAATAGCCGCCCCAGGGCTGGATGGCGTAAAGGTATCGACAGTTGATGGAAATGAGATTGGCTCTTGGCCGGATGTTTCTGACCTGATTCGCCTTCCATCTTACATCCCTTTGTTTTTAACGTCAAATGCTGTTGATCTGTTCCCGTATCGCCATTGTCTT
>JAILES010000101.1 GCA_024687205.1 Lachnospiraceae bacterium
AAACGGCCTCAACCTTGCTGATGTCAAGGATCACAAGACCGATTGGAAAGATGCAAAGGTTATCAACGCTGCAAAGCAGATCCAGGAGCTGAGCCAGTACTTCCAGCCTACAGCTGAATCCGATGACAACGATATCGCTACTGCTGCATTCTATGACGGCGAAGCTGCTATCCTTATCCAGGGTTCATGGGCTATCGGCCAGATCAACGGTTCTTGCGAGCCCGGTTTCGAGAAGAAAGTCGGCGTATTCGCATTCCCCGCTGTTGACGGTTCAAGCGCAGATCCTAACCGTGTAATCGCTAAGTCTGACTCTATCGCTATGAGCGCAGACAGCAAGAATCCTGAAGCTGCTGTTGCACTTATGAAGTATTTCGTAGATGATACAGCTCAGAAGTACACAGCTGAGCAGGGTGGTAAGATCCCTGTAACAAAGGTTCAGTATGACGAGAACGTTGCTCCTCCCGAGCTGAGCTATGTTATGGACGTATTCAAGAGCGCTAACGCTACCTTCGGTTTCTACAATGAGTCACTCGTTGATTCTGAAGCAGGTTCAACCTTCGACAGCTGCTTTGTAGATATCTTCAAGGGCACAGATCCCGCTACTGCTCTGGATCCTATCCAGAAGTACTATGAGGATAACGTTTGGAAGTAAGATAAAACTGAAAGTTGTTTTTGGGTCAGCACCCGCAAGTCGGGTGCTGACATCTTGCTAAGGGGGATTTATGGATAAGCTTCTAAGAAAGAAAAGCAACATCATACTTTTTCTGGCTCCGGCCTTTGTAATCTTTTCTGCAGTGCTTATAGTGCCCATTATTACGGCATTTTATTATTCACTCTGTGATTACAAACTGAATTCTGCACCGACCTTTGTCGGATTGAAGAATTATATAACGATATTTACGGATGATCCGGATATGAAGATAGCGTTTAAAAACTCCATCTTCTTCATGATCTTCTCAATAATCAGTCAGCTGTTCTTCGGACTTATACTGGCAGCTCTGCTTACCAATATAAAGAGAGGGCGCGACTTCTTTAAGAATGTTTATTACCTGCCCTGCGTACTGAGCTCCGCAGCTCTCGGTCTTCTGTGGTATTTCGTGTTCCATCCCAAGTACGGTGTGAACAAGATCATGGAAAACCTTGGAATGCTTGAGAATGCAAACGAAGGTACATTGTGGCTTTCCGATACCACGGGCTTCATCATCCTGCCCATCATCGTGATATCCTTCGTTGCTTTGTGGCAGTATGTAGGACAGTCAATGATGCTGTATATGGCACAGATATCCGGCATCAGCAAAGATATATATGAAGCAGCGGCAATAGACGGCTGCTCACGTACCCAGGCATTTTTCCGCATCACCCTGCCTCTGATCAAGCCCATGATGGCAACGGCCATGAGCCTCAACGCCATCGGTTCACTGAAGTTCTTCGATCTGATCTTCAGTATGATCCCCGAGGCTATGCGTGGAAAGGGCGGTAAGGCAAACGTTATCGCAACGGTCATTTATGATCAGGGTCTGAGATTCAACAAATACGGTTATGCCTGTGCAGTAGGTATGGTACTGTTACTCATGTGTCTGATAGTTACATTCCTTATCAACAAGTTTGTTAAGGTTGAAAGCTACGAGTAATTAAGGGGGAGTTTATATATGAAAGTTGATTTTGATGACAGCATGGTCGAAAAGAATAAAGGCCAGCGAAAGGCGGTAAAGATAGCGATATATGTTCTCCTGAGCTTCCTTGTTCTGGTATATATCGTGCCTCTTCTGTGGATAGTGATGTCCGCAATGAAGCCCAACTCGCAGTTCAAGAGTGCTCCCTGGAGTCTTCCTACGGGAATGGAATTCGGCAACTTCATCTTTGCCTGGACCAAGGGACATCTCGGAAATGCGATGTTTAATTCCTTTGTGGTTTCTACATGTACGCTTCTGATCTCACTGGCTGTAGGTTCCATGGCGGCTTTCGCCATAGCAAAGCTCCGCTGGAAGTTCAGCAAGCTTGCACTGACCTACTTTATGATAGGTATGATGATCCCCATTCACTGCGTGCTCTTCTCTCTGTACACACAGTTCGCAAGCTGGGGCCTGACCAACTCACTGGTAGGACTGATAATACCTTATGTGTCGTTCTCACTGCCGATCACGATATACATTATGGCAGGCTTCTTTGAGAGCATACCGAACGAACTTTTTGAGGCGGCAGTCATTGACGGCTGCTCGGTTCCCAAGCTGTTCTTTACCGTAGGTCTTCCTCTGGCAAAGACAGGTTTCATGGTGACAGGTCTTATGTCCTTCGTCAACAACTGGAACGAGCTGCTCTTCGCAATGGTATTCATCTCGGATGATGAAAGAAAGACCCTGCCCGTATCACTGACCAAGTTCGTAGGACCTCACAGTACCAACTATACGCAGATGTTCGCAGGTATCGTTATCGCGGTCATCCCTACGATCATAGTTTACTGTATCTTCGCTAACCAGATCGTTGAAGGTCTTACTGCAGGTGCTGTAAAGGGTTAAATGTCAGAAAAAAGTATCATAAGAAGAATAATCGCAGGACTGTCCGTGATCTTGATCATGGGCAGTCCTGTTGCATGTGGAGAGGCTGAAAAATCTGCCGATGTGCAGGGGATAAACGTACCTTCCGAGTCGAGACCGCCCGCATCCGACGGCATCACGACCTTCACCTTCTTCGGGGTCAAACCCAGGCAGGAAATAAATGACAATAATGAAGTACGTGAACTGATAGCCGCAAAAACCGGAGTGCGCGTAATGGAGAGCTGGCTGAGCAGCCAGAGCGGACAGAGTGAGGAAGAGGGGGTTGAAAGCTTGATCGCCGCCGGAAATCTTCCCGATATGATAGACGGTGGAGACGGCTGTCCCATGCTCTATGAAGAAGGGCTGCTGGTGCCCTGGGACGAATACCTCGAAAGCGGTGATTATCCCAATCTAAGCGCTTATTATACTCCCGAGGAGTGGGATCTCTTCAGACGTGAAGACGGTCATATCTACTGGTGCAACGTGTTTCAGAAAACAAAGGGAGCAACCACGGTGACCACACATAATGATGAGGCTTTCTGGATACAGGCAAGGGTATTGGAATGGGCTCATTATCCCAGGATAAAGACCATGGATGAGTACTTCGATCTTCTGGAGCGGTATTATAATGCCCACCCGACGGATACGGATCCCGAGGGGAACGAGCGTAAGCTTATAGCTTATACAAGTCTCTGCGAAAAGGGCAAGCTTTTCTGCATAGAGAACGCCCCGCTGTTTCTTGACGGTTATCCCAATGACGGTACCGTGATCGTTGATTATACAACTGATCCGGAGAATCCCAAAATTGAGGACTATAATACCACGCCTACGGCAAAGCGCTATTTTGAAAGACTTAATGAAGAGTATCAAAAAGGTTATCTTGATCCTGAGTTCGCAACCCAGAATTATGACGAATACCTGGCTAAGATCGCAGACGGCGTAGTGCTGGGTATGTGCGATCAGTACTGGAATTTCATGGAGACTGTTGATATACAGCGCCAGCTGGGGCTGGATGAAATGGGCTGCGGTTATATTCCTCTGGGGCTGACCATAGAAAGAGGGATGGAAAACCGCTGGCACACCTACGGAGATACTTTGAACGTCAGTTCCGGTATAGCAGTGACCACTGCCTGTCAGGATCCGGCGCTGGCATTCTCTTTTCTTGATGCCATGCTGGATCAGGAAATACATAACCTGCGCTTCTGGGGAGTCGAAGGCGTGGATTATCTTGTAGACGAGAACGGTCTTTTTTACCGTACGGAAGAGATAAGAGACATGGTGGGTGATGACAGTTACAGGAAGCGTCACCTCTGCGCTTACGCGTATATGCCCCAGTACGGAGGCACAAGTGATGACGGGATAAATGCCAATTTCCCCGGAGAACAGCCTTCGGAATTCCACGACAGCCTGCCGGGACCGGTGGCGGCCTGCTTTGAAAAGTACGGCGTGCATACTTATCCGGAAATGATAGGGTCCGTTGTGGAAGAGAAGCAGCCCTGGTTTCCCATGTGGTCTTATTCCAACGGTATGACACGTGCCACGAAAGGCGGTGCAGCCTGGGAAAAGATAAATGAGTTTAAACTGCAGTATCTGCCGCTGCTGGTGATGAGTGATGATTTTGAGAGTGAATGGGAGAGGTATATCGAGGCTTATAATGCATGTGATCCCCAGGATTTTCTGGATGAGATGCAGGAGGAGCTGAACCGTCGGGCGGGTAAATAGCAAGATTTAAGTTGACGGTTGCTAATTTGGGCATTAGAATAAGCCTTATGTTAAAAACACTCTTATCACATGTAAAAGAATATAAGCTTGCTTCGATACTCACCCCGATATGTATGATCTTCGAGGTGATATTTGAAATAGTTATACCTATCTGCATGGCATCCATAGTGGATGACGGTATAGATAAGGGAGATATGCGGCATATCTGGCTCATGGGCGGACTGATGATAATCCTTGCCCTGGGTGGCCTTCTTTCCGGTATTCTGGGTGGCATGTTTGCATCCAAAGCGGCCACGGGTTTTTCAAAAAACCTGCGCAAGGCCATGTTTGACAATATCCAGACCTATTCCTTCGCGAATATCGATAAGTTTTCGACCGCAAGTCTGATCACCAGGCTTACTACCGATGTCACCAATATACAGAACGGATATCAGATGATACTGAGGATGTGCTTCAGGGCACCTTTCTCCATGCTCTTTGCTATGGTAGCAGCGTTCATCATATCACCAAGGGTGGCCTCTATTTATCTTGTAGCAGTTATAGTTCTTGCATTCTTCCTTTTCCTGATAATGAGAAGGGCTTCAAAGTATTTCAGACAGGTATTCAGAAAATACGACGATCTGAATGCCGCGGTTCAGGAAAACGTGAGCGCCATCAGGGTAGTAAAAGCATATGTGCGTGAGGACTATGAGAACGACCGTTTCAGGAAAGCCTGTGAGAATATCTACAGGATGTTCGTAAAGGCCGAGAACAATGTGATCCTTAACGGTCCTGTGATGCAGCTGACCGTATACTCCTGCATACTCGGCATCAGCTGGGTAGGTGCCAAGATGATAGTCTCATCCGGCGGAACCCTGCTTACCACAGGTGATCTCATGAGCCTGCTGACCTACTGCATGAACATACTGATGAGCCTGATGATGATCTCCTTTATCTTCGTAATGGTGAGCATGTCTTCGGCAAGTATAGAACGTGTGGCGGAGGTCCTGACTGAAAAGAGCGATATCACCGATCCCGAGGATCCGGTGACGGAAGTGGCAGACGGCTCCATAGATTTTCAGAATGTTGATTTTTCATATCAGTCCGGAAACGGCGAGCCCGTGATCAAGGATGTGACCCTGCATATAAAGAGCGGCGAGACTATCGGCATAGTAGGCGGGACCGGCTCGGCCAAGACGAGTCTTGTCAATCTTATCAGCAGGCTGTATGACGTCAGCAGCGGCAGCGTGTCCGTAGGCGGAAAGAATGTAAAGGAATATTCACTGGAGGCTCTGCGTGACCAGGTGTCTGTCGTGCTTCAGAAAAATGTGCTTTTCTCAGGTACGGTGATCGACAACCTGCGCTGGGGCAATCCCGAAGCAAGTGAGGAAGAATGCAGGCAGGCCTGCCGTATGGCCTGTGCGGACGAATTTATAGAGAAGATGGAAGACGGATACAACACGCGTATAGAACAGGGCGGTACCAATG
Organism: Lachnospiraceae bacterium; assembly: GCA_024687205.1. Lineage (GTDB taxonomy): Bacteria > Bacillota > Clostridia > Lachnospirales > Lachnospiraceae > NK4A136. Next base: position 5,724 of record JAILES010000101.1, read on the forward strand.
TGTCCGGCGGACAGAAGCAGCGTCTCTGTATAGCAAGGGCACTGATGAAAAAGCCGAAGGTGCTGATACTCGACGATTCAACCTCGGCAGTGGATACAGCTACCGATGCAAAGATCAGAAAAGCTTTCAGGGAAGAACTGCCCGGCATGACCAAGCTGATAATAGCACAGCGTATATCATCCGTTATGGATGCGGACAGGATAATAGTCATGGAGGAAGGCCGCGTGGACGGTTTCGGCACCCATGAGGAACTGATGAAGAGCAATGAGATATACAGGGAAGTTTACGAATCGCAGACCGGCGGCAATGCCGATTTCGATGAACCCAGGTAGGATAAAAGGAAGATAAATGGCTGAGACGAAACAGGTAAA
>JAILES010000088.1 GCA_024687205.1 Lachnospiraceae bacterium
CTTATTAAGCCAGTATAGCTGTCCATCTATAAAGCTTTCATCTATGCAGTCCATTCCATATATTTCAAGGATGGTTGCTTGTAACTGAAAATGTCTGATTGCAACCCAATACGGAAAAGAAAGGATTTCCTCGCGGCTCAACTTATGATAACCAGCATATCCCGAAAGAAATTTCCGATACACTTCCTTAGTAAGTTCAATATCTTCCTGCTTCAGATTAAAATAATCCGTCATGTCACACATGACCATAACATCAAACATAAGCGGAGCACAGCAAGCAGTATCAAAATCAACAAGATAAATCTTCCCATCCGCATTCTGCAACAAGTTTCCTCTGTGCAGATCGCCGTGACAATTTCCCTGCGGAAGATCCTTAACCTTATCCCAGAGGCTTTCTCCCAACTCCTCATACTCTTTGATACGCGGGTAGTTCTTTTTACGAAGGAAACCAAGGTATCGATCTATAAAGAATTCTTTACCATGGGAGACAAGCTCTGCAGGGTAATTCTCCATAAGCTGATGAAATCTTCCAACCAAAGCTCCGACTTCCATGGGACAGGTTTCCAATTCCGGCTCTTCCCCATCAATGTATTCCATGAGAACAATCAGTTTCTTCTCACCATCTATTTCTGTTTCAAAAATGGCATCTCCACTCTTTGTAAGTATCGTTTTAGGTACCGGGAATCCGTTTCCTTCCAGGTATCTCATAATAGACGCAGACTGCCTTGCTGTATCCGAAAAAGCAGATCCAATAATCTTAAGCAGATACTTAGACCTTCCGTTGACAATATATGTAGTGGTGCCGCCTTCTCTCAGGAATTCCAAAGACTGGACTTCTATTCCGTAATTCAATGTCAATATATCTTGCAAAGACTTTTCATCCATGATTGTGGTCCCTCTTACTATTTATTTCTGACAACGCTTGAACAAAACCGATACATCATCTTTACTCAATCCGCATTTCCCTTCTTCACTATAGCTATTCAAACAGATTGCACGGATCACACTTTCTTACCCTGCAGGATCATTGACAGCGGGTATCCGCTATGATCTATTGCGGAAAAACCGCCGCTGATATCATAATCAAATTCTTTAAGTCCTGTGACGACAATTCCATTATCGCACATTCCGGATATTATTTCTGACATCGAATGAGTAAAATCCGTAAACGTTTTCGAATGATAGTTCTTCAATGTCATATAATACATACCGCCATTCCCTGTCCATTCATGCTCAAAATAAGAAAAATGGCATTCTATCCTATGCTCCGGGTCAAACTCAGCATCACCTTCCGTAGCCAGCATATTTGTGCAGGGGTGCTGTTCATTAAGCACTATCACAGCTCCCGGCTTCATGCACTTTGCCACGATCTCAAAAAAGCGGTTCAGATCTTCAAACCAGCATAGTGCTCCGATAGTGATGATCACAATATCAAACTGTTCTTTGAAACGATCATCTATATCATAGACATTTACAGCTTCAAAAGTACAAGGCAGGTTCAGTTCTTTTGCTTTTTCATTTGCAAATGCGACCTGATTCTCGGCAATGTCAAAACCTACGCCCTTCAAGGCCTTTCCGTTTTTTACCAAAGAAAGCAGCTCCCGGCCATTGTTACAACAGAACTGACCGACAGTCTTTCCCTCTGTATCGATGTTTCGTAAAACATCAACCATTTCTTTTTCAAAAAACGGGTACTCTTCATTCTGTATTTTCTCTGTAATATCAGCACCCCAGGATGCATCTCTCTTATCAAAGGCCTCTTCCCATGCTGCTTTATTTCCTTCAATATACTTTTCCATATAATTCACCTTTCTTTAGCACTGTTAATCGATTCTGCAAAATTAGCCACTAACCCCGTCCCCAAGATCGTTCGCTCGTGCATACTCTCATTTTGCCGTTAAGCGTAAGCACTCCGCATGTTTTCTTTATCGCCGGTGAAGCCGGCGGGATAAAATATGCATCTTCTATTACGTCACTTTCTGTTTTTCCGAGATTCGTGATGCTGTATCCTTCCGCTTTATCCATGTGGAAAAAGTTTTTGCCTATAAAGCCGGCGGCTTTACTCTCAAACCTGCCCCGGCTTGCCATCATGGCCGCATCCAAGAGTCCCGGATCAAGAGCCGCATAGCATTGCAGCACAAGATAAAGAGATGACGGTTTTGAAGTTATTACGCGAACTTTTTCATGAACCTGCTTTGCTACCGTAAAAAGATCATCCTCTAAACCATTAAGTTCAACCGAAAAAGCAGTGGAATAATTTCCCATCGCTCCGGGATTATAGCATTTTAAGGGTTTTCTGATATCCATTGCCATAACGATCCTTTTGATCCTCTCTTCGGTAAAGAGCTTTGCCAAAAGGTAATCATTTACGGTAATGCGTTCCGTTTTGCATTTTTTAGCGATATTCTCTGTTTCACTTATCTCTAAAACGGACAGCTTATGCTTTACTTTATCATTCTTGAGATGTTCATCCGCAAAACGGTGGTAATCTTCGAAGGCCAGTCTTTTATTCTCTTTTTTCCACTGTCTGTTTGCCATGTTCACGAGCAATCTGCTGATAAACGGAAGTTTCGAATTCTCAGGGAATTCCGATGCGGACGATATAAGCTTTTCTTCCGCATATACTGGTTGTTTTCCCAGCACATAATAATCCGCAAACTCCCTGGATAGTTCCAGGGCTCCCATCCCATCCGCAAGCAGATGGTGAAAAACCATCAGTACGATTGTTTTCGCGCCCGAAGGCCAAACAGAGATCTTTAACATTCCTTCTTTAAAAAGATCAAAATCCCTTGAGGTAATCCTTTCAAATTCAGTTATGATCTCAGGTGAATCTAAATCCGGAATGTTGCCACGGCAGATTGATATCTCTGCCTGCGAATCTTCCTTCACATCATAGAAGAATCTGTTTTCTTTTTCTTCGTGTGAAATAAGCGCCCTGATAAAAGGATGTGCCAGGGATAGACATCTCACAGCATCCGCTACCCTGCTTTCATTCAATTCAGCGTTTATGCATATAACTATCCCAAAGCACATGTTCGGACACATTAGATGCGCTCTTTCCGTAAAAATGTATTCCATGTCCGCTCCTTACTTTTTCACGAAATGCCCGTAGACCCGTGTGCACTGGTATCCGATCTTCTTATAGAACTCATTTCCTCCGCCTGTCATTATCTCGGCACCGAGAGGCCTGAGTATTCTGTCATGGTGTGAAAGTGCCGCAGCAGCCAGTCCCTTATGTTGATGTTCCGGAACGGTACAGAGTGGCTCCATGTATGCTAACTTGATCTGAGGGCACCACCACATACCCGAAAAACAGACGTAAGTTTCATGTTCATCCGCTATGATAGTCGTGTACTCGTAAGTTGCGTGGGGAGCCGGTGCTATCGTTGCTCCGAGAACATTCTGATATAGTTCAAACGGGCTTCTTCCCTCATTCTTTGCAGGAATATCCCAGTCTTTAAACTCACCGAGCTCCCATTTGTTAAATCCATCCCAGAGACACTTAGCCGTCTTTAAAGGATCTGATGTATCCGGGTCTACGAAGTGATATCCCGCAGGAAGTGGATAGTCAAGCTTACCAAGTCTAAAATCAAAATAATGCTCCGGCTCTTCATATGCCGGTTCGTAGCCATGTTCCTTTGCTGCTTCAATGAGAGCGGTCTGACCCGAAATAAACACCAGCTCTAAAGGATCCTCAAACTTCGGATATGCTGACTCTGCGTACTCGATCATTTCGCCCGCAAGGTACTCATATCCCGGACGTAACACAAAATAAAGCGATGTCACCGGCTTCTCGTAAAACACAAATGCAACAGGATTGTCCCCATCCAGCCAAAACCGGTTCAAACGAAGAAAGTCTCTCTCCAGCCAGGGAGAGGTTATCGCATATTCAAAGAAAGGCTCTGCCGGCCCGTTGCTCTCTTCATGGTTATACACTTCTGTCATGAGTTTATATACAAGATCGATATCCGTAAGGATCTGAAATTGCTTTGTTCTGATCATGTTATACCCCCCTGTAATTGATCTATCCTGCTATATGGCCGGGTCATCTGAGTTGAGCAATTGCTCCACAGTCAGTGCTGCCGCGTAAAGCCTGTACTCATCCGTTCCGTACAGCATTACCGCCTGTCTTACTCCGTTTGCATCAAGGCTTCTGCCGGCGACAGTTATCGTCGGCAGGCCGCAGAGGTGATTGACGTAGGTCGGACCGGTGATCAGTACGGCATCGTAATCCGATATTTCCTCCGTGATCCTTTCTATCTCATTCCCACGGGATCTCATGGCCTTTTGGTATTCTTCCTCTATAAAGGCTTCCTGCGATTTATCGTAAAATGCTCCCTGCAGCAGATCATATCCGTACTTCTTCATCGTGTCCGGATGTGCATCAAAGTATTCGATGATCTCCTTAAGCGTCTTTAACTTTGCCACACTCTTTCCGAGATATTCCTCAAGCCCCGGACCAAACTCCCTTTTCATAATGGCGGGAAGCTCAGGTGTCGGCGGATCATTGACCTCACGGATCACGGCGCCGTTATTCCTCAGAGTCTTAACCAGCTTATCAAGAAATCGTCTTCGCTCCTTCGGATCCATGTCGGAGTTGGCCGTATTTACTGCAATCCGAAGTTCTCCGACGGGAGTCGGTTTGATCTCCGGCAGAGGCTCGTCCCGCATAGCAGAATAAAGTTTGAGGGTATCGCTCACATTTTGCGCCATTGCACCCGCACTGTCGAAGGTCTTTGAAATCGGGATGATCCCTTCCTGTGAAAGAGTACCGGCCGGAGGTTTTAATCCGCAGATCCCGTTTCCCATGGCGCAGGCGGTTACCGAGTGACAGGTATCCGTTCCCACCGCCATCGGTACGATTCCGGCGGCAACTGCGACAGCCGAGCCCGTTGAAGAACCAAGAGGGTCAAGATCCGGCTTTACTGCATGTATCACCTGTCCGCCGCGGGAACTGTACCCGCCCGGCATCTTCGTCGAAACATAATTGGCAAACTCGGTCATGTTGCTTTTGCCGATGATCACAGCTCCGCTGCGACGAAGATTCTGAATGACCGGCGCATCACTTTTCGCAAGATTATCCGCTAAAGCCAGGCTTCCTGCTGTTGTGTGAAATCCCTTAACGTCTATATTATCCTTCACGAGAACCGGTATCCCGAAGAGAGGAAGATTTTGCTCATTTCCCGCGTATTCTCTTGAACCTGCAACCGCAGTCTCATCAAGTTCCGCTATACAGTTCAGTCCGTCTTTCCCGCCGATTTCTTTTGCTAAACGGATTGCTTCGGAAACAGTGATCATTTCAAAGGAAACATCATTCATAGCTGCACCTATGCTCGTTTCTTCAATACCGCCAGTGCTGCGTAATGCAGTATCTCAAAACTCTCCGGTGCTATGTTTTCCAGTAGTTTTCTGTGTTCCGCATCCCATTTAGCCAGCTCTTCTCCGGAAAGAGAAGCGCCCACACCTCTGCAGGCTTTCATTCTGCCGTGCCAGCTTTCCCTTGTAAACGGGACTTTTACATCATATTCCTCATGTTCAACCATATCAAAGTATTCGTAAGCTACATCCGGTATCCATATGGGATGTCTCGTTTCTCCACAGCCTGTCCACTTAGGACTGTATTTGAGAACTATCTCTTCACTCTTGCCTGCTATCTCATCCTCATAAGGAAGCCATGCCATATACAGGATCAACAGCCTGCCTTCCGGCTTCAGGAATTCTGCCAGCTTCGGCATTACCTTTTCATGATCAAAATACCAGAAACACTGACAGGCGCTTATCACATCAAAACTACCTGCAGGAAAGTCCGCTTCTTCGGTAGGCACAGCCATAAACCGTATATCCATGCCCGCCTCTGAAGCCAGTCTCTTTGCCTGTTCTATCTGTTCGGGTGATATATCCGTACCGGTCCAGTCTGCTCCGTAAGCATACATATTTCTCGGAAGTACTCCGGTACCGGTCCCCAGATCCAGCACTTTCTGGCCTTTTATGCATAGGCCCCTGTCCGCTATTTTCTTATAAAAAATCTCAGGATAAATATCCCTGAACTTTGCATATTCCTCTGAAGTCTTACCCCAGTCAAAAGCTTTCCCGTCATCGATCCTCTTATCGCTTATTTCCATCTTCTCTCTCCCTTGTCATGGTATTTTCTGTCTTATGCTTTATAATACTGTATTCTTCCATCTTCATATCCTATTTTGTAATTACCGTTCTCCAGCTCGACCTCTCCCAGCAGTTCCATTTCCAGTTCCGGAAAATAGATACATTGCAATAATTCACTCGCCAATACCACATAGAGTTTTCCGGAAGTAACGGATACCGTTTCCTCAAAATCTCCGGAATCAACCTGCTCCATCGTAAATTCCTGATCCCCGGGTTTAACAAGTTTGATCCACATCTTTCCCTCATCCATAAATGAAAGAAGCTTTCTGCTCTGGCGGTTATATACGCTCTTCCATTCTTCACCGGGAAAATCAAACACAATTTCGGTTACTCCCTCAGGATCAAGAAATATTTCCATGGCATACATTATCTTTTCATCTATCTCATCTATCATTGCAGGATCAATGACCACGATCCCATCATCCAGTTCACAGCTTACACTAAAGTTCATTGAAACAATCCTCCTGTTTGATTTTTTCTGTAAATCCGTATAATCAACAATATATCAGATTTCCATATATCACTCAACTTAAATTTGCCATTCTACGGGCTTTATGGTAGCATATACCGTGGCTTAAGGTTTATGACATGATGACAGATCCGGATGGGTTCAGCAGCTTTGCTGCTTGTCCATGATACATTTGGGGAGGATATTATAATAATGAAAAAGCTGTTAACATGCCTGCTCACGGTCATGATGCTTGCCGGACAGATATTGCCCGTTATGGCATCAGAGGATATGGATGTCTCAGTGAGTGAAAATGTTATCACGGAAGAAGAAACTACGGAATTCACGGAATTCACTACTGCAGAAAATGACGATGCCCTGAAAAATGTAAGAAGACTGACCTATGGTCTGGTGATCGCCAAACCGATAACTATCAATGACAAAATCTATAATCTGCACGCCGATATAGCTTATTATGCTCAGGTGCTCTACACCGGAAAAAAGATCAAACCCCTGACACAACTGTTTGCCAATGCTGCCAGCCCCGATCTGGAAGAACTGGCTATGGACCTTACAGGTGCTAAAGACGCAAGCGGCCTGATCAAGTGGACCTATACTGCCAAGAAAAACAAAAAATGCAGTGATAAGGCGTATTTTACCGTTAAGGCTTCAGTCAAAAAGAGTGTAAGGAAAAGCATAGGTCTGAAGGGCAAAGCCCTCAGAAAATTCAATAAAGGCTTAAAGCAGCTTAATAAGGCCGCAAAGTCCGTTAAGTTTGGTTTTATGATCACAACAACCCTTGATGAGATCGGCGACGATCCGGTAGATCTTTTTGAAGCCAAGCCTGTAAAGATCGACAAAACGACCTTCCCTGATGATACTTTCAGGGCGATAATCTCAAGCAGCACATATGATAAAGACGGAAACGGCACCCTCGACGAAAAAGAGATCAACGAAACTCTGAATATATACTGCGAAGGAAAAGGTATCAAATCCATTAAGGGTGTAGAATACTTCGTTGCCCTTCAGGGACTCTGGTGCAAGGATAATGAAATAGAGACCATGGATCTCTCAAGAAACAGGGACCTGCGCGGTGTATGGTGCTCAGGCAACAAGTTTACCTCCCTTGATTTTACACCAAATCCCCGGCTCACCTGGGTATACTGTTTTGATTGCAATCTCAGATTGCTGAATGTATCCAATAATCCTAAGATGGCTTATCTCGAGTGCAATACCAACCCTCTGCCGGTACTTGATGTTACACATAATCCCGAACTTGAACATCTCACCTGCGGAACCTGTGAGCTGACAAAACTCGACCTAAGCAAATGTCCGATGCTCTCACATCTGGATGCATTCCAGAATAAGCTGACCTCCCTGGATCTGACCGGTAATCTCAAGATGAAGAGGCTGGATATATGGGATAATCAGGGACTCGGAAACGTTGACATCAGCGGTCTTAAGGAACTGCAGTATTATAACTGTGCAAATAACGGTGTTACCGGCACTCTTGACATGAGCAAAAACCCTCATCTGCAGATGCTCAACTGTGCATGGAACAGAGGTATAACAGCTCTCAACCTTTCCAATAATCCTGAGCTCTGCTGGCTCAGATGCGGAAGCTGCAGCCTGTCTTCCCTGGATATTTCCAAGAATCCCAAGCTGTATTTCTGTGAAGCCTTTGACTGCCAGTTCCCCTCACTCAACATCGGCAACAATTCCCGTTTGATGTATGTTTATGAAAACGGAATATACGCTGATGAACCGAATGTCGGCGGATGGTCAAAAACCATTGATCATGGCGGAAGCCACGAATACTTTGATGATCTTATGTACACGATCTGTCTCGGAAAAAACGTTAGTGTGACTACTGCTTCAGATGGTTCCACAGATATTCCCGACAGTCATATCGATACAAATGACGGCCTGTCTTCCTCTGATGAGATACTGACTCGTGAGAACGCAATGCAGACTTTATATGAGATGGCCGGAAAACCTGCTGTCAGCGGCACTTCCGGTTTTACTGATGTGGAAGCCGGTTCCGCTTATGAAGCTGCGATCACATGGGGAAAAGAAAATTACATCTGCTTCGGTTATCCATATATTTATTCGGATACTTTCGGAGTCGGCCAGCCGGTTACCAGAGAAGATCTTGCCCTTATGGTCCACAGATATGCAACTTACAAGCATTACAAGACCGCGTTTGATTACGGAAGAACCGACAATTTTGCAGATTATCTTGATGTGGATTTTTATGCCTGGGGTGCATTTACCTTTGCCATTCAGTGGGAGATCCTTCCCGTAAAAAACAATCATATTTATCCTCACGGAAGGGTAACGCCTACGGAGTTTAAGAAAGGACTGGATAATCTCCTTGAATTGAATGGCGCCAAATAAGCGTCAGGCAAGAGGCAACAGCAGTGTGACAGCGAATCCGTTCTCAGATGAAAGGATCAGCTGTCCCTGCATCTTCTTCATCAGTTCTCCGGCAATATACAGCCCCAGACCGCTGCCTTCTTTATCGGCAGCGCGTTTTTTCCCACGGTAAAACTTATTGGTGAGAAGGGAGAGTTCTTCCTGTTCAACCCCTTCTCCATGATCTCTTATCTTCATTTCCAGGTAATGATCCCGGAATCCATAGCTTACATCAATCTCGGTATCTGCATATTTATAAGAATTACCGATGATATTACCTATCACCTGTGACAGTCTGTTCTTATCGATACGGAGTATACAGCCCGGAATCTCTTCCGCGATCACTTTTTTCTTTGTGTCCTGTTCGTCAAGCAGCTGTTTCAGAATATCAGATGTCACTTCACTGCAATTGACATTCAGCTCCCCGAGATCATCCAAAGCAGTTGACAGCAGATCGGTAAGAAGCACATTCATCTCATCAGTCTTAAGCCTGATACTCTCTATCTTACCGCGTGTATAGCTGTCTTCGGTTTTAGCTTCCAACAGTTCACAGATCACCTTTATCCCCGTTACCGGTGATCTTAAGTCGTGGCTCAGTGAAGCTACCAGTTCTTTCTCTTTTACCTTTAATGCGATCTCTCTGTTCTTTGAAGCACGCAGTTCTTCACGCATCATATCAAAACTCTCGGTAAACAGACCGAACATATTATTCTTTTCCATAAGCAGAGGTTCATCCAGCTTACCCTGTGCAACCTGCGCGGCAAACTCTTTCAATTTCCCGAAAGGACGGACAATATTTTTTTCCACATACAGGAAAAATAAAAGATATGATAAAACTGTCACCATAACGATCACTGCTGTGATCCACATGATCCTCTTCATTACCTGCTCATAATCATCTTTAGCAGGATCAGCTATAACGATCGTTCCCAGAAAACGGTCACCCTCGGTGACAGAAACACAGAACATGTTTTTTCTGATGGCTTCCGGTTCCGATGTGATACCTTCAAATTTACCAGTATCCGATCGATAGATCACTTTCCCGTCTGCGTCGAGGATCATAAGCTCTGTCTGTGACAAAGCCATATCATCAAAGGAAGCGTCTTCCCAATGCTCCTTTACTGTCTGTATATAGTCATTGACCATCACTATATCTGTCTCTTTATTCCGATAGGAAAATGCAAAGATCATAAGCAGCACTATCGCTGCTGCCAGTATCAGAGTCTCAACAATGATGAATCTCAGAAATGTCCGTTTCATTCTATCATATATCCTACACCCCAGACGGTCTTTATGATATCCGGGTTCTTCGGATCCTTTTCTGTCTTTTCACGTAAATGTCTTGTGTGTACTGACAGAGTACCTTCCCCTATATACTCATCTTCCCACACACTTTCGAGAAGTTCATCTTTAGTTACGACACGTCCTCTGTTTTCAAGCAGATACAGGAGCATTTTGTATTCCATTAGTGTTAATGCGATGATCTCCTCTCCGCGCACCAGCTTATGCGTAGAAGTATCCAGGAAAAGGCCGGGAGAAAGTTCTATCCTTTCTCTTTCCTTTATTTCAGTTTCAGCTTTATTCTGTGACGTTGCAGCTTTCACCGCTTCTGCAGCCTTCTCATAACGAGCAAGCACCGTCTTCACCTTTGCCAATAGGATATTCACCGAAAACGGTTTGCTGATATAATCATCACCACCGATATTTAATGCCATCAGCGCGTTATCATCGCTTTTTCTTGCACTGATAAAGAATATCGGCATATCATAGTCTTCACGGATCCGTTTACAGAGTTCAAAACCGGATCTCTCTCCGAGATTGATGTCGAGAAGTATGAGCGAAACCTCGTTTGATTCCAGAAACTCTATTGCCTCATCGTAGTTTGTAACATAAGATGTGGGCAGATCGAACATATTAAAATATTCCGCTGTATTTTCTGCGATAGTTACATCATCATCCACGATCAGGCATTTAGTGTCCATAATTTCCTCCGTATAAAAAAGCCGTAGATATTATACCATTTCTACGGCTTTTTCACCATATATAATTACTTTATCACGCTAAGTTCCACGTTCTGCCCTGTTTCACCGATAAAGACGATCATACCGTATTCCGGAAGAGGCACCTCATTTCCGTATCCGACCATATAAGATGAATACTTGATATTCATATACTTATCATACACATAGACAGCTGCATTATCCGGAACGGACAGTTTAAGGGTTCTATCCTTTGCTCCGTCGATCTTATACCAGCCTGCCTCACCGGTGGAAAGCTCCACACTTGTGATATCATCCGTGAATACAGGGATGTCTTTTTCCGATATCATTCTGTAGCCCAGATCATCAAAACAGATATACTCTTTTCCGTTTACTTTTTCCACCCGCAGATCGGAAATATCCCTTGATGATGATCCCGGCATCAGAGTATCATAGCCTGCATGGTCTTCATCAAACATAACATAGCCGTTTATCATGCCCGGAGCCGCCTCGCCGGTACATAATTTTATACGGTCGTTATCGGTATAAGCCGTTTCCGAAGCTGCGGAGCTGACCAGATAATAATATATGCCGCTGCGCTCATCCCATGCCTTCTGTACCTTTTCATCCACCTGCTTATCAGCTACCTTGTATAACTGACAGCCGAACTCAGGGTCTGAAAGATATACCTGCCCGTTCTTCTCCTCAAATATATACTCCCTGAGCGGCTGTACCGGAATGGCATTACCGGAGCTCACATCCCCGCTCATCTCCACGAATGTGCCCTCTGTGCTGTACATATACTGTAGCTCAAACTCATTCTCGGAAGTAACTGTAACAAGCTGCATATACTGTCTGTCCGGAAAGCTTATGCTCATTGTCTTTTCCGTATTCGCATATAAGCCCTCATACTTAAGGAACTCTTCCGGCACCGCCGTAAACTCAGGTTTTTCTTTCTCCGGATGCTCTACCGTAATACCCTGTTCCGAAAGTGCCACGTCCAGCAGCTCTAAGCATATCTCTTCACAATTGGTACTGGATCCTCCGGAAGAAAGCACAGCCACGCTTATCTGCTGATCCGGAGCAACCAGCAGATTTCCGTGCTGCATCGAATCTCCTCCCTTTGAGAGTACTTTTACACCGGCATTTTTATAGTCCGTCTTTTCCACTGTATCCCAGCCGAGACCGAAGGTTTCCGAACAGCCGTCCGCACAGTTGTTTTCAGCCATCTCAGCTTTTGCATCTTCTGAAAGCAGTATGTCATTACCTGTAAAAAACGCCGTTCCGAAAGCGCAGACATCCGATGCATCCGACATCAATCCCCCGGCACCGATAAGCTGGGGAACGGAAGCCTTAAGCTTCACATTGCCGTTTATATATACCGGGATCTGTTTAGAAAAATCCGTATCCCATAAAGTTCCGGTATTATCCAGACTGAGTGGTCCGCAGATGTTTTCTTTCAGATAATCCGTATAGCTCATACCGCTTACACGTTCCACAATGAGCTCGAGCAAGGTGAAACCGTCATTGCAGTAGCAATTAAATTCTCCGGGATCGGCTTTTAGCTCTTCCCTTTTCAGTTTCTCCAGGAACGTATCGTGATACTCCGTGCTCTTTTCATCAAAAAGATAGCTCCCCGCATAAACGGACCCTTTCAGGCCGGAAGTATGGTTCATCAGCATACGTACCGTAATATCCCTGTAGCGGGCATCTGCCATTTCAAATTCCGGAATGTAATCCGTGACAGGTGAATCCAGTCCTATCTTTCCCTGATCCGCAAGCTGCATCGCAGCTGTCGTTACATACATCTTGCTTATGGACGCGATATTCAATACGCCCTCATTTGAAGTGCTGTATGTATCTTCCGATCTGTTTTCCTCAGCGTTATCTTTTGCATTTACTGCCCGGGTGCTGACAGCTGCAGTTACAGCCAGGCCCATCATGATACCCGCATAAAGTTTTTTAATATTCTTTCTCATCTCTTTCCTCCGTTATTCAGATATCAGCTCGTATACAGAGATCTTCTTGATCCTTCTTGCGCTGATGTATGCGCAGATAAAGCAGTAGAGAAGGACTACAGCATCCATCACTACTATCGAGAATGCCGATATTATGATCTTGCAGACATAGGTATTCACGACTCCCATCAGCAGTATCGAAAGAACCGTACCCAGGATTACTGCGAGAAATGCTACCGGTACGATACGGAATGCCAGCTGGAACTTAAGCTCCCGCGATGTGTAACCCAGTCCCTTCATTATTCCCAGTTCCCTGTATTGTTTCCTGATAGTTGAAGCCATCAGGATCGAAAGGATCAGGATCACCACTATCGCCGAGACAAGCATCATAAAGGCTGCGATCCCTGCAAAAGAAACCAGTAACATATTCGCTATCTCTTCATTCTCCTCCCTCACAAATGTCAGGGTTTTTATCTTCATAAGAGAAGTGCTGCCTGTAATGGTCCTGTCTCCGACACGGATCGCATATTCCATATAGCTTACACCCTCTTTGGTCATAGCCTCTGCCATCTTTTTATCTGCTGCTGCTCTTATCTTTTCTTCAAGATCTTCTCCTTTTATCTCCTCATCCTTATATTCCGATATCTCTTTTCCGTAACGGGCTCTCAGAAGCTCCGCAAATTCTTCCTTATCCATACCCTCGTTCAGATATATATCAAAAGTTGAAGGAGTATATACAGGATCCATACGTCTGAAGGCGTCTGTAGTAAGGTAGACTGTATTCGGATTCACCGCAGAATTGATGACGCCGGTTATGATATAGTCTTTCTTTACTTTTCCATACTCAAGAGTAATTGTATCTCCTGTTCCGGCTCCGATCATCTTCTCAGACTGAACCGTTACACATACCTCATTTTCATGTTCCGGATATCTGCCCTCTGTCAGCAGTATAGTTGATGTTTTTGAATAATCATCATAGACTTCCAGCTCATAAGAAACATCCTTATTATTCATCCCGTCATTGGCAGGCGCTGCCTTCACACCTATACCGCTTGCCGCTTTCAGCACCTGTCTTACTCCCGGTATTTTCTCCAGCTCAGCCGCAAAGTTTTCAGCTTCCACATCCCCTACAGCTTCTATCCTGATATCAGAGAGTTCATGACCGCAAACGGATCCGAGGATCCTGTCGGGGCTTGCAAAAAAAGTACCTATTATAAAGCCAAGAAGCACCAGTACCGTACAGGCCATAATGCAGATAGTTAAACCGATGTGGTTCTTAGCATTTTGGAAAAGTGCTTTTATGGCAAGACTTATATGAATATTGCCTTTTGTTTTTTCAAGGGGAAGCACCGTCTTTTTGAAACTATGGGTTTCGATCCCTTTTCTGAAAGCCAGGACCGGAGGATACTTACGGACAGAGAGTGCTCTGCTGAAAGCTGTTATCCCTACAAAGAGTATAACTGCCAGTGTACATATGAATACGGGTATAGCAGGTACCGTAAGCGGTCCGCCATAGTAAACACTTGAAGCTGCATTTTTGAGCAGTCCTCCTGCCATCATCATGGCGGGGGTTATCCCTATCACAGAACTTACCAGCGCGATAAGTACATACTCCGCAATATATGACGCAGCTATCTGTCCCGATGTATATCCTATCGCTTCCAGTACGCCTATCGATACTATCTGTTCCTGAATATCACTTACTATACGGAACCTGATCATTATCATGATAGCTATTACTATCACGGCAGACATGAACATTATTATGATGCTGAGAAGTGACATATTTATGTCATTGGCTGAAACCGTTTCTTCATATGAAAGCACGTACACCGAACCCGAGAGATCATTTACGGAAGCTTCTTCGGCAAAAGCTTTGAAACCGGCAAGCAGGGCACGGTCATCAACACCGTCAGACGTATTGATACCGATCATCTCGTAGCGCTCATCCATGCAGTTTTCCAGATATTCGAAGTCTTCCTCACTGATCACTGCTTTGGTTCCGTAATTCCAGATACCTGTTTCGTAAAAGCCTGCGATCGTAAACGTGAATTCCTTATTGTCCCAGCTGATCGTAAACTCATCCCCTGCTGAAAGTTCAAATTTGTCCTTATTGGATGAAGCAAGCATGATGGGGTGAGCCACTGTCATAAAAGCAGGATCTGCCTCAAAGTTTTCCATCCTGCGTTCACCGCTCAGCGTGACAAAACTTATATCCGTCAGAAGATCACCTTCATCCTGAGTCCTTACTTTGATTATGTCCGAAACAAAAGCGGTATGATCAAAGCTTTCCACATCAGGATCATCTTTGAGAAATTCAAGATAACGATCCGAATAATGATCCTGTTTGATCTGTACAAAGTTTTTATAACATCCGCTCTCTTCCACCATTCGCGGCGTGATCTCTTTGATCCCCGTTACCGCTGAAACCGAAGCCGAAAGAAATACGATACCGAGAGTGATCAGGATCATGAACAGCATCGATTCTTTCTTATGTTTTTTAATATTTGCAAATGATAATCTTAAGATCTTTTTCATTTCTTACCATCCCATCTCATTTAAGAATGCCTGCAGTGAAGCTCTCCTGTTATTAGGATCATCGGTCTCGTAATCCCGCATCCGATGTTCACCGACTATACCGCCGTCTCTTAAGTAGATCACCCTCGTCCCGCGAAGCGCAGTCTTCAGATCATGGGTAACCATCACTATGCTCTGCCCGCTTTTGTGAAGTTCCGTGAACACATCCAGCACATCCTGTCCGGATGATGAATTAAGTGCACCCGTAGGTTCATCAGCAAAAAGTATCTGCGGGTTATTGATCACGGCCCTGACAATACCGACACGCTGACATTCACCGCCCGAGAGCTGATTCGGATATTTTTTCCACATCGTTTCTTCTATTCCGACCTTGTTTAACAGCTCCTTTACACGTGCGATCAGTTCCGGACTGTTCTTCTGTGCCACCAAGGCACCTGTCAGGATATTGTCGAAAACGTTCATGTTATCCAGCAGATATATACTCTGAAATACAAAACCGCAGTGTTCCCTTCTGAAAAGTGCCAGTTTATCGTTGCTGTAATCGGATATGTCCTCTTCATTAAAGAAGACCTTTCCCATCGAAGGTTTGTCCATGCCGGATAATGCGTAAAGAAGGGTAGATTTACCTGATCCCGAGGATCCCATTATGATCGTAAAGTCCTCCTCCATTATCTCAAGATCCAGATTCTTGATCACATGCTGCTGCATGCCATCATTGGAAAATGTTTTGCACAATTTTTCTGTTTTCAGGATTGCTTTCATATATTGCCCCTCCGTTTTTTGTTAATTACACTATACAGAATGTTCCCTCAAACTTCTTTAAAAAACTGCTATAAAATTCTTATGAATTTCTTAACAGCTTATCCGTCAGATAAAATCTATATAAAAAGGGACGATCCGGTGATCATCCCCTTTGCATACCATATATCCTATCGGAATTCCTATTTATCAGCCTTGTTTCGTAAGAGGCTCACTGCAACCGATACAGCTGTATCTTCATATGGTATCAGTGTAGCCTGTACTGCGTGATACAGATCCGGTTTCCCGGGCCATACCGTTCCGGACGGACGATTATCGGCATCCAGCTGATGAAACCACGAAGTATTTTCATGATCAACAACACAGCTGTCAAGATATTCCATAAATACTCCATAATCTCCGGCATACTTTGAATCACCTGTCGTATGATATAAAACAGCTGACGTATTGATAGCCTCGGCAAGTGTCCAATGCATCCTGTCATGAACTATAGGCATGCCGTTCCAGTCTGTCGTATAACAAAATCCGGGTGCACCGTCAGCAAACCATGCATCTTTAACTGCACGATCATATAATTGTTTGGCAACTGTAATATAATTTTCAGCTTCTGCATTGGCTTTTCCGTATGTCGATAATGCCCACTGTACTATCAATCTTGCCCATTCGATACCATGTCCTGGTGTGGCTCCGAAAGGCTTGAACGGATCATCCGGTTTATCTTCGTTAAGATACAGACATGCATTCCAGCTGCCATCAAAATGCTCCGGGATCCGCCATTTATTGTCTTCCGCCCATTTGATCACACGATCTATGATCCGACCTGCTCTTATCCTGTATTTTTCATCAGAAGAGACATCACTTGCTGCAAGAAAAGCTTCGACAGTATGCATATTCGCATTTAGTCCGCGATATGATGATAATTCGTTAAAACCGGTATCCCAGGTATCGGCGGACATCCCTTCTTCTTCGTTCCAGAAAAACCTGTCATATACTTCTGTCGCATCCCTGAAAAGCTTCTCTGCACCCGGTATATCTGCAAGCATCGCTGATGATGCAGCCAGTATTACAAATGCATGAGCATAGCATTGTTTTCCGGGGAGAATACTCCCATCCGGATATATTCCTGCATACCAGCCTCCGTTATCATCATCATGCAGTTCATTGATCAGTCCATTTAAGGCTTTTTCAGCCAGACTCTTTCCTGTTTTCCAACCCATAATGGCAGCCATGCTGTATACATGCAACATTCTTGATGTGATCCATGTTTCTCGTGGTCTGTCCTTCCACGGTGTTCCATCGTCCCCGAGATAATATGAACTGCCATACTGTGACGGAAAGTTCCGTCCGAAGTTGAATAGATCCTCTCGGAGTCCCTTCAGGTATTCTTTGTTCTCAATAGTGTCAATCTGATACTTTTTCATCTTTGTTCCTCTCTAAGCCTTAAATCAACAGCTCTATCATCTGATATTAAAGATCAAATATGCTCATCTGCGGATACTTATCCGGCAGTTCCTGCATATATCCGAAACACGCCTCCGGACTTGACATGATCCCCTTATCCCTGCATATACTCCTGAAGACCTTCAACAGTTTTCCGGCATTAGGACTGGGCAATTCATAGGCATTCCCGTAACGCTCTATGTATCGTTCTTTCATTCCCGGAAAGTATTTGTCCAGTGCAGCATAATAATACTCCCTGTCGCCTTCCCTAAGTGTCAGGCCCATACCGAAATCTATAACACCCTTTACACTTGTCCGGGCACATTCATTCAGGATCGCAGTGATGTTTTCTTCCGTATCATTGATAAACGGAAGTATGGGTGTCAGCCAAACGATCGTCGGGATCCCTCTTTCCTGCATCTTTTGAAGCACTTCGATACGTCGCTTTGTATTACATACATTTGGTTCTATTATACCACACAGCTCATCATCATAAGTTGTAAGCGTCATCTGTACTACGCATTTTGTACGGCTGTTTATCTCATCCAGCAGATCAATATCCCGAAGGATACGATCGGATTTTGTCTGTATCGCAAGTCCGAATTCGTTATCACGGATGATCTCCAGGCATCTCCTTGTCAGCTTCAGTTCTTCCTCACAATGCATATAAGGATCTGACATTGCACCGGTACCGATCATGCATTTTTCCCTTTTCGATCTCAGCGCCTTTTCAAGCAGTTCAGGTGCATTCCGCTTTACCTCTATATCTTCAAAAGGATGCGTAAACTGATAGCAGCGGCTGCGGCTGTCACAGTAGATACAGCCATGGGTACATCCACGGTATATATTCATCCCGCAATGTCCTCCATTACCGCTCAGTATCCCTCTGGCTTCAACAAAATGCATTTATCAGACTCCTCTAATATTCCTGCCTTTATCCAAACAGCTTAGCCGCTATCTTCTCCAGCTCTCTTCGCTCTTTTGAATCGTCATATCCGCTTTCCCTGTCATCAACACCCTTTACCGGATCAATTGAAAACAGGCCATCCCTCTTGCAGTAAAAAAATATCTTTCTGACTCCGCGGATCTTGAATCTTGCTTCAGCACTGCCTTCCGGATAGAGTTTCACCAATTGCATATCATCGGAAGATGCTGCTGCCACAAAAGAAATATGATGTTCCTTAGTCATGCTGTGATCGATCCGCACATAATACTCATCTTCAACACGCTCGATGAAGATCATGTGTTCTTCATCTGTCGGTTCTGCCTCCAACGGCATAAGCCGGATACCATGACAGTGAATAGCCGCTTCGCCCATGCTGTGTATCACATTTCCGCAGATCGGACATACATAAAACTTTGATCTAAGCATATTTGCGGATACATTTGCATTATGAACGGTGTTGCCCGATATCAGCTCCGTAAGCGAGATCCTGAATGCTTCAGCAATTGGCTCCAGAAGTGTGATATCCGGATAGCCTTTTCCGGTTTCCCATTTCGAGATCGTCTTGTCGCTCACTCCAAGCTTTTCTGCCAACTGAAGCTGTGTCATTTTGTTCTTTTCGCGAAGTTCTTTTATAACCGCGCCTGTAACATATTGGTTCATATTCGTTCACCTCCATGTACAGATTGTAAACCTCACCCGAAGTACATGGTACCTACGTATAGTAGAGCTCTTCACCTGCGCTCGCTTATCAGAAGAACCATTCCCTCTGTCGATTCAACAAAGCCAAGCTTTTTGTATAAAGGACGCCCTTCCTCGGTTGCATCAAGGCTGATCTCCGTAACTCGCCGTTTCCGGGCTTCATCTATCAGCATCGATACCATTTTCATAGCAATCCCATGTCTCTGCCATTCTTTCATCGTATATACATTCATAAGATGTGCCCTTTTTCCCGTGGGATGAGAAAACGTCGGCATAATGTATATGTAGCATATTGTTGCACATCCTATCACACATTTCCCATCCATGGCAAGGATCGTGGTATGATCTCCGTTTTTAAAGTATTCCATGCTGCTTTTGATGAGCTCATCACTGTATTCGTAATCAGGATCCAGATCATTTACCACCTTAAGCATTTCCAGCCTGCTGCTCATCAACAGTTCCAAGTCGTCCGATGATGCAATCCTGTAATCCACGCCATAGGGACTTTCCTTTAATACCTTCTCATTTCCCGTTATTTTTAAATACTCGTTATACATAAACTCTCACTCAACCCTCTGTTTAAATGTTAAGATTTCTTCGTAAGGTACAGAATATATGTATCGTTAAACACTACACGGTCTCCGGCCTCCAGGACAGCGTTTTTCAAACCGCTGAAAAACTCGCTTCGGCCGGGCTCCGGGATCACGATATGGTCGCAGTGGGTTCCGGAAAAACTGACATATTCATCCGCATTGAACACCCGCCGGCCTTTGAACTCATACCTCTCCACATCCGAATAACCATAGTCCGGTGCCGCAGTATAGTTAAATTTCCCATGTGTATAGGAAATATCCGGTTTATAATATTTATCATAAAGCGCCTGGATCTTCTCATACAGAGCTTCGTTATCCGACCTGTATTCCGAAGAAGTCAGCATCATCGCAAGGATTCCTCCCGGTTTCAAAAGCTCAAAGGTCTTGGCAAATGCAACATCCTGCGGGATCCACTGGATCGTGGCTGCCGAATAGATCATATCAAACTTCATATCACCGAAATCATAAGTAATGAAATCATCATTCACGATATTGAAATTTGGAAGCTTTCCGTACTTCTCTTTCATTTTACGGTACAGATGCTCACCCAGTTCGATAGCATGGTATTCGCATCCGGTCCGGAGCACAGGGTCTGTCGCCTGTCCGGTTCCCGGACCTATCTCCAGTACTCTCTTTCCGGGTCCGATTTCGGCCCGGTCGTTAAGAAAAGCAAAGAGTTCTTCACTGTACCGCGGACGGAATTTATCAAACTGCTCCGGGATCGTATCAAAGACTCTGCGAAATTCGTCCTGTTCCAGCTCACGGATATCATCCTCCGTGATCCGGTGTAACTCCCTGTTCTCTACACGATAGATTGTTCCTACAACGTCAGTCTTTCCCCCTTTAATGAAGAAAGCGCTCATATCCTCCATGGCATAGACCGTGCGAGTTTCGGACATTTTCAATGTCTGTTCGTATCGCCAGGTATCCTCCGGATCATGGTGGCAGCTCACGGTAATATTCGTGAGCCCCAGCCCCGGAAAAGGCTCCATTGATTCAAAGAAATCCACCGTATTCCGCGCCATGTTCATGGAACCCGCGCTGACTCCGAAGATCGCTGCGTGGCAGTCAAGCAGTGCCTCGTAACAGTGCTTCTCTCTGATAAGGTCCAGCTGTTCCTCACAGACTCCGCCGCCCATAAGAAAGATACAGTCGGCATTTTCAACAAGCCTCTTTGCCTCTGAAGGCTCGGTGCGCTTGTCGATCACGCAATGCTTCTCAAACGCCAGGTCCTTTTCAGCAAACATTTCATGCATGCCATCGCAGTCATCGTCATTTTGCGCATAGTCAAGCGGGCATGCGGTGATAAAAACAATGCTTTTACGCACTGTCAGTTCTTTGCGAAGCCGTTCTGTGATCTCTTCAGAAAAATGATGATCAGGAAACCCGCTGAAAACAGCTAAAAATTCTTTTCTCATTACATTATTTCCTTTCTGATCCGGAAGCTTTATTTTTCTCCGAATCCCGCATAGAGGTTCACCTTTGAAACTGTTTGCCGAAGTTTTTCAGATAATATTCGTACTCTTCCTTCCTCGCAAAGATAAACGCATAATGAGCATTCTTCTTTTCTTTACGGAGTATTAACAAATAGTCTCTATGGCATATCACATGAAATCTCCGGTCTTCAAATAAAATTATAAGCGGAACGTCTCTGAAATCACTTTCATCCGGATCATCCGCATATTCATCGTCCTCATCTATCAGGCGCAGCGGCATCCTCACAAGTTCAGACAAAAAGTACCGGTCACTGTCCGGCACTTCCACGCCCATGGATTCAAGACAGATACGCACCCATTCTTCTCCCAGTCCTGCATTCGAATACTGTCCTGCGGAATAGACAGAAGGAGAATACTCCGGAAGGCTGACTTTCTTTCCGTACACTATCTTTTTTATGGTTTCCGGAGAAAGGAAAAACTCTTCTGCTATCTCCATGATCGAAGTTCCTGCCGAATACCGGTTCAGGATCGCACTGTTTCTCTTATTCAGTTTTTCACGATAACCGGACGCTTCCCCCCAGCCTTCCCGCTTGCTTCGCTTGGGAATATATATAACCTTTCCTTCTGCATACTTCTGCACCTCCTCAAGAAGGCTTGCGGGGAGAATATCCTTGGCATTTTCATATTGCATATCAGTCCGCCAGTTTGTTCATTCGGTCTTCAAGTTCATTTATGGATCTGGTGATGGATTCGCAGGATACCAGATCATCAATGGAAGCATGCCACATCAAAGTATGGATCCCCTTGAAATATGCCATACACAGAAAACGTTCCCTAAAGTTCTCTATCACGATGTTTTTCTTCTTTGCATATTCATATAGTTTCTCAGGGACTAGCAGATACGGCTTGTTAAGATCCAGTATCGCAAAATCCATCAGGAAATCCATGATCCCGGCACGTCCCCAGTCAGCACAGTATGTTTTTCCCTCATCATCTACCAGCATGTTGCAAAAGAAAGTATTGTTGTTGGCCAGAAATCTCTGACCCTCACAGAAATCCGCATACTGCATGACCTTGGCATATATGCTGTCAAAATAATCTTTTTTAAGAAAAGTGGTTCCAAACATCTTGGTCCAGTTATGCCAATATCCTTCCTGTTTCTCATCAAAAGTCTCTTCTACAAACTCTCTAAAAGACTTAAAAGGAGCTTCGTTGTTTTCATCGAACTCTCCGTATCCGGCTATACCGCTGATATCCGTAGCAGCTATTTCCAAGATCATCTCAAAGAAGTTTTCGTAATTCTTTTCAAACTCTTCTACAGACAATTCATCGGCATTTCTGCCCTTGGGACTCATTTCAATCCTGTCCCCTGTCAGGTTTCTTATAAAAATATCTCTGTTCATGTTTTTATCCTCATCTTAAATGTGTACGTTTTATGGTTACTGCAGGCGCCTTACATATAGGATCATAACAGAATACCATAGCGCTTCAAATAGACAGAATATTTATAATCAAAGAATACCTACTTAAAAATACCTACCTTTTTATTATAATTGCATGGCAAAAAAACCTCAACAATAAACTCTGTCTTCCGATGGCTATATTTTAGGAAATGAATTGACAAATTCGACACGCGTGTCTAAAATATAAATCGACACATGTGTCGAAAAGGAGGATCGCTATGTCAGCTAAAGGTATAAGAACTAAGGATTTCATTTTGGACGCTTCTTATGCACTATTCGCCCAAAAGGGTTTTAAGCAGGTAACCATGAAAAATGTATGTGAGATCACCAATATGAGCAGGGGTGGCTTATACAGCCATTTTCCGGATACCGCTACGCTCTTTGAAGCATTACTTGAAAAGATCTCGGATAAGAATGCGTTTGACATTGATACTGAAATCGATAAAGGCTCCCCCGCAACAGTGATCCTTAATTCTGCGCTTTTACAGATGCAAAAAGAGATCGGTCATCCCGAAGATTCCCTGAGTGTCGCAATATATGAATATGCACAGATGAATGATCCCCAAAGGATCATAAAACTTAATCATCACGCGGAAGATAAATGGGAAAGACTCATCAGTTACGGGATTAAAACCGGCGAATTCAGAGATGTGGATGTTGATGAGATTGTAAGTATTATCCTGTATTCATATCAGGGTATTCGAATGTGGAGCAGGATAATCCCCATGAAAAAGAAAGTTTCTGATCAGATAATAAATCATATCAGAAAGCAGCTTATACCTTAAGGAGATACGAGAATGATCAAACTTGTCAGACCAAATAAACAGTTAAAGAACAAAGCAATCGACTTTAAACAGGAGTTTTTCAGCCATAATGAAAAAATCATTAACGGCAGTGAATTACTGGATCAAACGGACGATTATGATGAATGGCTACAGACCGTTATCGCTAATACGGATTCCAAAACGGTAAATCCGAACTGGGTTGTTACCGATACTTTTTTTGCTGCAGATGAAAACGACAACATTGTCGGCATCATTGATCTGCGCCATACTCTTAATGATTTTCTCAAAGATTTCGGTAACTGCGGCTACAGCGTTCGTCCGACCGAAAGGAAAAAAGGCTACGCTACCGAAATGCTGCGTCAGGTACTCATCATTGCCAAAGAAACCGGATTATCCGAGTTGCATTTATCCGTAGAGAGAACCAACGAGCCTTCGATAAAAACCATAATAAAAAACGGAGGCATTTACGAACGAAGCTTTGAGTTTAATAATGAACCTGCCGATGTGTATCGCTTTGATTTACGCGATATATATTCCTGAAGATGAGACTTCTCAAACACGATATTATTTATCCATCCCCAGCCACTGTATAAAAGCCGTCTTGTCACTGCTGTTATACCCTGCCTTCTCATAAAAATGAAGCGTCTCCGGGTTCTTTGAACCGGTAAGAAGCATCATCTTATAACAATTCTCCTGCTCAGCTATTTTCCTTGCGAAGTCAAGGCACTCACCGGCATATCCATTGCCTCTGTGATCAGCGTGTGTTACCACGTTTTCAATAAAAGCATATGGCCTCACATTCCTTGTCAAATTAGGTATAATAACGCATACACATGAAGAAACGATCTGACCATCTATTTCATTCACGATCATATGATGATTCGGATCTTCGATGATCTGATCCCATGTTTTTTCGAGATGCGTATCATACTCCGGAACATTGTCTTCATGTAAAAACAAGTATAGTTTAAGTAATTTATCCAGGTCTTCTTTTCTCGCTTCCCGTATCATCAGCTAAACAATCCTTTCCCTGTTTCTCTTCTACCCCTTTGATAAAAGCTAGTTTTCTTCCAATATCCGCAGAGCTTCTTTATAGTCCTGTCCGATAATTTCCTGTACTTTTTCAAATTCATATTTCTCATGAAGTCTTGTCTGGACGTTCAGGAATTCTTTCTTTCCATACTTCCTGATATACAGAGACTGTGCTTTTGCGGCATTTGCTCCGTCATTTGAAGATACATAGAATCCCTTTTCACAGTTCTCAATTTCACTGCATTCATAGCATTCATCTATATTCTTCTCATTACAGCATTTTACATTGGGGCATATTCTTCCTTCGGAACATGTAGCAAATGAGCAGGTATTATACTCCGTTCTGCAGCCTCCGCACCACTCTCCCAGGAAACAATGATTACATGATAATCCGCATATAGCGACAGGGTCCATGCCCTTTCTTGCAATCTTACAAAGCCTGTTTTTTATTCGCTGCATTGCTTCTATGTGCATGATCCAGTGGCGTGAAAACGGCATCTGAAGGAGTCCTTTTACATCTTTTCCGCACCAGTAATCAATCAGCCAGAATGCATTTTCATCCTCACTGACACACTTGCTTTTTACCAGTTTCTGTTTTATATCCTCACTGAATTTTCTTTTCAGATCTTTGTATTGTAATTGTAAAAGGATCTTATCGCTTGATTCTTTTACAGCTTTTGCATACAGATATAGTTCCTGCACTTTCAGTTTCTTTGAAAACTCAGCTATATCTCCACCTTCAAGTTCATTCCCGGTTGTGATGATCGGGGATCCGGTCTTTTTAAGAAACTTATCACGAAACAGTATCTGCTCATCTCCTGCGATCATCTCATGAGCAACGATGTCTTCTATTCTGAAAATATGCCAGATGGAATACGCAAGGGTTTTGCTATGATATCCCTTGGCTCCCGCAAATGGTAATTGATAAAACGCTTCCTCCGGATATCCTTCTGCTATCCAGGTTATTTGCTGAAACAGTTCTTCCCTGAATTCAATCAGTTTCTCAATGGCTTCGCTAAAAGTAGCTTCTTTTGACAACAGTTTTTGTATTTCCTTATTTTTCTCCGACCAATTCTTATCCATATCTGTTCCCTTCCTCCCGTCCCCTAGGTTTACGTAAAAAAAGAATGATCTATCGTAAGGCCTGCTATCTCTTCAATCTCTGCATAAGTCAGGCTGAATTTATAAGTTCCGTTATTCTGTATCCACTTCCACAGGGGATCATATTTGCTCATCTTCTCTTAATTCCTTCTCAAACATAATATTGTTCACCTGCTCCGTGATAAATAGTTCTGTATCTGTCTCTAAAAGATCATAACTTTCTATTACGGCCTTATCATGTTTCTTCAGCAGTTCTTCATACCCATTTGCCGTATCCTTCTTCTTGGGAAATCGTATCGAACTATCAAAACTATCTGCGACAATTAGCCCTTGCCTCCCACAGATATCTATCCATTGATCCTTAGTGTAGAACTTAATATGGCCATCCTTCTTAAGCCGCATGTAATCGTCAACGAATCTTTCCGTATCACATTCATTAGGACAGGGGTCTGATATAAACAGCATCCCGCCACTTTTCAAAACCCTGCTCACCTCTCTGATACTATGCTCTATATCCGGAAAATGATGTAAAGCATATCTTGTCACAACAAGATCAAAGGTACCATCTTCAAAAGGAAAATCAATTCCATCATAACTTACAACCGACAGATTTTTTATCCCTTCGGCATCTGCTCTTGCACGGTTTGCTCCAAGAGCAGCATTCACTATATCCAGACCGGTCATATCACAGTCGGGATTATTCTTCGCGATCGGAAATGAAAGGTATCCGCTCCCGCATCCGAGATCAAGTATCTTCATCCCTTTACTGATCTTCACAAATTCTGTTTCGCTTTCTGACTCGCTGTACAGCTTGGTCGGCCAGTTTGCTGACATCGTTATAATAAAAGTCGATAACCTCATCACTTTTGAGATATTCATTTATATCTTCCGAAAAAGCCTTCATCATTTATCCATTCACTCCGAATTAACCACTATAATTCTTCTATCACCGATGTTCCTTCACAACCACTAGTCCATTTCCACTTTTCATAAAACCTAAGCTTTCCGTCTTCAAATCACAATAGTATCTTCCGCCTTC
>JAILES010000035.1 GCA_024687205.1 Lachnospiraceae bacterium
GACGGTGCTGAAGCTACCTCCAGCACATATTTCATCTGAGCTATATTCATTGCATTTTTACCGTATTAAATCCATTATTAATACTTCATTCCACCACATCAACAGGTCATATCAGTCGCCGACTTTTTTGATATACAGCTCGTAAGTACCGTCGCCGTTATCGATAAGCTTAAGGACTTCATGCCCTTCTTCTTTTACACTCCTTGGCACATTCTGCACAGGTTCACCGTCATTAAGATGCACCTGGAGTATCTGACCTTCATCAAGCTCCTCAAGAGCAACCTTGGTCTTTACAAAAGTCACGGGGCAATTGACGTCCGTGATATCAACTTTATCATCTACTTCAAAATCTATGTCTGCCATTTTATTCATCCTCCAAAATAATAAGTTCTTCTTTTCTTACAGTCTTTTCTCCATCCACAGTCTCTACATGGAAAGCATTTAATACCGGATTGCCCTCTTCCATAAGAGACAGTATAAGATAACTGGCCTTGCTGTCATTCGCAAGTCTCTTATCCTCCTCGGAAGGTCTTGAGGGTGATTCGGGATGCGAATGCCAGTTACCCAGTGGTTTAAGACCGTTTTCACGAATATCCTTTATGGTCCTC
Source organism: Lachnospiraceae bacterium (assembly GCA_024687205.1). Classification (GTDB taxonomy): domain Bacteria; phylum Bacillota; class Clostridia; order Lachnospirales; family Lachnospiraceae; genus NK4A136. The sequence goes on from JAILES010000035.1 coordinate 609, forward strand.
AGCTGATCCTTTGGATCGATCGTGAAGTGCTCATTGGTATGATCGATATTGGTAAGTATATAGACCTTCTGTATATCGCGGCTGCCGTCCTCATTATCGGTACCGGCGATCAGGCCGCAGGCCTCTTCCGGCGCTACAGAGATGGCGTGCTCGTATATGCTGTTGAAATCTGATCTCTTTATCGTAATCTTCATAATTATTGTCTCCACCTGCGATGACACAAGACCACCGCTTTATCCTCAAAATCCACCTTTTGGTATCAGGAGGGACACGCCTTTTTAGTTACATCTTCATGTCACATGCTACCTGCTCGTAGTCGATGAGCTCGGTGATCGTAGGTTCATCGGAGCATACTGCGCAGCCCTTGCCGCGGGGCGGCAGCTTTATCTTATGGAATTCCATCTTGAGCGCGTCGTAGGTAAGCAGATATCCGACCAGCAGCTCACCTGTACCGGTGATATACTTAACTGCTTCCATGGCCTGAAGCGATCCGATCACACCGCCCATTGCTCCGATGACACCGGCCTGCTTGCAGGTAGGTACGGCATCCTTGGGAGGCGGATTCTTGAAGATACAACGATAGCAGGGACCTTCCCCGGGAATTATCGTTGTAAGCTGTCCTTTGAATCTGATTATCCCTGCATGGCTTAAAGGTTTCTTTGCCATTACGCAGGCATCGTTTATCAGAAACTTAGCCGGGAAGTTATCGGTTCCATCCAGTATGAAATCATAATCCTTTATCAGGTCCATGATATTGGATGCACTCACGAAATCGTAGTAAGTGTTCACCGTTACATCCGGATTGATCGCACGCATGGTCTCTGCTGCGGATTCCACTTTTTTCTTGCCTATATCATTTGTGGTATGTATGACCTGTCTCTGCAGATTGGAAAGATCCACCACATCCGCATCGGCAATACCTATGGTACCAACACCTGCTGCGGCAAGATAAAGAGCTGCGGGTGCACCCAGTCCGCCTGCACCTATGATAAGCACCTTTGCATTCAGAAGCTTTTTCTGTCCTTTTGCGCCTATCTCCTTAAGAATGATATGCCTGGAATATCTTTCCAGCTGTTCATTGGTAAAAGCCATTATAAAGCTCCTCCTCCCATGAAATATAAGAACTCCACTTCATCGCCTTCTTTTAAAACAGTGGATTCAAAAGTGCCGGACTCCAGAAACTCCTCATTGATCGAAACTGTTACATACTGTGGTGTTTCGACCTTCTCCTGCTCGATAAGTGCAGCTACGCTAAGCCCTTCTGCCACTTCCTTCTTTTCTCCTGCTACTGTGATCTTCATAGTTTGCTCCTTTCTTTTATATCATGTAATACCATTCATCCGACTGACCTACTTCTTCGGTATGCCGATCTTTTCCGTTGGTACGGTATTCCATCTCCAGATTCTTCATACTTACTATTGTGTTTGCTTCTATCGATCTTGTAATAAATGTATTACCGCCTATGACCGTGTTTTCTCCTATCACCGTATCTCCGCCGAGTATTGATGCTCCGGCATATATGGTCACGTTATCACAGATCGTCGGGTGTCTCTTTTTACCCGAAAGCTTCTGTCCTCCTCTTGTCGAGAGAGCTCCGAGTGTAACACCCTGGTATATTTTTACATTCTTTCCTATCACGGTCGTCTCACCTATGACTATGCCGGTTCCGTGATCTATAAAGAAATATTTGTCTATCTCAGCACCCGGATGTATATCGATACCTGTTTCCGAATGGGCATACTCTGTCATAAGTCTCGGAAGTACCGGTATCTGCAGCTTGTAGAGTTCATGAGCTAAGCGGTAAACGCTTATCGCTACCAGGCCGGGATAAGCAAGAATTATCTCCTCCAGACAGCCTGCTGCCGGATCTCCGTCATAAGCAGCCAGCAGATCAGATTCAATATATTCCCTTACTGCCGGTATCCTGTCAAAAAAAGCTTTACATACACGGTAACTCTCTTCTTCGCGATCCTTTGCAGTCATGGTTCCCCTCTTCGTGCAAAAATCCAGGGCAAGAGTTACCTGTTTGTTCAGATGATAAAAAATATCTTCTATCGTTACCGCAAATGTGTTTTTAGGATTATAGATCTTAACCGACCTGTCCCTATAATACCCGGGATAGATCACGCGGAAAAGATTATTTACAAGCTCCCTTACTTCCGCTTTGTCCGGTTTGTTATATATGCTCACCGCATCTATGTTTTTATTCCCGTCAAGATCTGCATATACCTTACGGACTATATTGTCTATTTCATCCTCTTTGATAATATTTCCCATATTCGATTAACCCCGATTACCGTGCCATAAGCACTGCAGACCTTCTTCCCGGGAAAAACCACGAGGTCCGTCCCCATGGTTTTGTCCCCATGGTTTTTCTTTGTCCCCATGGTTTTTCCTTCAGAAGATCATTACTCTTAAGCAAAAGTCTTTAATACTTTTACCAATGCATCGATATCATCAAATGAATTGTAAAGTGCAAGTGTAGGTCTTACCGAACCTTCATAGCCGAAATGCCTGAGCACCGGCTGTGCACAGTGATGACCTGTACGTACGGCTATACCGTATGCATCCAGTCTCTTACCTACTTCATCATCGGCATAACCATCCAGTTTAAAAGACAGTACGGAAGCTTTGTTAAGCGCCGTTCCTATCAGATGCAGTCCCTTTACCGTCTTCATCTCCTTCATTGCGTACTGCAGCAGTTCGTGCTCCCAGCGGTATACGCAGGGCATGCCTATCTCGGAAAGATATGTAAGTGCTGCTCCCAGGCCCACCGCGTCAGCTATACTTCCCGTACCTGCTTCAAACTTGTTGGGTATGGGATTGTATATGGTGCGCTCAAAGGTCACATCGGCGATCATGTTTCCTCCGCCATGATAAGGCCTTGCTGCTTCAAGCAATTCTCTCTTTCCGTACACCACACCTATACCTGTAGGTGCGAATACCTTATGTCCCGAGAATACAAAGAAGTCGGCATCAAGCGCAGATACGTTTACCGGTATATGTGCAACAGACTGTGCACCGTCTATCAGTATGCGTACTCCGTGTCTGTGGGCTATGGCGATCAGCTCCTCTATTGGAGTGACTGTACCCAGCACATTAGATACATGTGTCACGGAAACAAACTTTGTTCTCTTTGTAAAAAGTTTCTCATACTCATGCAGCAGGAGCTGTCCGCTCTCGTCGCAGGGGATGACCTTTATGATCGCTCCCGTTTCCTGTGCAACCAGCTGCCAGGGTACGATGTTTGCATGATGCTCTAGTATGGATACTATGATCTCGTCTCCGGGCTGAAGCTGCGGTTTAACATAGGCATTGGCTACCAGATTGATAGCTTCTGTCGTACCTCTTACAAACACTATCTCCTCAGATGAGGGAGCACCGATAAAATCTCTTACTATATCCCTTGCACCTTCATAAGCATCCGTGCTCTTTGCAGCAAGCGTATGCGCTCCTCTGTGCACATTGGAGTTTTCATGCTCGTAATAATATGACAGACGGTCGATCACTGCCTGCGGGCGCTGTGTTGTTGCGCCGTTATCAAGCCATACCAGTTTGTTCCCGTTCACTTTTTCGTTAAGGATAGGAAAATCACTGCGTATCTGAGCCAGAGTCTTCGATCCTATACGTATCGATTCATCCCTGGAAGTATAGGGCTTATCATCAGCCGTTGCCTTCGGTGTACTGTCACCGCCCAGCGATGTGGGTGCATCGATCTTTCTTCCGTTTTCCTGTGCCTGTGTCTGCGATAACACAACAGGCGCATAGCCTCTGCTTCCGGAACCGTCAACTGCCGGCACATCCGATCCCGCTGATGAAAATGCTGCCTCGGGCGCACTTGCTTCTTCTATACCCTTTAAATACGGATCGGTCGTATCCCCGCCATACGCAAAGGGATGCTCCCAGTCAAACTCAGGAACTTCTATCCCGGGCGTACTGCTTCCGAAATTCTGCGTAGTCTCCTGATCAGCCGCATTTACCTCAGGCACTGCCGGAACGGATACACCTTCCGGAGTAAAGCCGTATACGTTTTCAGTCAGATCGGGAAACCATGCATTTGCCAGCGCATCAAGCTCTGCTGCAGAGGGAACTCCTGCAATCTGCTCAATCGTAGTCATAATATTCACCTACCTCTACATCTTCAAGCACTGCGATAGCGTCATCTGCAAGAATAGCTGCCGAGCAGTATAAAGATAAAAGATAAGATGCTACTCCCTTATCATCGATACCTCTGAATCTTACGGAAAGGCCTCTTGAATGTTCATTCTTAAGACCTGCCTGGAACAGACCTATAACACCTCTCTTGGCTTCACCTGTACGGATCAGCAGGATGTTGGTCTTACCGTTCTGGGACTTGGGATTCTTAAGTCCGTCCACTAAAAGCTTATCGGTAGGAACAACAGGTATACCTCTCCAGGTAAGGAAATTGCCGCCTGCGATGTTTACAACTACAGGGGGTACTCCTCTCTTTGTGCACTCTCTCTCAAATGCAGCGATAGCACGGGGATGTGCAAGGAAGAATGAAGGCTCTTTCCATACCTTGGTGATCAGCTCATCCAGATCATCGGGTGTAGGTGCACCGTTCCTTGTCTGTATCCTTTGAGAATCTGCTACGTTCTTTAAAAGACCGTAATCATCATTGTTGATCAGCTGGCTCTCCTGACGCTCTCTTAAAGACTCGATCGCAAGTCCGAGCTGCTCCTGAACCTGATCGTAGGGTACACTGTAAACATCTTCTACTGCTGTATTTACATTGATGATAGTAGAGATATTGTTTAATACATACTCACGGGGCTCTGTCTCATACTGTACGAAACCGTCAGGTATGATATCGCTCTTCTTTGTCTGGCTGCAGAGAACGTCAAGGGGAGTCTCTCCCTCTACTACCTTGTTTACTCTGAACAGACCTGTTTCAAGTCCCTTAAACTCAAGAAATTTAGTAAGCCACTTGGGTGTCAGTGCCCCATACTGGGGTTTTGTCTTTGTGACATTCGCAAGATTATAGGCAGCCTTTGCGCCTAATGCGTTGATGCCTTCTGTCTTTTCTACGTCTTTTGCCATATTTGATTTCCTCCTGGAAAATATATTAATAAAGCCTCTATAGCTTTATTGCCGCTTGTTACAGCCATGCTCCTTCGTGTGAGAACATGATGTCTTTCATAGCATCGATACCGCCCTTTAAGTTGTACATAGGGCCCTTGTATCCTGCTTCACGTAAAGTGTTGATAGCCAGTATGCTCCGCATTCCCTGCTTGCAGATGAATATCGTATCCTGTTCCGGATCCAGCTCATTCATCCTTCTTGCAAGCTGTCCTATAGGTATCACTATGGCATTCGGGAATCTCTGTATAGCTCTCTCATGAGGTTCGCGGACATCCACAATGGTCATCGGATCTTCGTTCTCTATCCTCTTTGCCAGTTCTTCCGGGGTGAAGCCCTCGATGGGGATCTCTTCCTCAGGCTGCTTTAAGCCGCAGAAATCTTCATAATCAAAATCCTGAACACCTTTGATGGAGGGATGTGCTCCGCAAAGAAGACACTCTTTTTCCTTTTTAAGTTCCAGCAGCTTGAATCGAAGATACAGGCTGTCCACAGTAAGGATCTTTCCGGAAAGATGGTCTCCTATTCCTATGATCAGCTTCAATGCTTCATTAGCCTGTATACTTCCTATTATTCCGGGAAGAGGACTGATGGCGCCGCCTTCTGCACAGGTAGGCACCAGTCCGGCCGGCGGAGGAGCCGGGAATGCACATCTGTAACATGGACCGTCGTTATGATTAAAGATGGTAACCTGTCCTTCAAACTGATATATCGCGCCAAATACTACCGGAATGCCGCACAGATAGGCCGCATCATTTATAAGATATCTGGCTTTATAGTTATCGGTACAGTCTATCACCAGATCGTATCCGTCTATGATATCTACAATGTTATCGGCTTCAAGCTTTGTATTCTCGGCTTCGAAATTGATCCCTCTGTTTATATTTCTTACTATATCTTTTGCTGATGCCACCTTGGGTCTGTTAAGATCCCTTGTGGTGTGGATCACCTGGCTCTGAAGATTCTCAAGCGCTACATCGTCGAAATCCACCACCTTTATGGTTCCCACACCGGCTGCAGCCAGATACTGTATCACAGCAGATCCTAAGGCTCCAGCTCCCGCGACTACCACTCTGGCCGCCTTTATACGCTTCTGTCCCTTTACTCCTATATCCTTAAGCATCAGATGTCTTCCGAAACGCTCTATCTCCTTATCATCAAAGGCTACCGCTTTTCTTCTTTCTTCCGGTATGATGCTGTCATTTTCCGGCGCTCCGCCTGCTATGGCAGGAAGCAGTAATACCTCCGAATCCTCTGACAGAGCTTTTTCCCATTTGTCTTCCGAGGATCTGTTCTCATCCCCTGCATATATGCGGATAAAGCTCCTGAGTTTTCCGTTTTCATCAAACAATACTTTTTCTGCTTCCGGATATTCATCCTTAAGCCAGTTCAGTATATCTTTTATGCTTTTAGCGTCTGTTTCCAGCCTTGCATTCCTGCCAAAGAAGTTACGCAGGGTTGCCGATATATATACATTCACTTTTATGCCTCCCATATCGCTACGCTGTATACTTTTCCATCAGGTTCGTCCTTGATATAGCCTTTGATATCTCCGATCCCGAATCTTTTGGTTGATACCACCATATAAAAAATGCCCGGTATCATATTGAGCTTATCTTCCCTTGAGAGGATCGCCTCTTTGTCCGGATGAGAATGGTAAAACCCTGCAACTGTCATCCCCCTGCTTTCTGCTTCTGTCTCCAGTCTGTACAGCGCGATCGGATCGATCAGGTAATGCGATCTTTTCAGGTCTTCTCCTGCAGAATTATCCATGCTGCTGATACTTTCCACTGTTCCGCTTTTTTTATCCTCCAGCAGTATTCCGCAGGCTTCATACGGATATGCATTTTTCAGATGCAGCATTATCGCTGCATATGCTCTTTTACTTATGCTTACCGTATCGATCATATGTACCCTCCGGTATCCGAATTCTCTATTGCCGCCGTAAAATCTTTTATCAGATCATCTGCATCTTCAATGCCTACACTTACGCGAACTGTATCTTCATATACTCCTGCTGCTTCACGCTCTGCTTCGTTACTGTGAATATAAAGAGTGGAAGCGGGATGTATGACCAGTGTTCGCAGATCTCCTATATTGCTGGCTATCAGTGCATACTTAAGTGAGTTGATTATTCTGAAGGCTTTCTCTTTCGATCCCGCCCTGAATGTCAGTATGCCACCGCCGTAACCGGATAGTTCCTTTTCCACATATACATGATAAGGATGTCCCGGCAGTGTTAAGTAGTTGACTTTTATCCCTTCTATCTCATTAAGAGCTTTTGCCAGCCTGTCTGCATTTTCACATATCTTCTCCATTCGCAGTCCCAGTGTATCCAAACCTATATAGCTTAAGAATGCATTCACCGGAGCCATACATCCTCCCAGGTTTTCCCATATATCCGTACGAAGGCGCACACCAAATGCTCTCTTTGAATATCTCTTAAACTCTTCCAAAGCCGTATGCTTTTCAAAATCCCAGGGGAATTTCCCGCCATCCACTATCACTCCGCCGATGGAATTACCGCCTCCGTTTATATATTTTGAGGCAGAATGGATAACGACATCAGCACCCAGCGACAGCGGCCTGGCTATATAAGGTGTAGCGCTTGTTGAATCAACAAATAAAGGTATGCCTGCATCATGCGCTATCTGTGAGACTGCCGGGATATCCAGTACTTTCAGCGAAGGATTGGATATGAGCTCGCCGAATACCACCCTTGTCTTTTCGTTAATGGCCTTTCTGACTTCTTCACTGTCAAGACCATCCAGAAATACAGTGTGTATTCCAAGCTTCTCAAGATCATGGAACAGATCTATGGTCCCTCCGTATAAACCGCTGCCTGCAATTATCTCATCCCCGGTTTTACATACAGCTAAAAGCGCTGCAGTCACCGCTGACATTCCGCTGGAGCAGCATACTGCACTCACACCTCCTTCGAGCTCATTTATCCTTCGCTCAAATGCGGAAAGTGTCGGATTGCCTATTCGGGAATATGCATATCCCATGCTCCTGTGCTGAAATACTTTCTCAAGCTCTTCCATGTTCTCATATCTGAAAGCGGAAACCTGAGATATCGGAGGAAGTATCTCCCTGTTCGGATTTTTCGATATGGAGCTTCCGTGCAGAAGCTTTGTATTAAATTCCATTTATCTGTTCTCCTTTTCAGGGAAGATAATAATCCACTTGCCTACTGTTTTAGTAGGTCATATGTTTATAAATAAAGATCCCCTGCTTTGCCCAGGATGACATTATTACATGATAAAGTTTATGTATTCATGTCATCCTGATAACAAAAAACTTTGGGATCTTATTCAGTGAATAATGCTGTTGAATAATATCTGTCGCCGCTGTCGGGAAGCAGAGCTACTATAACTTTGCCCTCATTTTCGGGCTTCTTTGCATATTCAATGGCTGCGAAGAGAGCTGCACCGGAGGATATACCTACGGAGATACCTTCCTTCTTAGCCAGAAGCTTTGCTGTTGCAAAAGCATCTTCATTTGCTGCCTTGAATATCTCATCGTATACCTTTGTATTCAGAACATCCGGTACAAAACCTGCTCCTATACCCTGTATCTTATGTGCTCCTGCTTTCCCTTCTGACAATACGGGAGAGTCTGCGGGCTCCAGAGCAACCACTTTCACATTTGGATTCTGCTCTTTTAAGTATTCACCGGTTCCTGTAACTGTACCACCGGTACCTACACCTGCGATGAATATATCTACCTTACCGTCCGTATCCTTCCAGATCTCGGGACCGGTAGTTGCTTTATGTACTGCGGGATTGGCAGGATTAACAAACTGTCCGGGGATAAAGGAATCCGGTATCTCTTTTGCGAGTTCCTCCGCCTTTGCGATAGCACCCTTCATACCCTTTGATCCTTCGGTCAGTACTATCTCTGCTCCGTATGCCTTAAGGATACTGCGCCTTTCCACACTCATGGTCTCGGGCATGGTAAGGATTATCCTGTAGCCCTTTGCTGCAGCTATTGCTGCAAGACCTATACCTGTGTTGCCCGAGGTGGGCTCTATGATAACCGAACCTTCCTTCAGCAGACCTTTTTCCTCTGCATCCTCGATCATGGCCTTTGCGATCCTGTCCTTAACGCTTCCGGCGGGATTGAAATATTCGAGTTTTACCAGCACTGTTGCCTTAAGACCAAGTTCTTTTTCAATATTTGTTACCTCTACAAGAGGGGTATTTCCTACAAGTCCTAATGTTCCTTTATAAATATTGCTCATCTGTCTGTCCTCCTATATTATCAAGATCCATCGCTAAGTATGATAATTCTGTAGTTTACACTGCTGCAAAGCCTTTTTCAAGGTCTGCAATGATATCATCTATGTGCTCTGTTCCTATGGAAAGACGTATGGTATTTCTTCCGATACCCTGATCAGCCAGCTCTTCGTCATTAAGCTGTGAATGTGTGGTTGAAGCAGGATGAATTACCAGGCTCTTTACATCGGCAACATTTGCCAGCAGTGAAAAGATGCTTAAGTTATCGATGAATTTCCATGCTTCCTCCTGTCCGCCTTTTATATTAAAGGTAAAGATAGAAGCTCCTCCGTTGGGGAAATACTTCTGATACAGTGCATGATCGGGATGATCTGCCAATGAAGGATGATTTACCTTTTCCACCTTGGGATGTTTGCTCAGGAATTCAACTACTTTCTTTGTATTCTCTGCATGACGCTCAAGTCTTAATGAAAGTGTCTCAACACCCTGCAGGAGAAGGAAAGCATTGAAGGGTGAAATGGTAGCACCGGTATCACGAAGGAGGATCGCTCTGATATAGGTAACGAAAGCAGCAGGTCCAACCACATCGTAGAAGGATACACCGTGATAGCTGGAATTCGGAGCTGCGATATTGGGATACTTGCCGCTTGCCTTCCAGTTAAACTTACCTGACTCTACTATTATACCGCCAAGAGTAGTTCCGTGACCGCCGATGAACTTGGTAGCGGAATGTACCACGATATCTGCACCATGCTCAAAAGGTCTGAAAAGATAAGGTGTACCGAATGTGTTGTCAACTACCAGAGGCAGTCCGTGCTTGTGAGCTATCTCTGCGATCGCGTCGATATCGGGAATATCGCTGTTGGGATTTCCGAGAGTCTCCAGATAGATTGCTCTTGTGTTATCCTGTATAGCGTTCTCTACTTCAGAAAGGTTGTGTGCATCGACGAAAGTGGTGTTGATACCGTACTGTGGAAGTGTGTGAGCCAGCAGGTTGTAGCTGCCGCCGTAGATGGTCTTCTGGGCTACGATATGACCGCCGTTTGCTGCCAGAGCCTGAATGGTATAGGTGATGGCTGCTGCTCCTGATGCAAGTGCCAGAGCTGCGCTTCCGCCTTCAAGAGCTGCCAGTCTCTTCTCAAGTACATCCTGAGTTGAATTGGTCAGTCTTCCGTAGATATTACCTGCATCTGCCAGGCCGAAACGGTCTGCTGCATGCTTGCTGTTATGGAAAACATAAGAGGTAGTCTGATAAATGGGAACCGCTCTTGAATCCGTTGCGGGATCAGCCTGCTCCTGTCCTACGTGTAACTGTAATGTTTCAAATCTATAATCACTCATTGTTTTATTCTCCTTTGGTTTTTGTTTTTTATTTGATGGTTATCTGCTTCATCCGGAATGATACCGGTTTTTGTTTTTTGGTAAAAAAATACCGGGGCTTCTCATCTGGCTCCCGGACTAATGGTCATATAGATCAGCATCAACATCGTGATCTGTCGGAGCGGACGAAGATACGTTCATACGCCCCGGCCATCTTATAAGTCCGGGAGTATCGCATTCGACAACAACACATTATCGTATTTACTTTCCTGATCTCTGCTCTGAACATTCTTTCTCTCCATCTCCGTATCTTTATCGGATGAGTGCATACTAACATAACTTACCTACCGTGTCAATAGGTTTTTAAAAATTTTTTCTTGATTTACCTATCTACCCTGTGATATAGTAGGTAAAAAGCCGAAAAAGGAGATTTACAGGATGATTTCAACAAGAGGACGCTATGCTATACGTGTAATGATAGATCTCGCCCAGAACGATAACGGAGCATATATACCATTAAAGGATGTTGCCGAAAGACAGGATATTTCCAAGAAATATCTCGAGATCATCGCAAAAGATATGGTAGCCGGAGGTCTGCTCATCGGCGCAAGCGGAAAGGGCGGCGGATATAAACTGAGCCGCAGGCCGGAAGATTATACCATTCTTGAGATACTTGAACTTATGGAAGGTTCCATGTCTTCTGTTGCATGCCTGGCTGATAAGCAGTATAAATGCCCGAAGAAAAGAAAGTGCCGTACCCTTCCCATGTGGAAAGAATACGACACTCTGATCCATGATTTCTTTTCAAATAAAAAGCTGAGTGACCTGATACACTGATACCTGCATCAGACAGCTTTTGAAAGATCCGCCATTACCTTCTTCAGATCTTCTCGGATGCTCAGATGCTGAGGGCAGGCAGTTTCACATTTACCGCATTCCCTGCAGTTGATACCCTGCTTGCCTTCTCTGCCCATTCCTTCCCACTGCCACTTAACCACACCGTAATCCTGATACATATGATAACGGTTCCATACACTGAAGTTGCCGGGTATATCTACGCCGAAAGGACAGGGCATACAGTATCTGCAGCCTGTACAGCCGTTCTGTATCCTGCTGTTCATGATCTCTTTGATCTTATCGATGGCTTCGTATTCCTTCTCTTCCATCGGAACGAAGTTGTTGAAAGTATCAAAATTATCATCTACCTGTTCCATGGATGACATACCGCTTAATACTGTAAGTATGTTCGGCAGTGTTGCCACATATCTGAGTGCGAAGCTTGCTACGCTCTTTCCGGGTCTTACACCCTCGAATACATTCATGATGTCATCAGAGAACTTTGCCAGGGATCCGCCCTTGATCGGTTCCATTATCGTAAGGGGAATACCTTTTTCTTCCGCAAGCTTATAACCTTTCATTCCTGCCTGCTCATCTATGTCCATGTAGTTGAGCTGTATCTGACAGAAATCCCAGTCTCTGTAATTGATTATCTCTTCGAAGGCATCATATCCGTCATGGAAGGAAAAGCCGAGAAAACGTATCTTTCCTTCTTTCTGCAGTTCCTCAAGACGCTTTACGGTACCCAGATCGCGCTGCTTCTCCCAGCTGCCTTTATTCATCGCATGCATCAGATAAAAATCGAAATGATCCGTCTGAAGTTTTTCAAGCTGCTCATTAAAGTATTTATCTACATCTTCTATGGAATTCACAAACCATACCGGCAGCTTGGTTGCGAGGTAATAGGAATCCCTCGGATATTTCTTAAGTGCTTCGCCTACAAACAGTTCGCTCTCGCCGTCATGATAAGGATAAGCCGTGTCAATGTAATTAACCCCCGATGCGATAGCCTTATCCAGCATCTGCTGAGCCAAGGGTCTGTCGATCTTTCCGTCCTTTGTCGGAAACCTCATACATCCGAAACCCAGTAAAGAAACATCGATCCCCAGTTTATCAAACCTTCTCTTTTCCATTTGCCGCTCTCCTTTTCTTTTGACAAAATACAGGCTATTACTATATTACCATTTCCTAATGCCCGTAACAAAAGAATTTTTGCTATAAGAGCCGCTAAAATGACGAATATTTGCTCTTAAGGCTTTTACAGCACCGGATACTTATTATCAAAGCACGCCGAGCATATCGGCAGCTCCCCTACCATGGTCTTAAAGTCCTCTATTGCCAGGTATCCCAGACTGTCGGCTCCGATACTCTTACATATCTCCTCCGTTGAATGCTCGGATGCAATCAGCTGACCCGAGGAAGGTACGTCAGTGCCGTAATAGCAGGGATAGAGAAAAGGCGGTGAACTGATCCTCACGTGTACCTCGGTAGCTCCCGCATCCCTGAGCATCGTGATGATCTGACGCATCGTGGTCCCACGTACTATGGAGTCATCTATCAGCACCACTCTTTTTCCCTTTACCACAGGGACCAGCACCGACAGCTTCATATGTACCGCATTTCTTCTTTCCTCATCCGTGGGTTTGATAAAACTGCGTCCCACATAACTGTTCTTGTGAAAAGCCAGAGCAAATGGTATGCCTGATTCATAAGCATAACCTTCAGCAGCAGGCAGGCCTGAATCAGGTACGCCTGCGACGATATCCGCTTCCACATGATGTCTTTTGGCAAGGGCTCTTCCTGCTCTTATGCGGGCATCATGTACCGATATCCCGTCTATCACCGAATCGGTCCTTGCAAAGTAGATATATTCAAAGATACAATGTGCATTCCTGTTATGACACAGCGAGGTATCACTCTTCAGCCCTTCTTTGGTGATGGTGATGATCTCTCCGGGTTCGATATCACGAATGAGTTCTCCTCCCACCGAATGAATCGCAGCACTCTCCGATGCCAGGATATATGCATCGTTTTTCTTTCCCAGTACCAGAGGTTTTAATCCGTAGGGATCTCTTACTCCCACAAGTTTTCTCGGGCTCATGATCAGGCAGGCATATCCGCCCTTCAGTTTATCGGCTGCATTCTTTACCGCGTGTTCTATGGTATCTGTCTTTACTCTTTCACTGACTATCTCATATGCCAGCACTTCCGTATCCGAAGAAGTGTAATGTGCCTGACCTCTTAGCAGCTGCTGTTCCTTAAGCTGCACGGCATTTATGATGTTGCCGTTATGCACCAGAGCAAGACTTCCTTTGACATAGTTCATTGCTATAGGCTGGGCATTCTCGGGAACGCTGCCGCCGGTTGTCGAATATCTCACATGTCCGACGCCTATATTCCCGATAAGTGCATTAAGGTCTGACTGTGAAAATACTTCACTTACCAGACCCATTCCTTTCTTAGTTACGACATTTCCTTTTGGTCCCGAAGTATCTGTCACCGACATGCCGGCAGATTCCTGCCCTCTGTGCTGCAAGGCAACGAGGCCGCAGTAAATATCATGTGCGACCTCAATGCCTTCATTGGCATACATTCCGAATACTCCGCATTCTTCGTGGAGATTATCCATATTTATATACCTCGTTATTCTACGTCCTGGAGTGCTGCAAAGTTTTCTTCACCGGTACGGATCTTAACAACCCTGCTTACAGGATATACGAAGATCTTACCGTCACCGATCTTGCCGGTATAGAGACATTTCTTTGCTGTCTCTATCACGCTGTCTACGGGTATCTTGCTGACTACGACTTCCAGTTTGATCTTGGGAAGCAGCGTCATGTCCATCTCAACTCCACGGTACATCTGACTGGAACCTTTTTCGATACCGCAGCCCGTTACCTGAGTTACTGTTATACCGGTTACACCGAGTGCGTTCAATGCTCTCTTTATCTTGTCGTATCTTGAGAGCTTGGTGATGATGACCACCTTGTTCATGCCTGTATCCAGTGAAGTTCCTGCAACTGTTGAAGAAACGTTTTCAACAGGTACGGATGCATTCCTCTTTGCTTCGCTAGCCTTGTCGTAATCGTCTTCGCCAAGACTTGTGTTCTCGTTTACACTCATTGCTGCAGCACTGATATCTACGATTGAGAAACCTGCATAAGCTGATGCCAGACCGTGTTCCTTAACATCAAGACCTTCAATCTCTTCTTCCTCTGCTACTCTGAGTCCGAAGATGGCCTTTATTATCGAGAATACTATGATCATCGTTATCGTTGCCCAGGCTGCCACTGCAGCAAAGCCTATAAGCTGTATTCCGAGCAGATCAAATCCACCGCCGTAGAAGAGACCTTTTAATGTGCTGTCCGGAGCTGTATCGGTAGCAAAGAGACCGACTGCGATAGTACCCCAGATACCGTTCATCATATGTACTGCAACTGCACCGACGGGATCATCGATATGTACTACGTTATCAAGGAACCATACACCGAAGCATACCAGAAGACCTGCAACAAAACCTATCACTATAGCACCGAAAGCATCCGTTACATCGCAGGGAGCCGTGATAGCAACCAGACCTGCAAGTGATGCGTTGAGACACATTGAAACATCGGGCTTGCCGTATTTGATCCAGGTAAAGATCATACATACAACTGTTGCGATCGAAGGAGCTATTGTAGTTGTTACAAATACCGATGCCAGCTGATCAACAGAAGTACAAGCTGCACCGTTGAAGCCGTACCAGCCGAGCCACAGAATGAATACGCCAAGCGCGCCTACTACGATGTTGTGACCGGGGAAAGCATTTACCTTAACTACTTTGCCTTTTTCATCTTTTTCAAACTTGCCGATACGGGGACCTACCATCTTGGCACCGACTATAGCTGCGATACCGCCTACCATATGGATCGCACATGATCCTGCAAAATCATGGAAGCCCATCTGTGCAAGCCAGCCGCCACCCCAGATCCAGTGTGCTTCAATGGGATAGATCAATGCGGAGATCACTCCCGAATATACACAGTAGCTTAAGAACTTTGTTCTCTCTGCCATTGCACCTGATACGATGGTAGCGGTCGTTGCGCAGAACACAAGGTTGAATATGAAGTTTGACCAGTCAAAGTTCTCATATGAAGTGAAGATATCAAATCCGGGTTTTCCTATGAAGCCCATCAGGTCTTCACCAAGGAGAAGTCCAAAACCTATCAGTATAAATACGACGCAGCCTATACAGAAATCCATCAGGTTCTTCATCAGGATATTACCTGCGTTCTTTGCTCTTGCAAAACCTGCTTCCACCATTGCGAAGCCGGCCTGCATCCAGAATACCAGCGCGGCACCGATCAGAAACCAGACCGCAAACAACTCGCCATCCAAAGCCTGCATAATTTCCTCTGTCATAACTTTTTCCTCCTAAAATAAAATTCCATCCCGCGACAGTTCTTTGATCGTGAACCACTTCATTGTGGGATGGTATAAGAAAGAGCTATTGTTCCGGAATAAAAAAGGCGCCTCGGAGTTCATCTCCGAGACGCCCTTGTCTCTTTATGTCGCATATACTACACCCGTGTTTGCATGTTTGTCAAGAAGTTTTTTAAAAAAATTTTTTTGTGGTATAATTTTACCGTTGTAGAACGGACAGATGGAGGTGATCTTTTGATAATACAGATCGTGGAAGATGACAGGTCGCTGAGCGAAGGAATATCAATATCTCTCGTTGATGCAGCCGATACATATAAAAGCGAATATACTATCGCTGATGCAAAAAAAGGTTTTGAAAAATACGGTGATGACATAAGCCTCATCATACTTGATCTGAACCTTCCCGATGGCATAGGTTATGATTATCTGAAATATGTACGAGAGAAAAGCAATGTTCCGGTACTCATACTTACGGCGAATGATCTGGAAATAGATGAAGTGACCGGACTAACGATAGGCGCTGATGATTTTCTCACAAAACCCTTCAGTCTTGCGGTTCTGAGAGCCCGTGTAAATGCACTGCTGCGCCGCAGCAAAATGTCAGCAAGTATAAGCGATACGGAAAACATATCCGGAAAGAAAAATGCGGTATATGAAACAGACGATATGGTTTTTGATTTTGACAGACTGGTATTCCGTAAAGGGAAGGAAGAAATATTCTTAAGTGTGAATGAACAGAAGCTGCTTAAGATCTTTCTTGACAACAAAGGAATGATACTGACAAGGGATATGCTGATCGAAAGGATATGGGGAAACAGCGGTGAATACGTGGAAGAGAATGCACTTTCGGTCACCGTAAACAGACTCAGGAGCAAGATAGAAAGCGGAAGCAGTGAGAAGCATATACACACGGTATATGGCCAGGGATACAAATTTGAGTAGATAAAGGATCCGAGATAACAGATGTTTGAGAATAAAATAATAGAAAGGCTCGACAAAATGCTTGATTCTGCGATGAACGGCACTTTTGTCGAAAGCGATTATGACGAGACCAGGCTTTCAAGACTTGAATCCAAGTGGAAAGAATTTCTCGGTTCTTCCGTATTATCCAATAAAAATCTCGAAGCTGAAAGACACAGACTAGAACAGTTCATATCCGACATTTCCCATCAGACCAAAACTCCGATGACAAATATAAAGATGTACACGGAACTGTTATGCGAAGAAATAGCACAGCTTAAGGACAGTTCACCGGACAGGGAGAAAGCTGCTTATGAACGGATAAGCAAATATGCAGATGAGATAAAAAGACAGGATCAGAGACTTGAATTCCTTATCGCTTCGCTTACCAAGCTTTCCAGACTTGAAAGCGGGACTCTGGAAGTTGTGGCAAAAACATCCCTTTTGACTGAACTGACGGATTCTGCCATAGCGGCAGTAAGGCCGAAAGCCGACATAAAAAAGATAAGCATATCCGTTACAGGCTGCGATAAAGATATGACAGCATCCTTTGATATGAAATGGACACTGGAAGCATTGGTTAACGTGCTCGATAATGCGGTCAAGTATTCACCGCCCGGAGGCAAAATCGAAATAGATATCACCAGCACAGAGATGTATGTTGCGATACATGTCTGCGATGAAGGGGCCGGGATCAGCGAAGAGGATGCTGCAAAGATCTTCGGAAGATTCTACAGAAGCAATGAAGTCCAGCAGGAAGAAGGCGTCGGAATAGGACTGTATCTTGCAAGAGAGATCCTGTCAAAAGAAGACGGATACATAAAAGTAGTGACAAATGAACAAAGATCCGGCGGAGAATTCATCCTGTACCTCAGAAAATGAAACCAGGGGCAAACCAGGGGGACGGACCTTGCGGTTCTTTAGAACCACAAGGTCCGTCCCCCTGGTTTGGTTTGCTCCCTGGATTCCCTGGTTTCTTTCAAAAGTGAAAGATTTCAGAAATGATCTGGTAACAATGCCGTGTTACCATGCATATAGTCAAAGATGACAGATAAAAAACGGAGGAAAGATAAATGAGCATACTGATTGCAGAAAATCTTAAAAAACATTACGGGGAAGGAGAAACTCTGGTAAAGGCACTGGATGATGTAAGCCTCAGCGTTGAGCGCGGAGAGTTCGTCAGCATCATAGGCACAAGCGGAAGCGGCAAGTCAACTCTTCTGCATATGCTGGGAGGACTTGATACTCCCACAAGCGGAAAGGTAGTGATAGATGATAAGGACATCTCAGAACTTAAAGGTGATGCACTCTGCATCTTCAGAAGAAGAAAGATAGGCTTCATCTTCCAGAGCTTTAACCTGGTCCCTTCCATAACGGTTTACGACAATATAGTTCTTCCGCTGCAGCTCGACGGAAGAAAGGCGGATAAGGATCATATAGCTAACGTTATCGAGACACTGGGAATAGCAGAAAAGCTTAAGACACTTCCTTCAAAGCTCTCCGGTGGCCAGCAGCAGAGAGTTGCCATAGCAAGAGCGCTTGCATCAAAGCCTGCCATAATCCTGGCTGATGAGCCTACCGGAAACCTTGATACAAAAACGAGTATGGATGTACTGGGACTTTTAAAGACCACCGGACGTAAATTCGAACAGACCATAGTGATGATAACTCATAATGATGAGATAGCACAGATGGCAGACAGAACGATACATATAGAAGACGGACATATAGTCTGATAACGGGGTGGAGAAGAGACGATGAAAAAAGTTGAGAATAAAAAAACGATAAATAATTTAGCGATAATGGGTATGAAGGCTAAACGTAATAAGTACATGATACTCGTACTTGCAGTCATCCTTACCAGCCTTCTCTTTTCTACACTGTTTGCCGTAGGCGGCAGCATGATAAACGAGATACAGGAGAGCACCATGAGACAGGTCGGCGGCCGCTCACATGCAGGATTCAAATATCTCACAAAAGCAGAGTATGAACAGATCAAAGACGATCCCAAACTGAAAAATGTTTCCTACAGGATACTTATAGGTACCGGAGAGAACGAGGAACTGAAAAAGACATATTCCGAATGCTATTACGCAGAGGATCAGAATGCGAAGGATATGTTCTGTTATCCCACCGTAGGGAAAATGCCAAAAGCAGAAAATGAAGTGGTACTCAGTGATATCATCCTCGACAGACTCGGCATACCCTGTGAGCTCGGACAAAGCGTTACGCTTGAGCTTGGAATATATGACAGGATCATAAAATACGATTTCGTACTGAGCGGCTATTATGAAGGCGATCCGATCAGTACGGCACAGATGATCTTTGTATCAAAAGCTTTTCAGGAAATATTCGCACCTGCCAAGACCGTTCCTTACCCTGAAGCCGAAAGGGCTGATTACACCGGAAGGTATTCCGTAGACTTCAGTTTCTCTAACAGCATCGATATCGAAGGTAAAGTAGATAAGCTTATACAGAGGACCGGCATAAGAAAGAATGTAGATGTTGGTATCAACTGGGCCTACGGCACCGCCTCCATCGATCCTGCAGCTGCCGCCATATGCGCCGTACTCACACTGATCTTTATGTTTGCCGGATATCTTATAATATATAACATTTTCGATATAAATATAGTGTCCGATATACAGGAATTCGGTCTTCTGAAAACCGTAGGTACCACCGAAAAACAGCTCAGAAAGATAGTGATGAAGAGAGCAAATATCATAGCATTGATAGGCATACCTGTCGGAATGCTGCTCGGAATACTTGTAGCCGCCCTGCTCCTTCCCGTTATCTCAAACGAGTTCTCTACCGTAAACGTAGGAAAAGGACAGCTCAGACTTAATATATGGATACTGCTGGGCGCTGCATTATTCTCATATCTTACGGTTGTACTGAGCGCAAACAAACCCTGCCGCAAAGCATCAAAGGTTTCTCCCGTAGAGACTGTAAAATATACTCAGGACATGGATAAGAACGGAAAGCCGAAGAAAAAATATACCGTAGTGGTTCTTTCCATATCTCTTGCTCTGATAGTTTTAAACAGTGTTTACGGATTTGTGAGCGGCTTCAGCATGGATGGCTATGTCAGAAATATGATAATATCGGATTTCAGCATACAGGAGGCTACTCTGGATAATCCCGGTGCACATAACAAAGAAACGGAAGCCATAGATCATGAATTTATTGAAGAATTAAAAGAGCTTGACGGCGTGGAAGCTTTGTCTCCGGTATACTATAGGGAAGGTGATGTCGACTTTGATGACTCGAATTTTGATAAAGTAAAAGAAAACATCATAGACAGCGGCATATATGCCAGAAAGGCAGCCGCCTACGGATATCCCGAAGAAGAAATAGCCCTGGAAAAAGACGCTTTCATAAAAGACAGAAATATGTCGGCAAAGATCTACGGAATGGGAGAATTTGCCGTATCAAAACTCAAAGTGATCGAGACAGCTGACGGTTCGGATATTATCGACTGGGATAAATTCAACAGCGGTGATTACGTTATGATAGGCCGGTTTAAGGATGATAATTTTGCAGCTGATATCCTGAGTCCCGGTGATAAGATAAGCATAAGAAGCTATGATCCCGCTTACATGACATATGAAACTTACACGGCTCCGAACGGAAGTGAGTTTGAAATTCCAAGCTATGACGATGCACCGGTAAAAGAATATGAAATATTCGCTGTTGTGGATGTACCTCTTGCCATGGAACTCAGATCATACAGATTGAATGAATGTGATCTGATCCTTTCCGAGAAAGAATTCCTTGAGAGTAACGGTGCGGACTGCGGGGCCATGAGAGTTTTAATGGATGTTGATGATCAGAAAGAAGAGAGCATCAACAACTGGCTTAAAGATTATACGACAACTGTAAACAGGGATCTGGAGTATGATTCAAAAGAGAGCATCACAGAGGAATACTCTTCTCTCGGAAAGATGTTCAAGATCGTAGGTACCGTGCTGGCCGCAGTGCTTGCTCTTATCGGACTCATGAACTTTGCAAATACCATCATCACTTCCATAATCGTAAGAAGCAGGGAACTCGCCATGCTGGAAGCAGTGGGAATGACAGGCAAGCAGCAGATAGTAAGACTTGTAAAAGAAGGCGGAGTATACTTTGTTCTGGCCACGATCGTATCGATAGTATTATCGTCGGTACTGAGTGTAACTCTTTTAAGGGAGCTGACAAAGGGACTATCGATGTTTGAATGGAAATTCACGCTTATGCCCATAATTGCCTGTCTGCCTTTCATCGCTGTCCTGGTGGTCATCATACCTGCTCTTGCATATATCAGGCTCAGCAAACAAAGTGTGGTGGACAGACTCAGGGTTGAGTAAAGAGGATTAAAAAATTTTCTCTTGACAAAAATATCATCATGGGTGTAGACTCTCAAGCATAAAGAGGCAAAGACGTCTCGGAGTATTTCTCCGGGACGTTTTTTGTTTTCAGACAAAACCAGGAGGAAGATAAGATGTGCTCGATATTAGGCTGCTGCAGTGCAAAAGCAGATGCTGAAGCAATAGAGCGGGCCCTCGAAAAAACACATTCAAGAGGACCTGATGCTTATAGGATCATTGATACCGGAAAGGGTTATATCGCATTTAACCGCCTTTCCATTATGGGACTCACGGAAGAGGGGATGCAGCCTTTCATAAATAACGGATATCAGACAATAAAGTCTTCTGTTAAAACAGATGATACAAAGATCATACTCGCATGCAACGGCGAGATCTACGGCTTCAGAAAACTGAAGGAAGAACTGAAAGCAAAAGGTTACAGCTTCATAAGTGATTCGGACTGCGAGATACTTCCGGCAATGTATCACGAATACGGAACGGATATGTTTAAGATGCTGGATGCAGAATACGCAGTGATAATGTATGACGTCGAGAAAGACAAATACATCGCAGCAAGGGATCCCATAGGGATCAGACCTCTGTACTACGGGTTAACGGATGACAGCTCATATGTATTCGCATCAGAGCCCAAGAACCTGATGGAGCTTACAAAAAAGGTATTTCCTTTCCCTCCCGGACATTACTTCATCGACGGTGAGTTCATCAAATACCGTGATATGTCCGAAGTAACGGAGATGAAAAAAGATGATGTGGATGAGATTGCAAAGAACATCCATGATCTGCTGATCAAAGGAGTCGAGAAAAGACTTGATTCCGACACACCGGTAGGTTTCCTGCTTTCAGGCGGACTTGATTCCTCACTGGTATGCGGCATAGCTGCAAAGATCACGGACAAGCCTCTTCAGACTTATGCAATAGGAATGGATATCGATGCCATCGATCTGAAATATGCAAGAGAAGTTGCGGATTATATCCACTCCGATCATCATGAGGTGATCATTTCCGAAAAAGATGTCCTCGATGCACTTGAAGAGGTCATCAAAGCACTCGGAACCTACGATATCACAACGGTCCGTGCTTCCATAGGAATGTACCTCGTATGTAAAGCCATACATGAACAGTCCGACATACGCGTGATCATGACCGGTGAGATATCGGATGAGATCTTCGGATACAAATACACGGACTTCGCTCCGAATGCACTTGAGTTCCAGAAGGAAGCCGAAAAGAGGATCCATGAGATACATATGTATGATGTGCTCCGTGCAGACCGCTGCATAAGCGTAAACTCACTGGAAGCAAGAGTACCCTTCGGTGATCTGGATTTCGTCGAATACTGTATGGCGATAGATCCCGAAAAGAAGATGAACAAATACGGAAAAGGAAAATACCTGCTCCGTCATGCATTTGAAAAGGATGCACTGATACCCGAAAGCATACTGTGGAGAGAGAAGGCGGCTTTCTCGGATGCAGTGGGACATTCACTTAAGGATGACCTTGAGAAGTTCGCAAATGCACAATATACCGACGAACAGTATGAAGAAGGAATAAAGAAGTATTCCCACGCAAAACCGTTCACAAAGGAATCGCTTTTATACCGCGATATCTTTGAAAAATATTATCCCGGTCAGTCTGAAATGGTAAAAGATTTCTGGATGCCTAACAAGAACTGGGAAGGTTGTAACGTAAATGATCCGTCTGCTAGAGTGCTGTCAAACTACGGCGAGAGCGGACATTAATAAAAAACAGGAGGAAACCATTATGGAAAAACAGAACGTACCTGAGTTATTCGGATCACTCGTATTTGACGACAGGGTAATGAGAGCCCGTCTGTCATCCGACGTGTATTCATCACTGAGAAAGACTATCGATGAGAATGCAAAGCTTAATGAAGATGTTGCTGAAGCTGTAGCCAAGGAAATGAGAGACTGGGCCGTAGAAAGAGGTGCAACTCATTTCACACACTGGTTCCAGCCCCTTACAGGTGTTACTGCAGAGAAGCACGACAGTTTCATCTCTCCTTCACCCGACGGCGGCGTGATAATGGAATTCTCCGGCAAGGAACTGATCAAGGGCGAGCCCGATGCATCTTCTTTCCCTTCAGGCGGCTTGAGAGCAACCTTTGAGGCAAGAGGATATACTGCATGGGATCCCACATCCTATGCATTCATCAAGGATCATACCCTTTGCATCCCCACTGCATTCTGCTCATACTCAGGTGAAGCTCTTGATAAGAAGACACCGCTTCTCCGCTCAATGCAGGCACTTGACAAGCAGGCCAAGAGAATACTGAAGCTCTTCGGCAATGAAGTTAAATACGTAAGAACAAGTGTAGGTCCCGAGCAGGAATACTTCCTTGTTGATAAAGAAATGTTTGAAAAACGTCCCGACCTTGTTTACACCGGAAGGACTCTCTTCGGTGCAATGCCTCCCAAAGGTCAGGAACTCGATGATCACTATTTCGGCGTGATCAAACCCAGGGTATCTGCTTTCATGGAAGACTTAAACAGTGAACTGTGGAAGCTGGGTATCCTTGCAAAAACAGAGCACAACGAAGTGGCTCCCGCTCAGCACGAGCTGGCTCCCATCTTCTCAACCACCAACGTTGCTACCGATAACAACCAGCTCACCATGGAGATAATGCAGAAAGTTGCAAGAAAGCACGGCATGGTATGTCTGCTTCATGAGAAACCTTTCGCAGGAGTGAACGGTTCAGGTAAGCACAACAACTGGTCAATGGCAACTGATACAGGTGTAAACCTCTTATCACCCGGTGCCACACCTTATGAGAACGCACAGTTCCTGCTTTTCCTCGTTGCAGTTATCCAGGCAGTTGATGATTATCAGGATCTGCTCAGACTTTCAGTAGCAACCGCAGGTAACGATCACAGACTTGGCGCAAACGAAGCACCTCCCGCTATCATCTCCATCTTCCTTGGTGATGAGCTGTCTGCAGTACTTGATGCTATCAAGAATGATACTCCTTACGAAGGCAAGGAAAGAGAAGTACTTAAACTCGGTGTACACACACTGCCCAGATTTTCTAAGGATAGCACCGACAGAAACCGTACCTCACCCTTCGCTTTCACCGGCAACAAGTTCGAGTTCCGTTCACTCGGTTCCTCCAACAGTATCGCATGCTGCAACATCATGCTGAATGCTGCTGTAGCAGAGAGCTTAAAGCAGTTCGCAGATAAGCTTGAGGCTTCAAGTGATTTCGAAACCGATATGCACAACCTCATCAAAGAGACCATTACAAAGCACGAGAGGATCCTCTTCAACGGTAACGGTTATACCGATGAATGGGTTAAGGAAGCTACTGAAGTAAGAGGACTTTCAAATCTGAAGACTACTGCAGATGCTATGCCTCACCTGCTTGATAAGAAGAACATGGATATGCTGATGGCTCATAAGGTATTCACCGAATCCGAGATACAGTCCAGATGTGAGATCATGCTTGAGAACTACTGCAAGACCATCAACATCGAAGGACATACGATGGTTGATATGGTAAGAAAGAACTACCTGCCCGCTATCGAATCCTATCTCTTCAGTCTTGCACAGACCACTTCACTTATGAAGTCAGTCAGCAGCAATGTAAAGTGCAACTATGAGATCTCTACAATGGAGAGACTTTCCGAGCTTACCGATTACATACTCGAGAGAGTAAAGGATCTGGAAGAAGCTCTCGATAAACTGAAAGGTATCGACAATGTCATGGATGCATCCGCTTTCATAAGGGACGATCTGATCCCGAAGATGGAGCACTTAAGAAAGCATGTTGATGAAGCAGAGATGCTTTCCAGTGAAGACTGCTGGCCGGTTCCGAGCTACGGAAAACTGCTGTTCAGCGTATATTAAGAAAAACACGAGTGAAAACCTTGAAAACCCCTCACCGGCCGGTGAGGGGTTTTCTTAACCAAGGGAAACCAGGGGGAAACCAGGGGGACGGACCTTGTGGTACTTCAGTACCACAAGGTCCGTCCCCCTGGTTTCCCACAAGGTCCGTCCCCCTGGTTTCCGTCCCCCTGGTTTCCCCATGGTTTCACTGCTTTCTCTTATTCAGATATTTCTCTGCACTTTCTATATCTCTTACATATACCGCTTTGCCCTTGTCTTTCAGGACGGCTTTCATCTCTTTAAGTTTATCGGCCGAATCGTTGATAACAAGTACCAGGGTATCGTCATTTCCGGCGCTGTCTTCCGGCTTCTTTTCCTTCGTTTCTTCTTCGCTGCGTATCAGGCTGCTGTCAAGATAATTACGCAGCATTTCTTCCAGCTCATCATACATTACCGGTTTTGAGAGGTAGTCATTAAAGCCTTCTTTTACATAAGCTTCCTTAGCTCCGACTATGGCATCGGCCGTTAATGCTATTACAGGTGTATCATCCGCAATATGTTCTTTTCTGATAGCCTCCAGTGTCTGTACTCCTGACATTTCCGGCATCATCTGGTCAAGAAAGATCACATCAAAGCTTTCATCCCTGAGCATTTCAATGCACTGTTTTCCGGAAAGAGCAACCTTTGTTTTTATCTTTGTATCACTCATCAGCTCGGTTATTACCGAAAGATTCATCTCGTTATCATCAACGATAAGGATCTTTGCATCCGGTGCTATCAGTTTCGCTTTGAATTCTTCTTTTCCTCCCTGAGATTCTTTCAGGCGTTCATTATAGTTTCCTATAGGAGTATCATCCACTACATCCTGGAGCACTTTAACGGTGAAAACGGAACCCTTTCCGTATTCACTTTCAACATTGATCTTTCCGCCCATCATCTCTACGAGCTGTCTTGTAATATTAAGACCCAGTCCCGTACCTTCTATATTCCTGTTCTTTGTTTCATCAAGTCTCTGGAATGAGGAGAAGAGTTTCTCCAGATCCTCATCACGGATTCCCATTCCCGTATCCGCAACGCGGATCACCAGCATTTTTCTTTCTTTATCAAATGCGATATTTGTTCTGACACTGCCCTTTTCGGTATATTTGATGGCATTATTGGTTATATTCAGTATGATCTGTCTGATCCTTATCTCATCTCCCCGGAATACCGAAGGCACATCAGGATCCACATCCAGCTCATATTTAAGACCTTTATCATTTGCCTTTGCTATCGTCATGTTCACCACATCATTAAGTACCGAAGCAAAATCGTATTCTACCGGGACCAGTTCCATCTTGCCTGATTCTATCTTACTGAAATCAAGTATATCGTTAATGATCGAAAGCAACGTCTTTCCCGCACTCTGTATGTTCAGCGCATAACGTGTTATCACATCATTGTCGGAAGACCTCAGTATCATCTCATCCATGCCTATGATGGCATTTATGGGTGTTCTTATCTCATGTGACATATTGGCAAGGAAATTACTCTTTGCCCTGTTAGCATCATCTGCCGCATCTTTTTCAAGCTCGAGAACTTTTCTTTCGTATATCGCTTTCTGCTCCTCCAGCTTCAGTACTTCCATACGTTTGATATCTTCACGTTCGTTCTTATGTCCTACCGTGTAGAATATCAGTATCATAATAAAGACGAGCATGAAGATTATCACCGTAATAGCAAGCTGTTTTCTTACTTCGTTGTAAAGTTCGGAATTCTTTACGATCAAGACAACATGCCAGTTGTTTGAAAGACGGTTTACGAACACCGTATCTTTTTCACCGTTATAAGTATAAGTGAAATTACCGGAGCCTTGGGTTATCAGGGCTTTCATCAGTCCGTCACCGCCCGGATGATCATATATTGAAGAACCCTTCTTTGTTTCATCACCGTGGGCTATGATCAGTCCGTCAGTATCTACAACAAAGCCATAGCCTTTGCCGTTTATGGAAAGCTCACTCATCATCTCCTGAACCCGGTTGAGCTGTACGTCAAGAGATATGACGTTCTGTCTGTCAGGCAGCATGCGGCATACGGATATTATAAGATTTCCTGTCTGGGCATCGATATAAGGAGGTACAAATGCCACCTCTCCGTCACTCTCTCTGGCACAGGTATACCATACCCTGCTCTTCGGGTCATAGCCTTCAGGCGGTTCCCAGTTCAGACCATCCAGATATCTGCTCATAATGTATCCGTATAACCCGTTAAAATTTTCATCATACTGCTCGTACACATTGCTGGTCTCTTCAACCAGAAACTCATGTATACGTGCAGGTGTGGATCCGCTTATGATCATGTGATATACCGAATCGGCCGTGACATGCAGTATGTTTTCGGCTGTATTCAGATGATTCTCCATCATTGATGAAACACTCAGTATCTTATCGGAGATCACTTCCCTTGAATTCGATACGGCGGACGAATATACCAGCCTTGAGGTATAGACTACCAGCACACCAACAAAGATAACTATGAGGATCAGTGGCATAACGGTACTGTTCTTTCTGCGTTCGAACTCTTTTGATGTTTTTAAGTTTTGCTTTTCTTTTTTCATAATCTGATTTCTCATTTGATCGAAAAATATTTTTCCGGAACTTCTACTTTAGTGGTTCCCATATAGTAACCGGGATCACCTAATATATATGTGTCCTGATATATCAGAAATGTATTTTCATACTTTTCTCCGCTCTCGGCATCGTTATAATTTGATCCGTTCCATTCAGCTCCCGGTGAGAATACTCCGTAAGCCTTTGAGAGATCGTTGATATCCGTCAGAACACTTTTTCCTTCTATAACATTCTTTGCATGCTCTGCAAGACCTGCCGAAACGCTGTATCCGTAGGAATACATCCAGGTTCCGAATCTGCCTGCTCCGCCGTTTTCCACGATCACCTCTTCAATCTTCTCTGTCATTTTTTCAAAATCACCGGCATAACCGATAAGATCCAGATCAAGAGCTCCGGGATAACCCATTAAAGGTGAAGGAAGATCTGCTTCGATAAAATATCCCCCGTATTTTAAGAGCATTCTGATAAGCGGTTCCGTATGGGCATCGTTAGTGCAGAAATATGCAGTATTCTGTCCGTATTTTTCGACCCATTCGGGAACATGTTCCGTAATGTACTGCTGGGCTCCCGGTACTCCCACATCAGTTGTGGGGTCCGGTGCCTCTTCCATCTCAAAAGTCATGCCGAATTCTTCACATGCTGCCCGCATGATCGATACCTGCCTTGCTATACTTTCATAATCAAGATGCCTCGGGAAAGATATATGTACAAAGGTATCGCAGCCGAGTTCATGAGCACTTCTTATCATCAGATATCCGCGTGCAACGAAATCACTGTTGACTACCAGATCCGCAACTTCCCCGATCTCGGAAAAGTCTTCATAAGCTTCACCTGCTATACAGAGGATGTCCGGCCTTTTCTCCTTGATACGTCTGAAAGCTTCCGTTGTGCCGTCTACAGCCTGATTGACGATTATAGCTTTTATCTTCGGATCATCGGCCATATCCTCAATGATATTAACGGTAGTATCAATATCTTCACTGAAATTGTCCGGATATATGGCAAGTGTCACTTTATCATCACCGTACATCTCACGAAAAGCCTCAGCTCCACGCCTGTCATCCTCTGACTGGGCATAGGAGCCGGTAACTATGCCTATACGGAAAGCATCATCCTTTGCAGCAGCTTCTTTCTGATCAGGCTGTTCCATGATCTTAGTATCACCGGTGACCGCAGCTGTACCGTCCTCGATATTTACTTTTGAGTTTCCGCATGCAGTAAGCAGCAGTATCATGGAAAGCAACAGTAATACATATCGTTTTTTTATCATTATTTTCAACCTCCAACTTTCATTACCACATCCGGAGTGTGCTTTTCAAGATATTTCTCCATTGCCTTGCTGCCTGTTACGCATACACATCTGTATGTACCGTCAAGTCTGTCTTTTTCGATTCTCAACTTTTCGGGATCATTACCCCATATCAGGAGTAACGGCAGTTCATGTTCCCTGTTGGGATTCAGCTGTTTTTCTTTAGGAAGCAGCTTTTTCAATGCCTTTTCAAGTGCATCGTATTTTACGGGTTTGCTCAGATATGAAGTAAATCCCTTACTTATATAGTTGTCTTCTGCTCCGATTATGGCATCTGCAGTCAGTGCCACGACCGGTGTTCCATTCAGCAGATCCTGCTCCTTAAGCACATTCAGCGTTTCTTCTCCGCTCATACCCGGCATCATCTGATCCATAAGTATACAGTCATATTTCTTGCTCTTTACCAGCTCTATGCATCCGGCGCCGGAATCGACCAGATCGGTCTTTATCTTTGTATCCCTGATCAGTCCTTCCATTACCTCCAGGTTCATCTCATTATCATCCACAACCAGTATCCTTGCATCCGGTGCGTAGAGTCCGATGGTTTCCGTTTCCTGATTATTCAGCATTTCTTTAACAGCCTTGCTGAAATTGCCTATAGGCGCGGCTTTCACCACCTTCTGGGGTACGGTCACGGTAAAGCAGGAGCCCTTACCGTATTCGCTTTCCACTTCTATCTTTCCTTCCATCATCTCCAGCATTTTCTGTGTGATGAAGAGACCGAGGCCGGTTCCTTCGATATTTCTGTTCTTCTTTTCTTCAAGACGCTGGAAACTGTTAAAGAGTTTTTCCTTATCTTCTTCCCTTATGCCTATACCTGTGTCTTTTACTTTTATTATCAGATCTATATAGTTTCCCATCATGGTTGAAACCGAAGAGATGTTTACATTTACACTTCCCCGTTTCGTATATTTTATGGCATTATTGATGATATTCAGCATTATCTGCCTTATCCTTATCTCATCACCGTTTAAACGCGAAGGTATATCTTCCGCTACGGTAAAGCTGTATTCAAGTTCCTTCTTCTGTGCCCTGTAACGTGTGAGGTTGAGCACATCATTTAATACGGATGCTATATCATAGTCGACCGGTATTATCTCAAACTTACCGGCTTCTATCTTACTCATATCAAGTATGTCGTTGATGATCGAAAGCAGCGTATTACCCGCACTCTTTATCTCAAGAGCATAATTCTTTACTTTTTCCTCTCTCGTATCCCTGATTATCATCTCATCCATACCGAGGATACCGTTAAGAGGCGTTCTGATCTCATGAGACATATTCGCAAGGAAATCGTCTTTGGCTTTGTTGGTATGCTGCAGTTCCGTAGCCTCCAGCCTGATACCTATCAGCTGTTTTATCGTATGTATGATCGCGCAGATCATGAAACCGAAAAGACCGAAGGCCATGAACAGTCCCGAAAATACACCATTGTGTGCAAACTGGTATACAGCTATCTGTATCAATGCCGCTATAGCCAGCAGGACAAAACCGAAGGCAACCACCTTATAGGAATAAGCAAGACGGCGTTTAACATCCAGGAAGATAGTCGCAAACATGACAGCTATACTTATCAGAGCACAGAGTGCAGAAGGTATAAAACTGTTGATAAGAGAGACTTTCCCGAACACAAACAGCAGGGTACAAACAGAGAAATTAACTATCTCCAATAAGCTCACAGCCGTGAGTGCCTTGCTGTATCTGCCTTTCTGCAGTGAATCGATGAAAACAAAGAACGGAAGCGGCATGATCATTACCATGATAAAAGGTATGTCCGACATGACAGACAGATTTCTCGAGTACAGCTGCCTGAAGACCGAGTTGGACAAAACCCACATGGCGCCTATGATAACACCGATGGAAAGATGTTCCATTTCAAGATATTTCTTATGGATAAGCTTATAGCAAACGGATGCCACGAGACATATGACACCCAGCAGTAATATGGACAGACCTACAAAGAGTTCCAGTCCGTACTGATCAAAAAGATATGCGAGCACCCCCAGTCGTGTTCCTATATATACTTCATAGACCATTCCGGAATTGTATTCGTAGCGCACCCGCAGCGTATGACCTGCATCTTCCGGATATATGGATGCTATCACAAAGCACTCTGCCGACTGGTCTCCGAAAAACTTATAATCTTCTGTCTTTAAACTCTCCCTTAATTCATTATCTATATAAATATCCATATCCATACCGCGGAACATAAGCACGCAATAGTCTTTTTTGAAAACAGCGGGAAGCTTTGTCTCTACAATAATTTCCCCATCGGTATGTCCGGGCACGTCAAAAGGAACCCTGCTGCCGTCTTCTTTTACTTCATACCATGCATCACCGGGTAATACGTCACAGATATTTCCGTTCACGGGAACGTTGGCCGGCAGGATCAGCTGGCCGATAAAGATATAAGCAAATACCAATATAAGAATAACAGATAATGCAATCCTGATCCTTTTCAATACAAACCCACCTTATCAGATTGTTGGTGAGATCTCTTTTATGAGCTCTGCTGCCTCGTCATACATGAAATCATTGATATAGCTTTCAGCTTCTTTCAGCTTATCTTTCATTTCATCATTAAAAGAATATCCTTTAAGTTTTATTACAAACTCTTTTGAAAGCTCATCATCAAAATCATCCAAAGCATCCAGAAGCTTTGCTGCAATATCTTTTGCTTCATCCGCAGATATCTCCGCCGATGAGATTTCATCTTCCTTCAGAATTACAGAGTCCAGTTTATTGTACAGTTTTTCATATGCTGATAAGGTATCAGCTGTTTTTTCTTCTATTATAGTTATCTCATTGTTTCTTGCCGCCATCTCGAGCTCTTCAAACAGCTTTGCAAGAGATGTTGCTCCTATCATCCTGGAATTGCTCTTCATGGCATGTACGGCGATCATGTAATTCTCATAGTCTTTATCCGTATACAGCTTCTCTATGTTCGCCCTGTTCTTTTCATAAGCATCACGATAGCGTTTGAGCGCTGACATATAACGGTCTTCACTTCCCGTGAATCCCAGTCCGGCTTCCTTATCTATCCCTGCTTCCGTGAAAAAGCTGTTATCCATTTATCCCAGTACCTCTATTATCTTTGCTACCAGATCCGATTTGCGAGGCGGCTTGATGATATAGCCCTGGGGACGCAGCTCTGTAAGAGTCTGTATCACCGTTGCCCTTTCAGTCATACCTGTAAGGAACATTACGGGGATGACCGCATATTCGTCTATCGTACGCATCTGCTTAAGTATCTGGGGCCCGTCTTTTTCAGGCATCAGATAATCCAGCAGTATCAGATCCGGCGTATGATTCATCAGGTATTTAAACATCGCATCTCCTGACTTAACAACAGATACGTCATAGAATTCCTCCAGCTGTTCTTTGATGCTTACCAGCTGTTCCGTATCATCATCCACTACCAGGATGCGCTTCCTCTTTGATTTCTCATCAAATTCCTCATTGATGAATTCCCTGAATTCGGGGCTCTCTCCTTTTTCTTCCAGCTCTTCTTCTATCTGCTGCAGCTTTTCATACAGCGCCATCAGCGCAACAGGTCTGGAAAGAAAATAGAACTTCCGAAGTTCCGTATTTTTGATAAAGGTCTTTTCGTCTTCGTTGTTGGTTACGACTATGATAGTGCAGTTGCCCTGCATTGAGACATTCTTCAATACATTGAAGGTCCGCACCGTATCTGCGGTCTCATCACCCAGACAGATGATGATGACCTTGGGCAGTTCGCTCAGTATAAGGTCAAAAAGCGCAGACTTACTGGGTGCGCATTTGATCGTGATATAACCTCTGTCCGTTTCAAGATGTTCGCTTATATCACGGCAGATCTTTTTATTTTTCCCGGTTACAAGTACTTTGAGTTTCATTTATTCACCCTTTTGATCCGTAGTATCTTTTTTGATATTTTCCAGTTCTTTGTTCAGCTTCCTTATTTCTTTCTTATATGTAGTATACAGTATCAGCCAGATGATAAAGTACGCGATCACCATGCATACGAAAAGTACCCATACCATGACATCATCTATCTCAAATCCCCATAAAGTGAAGCCGAAACCGAAAAACATTGTAAATACGATCAGAAAGTGTATCAAAGTAGCACCCAGGATGCTTAAACGCTCAATATCATATATTATTGAACTTCCGCAGTTGACTGCACCGAATATACCACCCATCAGCAGGAAGAAGATAAATCTGCCGACAGTCAGATCTCCGGTTCCGTTGATCAGGCCTGCGATCGAGTCCATCATAAACATGCAGTTTATTACCATGCCGCCGATAAAACCAAAGATCACAAGCAGTATGGTTTTTTTCATTTTGTCACTCATGATCCTTTCCTCCCTGATTGATACTCATAAACTTCTCCTGTATAGTGCGTACATACCTGCGCGCAACCCAGGTTTCAGTGCCGTCTTTCAGGGACACTTTTATCGTTCCTGCCATACTCAGATCAAAGCCTGATATCATCCTGATATTTACCAGCTCAAAACGGCTGATACGGACAAATCTGCTCTCATCCAGCTTTTCTTCAAGCTCTGCCAGCGTCTGCCTTGATCTGTAAGTCTTTCCCTCAGAACAGACCATGATCTTCCTGTTTTCGGAATAGATACGTGTGATATCTTCCGAATTAAGGAACACAACCGTATCGTCACTGTAACATACCACATCCGGATCTTCTTCCTCTGTACAGCGCTCGATGGCATCTATTATTTTGTCTATCAGCGGTGATCTTCTGTCTGTCTTGATGATCACATGAGGTGACCCGTATGCCGGATCCACCTGCACGCAGATATCGATAAGTTTGCTCATTTGGGCCTCACATTTGACTTAGTCTTTTGGATATACCTCTTCTATGATATATCCAAAAGACTTTATGTGTCAAATGTAAGAAAATTCTGTTACTTTTACCGTTACAGTGACAGTCTTACCGTTGATCTTTGTGGTAAGCTTTGCCTTTCCTTTGCTGAGAGCTACTATTTCGCCCTTTTCATTTACATAGGCCACCTTCGGCTTGCTGCTCTTAAAGATAGCCTCACGGTCATATGCCTTGAAGGTAATGGCTTTTGACTTTCCGACCTGCAGCTCGGTTGTATACTTATTTGTTTTTCCTGCTGTCAGTGAAGTGATCGTGGGATCCTCAATGATCAGGTTGATCTTATAATCTTTTCCTTCCTTATCTTTCACGTTTACTACTGCTGTTCCGGGGTTCTCGGCGGTAACTTTGCTGCCCTTGATCACAATGTTGCTGCTGGCAGTAGAGTAGACCGGTTTCTTTACACCCTTAAGGCTTAAAGTTGTAGTTCCCGTACTTATATGCAGTGTTCTTTCTGCAAGCACAGTTGCTTCCTTAACCGTTATCTTGCAGGTATATGCCTTACCGGCTATCTGTGCTGTAATGACTGCGGAACCCTTTGTTACGGCAGTCACCTTACCGCTCTGGTCCACGGTCGCTATATCCGTAGCCGATGAGTACCAGAATATAGGGAGCTTGTCCTTAAAATCTGACGTCAGCGTTACTGTAAATGTTTCGCCTGCGTTCATTGTGTTCTTCTTTGTCACGGAAGGTGCTGCTACATAAATCTTAAGCGTTTTTTCCGCTGTTTCGGTCTTCTTGGTAAGAACAACGGGAGTAGATCCTGTCGCCTTCTTAGCGCTTACAACACCCTTCTTGGAAACAGCCACTGTCTTCTTGTCCGGTGTTGTCCAGCCTGTTTCATTCAGCGCAAAACTCTGTCCCTTAACAAGATAGAGGGATTCTGTCGTCGCCGTTATCTCAGGGACGGGACTGAAGGGAGAGTCATTGGAATTGTCTACCGGTACCGGTGTAGAGGTAGGAGTTTCTTCTTCCTTATTATCTTCCGGATCATTCTGAGGATCGGTATTCGGATCTTCACTACTCTTCTCTGCAATGCTTACAATAATACATGCAGCTGCTATAGCTGTGTGATCCGCATCCGGATCCAGTCTGTACCAAACATAGTAAGTACCTGCTGACGTAGCTGTAGGAATATTAGTGCTCCATCCGCTTGCCGGTGCTGTCGTTGCATCCGTACCGAGTGCATACTTAATGGTTCCGCCTACTGCAGTTCCGGCTGTGATCAATGCCTGTGCACTTCCGCTTTCTACAAGACCTGTTACCGCCGCGGGTACTTTGCTGTAGCTGGATGCGCTTACTTCTCTCTTAATGCGGTAAGTATATGTTGCAGTATCTGCTTCCCAGTCGGTCTGATTACTGTACTGCTCACGTTTTGTTGCATCATAATTGACGTATCCGGACTGATCTTTATTGTTATACGTTTTAAAGCTTTTCGGATCCTGTGCATAATATCCGCCGAGGAGGTTCAGGCTTATGCTGGAAAAATCCTTTGTTACCTGATATTCAAGATTAGCTATTTTGGCTGCTCCTGAAATGTTGACATTAATATTTCTATCTCTGTGCGTGTTGGTGATACTGATCTTCTTTTTAAACTCTCCGCCGCTTATATTGACATTTCCTTCATTTATATTCATTACGCTGTCAATAGTTCCACCTGTTACAGTCAGGTTACATGCATTGAAAATGTATAAGCCGCCAAGTGCTATATTTCCACTGTTTATTAATGTTCCTCTCTTGCTGCCTTCAAACATAAGGACACCGGTTCCTGTCAAGCCGCCTTCATCTGTGATAGTCAGTTTGTGACCATTCATTTCCACAAATATCTGGCCCAGATCCTCATTAAGCGTGTGGTTTTTGACTTTGTCTATCGTAACGTCCTTGAGTAATGTCATTAAAGGATGATAATAATAGCTGCCCTCCGGACAATTATTTATATAATCAGCTTCTTCTATTTCTTTTAATGCAGCTTCTATAGACTCATACTTTACTGTTTCGTATGTAGGCTCCGGAGATACTCCATTCATATACCTGTAGTCTACTTTAACTACATAATCTGCAGATGGATTGGTGTCAACAACACGATATCAGTATACAGTATGATCTACAGCCCAGTCAGCCTGGTTTGTATATGCTTCCGGTTCCGGTATATCTGTTTCAATGTGAGCCTTTATATCTTCCCGTGCATTAACTATTTCATAAGGATTGTTTCCAAAATAACCACCCGTGATTGTCAATGAACCCCAGATACCTTCATTGTTTGTATCTACATCAAATCCCAATGCACCTATAACCGGTGTTCCGGAAATAGTTACTTCAGCTGTTCCCCATGTCTGTAAGTGGTTAACGGTTCCGTCGGTTACGCTGATACTTCCATCATATAGCATGATGTTTTCAACACTTCCGCCTTCGATAGAGATGCTGACATCAGTCGAACTAACATCTATATATGCATTAAGTATTCCCTTGCTGGTGATACTTCCGCCTGCTCCGCTTGAAAAACCACTCCAAACATCTATTTGAGGATAACGTGCGGGATTTCCGGTAGTACCTGTAATCGTTCCTCCCTCTTGAATGATCAGATCATGGCCGTTCAAGAACAGATTTATATCCTGATTTAGTGTATGCTCAGTACTTATCGTCACATCCTGTAAAAGCTTAACTATAACATATTGATCCTGACCTGCTGCTGCTGTAAACGCTTTCTGAAGGCTATCATATGATCCTATAACCTCGCCATCCGGATCGCAGGGCCACAGTTCCGCAACCGGTCCGTCATACTGCGCCTCTTTATTTTCCCATTCCGCATCATATTCATCCTAAATAACATCTGCATCATTTCTGTCTGTGTGTGCGAATGCTTCTGCCGGTATCATGGTAAACGCCATGATCACAGCCATCATCATCGCCATCAGTCTTTTGAACTTACTCATTCCTGCCATAAATCCTACCTCCTTGTTTAGATCAGTGCCAATAAGCATACTTTCGGCAACCTTTATTCGGATTTTAGCTGTTTTGAAAATCTATTTCTACACTTTGACGACGAACGGTCGTTTTGAGACTACGAACGGCAAAAAGGCAGCAAAAAAGCACCCTTACGGATGCTTTTTGCTGCCGCATATTTGTAGAGTATACTATAGCATTTCATCCCCACAGATTATTCTTTGCGCTACGGCTTTATATTTGTTATCCTTTACCCCTGCTGCAGAAATCAGCGTTATATGAAGTGCTTTATCCGGATGTGCTTCTTTTCGGAATGTCTCTCTTTTATGTATCAGTTCACTCTCATCCTCTTTCTCTATAACAAACTCTTTATCAGTGTATTTCATTTCACAGATATTGATAATTCCGTCTTTTCTGTCTATCAGCAGGTCTATCTGAGCAGCCGGAACCGTATCCCTGCTGCGCCATGCATATACATTTGTCTCCACACCGCTTATTCCCAGTACACTTTTTATTTCGTTAATATGGTTTAAGCATACTATCTCAAATGCATTCCCTCTCCACGAATAATATCCGGGAGAAGCTATATATTTTTCCCATGATCGTATATCTCCATTCTCTGTACATTTTAAACTGAATAACACGAAAGGATCTATTATCTGATATAAGCATCCCTGTTTGAGCATTGTATAATTCTTATATTTCCTGATAAAGCCGCATTCAACCAGTTCACTCAAAGCCTTCGTCAGCGGCTCTCCATCACCTATTGCCGGTATTTGCGCCAATTCAACCCGCGTCATCCCATCCTTGCTCTTTGATAATTCATTGATGATCTGATAATGTTTCCCCGGATTTTTAAAAAGTGAGTCAAAAAGGTTCCGGTATTCATAATGCAGGTCTCCATACTCGTTAAATATCAGCATGTCTGCATTCTGTGCCAGACTCAGCCTTTCATCAAGCATGTTCAGATAATAGGGAATACCACCGAATATCATATATGTTTCTATTATCTGCCTTTTTGTCATTACAATATTATTCTGTTCCAACAGC
Organism: Lachnospiraceae bacterium; assembly: GCA_024687205.1. Taxonomy (GTDB): domain Bacteria; phylum Bacillota; class Clostridia; order Lachnospirales; family Lachnospiraceae; genus NK4A136. The sequence goes on from JAILES010000035.1 coordinate 38,483, forward strand.
TCTCTGCATTCCCTAAGGTTAAAAGGCGCAAGATGTATTCTTCTGGTAATCCTGTTATAAAAGCCCCCCCTGTCCGAAAGCAGATTATTAATAATCCATGATGTAGCAGAACCGCATATTATCAACATAAGATCCTTTTGAGAAGAAGCCCAACTGTTCCAGAAATAATCCAGAGCGCTCTTGAAATCAGATTTCGCTGTATCCATCCATGGAAGTTCATCAAGAAATACCACTCTTCTGCCACTGTATGGGTCTCTTTTAACCCTCTCATCCTGTAATATCGTTTTCAATCTCAGGAAAGCCTCAACCCAGTCTTTTGGTATCGTTTTATCCACACACCCGTATTCCTTTAAAGATATATTGAACATCTTTAACTGCTCTCTGGTATTCTTCGCTTTTACCCCGGTTGCATAAAACGAAAACCTTTCGCCAAAATACTCCTTGATAAGAAAAGTTTTTCCTACCCTGCGTCTGCCATACACAACAACAAACTCCGGACGCCCGGATTTATTACAATGATCCAGTATCTCTTTTTCTTTTGTCCGTCCTATCATACTTTTTCCTCATACGCCAGAATTTAGAGATAATCCTCTAACTCATGCCTTTTATCATATAGGTTAGAGGATTATCTCTGATTTTATGCCGATGTTTCTCTAACTATTTATATAATACACCCTGATACCATATAACTCAATAGTTTTGTGAAAATCCCTTTGGTGGCTTCCCAGATATCTTTAGCTTTTCCGCTTTCAGATTTCATTTCTTCAAAAAGAAGAGGCTTCCCTTTACGGGAAGCCTCTGTCTGTTTACTTCGTTACCGTAACTTCTATCGTTTCTTTCAACTTGCCGCACTTCACGGTGAGCTTTGCAGGCTTGCCATCCTTAGTTATTTTCTTTGCATAGATCACGCCCTTCTTAACAGTGATGCCGCCTGAACCGCTGATCTTTACTTTGGCAAGATCTGTGGAGAACTCGGGATTTAGCACGACTTCAACAGTTCCCTTTTCGCCCTTTCGCATCACAGCTTTGTTATCGTTTACTTCTATGCTTCCGCTCTTAACCGCTATGCTCTTTGCAGGACTGGAGACGGTTATCTTGCAGCGCTTTACATTTACCTTATCGCTGTCACCGGCTATACTCTTTACTACTACGTATGCAGTACCCGCATTCTTTGCAGTAAGCTTTACTGTGGTTATTCCCTTCTTTCCGTTCACACAGATCTGCGCAGGTGCATCTGCTGCTACTACATCAGGATTGCTGGATTCAACACTCAATATCTTAACTGTAGTGATATCCGTATCCTTCTTGGCCGTAAGGGTAATACCAAGATCTGCTGTATTTTTCCCTTCAAGGGTTGTCAGCTTCATAGACTTCTTACTCAGTGACAGACTGTGACCCTTTTCAGGTGCTTCAGCCTTAGCAACTGTTATCGGAGTAACATTCACCTTTACTTTACTCACCAAATCCTTGTCAGCCTTGCCCGTAGCCGGATCGGTAACCTTTACTGTTGCGCTTATCGTTGCCGTTACACTTTCGGTCACTTCCTTGGCGGTAATCATACCGTTAGCTACCGTAACCTTCTTGTTGTCCGAAGTCCATTTAACACCCCGGGGATCGGTGCTGTCATAAGGAGCAAATGATACACTAAGGAATTCTATCTCTCCGCCTTTCATTTCAAGCGTCTTTTCACTTACCTCCGCACCTGTCGAATCCCTGAGCACGATACTCTCGGTATAGCTTACGACTGTTACTTTACATGTAGCTTTCTTATTTCCGCAGTATGCGGTAACTGTTGCATCACCTACACCCATTGGCCAGAAGTTTCCGCTCTTATCTACTGCAACAATGTCCTTGTTTTCTGTCACATAGATGATCTCGGGAGCTTCACCCTGTGATACTTCAGCCTTTGCCGGATTGGCAACAGCCGCGCTGCTTCTCTGAATCGTCAGTTTGGTCTTTTCAAATTTCAGGCTCTTAACCTTTGTCTCGGTGTCTGCATCCGAAGGCAGCTCTTCCTTTACTTCATCAGCTACTATCAGTTTCTCTTCAAAGCCTACCGTTACATCACTTGTACCCATTGTAAAGGTAGTAGAAGATGATGCAGCATCTGCAGCTGCAGCTCCGCTGATATTCCACTTTACAAATTCGAAACCGGTCTTTGCTGTCCAGCTTATGCTTATCACTTCATTGGTGTGAGCCGTCTTTGCTTCTGCTCCGGCGCTGTTCTTTGCAACTGCACCTGTCATCACATTGATGGCATACTCTTTTGAAGCAGGATCAACTACCGGTGTTTCGGGCTCCTCAGGCTCCTCAGGTTCTGCACCACCTTCATGGACCACCACATAAGTAGAGTTATGTGTCGTGGTAAACTTTGATCTGGAAGCACCGTTCGCACCTGTCACGGTCTTCGCATTCATGGCAGTCTTGTTACCGTCGTTGTCCACATAGTAGACTTCTGCCTTGGCGCCGTTTGCAAGCTTGCCGGTAGGAAGTCCCATTTCCATGGATCCTGTAAAGCCGCCGCTTATCGTAGCTTCATATGCACCTGCCGGTGTAAGACCGGACTTTACTACGTTTGCCTGATTGTCATTCGTTACATCCTTAATGCTGAATTCTGCATCGGATGTATCAAGCGTAGCCGTTACATCTTTCGAAAATGCGATACTGTAATTGTCATCGGTAACTATCAGCAGGCCCTGTCCTGCTTCTTTCGCCTGCCCAGCCACTTCACCCATATCCACGCCGTATTCCATATAACCTGCAGGAAGTGATGCCTTAAGCACGCTCTCTCCGTTATACGTTGCAGTCTCGATCATGGTTACCTGAGGTTTAAGCTTTCCTCCGAACACGCACTTTATCTGAGCCGATTCTATATCGCCG
>JAILES010000040.1 GCA_024687205.1 Lachnospiraceae bacterium
AATCGTCTAGAAGTGTTATAATGTCCATGAGTATTGGTTTCCTCCTTAGTATATTTTCTTTGGTCGGAAAACATTATACCAAGGATTCCAATACTCATTTTTTTATTTTTTATTCAACTGTTGAATTCTTTACTCCAATCCAGGGCTGAGGACAAGGGGACGGTCCCCGCGTCCTCATCCCTGCGGTATGATTATTCCTCCGAAGTATTCGGGATCTCCTTTTTCATCGCTTAAGACAAAGCCCCTGGTTGTAAGAAGCATATACGAGCCGTCCCGTCTGCGGGCGCGGTAATAAATGGGGCGTATCTCAGCACTGCCGTTAAATACCGCTTCGACCGCTTCCGTGTAGGCTTTAAGATCATCGGGATGGATGTATTCCTGCCATATTTTTCCGGCATGGTACATATACTGCGATTTCATATCAAAATCACATATCAGCGGCAGCGACCACCTGGAAAAATCATAGCGCATGTCGTTCAGATAGACATAGCCTTCACCGGCTACGGTATATAAGGCTCCGAAGAGTCCGTCGAGCAGACGCTTTCTTTCATCCGGGATGGGTTCCTCGATCGCATCCATCTTCCTGAAACCTTCCATGAGTTTCCCGTTCTTCATCTCACTCTTGTTTTCATACATCAGACGGTCTGCCCTGTCATATACGGAATCTATCCCGCTATCCCTCTCAGTATCATACACGGCCAGCCCGCAGGCCACCATCGGCCCCGAACGCGAGCGCCCGTTGGCTTCGGATTCTCTCCTGAGCATTTCCAGCAGCTGCACGCGCTGCTCGTAATCCCGGCCGCTCAGCACCACCGCAAACTCATCCCCGCCTACCCTGTAAACCGGGCTGTGCACAAAAATATTGCAGATCATACTGCTCACGCTCTGTATGGCCTCATCTCCGAAGCTGTGCCCCCTTGTGTCATTTATTACCTTCAGATCATTCACGTCACACATCACTATACCGAAACGGCAGTCTTTCTCTCCGGCAGATAGCATATCATTTATCTCTGCAGCCTTCTCAGCATAAGCATTCTTATTCTTGATCCCCGTCAGCTCATCCGTCCTTGCCATGCGCTCCGCGCTCTGCAGGTTCCGCTTCTGCTCCTCCTTCTCACGGTATTCCCTGTCTATGTTTTCCAGGCAGCATAAGACATGCTCGCCGTCTTCACACATCAGTACGATATGACGAAGATGTGACATCTTTCCGTTCAGGAGGCCGCGGCAGATGACAGAGCAGGATTCGCCCGGGGCAAGCTCCCTCCGAAGTTTCTCCCTGTCATACAGCTTCAGCAGTCCTGCCTGGTCGGCGGGATGCACAAATTTGGCCGCATTTTCACGGATAAGCGCAAACAGATCACCGCCTTCATCCGGAAAACTGACATCCTCCATCTTTCTTGACGGATAATACTGTACAAACCTGCCGGTATTAAGTTCCGTGTAATACAGACTTTCAAAATGTCCCGCCAGCGATGACGCTATCAGGTTTACTGCTGTCTGGTCTATCTTCATGCTCTTCTCTCTCCTCTTTTCACTGCTTGTACCACATCATAAAGTCACATGTACTACGGAGGACAGGGGGACGGTCCCCGCGTCCTCATGAGGGGCATTCCTCTTCACTTCGCCCCCACCGTCACACTTCCGGTATAATTCTTCTTACCCCTAACTCTCACCGTGTTCGCCGCCACATCCGGCTGCAGCTCCCTCTTATAAAACATCGCCGTCGACAGCTTCTTCTCCTTCTTATCTTCCGCGAACCTGACCGTCACCTTCTTAAGCCCCTTAAGCTTTCCATTCTTATCAACGGCCACTTTTCCGTTCTTCACATAAACACTCACGTTCGAATCAACGAAGAAAGCCTTATTGATAGCAAAGAAGCAGCGGTTCTCTTTGGCCTTCAGCTTCTTATTGACTGCTGTCACAATCTTCTTAAGCGCATTGTACTTTTCTTTATCGTTGATCAGCTTTGCCGCGCCCTTGTTTATCTTTAGCTTTATATAGAAATACGACTTCTTCGATTCCTTCGTCACATCCACGCTGGCGTCCTTGCTATTCTTAAACACATAGTTTACGCTCACTATGTCTTCCGCCTTAAGCTCAATGCCTGCGGCCTTCAGCACCGGCGTCGCGTCAAATTCCATATCAAACAGTGCCGGATCCTTGAAGGCCTTGCCGTTATACGTTACCGCATTAACATAGTTCACGGACATCGAAGCAACCATAGCTTTTCCTTTTTTCTTACCGAGGTTTACTTCGATGCTGCCGAATACCTTATTCACCTTATCAGGTATCACGTAAGCGTCGATGTCTTCCGGCGATATCCTGACCTGTCTCTCATTATCGTCAAAACTCTTCTCGCTGACGGTAACGCTGCATTCCGCCTTCAGCTCCCCGTCCCTTGTCACCGCCGTGATCGTAACGGGCACACCCCGCGTCGGCTTCCATGCCTTTACTTTCCCGTTTTCATCCGCGCGTACCTTCGATCTGTCACTGCTGCTCCAGATCACATCAAGCTTCTTATCCTCCGGCGTAAATACTGCGTTCAGCACGGTCTCGCCGAACATATCCATCTCCAGCTCGGTATTATCCAGAGTCATCGTGACCGGTATTTCCTCTTCTTCATCCGGCTTGTTTTCGTTATCATCATCCGGCCCCGGCTCTTTATTTTCCGTAGCTCTGAAATACCCGGTGTACTCTTTTGCATATCCGCGGCGATCATAAAGATGAAGAGTATATAATGCATCCGTCTCCAGGCCTTCCATATCTTTATTTCTGAATACATGCTCATCCGGGCCGTTGATGGTGAAGCTGCTTAGGATCTTTCCGGAATAAGGGCGCATAAACGTCGCTGTTACAGGATATGAAACTATGCCGTTCACAGTTATACCCTCATAGTAACTGTATCCTTTTTCGTCATAATCACTTTCTTTTATTTCATAAGTCGGTTTTATACCGGACTCGAAGCGCGATCCCTTCTCAAGGCTGCTGCCTCCGCGGTTCTCATAGAAGAAGCGCGTCGTGCCTACCCCGCGGATATCATTCCCGGCGAGAGTAACCTTTGCAAAAAATATGTAATACACTTCCTCAAACTCATAGTATGCATTTATTCCCTCTTCGCTCCACTCTGCTCTCACAAAGTTTGCTGCAAAAGGCTGTCCCGAATAATCCTTAAATGCTACTGCAAACCCCTTTGCCTTCCAATACGCATTCGCATCGGCCACGTGACCGATACGGTTATCACTGACAGCTTTGGGACATGCCAGCTTGATGCATACCGTCTCACGCCCTTCGACCAGACTTTCTACACTTGCATCCTGCTCGTATAATTTCAGTTCATCGCCTACTGCATAGATATAGATCTCTTCGTCGAGCTCCGCTCCGTCCAGATCAAGTCGCTGCCGGCCCTCAGGTATTCCGTCTTCATCTTCAAAACTTACTTTATAATATCTTCCTTCCGTTTCCCCGGCAGGGTCCGCACTGTCATCATGCATCAGATTTTTTTCTTCATTTCTGAACCGGGCCGTGATGACCGGGTTCTTCTCCAGTGTTTCGTTCCTGATAAACAGCCTGAATTCAACTGAAGTGGCACCTTCGGCGATAATAGGCTCCTGCTCTAGCATCACTCCCGGTGCCGCCGGTATCTGATCGGGATATCTGTAATTTTCCCTTCTCCTGTCATAATTCAGCGCAAGGTCTTTATCTCCGCCTGTAATAAAGAGCTTATATTTCCTCCCCTTCGGAAAGTCAAAGACTTCACCATCAGTCTTTCTGCAGACAAAGACCGCCTCGCCTTCTTTAGCTGTCGCCTCCGAAGTCGCAAGTCTCTCACCTGTATCCCTGTCTTCTACTGTCATAAACAGCTGCCTGCCGTCGCTCACTCCGTTATTTCCCCTGAAATATACCCTCATCTCACCCGGATCTTTCCGGTAATCATGGTAATAGAATAACGAAGAACCCAAATCCGTTCTGAATTCAACAGAGATTTTTTTAGCCCCTGCCTCCGGCGGAAAAACAATGTCAAAATAAGTATTCGTAAGCCAGTACTTATCTTTATTAAGCTTTTTGTATATATAAGTGAGCCCGTTATTCCCGTTTCCGCTGCCGAAACAGCCTTCATATTCCGCCGCTTTATTGTTGCCGAGCCATATCTCCGGCGCCGTATCCTCATTAAGATTATTCCCTGCCGCGCTAACATATATCCGTTCTTCCGATACATCATAAGAATAATAATAATCAAAATTTGCATTGCTTACATATGGTGCATCCGACACTGTCAGCAGTCCGGCCGCAATGATATCCTCACTGTTCTTAAGCTTAATGCCTATGGTATACTCACCCTCTGCGGGACGTTTGCTGAAATCCATAAAGGTACTTACCTGTGTATATACACGATCAAGTCCATCCAGCCGGTACGCATAGAAGACCGGAGAATAACGCGTTTCCAGGGAACTCTGATAAGTGCTGATACCCTGGATCTTAATGCTCTGAGCCACACCGTTCTTATCGCTTATGATCATGCTGTCGATATCTTCCTTCGCATATATACCGCTCAGATATCCCGAAACGCTTATGTTCGGTACATATGTACTTTTACTTAACTGCATTTCATCCGCTTCAAAAACAAATGTCAGGCTTTGATCATATACAACGGCATCGTTTTCCTTTACAACCACCTGCACCAGTTTTTCTCCGGAAGCCCCCGCTCCCAGATCCACGCATGTAAATGGTAACTCATCGTTGTTACTTGCTCTTGTCAGCACTGTTTCCGATCCTCCGGCCACTTTAGCGCTGACACTGTAATTTCGATATTCGGATCTGAGTCCGTTAACGCCGACTATAAAGGGATGATTATTTCCTATCGCATAGTATCTGTTATCAGCCGCGTAATAAACCGAAAACGACGCTGTCTGAGTGTTTATGGCCCTGGTTATCCCATCCCAGCGTACATACGACGGGAACTTATCTTCAGACCACTGCTCTGAGGGTACACTATTATGCGTAAGACTGATACTATCCAGGTTGATAAGTTCTGACAGATCCGGCAGTACGCTGATCCTGTTATAACCAAGATACATATTTCGGAGATTCTTAAGACTTAACAAAGGATTGATATTGCTGATATTATGCCCGGTAAGATCAAGTGTTTTCAGATTTGTCAGCAGTTCTGCTCCCGTGATATCCTCTATAAAGGCAGCATCTGTTTTTTTTGCCACCAGACGCACTTCCGTGACTTTTTCAAGATCCGAGCGGTGTATCTCCTGTTCTGCGGTTTTCCCCATAGCAGTCAGTATCGTTCCCCGGAAAAGCTCATCGGGAAAAGCGGCTTCCATATTGATCACGGCATCTTCCCCGGTTGTGAATTCCATGGGAGAGTCTGCCGATCCCTTTGACCACAGCACATTATGGCCTTCATGGTCGGCGCAGACAGTATAGTAATACAGGTATTTACTCTTTTCATCCAATTCTGTCAGTACCCTGTAATAACTGCGATCGATCAGGCATTGGGATCTGTTATACGAAGACGCACCTTCTTTTTTGTAATAAAGCCATAAGGTCACCTGATACATAGTGCCGGACGACGTATCCGCATCATACCAGGGATCGATCCTTACATTCAGTGAAAAAGAACTGCTGCCGACACTTGTGTTTATCAGCACATTCTCATCCGTTAAGGGTCGGGGATTTACCGTGACCGTTTCTCCCTTTATCCATTGCAGTTCATTACCTATATATACCTGAAATGCCGGAGTAAGATTCAGTTCCGTATCCGTGGCAAAACGCATTTTTACGTATGCCTGTTTCTTCCCATATATGCCTCCTTTACCGTATTGGTAGGCTATCTCCTTACAATCTTCCTCTCCGTCTCCATAATAAAGCCTGCAGTCAAACACTATCTCATCATTCGGATCGTTATGATTCCATTCGAGAATGACTCCGCCATAACCAAGACTCGTGATCTCAAAATCCGAGATGGTAACTGCTGTAGAGCTTACCTCCGCGGAAGTCGTAAACTCTCTCTCCTCCGTTTTGAAGGTATAGGAATCATCATTAGCCTTTGTCGCCAGCCTGTAATAATATTTCTGGGAACACTCAAGCCCTCCGTAAATATATGTATAATCGTGCCAGTTGCTGTTAATAATAGAGTATGCTTCTGTCTTGCTGACAGACTTCGGATAAGCCGTCTCTTTCGCCGAAAGGGCTGCGACCGTCCCGTTCTCATCGGCAGTGCTTCCCACTCCGCTTTCCTTCGAAGCTATCAAGTAGAGATCATCATTATTATAGCCGCCTTCATAAGTGACGATCACACGTACCGCATGGCTTCCCGCGGTCTCATTTACGCTTTTCAACGTAACTACTCCGCCTGCCTCTTCAGTGACAACAGTCTCCTCATCCTGATTGGCATTCTCATCCACCGGAACATCCGTATCTTCCTGCTCGTACTCATCTGCAAAGATTTCGTCATCCCCTGCCTCAGCACCTTCCACAGCCTTCCCGTCAGGATACTCCTTCTCCGCTTCTGTCTCCGCGACAGCAACGCACCCGGAATCCGTCTCCTCGTTTTCCTCAGCGACAACAGTCTCCTCATCCGAAAGCTCATCCTCTGATTCCGCATCAGAACTCTCGCTCTCATCAGCTTTCGCAACGATTTCCGGTTCGTCCCCCCTGGGTTCATCAGTTTCCTCAATGATCGCCTCTTCACTCTCTTCCGACGCGCACACAGGAATATATGTCTCCAACAGTGTCACCGCCATCATCACCATAGTCATCAGTGTCGCGATCTTTCTTTTCATCCCCGCTTCCTCCTCTTTTCACTGCCTGCAATACATCATCGAGTCATCCGCGTCCTGTCTTTCTTTCCGTCACTCCCAATTTATGACCCAAACACCTCGTCC
>JAILES010000118.1 GCA_024687205.1 Lachnospiraceae bacterium
GTAATGAGCTTTTGGAGCACATTAAAAAGGAGGGTTTTGCCTGCGATACTGAGCGCGGCAATGGTCTTCCAGTCCATCCCGGCACCGGTATGGGCATCGCCGAATGATACTTCTGATAACAACAATCAGTATGTTTCAGAAAATCAGGATCAGAATCAGAACCAGTATCAGGATGAGCAGCAGGATGCAGAGGAAACTGTGGCTTTAACTGAATTAACTGAAACAGAGGAAGAGGTTCCCGAAGAGGAGCCCGTGATCTATGAGGAATCTGATGCGACGATCCTTAACAGCATGAAAATACCGGACGGTACGGTTGTGAGCGATATAACTGATGGAAGTTTAAGCGCTGCAGCTGACTGGCGGGAGCTTAACTGGAGTGAGGGTGAGGAGAATGAATCAAGATATTACAGACTTCCCTCTGCCAGCGGAAATTATGCTGTATTATTAAGCGCAGATAACGAAAATGCTTACCTCAGTAATGGCGTTACGATCAGCGGAAATAAAGTTGTAAGCGTTTATAATAGTTCACCAGACAATAATCTTAGAAAGCTTTACGATATAAGAAATTATTACAATTATACATTCGCGTCAACAGAGGCTGAAGATGTGTACATAAAGATCGAGAAGCAGACTAATCTGAACTATAATGCTTCTAAATTCAAGGTAGTACAGATCGATCTTTTCGATACCGCATCTAAGAAGGCTGTTTCAGCAAATGTAGCCGGTGAAAAAAAGATATATTCAGTTGAACCGGTAAATCCTTTCTATGATTATGACCTGCTGTTGAAATTTGATGTTCCGGAAAAGGGCTTATATGCTTTATACGCAGCAAGGAACAGCGAAGAGAATGCGGACAATTTTAATACGGTCATTTTAAACTCAAGCGGAAATACAGTCAGAAACATGACAAATTATGAGAATACCCTTGAGCTGGAGGCCGGAACGTATTATCTTGCTTATAAATATGGTGATTATCTTCTTTATGATGATGATAACTGGGGGGATCCTGTTGATATGCAGCTGTATTTCGGCAGGGTTACCGGATTAAGCACGGAAAATAAAGAAGACACGGAAGCTGCAGTTTCTTATGGTTACTCCGGCGGGGAATATGTAAATAAAGATACACCTGAGGAGTATTATAAATTCAACTTTAACGCATTCTACAGTGTTTTGAATTTCCTTGTAGAATTCGAAAGCGGTCAAAAGATATACTGGCTTCCTTCCTCCGGCGAGAAAAATGCCGTATCACTTGAAAAAACCGATTTTGCCGAGTGGAATATAATCGGCGAAACTTATCCGGTAACCTTCAGCTGGAAAGGAATGGATTTCAGTGCAAATGTAAAGCTTAAAAACTATAATGAGTTCACAGGCTATACGGCAATAGAGGAAGATGTACCTGCTGATGTTGATTACTCTGATTCTTATACTTTCTGTGCACCCGAAGCAGGCACTTACTATTTCTATTCCTCGGAAGCCGGTGAGGCAGATCCTCAGCTGACATTTACGAGACGCGGCAATAGCAAAAATGATGATGACAGCCTGGATGGAAAGAACTTTTTGGTAAGCCAGTACCTGAAAGCCGGTGAAAAAGTTGAGCTTTACTGTTCGTACAACAATAAACCCGGCAGCTACAAGGTAACCGTATCCAGAATGCTGCCGAAGATCGCAGCCGTAAAACTGGACGAATTTGACCTTAGCGGAAAAACCATAAATCTGGTATTTGTGGTAGATATAACCGGTTCCATGGGAGATGAGATAACTGCGGTACGCAATAATCTTAAAGCTTTTGTGGACAGGATCACGGCCACTCATGCTAATCTCCGTATGTCATTGATATCATTCGAGGATATAACACCCGGAAACGGTGAAGATGAGACCATCATTTACTACAATGATAATGCAGACGGAAGTGTATGGTATGAAAATTTTGAGGCTGATGATCTCAAGAATGTGATAAACGATAATCTGAAAGCACATGATGGGGGAGATACGCCCGAGTGTGCGGTAGATGCTCTGGGAAATCTTGTATTTGACGATATATATACCTTCAACTCCGCAGCGGCAAAGTTTGCCTTCCTTATCACAGATGCCAAATATAAGAATGATAATATACACGGCATAGCTGATATGGATGAGCTTATTGATCTGCTCGTCAAAAAGAATATAGCAGTAACAACGATCACCGAAAAAAATAACTATGAAACCTACACACCTCTTACCAGTAAGACCGGCGGTACTCTGTTGAATATCAATGATGATTTTGCAAGAGGTATGGACCGTTTCGCTTATGATATCGTAAAGGCCGCTGAAACTTATGTGGTGGATCCCAGTATAGTACCCGTGACCAAGATTGAACTCGGCGAAGACATGACAGTGCCTCTTGGCAGGACCAGGAACTTTACTCCCGTTATCACTCCTTCAAATGCAAGCAATAAGGATGTGGCATGGCGTGTAAAGGATACAGATATTGCCAAGATAGTTACTGTAGGTCCCAATCTGCTGGCAATAAAAGGTATAAAAGAAGGCTCGACCAAGGTCATCGCTTTCTCAAAGGACGGAGGCTATTCAGCTTCATTTGAGTTTTCCGTAAGCAAGAGCGTTGTAACCGGTGACAGCGTGGAAAGCTGCGATATCCGAGATCTGATAGACGGATATATGGATGATGATACACTGAATGAATTCAGACTTATTACCGACACTACGGAGACAACAAAAGTTGATCCCGGGGATCAGAAGACCGTTTACGAGAAGATAAAGAGCAAGGACAAGACCTTCGGCTTCGAGTTTATGGATAAGATAGGTGATCTGTCTTATTTATGGAGATTTAAGGGCGAAAAGATAAGTGATCCGGAAAAGACTGTTTCTGATTTTGCGATGGCACTGGATCCCAAGTCAAAGGCAGGTGCACTGGCAGTAGCAGAAGGCTTCAAGGCTTATCTGCCCATAGGTTTCAAGCATCACGGAGATCTTCCCGGTTCAGCCGAGATAGGCTTTGTCAGCGACCTGATAAAGAACGGTACTTATGATCTGTATTATTACAACGAAGCTGCCAATAAGCTCGAAGCTACAGGAAAGACCGTAACAGTATCCGGAAATGTTTCTACCTTTGATGTTGAGCATTGCTCAACCTACGTAATAGGTTCCAAAGATCCGGCTAAGTCCAATGCGATCGAGATCAAATTCGAGAGCAACGGCGGAAGCAATGTAGTTTCACAGACCCTGCTCATAGGTCAGAAAGTAACCAAACCCGCTGATCCCGTTAAGGAAGGCTTTGCATTCAGCGGCTGGTACAAGGATGCTGCTTATACTGAAGCATGGGATTTTGACACCGATGTTGTAAGCGGAATAACCATACTTTATGCTAAATGGGATATACCTGTAGACAGCGTGGCTCTGGACAAGACCGAAGCTCTCGAGCTGATCGCCGGTGACAGAGTAGCCCTCAGCGCTACCATAAGTCCCGCTACAGCGACAAACAAGGCTCTGGTATGGACCAGCAGTGATGACAAGGTTGCAAGCGTTGCAAACGGCACCATAACAGCCGTAGGTTCAGGTAAGGCAAGCATTACAGTGGCAAGCGCCCAGAACGCAAAGGCAACAGCTTCCATAGAAGTGATGGTAAGTGCTATGCCTACCGATACCATCATCGTAAAAGGCTCTGTAGTACTCAAACCGGGAGCAAAGGTTAAGAGCTGGGAATTTGAGGAAGGCTACAAGAATATCATCAGCGCCAAGAAGTCAGCCAAGGCCTGCACGGTAAAGGGTAAGGCCAAAGGAACAGTATCGATCAAGGCAGTGATGAAGGACGGCAGCGAAAAGAGCTTTGTGGTACGTGTTGAGAAAGCAGCACTTAATGACAGAAGCTTTGACACTATAGGTGAGAAACTCAATGTTAAAGAGCTGATCAGCGGTACCAGACTGGCAGAAACCACCAAGTTCAAGAGCTCAAACAAGAAGATAATAAGCGTAGATCCCAAGACAGGTGAGATGACAGTGCTCAAGAACGGTAAGGTCAGCATATCCGCTACGTTCGGAAAGACTACCGTTAAGAAGACCTACAAGGTAACAATGCCTGAGGCAGCTAAGAAGAGCGTAAGCGTAAAGGCAGGCAAGAGCGTTAATATCAAGATCAAAAACTTCAACGCAGCTCTCGGAGATTACAGTATCGTATTTGACAAGGGCGGTTTCGCAGAAGCTGAGATCGATCCCGCCAAGGGCGAGATAGTGATCAAGGGTATAGCCAAGGGCTCTGCCAAAGCTCATCTCTATGTAGGCGGAAAAGACTACGGTACATTCAAGGTAAAGGTTAAAAAGTAAGTAT
>JAILES010000119.1 GCA_024687205.1 Lachnospiraceae bacterium
ACTGTGAAGGTTATGGAATAAGGTTTATAAAAAGACTTCTTTTGTAAAAAAAGACCCCCTATCATTTTTAATTCTGGTAGAGGGTCTTATTTTTTTGTTCTTTAAAAAACATCTTGACAAACTGAAAGCACAATGATATCATAATGATATCACAAAGAAACACGAACCGTCAGGTCGTGTAAAACCCAGGGATGCAGAGCATCCTGCCAACTTAAGGAGGTAACTCTATGAAAACCAATGTACAGGAAAAGATCATGAATGGTCACAAGATCGGAGGATTGATGCTGTTCCTTTCAATCGCGCTTTATATAGCAGCAGTTCCCGTCTGTATGTATGCAGCAGCAATGGGCAACGGACTTTTGATCGCATTATGTGTCCTCTGGTTCTGCTGCGGCTGGCTTGTATGGTGCGGCCTGAAGATCTTGAAACCCAATGAGGCACTGGTACTCACACTGTTCGGTAAGTATGTAGGCACACTTAAGGGCGACGGTTTCTTCTGGGTCAATCCTTTCTGCAGCGCATTCAACCCGGCAGCAGGCACCAAGCTCGGACAGAGCGGTGACGTAGCAATGAACAATACCAACCTGGTGACATTGACCACAGCCGGAACTACAGTATCGGCCGATGCTTACAACAAGAAGATCTCACTTAAGGTGATGACTCTTTCCAACAGCCGCCAGAAGGTAAACGATGTACTCGGTAATCCCGTAGAAGTTGCTGTAGCTGTTATGTGGAGAGTAAGGGATACCGCGAAAGCCGTATTCGAAGTGGACAACTTCAAAGAGTACCTGTCACTGCAGGTCGACACTGCAGTACGTAACGTAGTAAAGCTCTATCCTTACGATACGACAGAAAACGTGGATACCACAGGTGACGGTATAGCTGATGACGGATCTCTGAGAGGTTCAACGGAAGTAGTAGTAAACCGTATCAAGGATGAGATCCAGAGCAAGGTAGTAGATGCAGGTCTTGAGATAGTTGATGCAAGGATCACTTATCTGGCATATGCTCCCGAGATCGCAGCTGCAATGCTCCAGAGGCAGCAGGCATCCGCAGTGGTAGATGCAAGAAAGCTCATCGTAGACGGCGCTGTAGGTATGGTGGAACTGGCTCTTGAAAGACTCAGTGAGAAGAACACCGTGGAACTTGACGAGGAACGTAAGGCTGCAATGGTTTCCAATCTGCTCGTAGTACTCTGCGGCAACCATGATGCACAGCCGGTCGTTAACTCAGGGAGTCTTTATTGATGGCCGAGAAGAAACAGGTACCCCTGCGCTTGTCCGAAAAACTCTATAACGCGATATCCGCCTGGGCAGAGGATGACTTCAGATCCGTGAACGGACAGATCGAGTATCTGCTGACAGAATGTGTAAAGCAGCGGAAGAAAGACGGGAAGTATGTAGGACAGGATATCGACGAAGCACCGGAATTTAATATCAAATAAGGAAGAGGGGTGTCCTTTAAGACATCCCTCTTTTATTTTACCTTATCCATAAGTATCCTGTTCCTGCCGCTCTGCTTTGCTTTATACAATAATGCATCCGCAGCGGAAAGAGCGGAAGTGAGATCGGAGTAGTCCCCGATGCAGACCATGCCTCCGCTGACGCTGATGTGAAGGCCGGGATTTTCTTCATATTCCTGTTCAAAGATCTGCAAACGCATGGCCTCGGCTCTTTTTTCAGCCTCGGCGAGGTCCTTACAGCACAGCAGTGCCACAAATTCTTCTCCGCCGTATCTGGCGGCAAATTCTTCCTGACCTTTTCCCGCGTTAGCCTGCAGTATCGAAGCCACCGTGTTCAAAGCCCTGTCTCCGAAAAGGTGTCCGTAAGTGTCATTGATCTTTTTAAATAAATCTATATCCAGCATCATCAGATAGTGCTGTCCGTCGTTTAACTTCTCGTTTGCTTCCAGCAGTACAAACATTTCCCTGCGGTTATTAAGACCGGTCAGCGGATCCACCTTGGCCAGTTTCTCCATTTCTTCAAGCAGGGCTTCCTTGCTCTTTCTCTCGGTCTCATAAGCTTTAACGATGAGAGAGGTTATGAAATATACACCTGCGGATACCAGCGCAAGGGATACCAGCACATCGAAAAACCATTCCCTGTCGGAAAGGGGAGTGACCAGATCGGGGCGGAAATATACGGAAAAGGCAATGATCCCGGAAAGCCAGAGCAGGGATACGAGGTACATTATCACACGTTTTTTCCCTTCCTCCAGACAGGGTACCGTCAGGAACAGACAGCCCAGGAAATATAAAACCATGCCGCTCTTTACACCGCCGCAGAAGAACCAGGCCAGGGGCAGCAGTACGTAGATGATGATGATCATCATGGGCAGATGCAGGTAGCGCTCCATATCCTTTGCCACCGACAGATACCAGAACACGCCCATTGCCGCAAAACACAGGAAGGTGCTGATGATCGCGGCCGGCGCCAGTCTTTCCACACAGGTGATGATGAAAGAAGCAAGATTCGTAAACGTCCCTATTATCAGGACGATGATGTACATTTTGGAATCAAGGGTCTTCCTTGATGAGATCTGTTTTTTGAGCCACTGTATCATGAGTTCCCCATGGTTTATACTTTTATTCTCTTTATACATTTTTATACTTTTTATGTTTTTGTCAAGAGGGAAAGGGTTTCAAAATCTGCTTGTTAAGCGGGCGGGAGGTATGCTATAATTTGTTTAGCTAAGTTAGCTAATAAGGAGGAGCCATGACACAGGTTAATATTTTTCAGGCAAAAACAGAGCTGTCCAAACTGATAGCTTCTTTGGAGCGAAAAGAAGAAGATCGCATCATTATTGCCAGAGACGGTACTCCCGTAGCTCTTCTTACTCTGTATACTCCGGAAACCAAACGCAGAAAGCTGGGTATATTTAACGGAAAATATAATATCCCTGATGACATTGATGAATGCAATGAAGAAGTATTGGAGCTGATGGGAGAAAGAGTATGAATATTCTTGCTGATACACATATATTGCTATGGAGTCTTTATGACGATAAAAAGCTGTCCACTGCAGCCCGGGAATACTTAATGGATGAGAACAACCGCGTCTATTATAGTCTTATTTCTATCTGGGAAGTGGAGATCAAACACAGTCTCGGAAAGATGCCTGTATCCCCGGATGAACTGCTGAAGGATTGTGACTATATGGGATTTATGTCTCTGCATCTTAAAAAGGAGCATATCACCGGTCTGAAAGAATTAAGCAAAAACGACTATACTCATAAAGATCCCTTTGATCGTATGCTGCTTGCCCAGGCCATAAGCGAAAACTATTATTTTCTGACTCAGGACGATAAGATCCTGCAATATCCGTCTGAACTGATATTGTGATAGAAGCACCCGGTTTTCTTGATCTTCAT
>JAILES010000057.1 GCA_024687205.1 Lachnospiraceae bacterium
TACACCTTCAGCATCCTTCTGTGCCTCAGCAAGTGCTTCGTAATCGATCACTTCTTCGGGCTCAGTAGCAGGAGTCTCGGGCTCAGTTGTCTCTTCCTCGGTAGTAGCATCTTCAGCAACCTTAACTACGGTAAGCTTGAAAGTAGCTTTAGCAGCATTACTTACGTCTACCCAATTAGCACCATTCTTAGAAACGATCTTGACAGTTACATCACCGAAACCATTGTCCTTGCCTTCAATCTGGATATAATCTGCAGTGTAAAGAGCGTTCTTAGCATCGTTAGCCTTAACTTCAACTTCAGCCTTCTTAAGTTCTGCAAAGTTGCCGCTTTCAGTCTTGATGCTTGCTACAGCCCTGTACTC
The DNA here is from genome assembly GCA_024687205.1 of Lachnospiraceae bacterium. Lineage (GTDB taxonomy): Bacteria > Bacillota > Clostridia > Lachnospirales > Lachnospiraceae > NK4A136. The sequence goes on from JAILES010000057.1 coordinate 364, forward strand.
AACACCTTCGTCAAGTGTGCCTGCTTCAGAAAGAGTAGTAAGATTTGCACTTACGTTCAGCACTTCATTTGCACTGATCTGAATCTCAGCTCCGATTGCAGTATTTGTAGCACCGTTCTTGCTTACAAGTTCCATCTTTGTGAGCTTGGCTGCGCTTACGCTGCCGGCATCTTCAACAACTTCTTCGTCTTCAACGACTACTTCCACGAATTCGTCTTCTTCGGCGAAAACGGGAGCCATGGGCAGACTTCCGACAGTAGTTACTACTGCAAGGAGGAATGCCATTAACCTTTTCTTCATTATTTTTCTCCTCTCTTCTCTTGATTTTCCGCAGGCTTCGTGACTCACGTAACAGGAGCCGATCTTCTCTGCACTCAACCGTCCGAAATGATCTTCGAACGATCCGGCAAGCCATCCCGGCAGCCGCTCTCCTGTGCTTCTGCACGGGAAACGGTATTTGCCGCTGTCCGTCTGACTTACTACACCTGCCAGTGTTCTTGGGTCTTTTATGCTTCATACACACTCACTTAAGCATCCGTGCTGACCCTGCCTAATCCGGCAGGCGATAGGCTTTCCGCCCTCTGTTCGCGCGCATTACGCACACAAAAAGACACCTTGACCCACATTGGTATCGAAAGAACTATACCACAATAACTTTTTCATTGCAATAGTAAATTCGAAATTCGTGAAACTTTTTTCGGGGTCGTTTAAGAAATGTTTCACGGCTCAGCCATGATCATGGTCGCACGGCCCGAATTTGCGCATTTTGCGGCCAGTGCTCCGGGGTTGCCGTAATAAGCCGAAATGCGTGCGAAATCCTTCACCGCTTCCCGCTTTTCATCATATATTATTGAAGGACAGCTCTTCGCCAGCTCAAGCACATCCCTGCAGAGCTTTCCTGTTTCGCTGTCTTCTTCTGCTCCGTCGGTCAGTGTCTCATGGGGCACAAAGATGCAATCCAGCTTATCGGCATTTCCGCCGATCACTGCCAGAGCCTCTTTTACCTTATCAAGAGCCTTCTCGCCGTACTTTTTGACGTAGGCTATGTTAAGCTGGAAAACAAGCGTCTTCCTTCCTTCTTCCTTATCCTCTGCTTCCGGCAGCCTGTCCTCTGCAGCGGATGCCTTTATCTTAGCCGCCCAGTATTCCCTCTTTTCTTCACCGCATATTGCAGTCAGGGCATTTATCCAGGCTTCTCTTCTGGCTTCATCTTTCACCCGTACTTCATCGCAAAACAGCACAGCCGGCTGTTCCGCCTGTACCTTCAGCATTATATCGCTCTTGTCACCGGGTTGACCCGGAAGCTCCGCCTCAAAACAGGGCAGGTATATCAGCTTCTTTACCTTCTTTACCAGATTTTCCGAATAATAATACTCGGGGATCAGAAACATCGTGTTCCATCCGTCATAGGGAGCCTGCATATAGACTTCGTCCGGCTTCCTTGCTTCCAGATCGTAATCCTCCAGCGAGGTGATCTTTACATATTCCGGGAAAAGAGCGCTGTCATCGTACCTGCTGCGTTCTTCCCCGTAGCTGTCCCTTATCATATAAGGAATGGGAGTGACATATACTTCACAGGACGGATCCTCCATGCATCTGTTCCATTCCCTCTCCATGGTAGGCCACCACTCTGCCCTGCAGGGTATGAACAGTACTTCCTTTTTCCTGCCGGCCAGTATCTTATCAAGTGTCTCTTCCTGCTGCCTTATGCTCTCATCAAGCAGTTTAACGCTTTCCTCACCTCTCCATGCGCCGCTTTCCTCATACAGTCTTTCACAGTATTCTTCAAGGATATGCACGGCAGCCTCTCCGCCTTTTACATGTTCTTCTATATAAGTACCCAGAGATATGGCGAGATTCTGACAACCCTGCAGCAGATCGCCGGCGGCATCTCCGTTTCCCGCAAGGACCAGCTTCTGAATATTTGTGTGGGCATTTCTCAGCATCGAGGACATCTCGCCACAGATCTCCCCATCATCCCTGATGCTGCGGGGAGCCGGCAGTTCCTCCGGCATGGAATATCTGTAAGGATTCTTATTTTCCGATTTTTCCGCCAGCTTGCGTTCCTGTGCCGCAAAAGCCGGATACTCATGTATGCCGCCATCCTTATATATCTTCATGTAATCGCCGTACAGCCCTTTGAGCAGTTCATCATAGCCTATGGGCGCAGGCAGATGTACATATTCAAAAGGAAGCCAGACCGCTTCGTCAAAAATATGCTTATCAAAGGCATGGTTCCTCTTGTCTACCCAGAAGGTCATCATCGCCACACGCTCAGCTTCCGACATCGGATATTTCTGATAGAGCTTTTCAGCCAGTACCCTCAGTTCACGTTCTGCCCTGTCATCCATATGGATGGTAGTACGGTGTTTACGCCCGAGTGCCGCCAGCTTATCCCTGGTCACCTGTGCCTTCGTTCCTACTGCCTGGATATGATTGGTAGCATCCACTATATCGATACAATCCTGTCTGCGTCTGTCCTCTTCTTCCTCATCATTGCACAGTGCATCCAGCGGGAATATATCTATGCCGGTCACATAAGGACAGCCGAAATTGGTCTTCAGAAAAGCGGGATCGGTGCATATAGCCTTGGAATTGGCTACACTGGTGAGCATAAATTTGAAGGTAGGTGCCGTATGGATGTTGATCAGCAGATATGACTCGGGCATCTCTTCTTTTGCATACTTCGAGAACTCGTTCAGATCATCGCGGAGCATACATATATCCAGATCGTCATCCCAGGGTATATATCCCTCATGACGTACCGCACCGAGAAGTGTCCCGCAGTGAATGTACCATTTAAGGCCGTGGCGTTTGCACACCTTATCGACCTCGCTCAGGGTCCTCAGCTGCGAAGCCCAGTATCTTTTCATCATTGATGAGATGTAGAAACCGTTCCGCACCTCATCAATGAAAAATTTACCGTCTATATTATTCAGTTCTTCGGCAAGATCGTATTCTTTCAAGCTTTCTTTGTTCCCTTCACTTCTTCAAATACTTTGACTATCGCATCGGAAGGTGCCTTGGTAGCAAGGCTTACTATCACGATAAAGATAAGGCTCACAGGGAAACCTATGGCAAGTGAGTAGAGACCGGTAGTCTTACCGAGAGTAACGCCGTTAACAAAAGGAATGTAATCCCAGAGTATGACGGTTACCGCACCGCTGACAAGCCCTGCGATGGCACCGCTTAAGTTGGTCCTCTTCCAGAACAGTGACATCAGCACCAGGGGCCCGAAGGCTGCACCTAAGCCTGCCCAGGCATCCGATACCAGCCCCATAACGGAAGATTCCGGATTGAATGCGATAAAATATGCGACCAGTGCTATCACTATTATGGCGATACGGCTGAGCTTGAGTACCGAATCATCATCTGCGTCCTTTTTGATCACTCCCTTGTATATATCTTCAGCTACGGCCGAAGCACTTACAAGCAGCTGTGAGTCCGCCGTAGACATGATAGCTGCGAGTATGCCGCAAAGGAATATGCCTGCAACGATCGGCAGCCTTATCTCGTTCATGAAGAGTCTCTTTATCATTTCAATGAAGATCCTCTCGTTTCCGGCTTCCATTATCTCATCATAATTCATGAAGGCTCTGCCGACCACACCGATCACGCAGGCGAACACAAGCGAAAGCGTAACCCAGCTGATAGCTATCACCTTTGACTGCTTCATTGCCTTTTCATCCCTTACCGCCATGAAACGTACAAGGATGTGAGGCATTCCGAAATATCCGAGCCCCCAGGCAAAGCCGGAGATAATGTCGGTAGCTTTCTTTCCCGCAAAAAGATTAACGAAATCGGAGGCTTCCTGACCTTCAAGTCCGTTGGCTGCAAGTCCTGCTGCCATGGTCAGTCCGTCTCTGCCCATTATCGCAAGTGCAACGATCGGCACTGCAAGCAGAGCAATGATCATCAGCATTCCCTGTATAAAATCAGTTGTACATACTGCCATGAAGCCGCCCATGAAAGTATAGAGCAGTATTACCACGGCACCTATGGTAAGTGCAGCTCTGTAATCGATCCCGAATACGGAGCTGAAAAGCTTTCCTCCTGCCGCAAACGCCGATGCGGTATATACGATAAAGAAAAATGCGATGATCACCGATGACACCGTCATCAGCCTTTTTTTCTTATCATCAAACCTGTTTTCAAAAAACATGGGAAGGGTTACGGAATTTCCGGCCATCTCGGTATACTTTCTCAAAGGAGACGCAACTATCAGCCAGTTTAATATCGTACCTATAAGCAGTCCCAAGGCTACCCAGCCGTCGCCGGATATACCGGTCAGGAATATGGCCCCCGGCAGACCCATCAGAAGCCAGCCGCTCATATCGGATGCCTGTGCCGACAGAGCTGCCACAAAGCCTCCCAGCTTTCTGCCACCAAGGAAATAATCCTCCGATTTAACGTTCGTCTTGCTGTAAGCAGCACCTATGACGATCATCATCGCCACATAGAGCACAAATGCCACTATCACCCAAATAGTATCACTCATGATATAGCTCCTCCTCATATATTGTATTGAAAAAACAACGCATTTATTATACTATATTACCCGATAGTAATCAATATAAGGCTTAAGAAGCTGTCAGCCGCAGGCGACGGATGAGGTGTATCTATGTGGACCGCAGACAACTGGAAAGACTACGAACTTCTTGATACCTGTTCAGGCGAAAAGCTTGAGCGCTGGGGAGACTATATACTTGTCCGTCCCGATCCCCAGGTCATCTGGGATACGGAGCACAAACATCCCGCATGGAAGAAGAAAAACGCCCACTACCACCGCAGTTCAAAAGGCGGCGGCGAATGGCAGTTCATCGATCTTCCGAAGGAATGGACCATAAACTACAAACTGCCTTCGGTAGAACAGCCCCTGTGCTTTCATCTTAAACCTTTCGCCTTCAAGCACACCGGTATTTTCCCGGAGCAGGCAGTCAACTGGGACTGGTTCTCGGAAAAGATAAAGAATGCAGGCCGCCCGATAAAAGTCCTCAACCTCTTCGCTTACACCGGCGGAGCTACGATAGCCGCTGCAGCAGCGGGTGCAAATGTCACTCACGTGGATGCAGCCAAGGGCATGGTCAACTGGGCCAGGGAAAATGCCGCTTCTTCAGGCATCCCTTCCACCTCCGTAAGATGGCTCATAGATGACTGCGTTAAATTTGTTGATCGTGAGGAACGCCGCGGTAACCGCTACGATGCCATTATCATGGATCCGCCTTCCTACGGGCGCGGCCCCAAAGGCGAGACCTGGAAGATAGAGGAGAACGTTTACCCTCTCATAGTAAAAGCGGCCCGTCTTTTATCCTCTGAGCCGCTCTTCTTTCTGATCAATTCATATACCACGGGACTGCAGCCCGCTGTTCTTTCTTACATGCTTAACACCGCCATCGCCTTAGAACGCGGCGGCCGTGTGGAAAGCTCCGAGATAGGCATCGGCGTATCCGGCACGGAACTCATACTGCCCTGCGGTGCCTGCGGACGCTGGACGCCTTAACGTTTCTTCTCGTACAGGCCACGGCGTTTTTTCTTCTGCCTGTGCGCTTCGATACTCTTATAGTATCTGGCTACCTGGAATACCACTCCGGCAACAAAGAATATCGCAAGCTTGTAGTTATACTGCAGCTGTCTTAAGAAATTCGTTTCGTCTATAACTCCTACGAGCATCACGCTTCCCAGTGCCGTGGAAGTCAGAATCATAATGTAATCTGTCAGGATCAACGACAACAGTCCGGCAAAAACGCCCACCATCAGACTGATGCCGAGACCTGTCTGCAGAGTGCCCAGCACATTTTCAAAATCATTCAGCACCAGGTGCACATCATAAACATCTTCTTTGCTGAATACTATTGATGCAGCTTCCTTCAGATTACCTTCATATTTAAGCCTCATATACCAGAGTCTTAAAAGCGAAGCCCTGTCCGGTGCTTCCGTAAAAGTAACACGGGCGCTTTCCAGCGCAAGGGTGATATCCTCATATACCCTGCGCAGCACAAATACCGCACAGGCCTCAAAGGCGGAAAGCCCGGTTGCCAGCACCAGCGCAAGTTTATAATTCTCATAACCGATAACGCCGCAGGCGATGCAGATCAGCGCGGCGACCATATACATCTCGTCCCTCGGAAATGCAGCGTGCAGCACGAGTCCGAAGGCCAGTCCCAGTATGGCACAGAGAATGGAATAAAACCTTCTGAATATTCCGAGACCGAACAGCATCATAAATAAGCCTGCAACCGCCGTCACCACAGTCAGTATCAGCGGATAATACTTTGTCACAAACTCAATGATCTCCTGCATCAGAGTACCTCCATCAATCCTTTTAAGCCTTCTTTCGCATATACTTCCCTGTAATGTGCCACCTCATCGGCGATTATCGAGTCTATCACTTTCATGCCGAGCAGTTCTACCGGAGCTTTATCATCGGTCATTATCTTATCTCCCGCATCATATGCTTCCAGCTCAGACCATACCGTGTTCATCATAACTTTAAGATCTCTCTGGGTATCACGTGTGATACCGACCAGCAGTTTATCTTTCATGTTCCCCTGCATTGATGCAAACAGTTCCCTGTTGGTGGAACCTTTCACATCAACGGTCAGCACTTCATTAAAAACAGAGGAGATGGTATCCGCCAGATATTCTGTTATATTTCCCTCTGCCTCGCTTTTCATGTTCATGTTCACGACCATGATCCCGTCATCTTTAAGATGATCTTTTACCAGGGTAAAAAATTCTTTTGTAGACATCTGGAAAGGTATGGTGATGTCCTGATATGCATCCACCATGATCACATCATATTTATTCTTGTCACCGTAAAGATATGCCCTGCCGTCATAGGATATCACCGGCACTTCTTCAGACAGTTCAAAATATGTCCTTGCCAGCTTCGTTATCTTATCATCTATCTCGACCCCGGTGAATTCCATGTTGTCAAAATATCTTCTGCACTGCGTTGCAAAAGTACCGGTACCCATACCGAGTATAAGCGCATTTATCTCAGGCTTCCCATGAACCCCGGCCATCAGCGGCGCTGCCATGGCATAATCATAATACATGCCGGTCAGTTCTTTCTCTTTGCGGTATACCGACTGCACACCGAAAAGAACGTTGGTGGAAAGTATCGTGCTCCTCTCTGTATCATAAACCTGCAGATAGTTGTATACCGACTCGCCTTCATAGGTCAGCTTATCCTGCCAGAAAGCAAAGCTGGCATCATGCCCGAATATGCAGCAGAGTATGAAGAGTACCGCGCTTACAGGTAGCTTTGCGGTCTTTACCTTGCTGCTTATAAAATATACGGCACAGAGTATCAGCAGTATGCCTGCAAAGATCAGGAAGCTTATGGCCGTACCTACGGCAGGTATACTGATAAAGGTAGGCACAAAGGTTCCTATGATGGAGCCTACCGTATTGAATGCGTTAAGATTGCCGACGGTCTTTCCGCTGTCATCCAGTGAATCAACGGTATATTTGACCAGTGAGGGAGTTACGGTTCCCAGCAGAAACAGCGGGAATACAAATACGATCATACAGGAAGCAAAGGCCGCCATCACAAGGAAATTACTGTTTATGGTAAAGACCATCAGCCCCGCTATTCCGATTATCACATATTTACCCAGTACGGGAATGGCTGCTATCCATATCGCTGCAATAAGTATGCGCGCATAGAGCTTATCCGGATCCGGATTCTTATCGGCACTCCTTCCTCCGTAGATATTACCGAGTGCCATTGCTATCATGATGGTTCCTATGATGATGGTCCAGACTATCTGGGAAGACGAAAAATAAGGAGCCATCAGTCTGCTCGCTCCCAGCTCTACCGCCATCACACTCATGCCGGCAAAGAATTCGGTAAGATAAAGAAAGGTCTTGTTCTTAAGGATCTTCTTCATTATATTTCCATTTCCGATTTATTATGGTGAAAAACACACCTTGTCTAGTATAATAAAAAAAACTCCCCGGGGCAAGACCCCGGGGAGGATTTATTTGGCTTAATGTCTTTTGATCACTCTACAATCTCGGAAACTCTTCCTGAACCTACGGTGTGACCGCCTTCACGGATAGCGAAGGTAAGACCCTGCTCCATAGCGATGGGATGGATCAGCTCGATGCTCATCTCTACGTTATCGCCGGGCATGCACATCTCAGTTCCCTGAGGAAGGTTGCAAACACCTGTAACGTCTGTTGTTCTGAAATAGAACTGAGGACGATAGTTGTTGAAGAAAGGTGTATGACGACCACCCTCGTCCTTGGTCAGTACGTATACCTGAGCCTTGAACTTCTTGTGGCACTTAACTGAGCCGGGCTTTGCAAGAACCTGTCCTCTTTCGATATCGGTTCTGTTGATACCACGAAGCAGAGCTCCGATGTTATCACCTGCCTGAGCCTCGTCAAGCAGCTTGTGGAACATCTCGATACCGGTTACAACAGAACAGATATCGAAAGAGGACAGGTTCTTGCAAAGCCCGGTTCAGTTACCTGCCACAAGAAGTTCAAGGCTCAGGTATACGTACTGACCAAGGATGAAGGTGGTCGTCATACACCTTTCTTCAACAACTATCGTCCTCAGTTCTATTTCAGAACAACAGACGGTACCGGCGTTTGCAACCTGCCTGCAGGCACAGAGATGTGTATGCCCGGCGATAACGTAGAGATGAGCATCGAGCTTATCCACCCCATCGCTATGGAGCAGGGTCTTACATTCGCTATCCGCGAGGGTGGTCACACCGTAGGATCAGGAAGAGTTTCCGAGAGCGTAGAGTCATCATTGAGTAAGTAAAATAAAAGCTCTTCGGGTATTGCCCCGAAGAGCTTTTTTTATTATACTGTTATGGTGGTCTGACGTTGATTATGGAGAAAGAGATGATCGGAAAGATCCTGCTTTTTCACAGAGAAGGCATTTGTTATAACGTTGTAAATACCGTGAGTGATGAGCTGGCAGCTGCATTTGAAAGAGCAGGTATAAAGACAGCTTTTTTTGATATAACTCCCTGGCTTTCGAAAGAGCCTGATGAGGAGGCGCTAAGGCCCGTCCTTAATGGCGGTTATGATGCGGTACTGGCCGTTAATGCTGTGGGTCAGGAAGCTTATACATATGATAACAGGAATATATATGACATAATGGATGTTCCTTTTTATAACTATATCCTGGATCATCCTTTTGTACATCATGTCGATCTTAAGCGCGGTCCTAAGAAGTACAGAGTGATCTGCATGGACAGACATCATGCTGACTTCATCAAAAGATGTTTTCCGAATATTGAAAAAGCATATTTCCAACCTCTGGGCGGTATAGGAGCAGATCCGGCGGAACTGCTTTTTGAAGACTTTACCGCGAGGGAATATGGTCTGGTATATACAGGCACGAGAATGAGGCTTGATGAGATGGAAAAACAGATAGCCGAATATCCTCCGGCTATCAGACGTCTCAGCTTAAGCTGTATAGAATATATGCTTGATAACAGGGGGCTTTCGCCCGAAGAAGCTTTGGAAAATGTACTGGGATCCATGGGGATAAGAGAAATACCGGGCGAGGATTTTCTGAATTATTCAGTGGTCACGGCTATAGCCAACAGATATCTGTGCGCTTATGTAAGGGAGGAAGCAGTCAGATACCTGCTGGCTTCTGACGCAGCTGTCGATATCTTCGGAAACGGCTGGGAGGATATAGCGGAAGAAGCAGGAAGCAATGCGGTATTTCACGAGGCAGTGGATTACAGGAAAACAGCCGAAATATACAAGCGGTCAAAGCTGGTCCTTAATGTCATGCCTTTCTTCAGAGACGGATCACATGACAGGATACCGACAGCCCTGATGTGCGGCGCAGGCGTGATAAGCGATCATTCTGCGTATCTGGATGAGACCATGAATGATAAGATCTTTTTCTTTGATATAGAGAAACCCGGGGAACTGCCGGAGCGTGTAAAGAATATCATGTCTGATGAAAGAGCTCTGTTTGAACGCGTAAAGGCAGGGAAGGCTTATGCGGATAAGAATATGAGCTATGACAGTGTTGTCAGGAATCTGACAGCAGACGGAGTGTTTAATGTTTGAGATATCGGTGATAATCCCCACGTATAACAGAGAGAAGAGTATAGAAAACTCCATCAGGAGCGTTCTGGATCAGAACAGCGGAGAGTTTAGCATAGCGGAAGTGCTGATCATAGACGATAATTCAGCCGATGATACCGAAATGGCGGTAAAGACAATCCCGGATGAAAGGATAAAGTATCACAGGAACAGCGAAAACCTGGGAGCGGGAGGAGCAAGAAACAGGGGCGTGGAGCTTGCTGCATCGGAGTGGATCGCTTTTCAGGACAGTGATGATGTGTGGGCAGCGGATAAGCTGAAAAAACAGTGCAGCTATCTTGCCGCGCATCCGGAATGTGAGATGATGACACATGCCATAAAGGCGCATTTTCCGGACAAAGAGATAGTGACTGTGATAGAAGAACAGGAAGATATGTTTGGAAAGATCGCGGCGCACAATTTTGTGGACGCTCCCAGCATATTGATGAAAAAAAGCGTGTTTGAAGAACTGGGCGGTTTTGATACTTCGCTAAAAGCCCTCGAGGACTGGGATCTGGCGCTGAGATATCTGGACGGGCATAAGATAGGAGTGATAAATGAACCGCTGCTTGATGCGGATATGACGATAGGGGGAGTATCTTCCGATGCGGGCAATCACTTTGATGCCGGATGCCGGATAATAGCAAAAAATCTGGAGATGCTTAAAAGACACGGCTGTTTTGAGAGCGCGGTTCAGAGCCTTTTGATGCAGGCGGCGGAAAAAAATGTATTGGGAAATGTTTCAAAACTGCTGGAGTATCATATAACACACAGGTAATGAAGGATATGTCGGAAGAAAACAGAATGATCTATTCGAGAAAAGAATACTTTGCTGACCTGCAGAAGCATATGGTCAATTACCTGGCGTTAAACTATGATTATTATTATCTGAAATATACGCACGAGAGAAACCGCATGATAGGTGCCGAAAATATGATACTTGGCACCTCGCATGCGATGAATGGCGTTGAATGCGCACTCCTCCCCGGAGGCAGGGAAAACAATATAAATCTTTCGGTGTCTTCGCAGGATCTTTTCTGTGATCTGCTGCACGCGAAAAAAGCGATCGCCGAAGGAAAGAAGAAGATAAAAACCTGTGTGATAAACATGGGATATTATCTTCTGTATCAGGATCTGTCACTGTCCAAAACTATGGGGCGTAATATCGAAAGGGTTTATGTCCCTCTGTTCGGAGAGGAGGCGGTCCACAATAAAAAGGAAACAGAGAGCTATGACTTCAGCCTGACAATGGGTTGCGACAGGAAACTCTATCCGGAGGAATATGTGATGGGGCTTACCGAGCACTGGATAAAAGGCTTCTTCAATGAAAACCCGGATTATTATAATACTCTTTTAACAAGGGAGAATAATAACATACTGGGGCTTAAAAAGATAGAATGGAATGCAATGACAGAAGAGGAAAAGCGCTCTTATGCCGGAGAACGTGTCGGTTCCCACAATTCCATGATCAGGTATAAAGAATCTTTCAGTGAAAACGAAATGCTGCTGGATGAGCTGGTGACGCTGCTTGCCGGGAATAACATACGGACCATCATAATGATAACGCCGTTTACACGCATTTATAAAGAGCTGATAGACCCCCGGTTTAAAAAGGAAATGCTGGAAGTAACAGAGCGTATAAACTACCCGGTTGAATTCTTTGATATGAATGAGCTGGAGGGGATATTTGATGACGGAGATTTTCTTGATACAGATCATTTAAATGCAGAAGGAGCAGTAAAATGTTCGCAGCTCCTGGCAGAGTATCTTGAAATGTTCTGAGAGCGCGGCGCGTGAGAACGGGGATGACTGCAGAGGTGGATGGATATGAATGAACAACAGCACTATGTTGAATTGTTTAAAGAGCTGGCAAAAGGTATAGAAGACGGAGATTTCAATGATATATTCTCTGTTCCGCAGACTTATACCTATGAGCATCTGCTGGCGATGCACCTTATGAGCAAAAGCTTCAATATGGGATCGGACATCTATTTACAGCTGCTGGAAACCGCCGAACAATGCGGTATCGCGGCTGTAAGAAAAAAACTTGCGGAAGGCGGCAGGGTCAGGGTGTTCTTTATGTCTGACTCCGCGGCTCAATGGGGAGCGGAGAAACTGTACAGGATCCTGGATGAGGATCCCGCATTTGAAGTAAAGCTTATAGTGACGCCACTGACCGACAGATCGGAGTATGCGTGGAAGAAAAGATATAATGAGACCTGCAGCTATTTTGAAAAAAACGATTACCGCCTTGCAGAGACATCAGAGCATGTGGATGATCCAAAACGCTATTGGGATGAACTTGGCGGATATCCGGATATCCTGATACATTCAATGCCTTATTTTACCAGTCTGGCACCGGCGCATCAGTATACATCGATGCCTTTTTCCACACTTCATTTTTATATTCCCTATGGTATATATGTGGATGATGCGGAAGGCGACTACGCCCTGAATATGTTATACAACAGTCCTTTTATGAACGCCATGTGCCGTATATTCTGCGACAGCAATATGACGATGGAAGGTTATAAGAAGAATTCGCTCCGCCGCGGTACCAACGTGATAAACAGCGGATACTCCAAAATGGATTTCTTCTATGAAGACAAAGATTATACGGACAGCGATATCCGCAGTCTGTGGAAGATACCGGATGGACCGGCGGCTGAGGAAGTCAAACGGGTCATTATTGCTCCGCACTGGTCACTGATGAAGACCGGAGGACCGCAGTATGCTACCTTTGATAAAAACTTCCGCTGTCTGCTTAAGCTTGCAAAAGATAATGACAGAGTATCCTTTATTTTCAAACCGCACCCCAATCTGCCGATGAGTGCGGTAGAATCGGGATTGTTTAAGAGTCCGGAGGAGTACGAGGCGTATCTGGAAGAATGGAATGCCCTGCCTAATGCAAAAGTGGCGGGGGAGGAGTCTTATCTTCAGCTTTTTGATACTTCCGACTGCATGATAATGGACAGCTGCTCATTTATAGCAGAATACATGTACACGCTCAAGCCCATGCTGTTTCTGACAAGACCTGAGCAGAGGTTCAGTCCTCTCGGCAGAGTCATACTTGAAACACAGTATACCTGCCCCGGGGAGGATGCCGCTTCGATCGAAAGCTTTCTCACAAAAGTATCGGATAACGAAGATGAGAAATACGATATCCGAAAAGAGGTGTTTGAAAAAGAACTGGACTATGCCGGAATCAAAGGGATGAAGGCATCGGAGCGGATCGCTAAGGAGATACAGCTGCTGTGCGGGATCAGAGATGAGCGTAAAAAAATATGTATCATAATACCCTGTCATGATTCCGCGGATACGCTGCCCAGAACCTGGGCCTCGATCCTCGATCAGACTATGCCGACAGATGAGCTGCAGGTGATATTTGTGGATGATGCATCGGATGATGACGGGAAGACCTGGCAGGTGCTTCAGGATATAGAAAAACAGGCACCCGAAAGCGTAATGATAATAGCGCTGGAGGAAAACATGAGGCAGGGAGGCGCAAGAAATGTGGCCCTGCAGTATGTTAACAGCGAGTATGTACTTTTCCTTGATTCCGATGATACCTACAGGAGGGAAAGCTGTGAGGAACTGTATGCTCTTGCTAAAAAGTACGGGAGTGATCTTGTCGAGTTTAAGCACAGACATCTGCAGGAAGATGCAGAGCTGCGGGGAGTACCTGAAACAGGCGAGATAAGCGGCAGGGTTGAGGTATATGATCTGGACGGAAATGATGAGAACCGGAAGGCTGTTCTGGGAAGACAGATGTCCGGCTGCAGCTGTACCAATAAGATGTATTCCGCTGATCTCCTGGAACGGAGCGGTGCCGCATATGCAGAGCGTGTGATCTACGAGGAACCTTTGTTTGTCTATCCCCAGTTCCTCTATGCAAACAAGCTGGTAATGGTCGATAAGGATTATTATGAGTATCACTGGCATGCGGATTCAACCATGACCAGTCTGCTTGGAAAGAGACTGATGGAACATCCGAAGGTACAGCTCGAGCTGATGGCGGATGTGATGGCAAGGGAAGAGCTGTACAAAAAATATAAAGAAGAGATAGATTATTATTTCTTCCAGACTTTCTATGCGGAGACAGTACTCTTTGCATATACGAACAGAGGGTACATATCTGCGGAAGCACTGGAATATCTGCAGGGAGTATGTAAAAAGCTTGTGCCTGAAATAAGGACGAACAGGTATACCGTAAGATATGAGAGTATGAAGTGGGCCGCAGATACGATATTTAAAGAATATCCCGATGATCAGTCGGTCATTGAGCTGGAAAGGGAAGCAGCAGGAAGGTTTAACGGATAATGGAAAGAAAAATATTAAAAAACAAAACATACTTATATCTTACGGAATTCTTTGCGGGGATGAGCGTGATGGCCGTGGAGCTGGGAGCAAGCAGACTGCTGGCACCGTATTTCTCATCATCGCAGATAGTATGGACCATCATAATCGGAACCATCATGATAGCGATGGCTCTGGGAAATATATACGGTGGAAGGAGTGCGGATAAGGATCCGAACCCGGATAAACTCTATGCACGGATCATCATCGCTGCCATATGGATAGCGGCGATACCGGTGGTGGGAAAGTATATCATAATAGCAATAGCGGGAGTAATGGTATTTGCCGTGAACAGTAACTATCTTGTGATCGCCGCCTTTGCGGCCTGTATGATAGTGTTTGTGTTCCCGCTGTTTTTGCTGGGAACTGTGACGCCTTCACTTGTAAAATATACGGTGGATTCACTTGATGACAACGGAAAGACGGTCGGAAATCTGAATGCTTTTAACACGATCGGATCTATCATCGGTACTTTTGTTCCCACTTTTATAAGCATACCTGCCGTAGGTACAGCGGTCACCTTCCTTATCTTTTCAGGGATACTGCTGGTGCTTGGAATGGCTTATTTTATAAGCAGCAGAAGCTCAGTTAAAAAGATGCCCGCTGCAGGCGCACTTTTTCTGCTGTGCTGTATCCTGGGCCATGATCCCGGGTTTGCATTCTGGCAGCATGATCTGACCTACGAGGGTGAATCTATCTACAATTATCTGCAGGTTTATGAAGGCGCAGACACTACGATACTTTCCACAAATGTGCTGTTTGGAGTGCAGTCGGTTTATCGAAAGGATAAAGGGCTGACAGGCATGTACTACGATGTGGCTATGGCGGCGCCTATTATGGCGGGCGTTCAGGAGAAGGATAAACTGGATGCCCTGATACTCGGGATGGGTACCGGGACCTATGCCACACAGTGCAACAGATATTTTGACAACATGAATTTCACAGGCGTGGAGATAGATGATAAGATAAGCGAGCTGGCCAGGACTTACTTTGAACTGCCGGAGAGTGTTCATGTTGAGGACTATGACGGAAGAGCATATCTTAATGTGGATGAAAAAAAGTATGATGTGATAATGGTGGACGCATATCAGGATATAACCATTCCCTTCCAGATGTCTTCCGTGGAATTCTTCACCATGGTACGCGATCATCTGAAGGAAGGCGGAGTGATGGTCGTGAACATGAATATGAAAAGCGAGGAAGAAGGCAATATAAATGAGTATCTGCAGGATACCATTGCGGCCGTCTTTCCCGAGGTGTATACTGCTGATGTGACGGGCTCTACAAACAGGGAGCTCTTTGCCTCCATGACACCGGGCGCGGTGATGAGCCTTGAGGATGAACTCAAGTATGAAGAGCAGGAAGATCTGAGACTCATGATGGAGAAGGTGGCCTCGAGACTTGAGAAGTACGAGGGCGGAGAGCATGTGATGACGGATGACAAGGCGCCTGTCGAACTGCTGGGGATGCGGATGATCGATCACATCATTAAGAACGAGGTAAGTTATTATAAAGATATATACAATAATGAGGGGATGAAAGGATTGATAGAAGCATTATGATCGGAGATATTTCTGGTGTTGGAAGTTTTATCGGAGACGGCGTAGGAAGGCTGATCTCAACGGCAGCAGGTTTTATCACGAACTATCTGCCGTACATGCCGCTGGTTTTATCGGTGGTTTTCGGAGTACTGCTGGTATTTGACGGGCTGGGAACCTTCAGGCGGACTTATACCCTGCTCTGCGCGCTGCTCGGACTGTGTGCGGGCCTGGCGCTGCATACCATCTTCAGGACAGACAACTTTTATATAGTAGCGGGGCTGATAACCATAGGCTGCGGGATACTTGGCCATGAGCATTATAAATCCGCACTGGTCATAGTGGCGTCGCTGGGAGGTTTTACGGCTGTAACGCTGTTTACGCTCAGGAGGCTCAATGAAGATATAAAGCTGGCCATTCAGGAAACCCAGGTGGTATTTCAGGAGATGCCGGATGCATCCTCTATACTTCGTCTGTGGTACAAACGTCTGGTGAACGGCGGAGATGTGAAGGCGGCTGCCATGGAAGTGTTTGAGAAAGAGAGCGGCTATACCATCACCAGGACGCTGGCACCTTTTGCAAAGGCTGCAGATGCGATGCAGCTGGGAATGGGCTTAGCCATCATCACGGCGGTGCTGCTGGGACTGGCCGTAATGATACTTGCTGATTATATCATCATTGCTTCTACAGCCGCACTAGGCAGCGTGATACTGGTAAACGTGATAGAGACCAATCTTAATATACTGCAGCTTGAATATAATTATAAGCTGACTATCCTCTTTGTGGGAGGTATCATAGTACAGCTGATCAGGTTCTACAGCAGCATAGAAAAGAAGACCAAAAAGAAGCGGGGGCTGTACGATAAGTAGCTTAGGGAGTCCAGCGGCCGCAGGCACCGCAGGGCAGTATGAGAGGGCTGCCGGAAACACTGATGCCTATCTCGGAGCTTTCAACCCTTCCGCCACGCTCAAGAGCAATGGCAGTGTTCAGCATGTAAGAGAGTACCGCGGGCTGCAGTCCTGTGGTATATGAATTGATAAGGAAGAACAGCGGCTTGTCGGATAAGAGACCGGCCGCTTTTAATATCAGAGGATATACATTGTCTTCAATCTTCCAGATCTCGCCCTTGGGGCCGCGCCCGTAAGAAGGGGGATCCATGATGATGCCGTCGTATTTATTTCCGCGGCGGAGTTCACGCTCTACAAATTTAACGCAGTCATCGATGAGCCATCTGATATTGCTTGAGGGGATGGATGATGAGGCCGCATTTTCCTTTGCCCAGCCTATCATGCCTTTGGCTGCATCCACGTGGGTGACATGTGCACCCGAAGCGGCAGCGGAGATGGTCGCACCGCCTGTGTATGCAAAGAGATTGAGTACTTTCACAGGCCGTCCTGCATTAAGGATCAATTGGGAACACCAGTCCCAATTGACTGCCTGTTCCGGGAAGATACCGGTGTGCTTGAAGGCAAAGGGCTTTAAGTGAAAGACCAGGGGCCCGGCAACATCTGCCAGTCTGTATTCTATCGTCCATTCCTTGGGCAGATCGATAAACTGCCATTCTCCGCCGCCCTTGGAGGAGCGGTGATAATGCGCGTTTTTCTTTTTCCAGGCGGGATGGGAGTGGGGAGTGTCCCATATGACCTGGGGATCGGGACGGACGAGGATATAATCCCCCCAGCGCTCAAGCTTTTCTCCCAGGCTGGTATCCAGCAGTTCATAGTCTTTCCAGTTGTCAGCGGTCCACATGTTTTCCCCTTTCACTAAAAGAGCTTTCGTAATGCTAAAGTTGATAAAATATCCATTTCATAGTATAATAAGCGGGTTGATTTTGCAACAGAATCTGAAGAACGGAGAATTTAAACATGGGTGATATGATCTGGGTGCTGGTGGCTTTCATACTCTATCTCGGTATGATGGTAGGTATAGGTGCAGCCTACAGCAAAAAGAATGTCAATTCGGAAGATTATTTCCTTGGAGGCAGGACTTTGGGCGGTTTTGTGGCGGCACTGTCCGCACAGGCGTCCGATATGAGCGGCTGGCTTTTGATGGGACTGCCGGGAGCTATATTCTTAAGCGGTGTTTCCGGGGACGGTTGGATCGCGTTGGGACTGCTTATCGGTACCGCACTCAACTGGATAATAGTTGCGTCACGCTTAAGACGATATACCATCAAAGCAGGCAACTCCGTGACACTGCCCATGTTCTTTGAAAACAGGTTTGAAGATAAGAAGAGGATACTGATGACCATATCTTCGATCATCATCGCATTCTTCTTTGTGGTTTATACCGCCTCCGCTTTTGCTTCCGGAGGAAAACTCTTCAGCTCTGTCTTCGGTCTCGATTATACAGCAGCTCTTACCATAGGAGCCATAGTAATACTTGTCTATACTTTCCTTGGCGGTTTTATGGCGGTGTGTACTACGGACTTTATCCAGGGTACACTGATGATCGTAGGCCTGCTGGCAGTGCCCATCGCAGCACTTGCCCTTATGGGAAAAGAAGGACTCAGCCTGAGCGCGGGGCTTGCGGCAAACGGTATACCCGAGAGCGAGACGGGGGCATTTGTCAATCTCTTTGCGGGTAAAAAAGCAACGGATATAATCTCGGGCCTTGCATGGGGACTCGGTTATTTCGGCATGCCTCACATACTGGTGCGTTTTATGGCTGTGAGGGATGAAAAGGAAATGTCAAAATCCAAGACGGTGGCCATCAGCTGGGTTACACTTTCCCTCGTATTTGCCTGTGTGATCGGTGTGGTCGGAAGGGCATATATGAATTATGATGAGGTGATGGAAGCCGGCAGTGAGAGGATATTCATAGAGATGATAAAGAAAGTCTTTATGAGCGAGATACGCATACCGATCATCGCAGGTATTTTCCTTTGCGGCATACTGGCTGCAATAATGTCAACAGCGGATTCACAGCTTCTGGTCAGTGCATCTGCCATAGCTGAGGATATTTATAAGGGAATGATAAAGAAGGATGCTGATGATAAGTCAGTGCTGAGACTCAGCCGTATCGCGATAGTGGTGATCGCGATCGTTGCTTATATCATAGCGCTTGATCCCAATTCTTCCGTAATGGGACTGGTGTCCGATGCCTGGGCAGGTCTGGGGGCAGCTTTTGGACCGCTAGTGCTCATGAGCCTTTTCTGGAAGAGGACAAATCTGAGCGGAGCCATAGCCGGCCTGTTGAGCGGAGCGCTTACTGTTATCATATGGGATTACATACCCCTGGTTTCCGGACAGACGCTGGGAGCGGCTACGGGGCTTTATTCCCTTGCCATAGGTTTTCCTGTGAGCCTCATATGCATATTTGCGGTGAGTGTGGCTACTAAAGCTCCTTCCAAGGAAATGATAGCCGTGTTTGATGAAGTAAATAAAGGAAAAGACAGATAAAGCCTACATAAGCGAGCAGTGATATGCAGACCATCGAACTCCTGGAAAAGATCAATGAACTTATAAAGTCAGGTACCGTGCTTCCCGCAGAGCTGTGGGATGAGACCGCTGCCTGTATCAGATCCGAACTGGAATGGCGTGAGGCTGTATATGACAGACAGGAAGCGCAGGAGCTCGCAGAGAGGATAGGCAGGCTGTGTTCGCAGGCTGCCGCACTGGATGGCAGAGAAAAGAGAACGGAGCTTCTGGCACTGGCAGCGGAGCTTAAGGGAATGGCAGGATCGATGCCGAAGCTGGACAGTCTGCTTCCGAAGATCGAAAGAGACTTTTTCTGCCGGGCTGCGTACCGTCATTTTCATGACGATACTGTAGCTGTCATCGGCGATTCGCATGTCAATTTTTTCTCAGGTAATGAACTGATAACATATGAGCCTATCGGCAATGGAGTGAACATATGCCCCGACCGGGGCATGCTTCCGTTTACGGCACTTCATCTTGGACCCTGTACCGCCTATAACTGTCTGAAAGCGGATTCCAAAACCTTATTCCTTAAAAAACTGGAATGGCTGAAACAGAGCTTCTTAAAGCCGGGCGCAAAGATCCTGTTAAGTCTCGGAGAGATAGACATCCGCGTGCATGTGAAAAAGCAGGCAGAGCGCGGAGGCCGGGATATGAGCGCTGTTATGGATGATATACTCGCAAACTACAGGGAACTGATAGAACAGCTTGAAAATGACGGATACAGGGTATATTGCTGGGGACCGGTGGCATCGCAGAGAGATGATGCGCGTTTAGCCCCGGATTATCCGCGGTACGGCAGCGAAACGGAACGCAACAGGGCTACGGAGTATTTCAATCTGAAACTGGCGGAGATATGCGCGGGCTGCGGAGCAGGCTTTGCTTCCATATTCGATGAGATGATGACAGAAGATTACCGGACGAAGAACGGTTTTCTGTCGATAGACGGTGTACATCTGAGTCAGGCTGCCATGCCTGCGGCAAAAGAAGTGCTTGAAGCAGCAGGGCTTTTATGACCAGCTCTCAACGTAACCGCCGTTGAACAGATCCTGAATGCTTTCAAGCATCTGTCTGGCAGAAAGCTTTTCCTGGTAGGCGGGGTTATCAAACAGGTTTTTGTGATCTTCACGTACGAAGTGTCCCTTCTCAAATGAAATGGCGTCAAAGTCTTTCGAAAGCCATTCAAAATCCCGTTCGCAGATGGTGTCCGGATCGAAGAACTCTCCGGCCAGACGGAAAGAATGCCATTTCCGCAGAGCATAGGCATTCATATATCTTAAAGCCGTAAAGGTTCCGTAGGTTTCAAATTCGCTGAAAGCAGATTCCTGTATCTTATCAGCGGGTATCGCCGAAAGGATCTTCTCCCAGAATAAAGAACCGGGAAGAGAATCATTCTCCTCGATATCTTTTATAAGTTCCCGCATGATAGCAGCATCAAAGAGCATATGCTCCGAGATGAAAGACTGTCTTATCACCTTGCCCATTCCGGGGAAAAGTTTTCCCAGCGTTTCAAAATACAATTCATGGCATTCGTTTTTCAGATCAAAATATGGTTTGCCGTTTTCGGCTTTGAACATTTCGACTTTTTTACAGGGAACCGTATCACCGTCCCATACCATGTAGTACTTATCGCTGCACGTAAGGGCATAGTTCATCTTGAGAAACTGCTGGTAATACCAGCCGGCGACTTTCCTTGGAAGCTCGCGGCCCTTAAGCATATCTGTCATGCGATCTGCAAGATATGAATATACCGCATCAAAGGACAGAAGGCTGTTTTCATCGATCCAGCGGATACGTGATGAAGTGGAGCTGTCATCTGCCTCGGAAACAAGACCGGATACAAGAGCTCCCAGCTCCTTCGGCCCTACAAAAAAAAGCTGTCCGGGAAGGTTGGCAGACAGTCGTATGTAATGGCGCTTAAGCCTTAAAAAATCATCAGGTATGACTACAACAAGAGTATCAAAATCGTTCATGAAAAGGAGCCCCCTTTATTGTGCTTCTTATATTATAGGATACGGATATTGACAAGACAAGCAGGAAAACTTGAAGCAGACAGGTGCTTATGCTATAGTAAACGCTGTGAATGATTGACGTATCAACGGACAGAGGTGTATTAAATGACTTTTGAACTTATGGCATCCATGATGTGTGCCGATTACAGTAATCTGGGAAAGGAAGTACGGGAGCTGGAGGAAGGAGGCATAGATTCCTTCCATATAGATATCATGGACGGAAGATATGTTCCGAATTTTGCAATGTCCTTAAATGATCTGAGGTGTATCAGAGGACTTACGGAGAAGCCCATGGATGTGCATCTGATGGTGGAACATCCCATCAACACCATTGATCTGTTTATAAAAAGCCTGCATAAGGGGGATACCATCTATATCCATCCCGAGGCGGAGTATCATCCGTCCACCACACTTCAGAGGATAATCGATGCAGGCATCACTCCCGGCATAGCCATAAATCCGGGTACAAGCATCGAGCAGGTAAAGATGCTGCTGCGCATAGTTAAAAAGGTGCTGGTCATGAGCGTGAACCCCGGTAATGCATCACAGCTGTTCCTTCCCTATGTGAGGGAAAAGTATGACGAACTGATCACGCTTAAGGATGACATGGATTTCGAGATATACTGGGACGGAGCCTGCGGAGCGGATAAGATCAAGGAATACGCGCCTCTCGGAGTGAAGGGCTTTGTGCTGGGAACCACGTTGCTGTTTGGAAAAAAACTAAGGTATGCAGAGACTATACAAAAGATCAGGAAACTGGAGATCTGATATGAAGGCCTGGGTTTTAAAAGACATAGGAGATATCAAATATGAAGAAGTGCCGCTGCAGGAGCCGGGCAGCGGTTTTGTAATGATAAAGGTAATGGCGGCCGGTATCTGCGGTTCGGACGTACCCAGGGTATACCGGACGGGTGCGCACAGGATGCCGTTGATCCCGGGGCACGAGTTTTCCGGGATGGTGGAAGAGACGGGAGAAGGAACGGATCCGCAGCTAAAAGGGAAGAGAGTCGGAGTATTTCCGCTTATCCCCTGCAGGAAATGCGGGCCCTGCAGGCAGCAGCTCTATGAGATGTGCAGGGATTATGATTACCTTGGGTCCAGGCGGGACGGCGCTTTTGCAGAATACGTTTGCGCTCCCGCGGATAATCTGATAGAATTACCCTCCGGTGTGAGTTTTGAGACAGCCGCCATGCTGGAACCCATGGCAGTGGCGGTGCATGCCATGAGAAAAGGGACATCCGGCATCGTTAAAGATGCGGCTGTATGTGTCTGCGGTCTGGGAACCATAGGATTGATGCTGTGTGCTTTTCTTAAGGATGCCGGTTTTGAACGTATCATCGCTGTAGGCAATAAGGACAGTCAAAAGGAAAGGGCCGCGGATGCGGGTATCGCAGCGGATGCTTTCATTGACAGCAGAGACGGCGGTGTGAGCGAAAAGATAAAGGATATCTGCGGCGGAGCGGATCTGTATTTTGAGTGTGTCGGAAAGAATGAATGTCTGTCATACGGTGTAGAGGCAGCGGCTCCGGGAGGGCGTATCGTGACAGTGGGAAATCCCGCTTCGGATATGCTGCTTGAAAAGAACATATACTGGAAGATACTCAGAAACCAGCTGGATATCAGAGGTACCTGGAATTCTTCATTCACGGGTGAAGAGAGCGATGACTGGCATTATGTTCTTGACAGGCTGAATGCAGGCGGTATAAACGCTGAAAAGTTCATAAGCCATCGCTTAAGACTGACAGAGCTTGACAAAGGGCTTAAAATAATGAGAGACAAGACAGAAGACTATTGCAAGGTAATGATCAGCGCTTCTGGCTGATAAAACGGGAGGAAAAGAAAATGAAAAAGTTAATGACACTGGCAGCAACATTCATACTCGGAGCCGTGATGCTCACGGGCTGCGGTAACCCCGGTTATACCAGGGCCGAGGATATGGAGAAGAAGATCTCGGAAATGACTGAAACGTCGAAAGAGCAGGAACTTCGTGCGGAAGAAGAGGCTGAGGAGGAACTGACAGAGGATGTTGTCGAAGAAAAAGAGATAAGAAAGGCGGATGCACCCTCAAAGGAAGAACTGGGGATCACAGGTGATGTATTTGCGGATATCGTTATAAAGGATGAGGGAACAATTACGGTTCAGCTTGATTACGATATGGCACCCGCTACCGTGGCAAACTTCATAAAGCTCGCAGAGAGCGGTTTTTACGACGGACTTACTTTCCACCGTATAATGAACGGCTTTATGATGCAGGGCGGAGATCCCCTGGGCAACGGTACAGGCGGATCTGACGAGAACATCGTAGGCGAGTTTGAAGCCAACGGATACACAAATACCATAAGCCACACGAGGGGAGTCATCTCCATGGCAAGAGCAAATGACCCCAACAGCGGCAGCTCGCAGTTCTTTATCGTTCATCAGGATTCAACCTTCTTAGACGGCAATTATGCGGCGTTCGGCTGTGTGACGGAAGGTATGGACATAGTTGATAAGATCTGCACCGAGGCTCAGCCCATTGATGATAACGGTACCATTCCCGCAGAGGCTCAGCCCGTGATAGAGAAAGTGGTAATACGCAAATAAAATGGTTTTTTCATCGACGGTATTTTTGTGGATCTTTTTGCCCGTAGTATTTACGGGCAGTCTGATAATGGGGAAGAGGCTCTCTAACCTCTTCCTTTTATTAGCAAGTCTGTTCTTTTATGCCTGGGGAGAGCCAAAACTTGTTGTGCTCATGATATTCTCCATCATATGGAATTACGCGGTCGGGCTTATGATCGCAAAGTCTGCCGCAAAAAAGTTCCTGCTCTTTGCGGGAGTGGCCGTCGATCTGATGCTGCTGGGATATTACAAATATGCAGGCTTTCTGCTGCGTGGCTTTAATTCCTTAACGGGCGCAGGTCTGGCTGTCCCGGATATCGCACTTCCCATAGGCATTTCTTTTTTTACCTTTCAGGCTATATCATATATTGCCGATGTGTACCGCGGAAAGGTGGCGGCATCAAAGGATCCTCTGCCCGTGGCACTCTATATCTCTTTCTTTCCCCAGCTCATAGCAGGTCCCATAGTGCAGTACAGTGATGTGGAGGCGCAGCTGAAGGAAAGGAATATCACGGCTGATTCCTTCGCGTGGGGTTTCAGACGTTTTGTTTACGGCCTCGGCAAAAAGGTGCTGATAGCAAATGTGCTGGCAAAGTGCGCCGATACCGCTTTCAATCATGGGGCGCTGCCGCTTGGTACTGCAGCTGCCTGGATAGGCGCGCTGGCCTATACCATGCAGATATATTATGATTTTTCGGGATACTCGGATATGGCTCTGGGCCTGGGGCAGATGTTCGGCTTTAAGTTCCCGGAAAACTTCCGCTATCCCTATATATCAAAGAGTATCACGGAATTCTGGAGAAGATGGCATATAACGCTGGGGGCCTGGTTCAGGGAATATGTTTATATCCCGCTTGGCGGCAACAGAAAAGGAAAGGGCAGGACTTATGCGAACCTGTGGACAGTGTTTTTCCTGACGGGCCTGTGGCATGGCGCGGATCTTTCTTTCATCATCTGGGGGCTCTATCACGGCGCACTCTCGTTCATTGAACGTGCGGGACTTAAGAAGCTTCTTGATAAGAGCAGGATACTGTCGAGACTGTGCTGCTTTCTTGCGGTATGCCTCGGCTGGGTGATGTTCCGGGCAGCCGATACAGCAGACGGCTTTGCGT
>JAILES010000013.1 GCA_024687205.1 Lachnospiraceae bacterium
ACGCGTTAACGAAGGAAATATCGAACCGGGCGTGATCCTGGCTTTCTTAACTTATTTCAATATGATCACCATGGGTGTCATGGGTCTTAACCGTATATTCATGAGCCTTTCAAAAGCCAGTGCCAGTGCGGACCGTATCGACAGCGTGATAGCCAAAGGCGAAGAGTGGGTTAAGTATGAGGATAAGACTGAAGGAAAAAGCGCAGCGGATGCTTTCATCGATTTTTCCTCGGTGAGTTTTTCCTATGGCAAAGAAAACGCAGGCGACGGAGATTTCGAAGGCGGCAGGCGGGAGAAGGCACTTGACGATATAAGCTTTTCTCTCAAAAAAGGACAGAGCCTGGGGATCATAGGCCCGACAGGCTGCGGCAAGACAACGGTCATCAATCTGCTCCTCCGTTTCTATGATGCCGATGAAGGAAGCATAAGCATAGGCGGCAGGGATGTCAGGACTTTTGACAAGGATGAACTGAGAAGAAGATTCGGCGTGGTCTTTCAGAATGATATGGTCTTTATGGATACGATAAGGAACAACATCGATTTCGGCAGGGGCTGCAGTGAAGAGACACTGAAAAATGCTGCTGAAGATGCGCAGGCGTATGAGTATATAGAGGGACTTGATAAGGGTATGGATCACCGTGCGGATATAAAAGGTGCCAATCTTTCCGGAGGTCAGAAACAGAGACTTCTGGTGGCAAGGGCTCTGGCCGGAAAACCTGAGATACTCATACTCGATGACAGTTCCAGCGCACTTGATTATAAGACTGATTCGGAGATGAGACGTGCGATAAGAGAGAAGCATAAGGACAGCACGCTGATACTCATAGCCCAGAGAGTCAGCAGTGTGATGAACATGGATAAGATCATGGTAATGGATAACGGGAAGTGTCTGGGAATGGGAACGCACAGCGAACTGATGGAAAACTGTCCCGCATACCGTGAGACCTATGAAATGCAGACAGGCTGAACTTTAAGGAGAGATCAAATGCCGGGACCCGGAGACCGAGGAGGGGTAAAACAAAAACCGAAGAACGCGAAGAAGACTTTCAGGCGGCTCCTGAATTATATGATGGAGTACGGCTTTGTTTTCTTCGTGCTGATAGTATTTGCTTTTGCCAGCAATATAGGAAACCTCCTGGGCCCGGGTTTCGCGGGGAAAGCCATCACCGAGGCATCGGCCGGTAAGGGAAATGTGGATATGCAGGCAGTGATCCGTTACGGCCTGCTGATGCTCTTAGCCTATGTGGGCAGCAATATACTTTCCTTCCTCGTGAACATAGGGATGATGCGAGTGGGCAGATCCGTCGCGAGAAATCTTCGCAGGGATGTCTTTGATAAACTCATGGAACTGCCGGTGGGATATTTCGACAAACACATGGCAGGTGATATCATAAGCCGCGTGTCTTATGATATCGACGTAGTCTGTGTGAGTCTTTCTTCCGATATAGTGCAGATACTGACAAGCCTGGTGACGGTTGCCGGAAGTTTTATCATGATGTGCGTGATCTCGCCGCCGCTGGTCCTGTGCATGGTATTCACTATCCCGGTATCCGTGCTGTTTACCAGGTATATGAGCAGAAAGACGAGGCCTCTCTACAGTGAGAGAAGCCGTGCTTACGGCGAGATGAACGGCTTTGCGGAAGAAATGTTTACCGGCCAGAAGACCATACTCGCATATGCACAGGAGGACAGGGTCTGTGATGAATTCGCCGGGATAAACAAAAAAGCTGCGGAAAGCTACAGAGCGGCTGACGGACTCGGAATGACCATGGGACCGACAATAGGAATGATCAGCAATTTCGGAC
Source organism: Lachnospiraceae bacterium (assembly GCA_024687205.1). Lineage (GTDB taxonomy): Bacteria > Bacillota > Clostridia > Lachnospirales > Lachnospiraceae > NK4A136. The sequence continues at coordinate 1,806 of JAILES010000013.1, forward strand.
TGTCCGCCATAGGCCTGGGAGGCGCGGTACTCTATATGTACGGGATCGTAGGCTTAGGCCAGATCTCAAGTTTCATACTTTACAGCCGCAAGTTCAGCGGGCCTATCAACGAGATATCAAATATCATCAACGAGATCTTCAGTGCGCTGGCAGCCGCCGAGAGGGTATTCGCTCTGCTTGACGAGGAAGAGGAAGCAAAAGATATCGAAGGCGCTGCGGAGCTTGGGAATGCAAGGGGAGATGTGGAAGCGGAGAAAGTGGAATTCGGTTATCTTCCGGAAAAGACAGTTCTGCGTGACTTTAATATGCATGCCGCTCCCGGCGAGACTGTGGCGATAGTGGGACATACAGGCGCAGGCAAGACCACCATGGTAAATCTGCTAATGCGTTTCTATGATCCCGGGAGGGGCAGGATCTGCGTGGACGGACGCGAGAACAGGGAATACACGATGGAAAGTCTTCGCAAGAGTTATTCGATGGTGCTCCAGGATACCTGGGTGTTCAACGGGACGATCTATGACAATATAGCTTACGGCAAGGAAAACGCCGCTCATGAGGAAGTGACGGCGGCAGCAAAAGCCGCACATATCCACAACTACATAATGAAACTTCCGGGCGGATACAAAACCGTGATCAGCGAGGATGGAGGCAATATCAGCAAGGGGCAGAAGCAGCTTATCACTATAGCGAGGGCGATGCTCTATGATACGGGAATGCTGATACTTGATGAGGCTACCAGCAATGTGGATACGGCTACCGAGCGCAGGGTGCAGGATGCCATGAAGAAGCTGATGAAGGGAAAGACCTGCTTCATTATCGCACACCGTTTATCGACCATCAGAAATGCAGACAATATCCTTGTCATGGAACACGGAGACGTTACAGAGCAGGGAAAGCATGAGGAACTGATGGAACGTAAAGGAGCATACTATAAGCTGTACAGGAGTCAGTTTGAATGAGGAGTGCAAATCCTCTTAAAATATGTTACACTGTTATGCGGAATACTAAATGGGGGTTGTTCTCCAAACATTCATAAGAACAAGGAGGAAATACAAGATGACTAATGCGGAAAAGATAAACGACTATCTGGACAGGGCTAAAACCTTTTTCTTTCTGACAACGGACGGGGACCAGCCCAAAGGAAGGCCTTTCGGCTTCCATATGCTTGACGATGATAAGGTTTATTTCGGCTGCGGTACATTTAAGAATGTATTTAAG
>JAILES010000048.1 GCA_024687205.1 Lachnospiraceae bacterium
GGGATGAATCACCTTTTTGTATTTTCCTGATCTTACATATTTACGCTTGTGTTCGTCGGTACGCTGCCCTTCGATATATGACTTCACGGTATCCATAGAAACCGATCCCGTAGTCGCGCAAAAATAGCTCGCACTCCAAAAGGAATCTTTCCACAGATATTTTTTCACATGCTCAGAATATTTGGCACGCACTTCCTTGGAAAGCTGTGTTTTGAGCATATTGATAAGCTTTACCGGGGCAATATCCGGCGGCATTGATATAAGCAGATGCATATGGTCCTCATCTGTCTCGGCAGATATAAGAGTGCAGTTCATACGGTTACAGAGGTAATCAGCCAGATCCTTCATAAAATCACCGATCTCATCCGTGATCACTTTCTTCCGGTATCCGGTGACAAATATGATATGATATGTGAGCCTGTATACTGAATGTGAGCCTCTATTGTAATCGTCCATAATTTTCACCTCACACGAACAAGTGTTTGCATTACGGCAGTTTTTGCGCTATAATATGAGTATAAATCATGGAGGCATAAAATACAACCGTGTATCGTACAAGGCAGTATCATATAAAAAAGAACAGCCGTCTGTATCCGTATTGTTCGGAGCTGTGCATAAAGTCAGCAGCTCTGTATAATCGTGCCAATTTCCTGATCCGGCAGTACGCAACAGCAGTCGATTCTTTTTGCGGGATGAAACCGCTGTATGATAATCAGATGATAGTTTACAGGATGGTTAATGATATCCTTGCCGGGACTAAGTATCTTGGTGATAACAAGTGGCTGTCATATAATGCCATAGACCATGTTCTTAAAGTATCAAAGGACAGCACATACTATGCCCTGCCAGCCCAGGCAAACCAGCAGGTACTGAAGATGCTGCTCAGGGACTATAAATCTTTCTTTGAAGCGATCAGGGCGTATAAGACAAAGCCTTCTGTCTTTACCGGCAGACCGAGACTGCCAAGGTATTGCAAAGAAAGCGAACTTAAGACGGCAGTCCTTACAAATCAGATCTGTACAATTAAGGATGATAAATACCTTAAGTTTCCGGGGACAAAGACAAGACTGAATCTCGGTATGTCCGTGGGAGACAGCAGGCTTAAGGAAGTAAGGATCAAACCGGAGGTAGAGCGGTTTGTCATAGATGTCGTGCTGGAAGTGAAGGATGTCGGCATATCCCCTGCAGATAATGATGTGATCCTGAAAAAACTAAGGGATATGGATCCGACAGAGGGGCTCCGGGTAATTGCAATAGATCCGGGCACTGAAAATATAGCAGCCGTTGTAAACAACTTCGGGGAAAGGCCGTTTGTAATAAAGGGCGGTATCATAAAGTCGCTAAACCGGTTGTATAATAAGGAGCTTGCACGCCTTTCAAGTGCCGCAATGCTGTGTAACGGGAGATACAGGACAAAACGGATGAATGAGCTTACCGGCAGACGGAACCGTCGCATCAAAGATATGTTTCACAAGATGAGCCGCCAGATAGCTGAATATGCCAAAGACAGCCATGTCAACGTAGTGATAATGGGACACAACGTATTTCAGAAGCAGAAGATAGATACAGGACATGTCAATAACCAGAATTTTGTGCAGATACCGATGACGATATTTGCAGGCATGTTGAAATATAAACTGGCTGCTTACGGGATCTGTTTTGTGACTACAGAGGAAAGCTATACGTCCAGGGCGGATTTTTTGGCGCTCGACCCGATACCTGAATACAAGGAAGACGACAGGACAAAATACAGCTTTTCCGGAAAAAGGATCAAAAGAGGTCTGTACAGACACTATGACGGAACGATCACGAATGCTGACATCAATGGAGCAGCAAATATCTTAAGAAAAGTATTCCCAAAGGTAAACCGATGGGATAGGGGCATAGTGGACATGCCCTGTTCTGCAGGAATAAAAGCTCCTGCAGGTTCATGCCGTAAAGCGGCATAACAGAAACCCCATCCGACATGGTCGGTTGTGGGGAGTTCATGATAAATGCAATGGCAACAGATCCGGAGAAGGCAGAACCGGCATTTCGTGTAATACTATCTGTTCTGCTTCAAAGGAAGATAAACAGGGTGTCCGTGACAGCAGAAAGATTTGTTCCCGGTATGATGCCCGGGCAAAGAGGGGTTCGTCTGGATGTAGAAGTAGAAGAGTATGAGACAAACCCGGAAGCAGGAGATAAGATCACCACCAGTGTTTACGATCTGGAACCACATATGAAAAGAGACATGGATTTTCCGAAAATGATGAGATTCAGACAGGCACGGATAGATAGCAGGAAGCTTAAAGCGGGTGAAAAAGATTACAGTAAGCTGCCGGATCTGTTTGTGATACTTATCACGGATTTTGATCTGTTTGGAAAAAATCAGATGATCTATACGTTCCGTCAGAGCTGTATGGAACGTCCGGATATAGATTATAAAGATGGTTTAAGGTTACTTTATTTTAATACTAAAGGGAAAGAGGGTGGTAGCAATGCGATCAGGAACATGTTAGAATGCATAGAGAACAGCGGGAAAGATGCGGCTGTTGACGAGGCAACGAAAGAGTTAAACCGTTATGTTGAGGATATAAAGCAGAATGCACTGCTGAAGGGAGAGTATATGACACTGGGAGATCTGATCGACTACGAACTGGAAGAGGAAAGGGAAAAAGTAACAAAAGAAGTAACAAAAGAAGTAACAAAAGAAGTAACAAAAGAAGTAACAAAAGAAGTAACAAAAGCAACCCGGCTTGCTGATATCATTGAACTTCTTGAAGACATGGGACCTATATCTGAAGAACTCAAAGAACGTCTGGAAACAGAGCAGGATGAAAATCGCCTCAAGTATCTTCATAAACTTGCAGCCAGGGTCAGCAGTATAGAAGAGTTTGAAGAGAAGTATAATGGGCAGTAAGGATACAGTTTGCAATATTATGTAATCCGCTAAATAAGAACGGGGTCGTCAAGATATAGTAATTGACGAACGACCCCGTTTTTTGGTATAATTGTAACGATATTGTAAGTAAGGCAACCCGTTTTTTTGGCAATATTTTACAAGGAGGTAAATGCTCTATGAAGAATTTGGGAGCGAAAAGGTTTTTATCATGGCTTATGAGTATAGTCATGGTAGTAGGTGAGTTCGGCGGTATGCCCCTCGCCGTTAATGCGAATGAGGAAGAGACGGTAATAGAGGCAGCCGAGGACATGATAGATGAGGATACCGTTGTCGATGACGAAACTCCTGTTGTGGTGGAAGAGGAAGAAGACATAACAGAGAATGAGGTAGTCGAAGAAGACAGAGCTGACTGGGAGCAGCACGCTACCATAGCTCCTGCTAAGGGAGATAGCGGATATACCTGGACGAGGTTTGACGAATTCAGGTTTTTGGAATCGGATAATTATATCAGTGAAGGATGTACGTATCGTAGATACAGCTGGTATGATTACGGAGTAAGTAAGGTTGTTACAACTTATCCTGACCAGATAGCTTGGATTGGCGGAACAGATCTTCAGTTTATAGATGGTACTTTTGTTGGTTTCGCTTCTTTTGATCGTATCATAATGGATATGGTAAAAAGTGAAATTTTGGGAACTCCTTTTGATTCCGGAAATTATTATTTCTATGTCAGAGTAAATAACACGTTTTCTCAAGCATCTAAGGATACTTTTTCATATACAGCTGTATCTGATGGAGGCAGTGCCGTAAATGCTTCATGGTGGGGCTTCTATGACAGCTATGTAAAAAAAGTAGATGAAGTGGATGGAGAAGAGCAGCCTACCGGTAATTATCATTATGATTTCTTTGATCCCGGACAGGGTAATCCCTGGCCTGATTCGTGCCCGGAGGGTTGGGTCGAAAAGGATAATTTCAGAGTTGTTATAAAGAACAATACCATTCCCAATGATGTTATAGGTTTTATAATAGAGCCCGTTGGTAACGGTGTCTTTCTGGATAAAAACGGTGATCAGAAGGCATTTGTATATCGTGGAGAGGATGATGACCCTGATCTGACAAAAACTCATATATTGATTGATAATTATGAGGGAATAAATGTTAAGACCGTAAGAAGAAACGGACAGGTAAGCCCTGCTTCAAGAGCTGCCAAAATGGCGCCCTGGGAAGCAGAGAATTATGAAACATGGAATGCAAGGATTAATTATGCAAACGGTAAAGCTGTATTTGAAGCACCCGCAATTTCCAAGAATAATGATGCAAGGAATGATGACATGGGTACACCGGATGATCCCGAAGATGATGTATTACATGTAAATTTTAATTACAGCCTTTATATTAATAAACCTGATGCAACAAGTGATGATTCCAGATGGGTGCAGCTGTGGACTGAAAATGAAACTCTCCGTACCATTATAGAAGGTGAGGAGGGAGAAGAAGATGATATAATAACCGACACATCAACTATCTATGCAAATGATGTGCTTATTGAAATGAACAGAGCATATCTCGATGGCTGGAATTTTGAAGAAGGAACTTATGATGTATGGATAACCGTCAATAACAATACTTACAACAGTAATAAATTCACGGTTGATTTTGTCAGACCGGACGCTGATGATGCAGATGAAACCGAAGTCAGATACAGCTGGCATGCTGAATGGGTGACAGAATCTGAGAATAGGATCTGGCAGTATCCCAGGGCAATCAATGGGAAAAATGATGACGGAAGTGATCACTACGAAGACGATTATGAAGTCCGTGAAAAAATGGCAAAAGATCCCTTTTACGCTGAATTCTGGGAAGTAAAGTGGGTGGATCTGGGAGTTGAAAATGATCCGGAAGCTATAGGTTACATAGTTAAAACAAAAGAAGGAAAAGAAATATGGAATTCCTGGGATGCAAGCACAACAGATACTTTTGCAAGTCCGATCCATGACGGAAGCAAACAGTTTGGATTTATGGTTCCCGCAGATTTCAGGATAAAGAGAGATGCGACTATTACGAGAGTCGTTCCCGGTGCAACGGGACAGACAGTTGTAGTAGCTGATCATTGGTATGATGACCTGGATCAGACCTTTACAGTAACAGAAGCTACTCTGGATGGAGAACCGATATACAGATGGACGGTTCCGAACGGAACAATTGTTGAAGAGCCCGATGAGTATGATGAAGATATTATGCATTATAATTGGGTCAGAGGTGATGGCACAAGATGGTACAATATGCGTATTAACTGCCTGGATGATCCGGATGAGGCACAGGATATAAACTGGTATAACTATCTTTTGGAACCGGAATCACTTACCACAGCGATCGTTTATAAAAACAGACTTATTGCAGATCTGGTAAGAACAAAGATAGAAGGAAGAGATCCTGAGCTTATAGGCGGAGAATACAGCATTGTTTTCATTACGGGCAGAGATGAGGCGGAAGGCCGCAGTAATGAAATAATCATAGATCTGTCAAAGCTTGGGGTTGTTGACCAGACGAATGAAGATCTGCCTCAGGCACTTTACAGATCTGGTCGGGATTATTTCCACCTGGTAAATAAAGGCGATCACGATGAATGGGATAACCTTGAGAGCTTTTATCGGAATGATAATGATCAGGAGCGTATAGCGGATTATCTGGTAGAAGGCAGAAGGGACTGGTGGAGATTAGATCCGGAACAGCAAGCTGAATATGCGGCTGCAGTAAATGATACATTAGCTGCTGGAGTAGATAAATATGTATTAAAAGATACTATGGATACCGCTCTGTCATCAAAGAATGACGGTGCAATAGCTTTCATGGTCCGTCTGATTGGTAATAAGTTTGTATACGATAAAGCAGACAATGGTTCTGATTTTGAGCTCCGCTATTTCGGAGATGAACAGGATCCAAACAGAAACATGAAGACACATATGGGCGGTATCCTGGCCGGACCTATTGTAGAGGGTACATTACAGGTTGCTGCTGTATATGCTGACGGAAGTATATCTGACTGGTATTACGGCCGCGGGAGACAGGATTGGGATGAATGGCCTTTGATCGATATGGGTCTTGATCTTACTAATGGAATAGTGAGTTGGGATCAGAATTATGAGAGAGATAATCAAGGACAAGTTGTCTATGATGGTGGAGATATCAACAGGCCCAGGCTGGTTGATGGAGTAGATGTTTATGTTGCAGATTCCGAAGGTATGTGGTACAGAGTAGATGTACATTACACTTGGTATACCCAGCAAAACAAAGCATCCATTGAGTTTAATGAGATGCTTACCAATATGGCATATCTTAAGCTGCGCGGAGCAGGAACATTTAAGTCAGGTACGTACACGCTGTATATTGTTAAGCATACCAATAACGGAGACAGAGCATCCGTAAGCGATATAGAGTTTAACTTTAAACCTACGGCAGATAAGGATGCTAATTTTACAGCAGTATATAAAGAGCATCAGAAGTGGATAAAGGCAGAGCTTGATGATCCGGAGGATCCTGAAAATACAAATAAGCATTTTAATGAAGAGGATGAGGAAACGGATGGATATACGGCAACACTTCAGTATGAAGCCCTGATCAAAACTGCTGCAAACAACATAGCAGGATATGTGGTCAATATGCCAAGCGGTATCATGGATGCAAACGAAAACGCAGCAATAATCTATTCATGGTTCCCTTATGACCATCAGGCTGAGGGTGTTTACTCTGCCAGAACATGGGAGTATTCAGCTGCTCCGGGTGCGGTAAAGATTGCAGCTATATATACAGACGGAACCATGAGTGAGTGGGTAACGGCTGATCCTTGGTCAAGGTCTGATGATTTTGAAGCTGTAGATATGGGTATTACCTATGATAATGTTACAGCTAGATTTGCGGTTGATCCGGATAAGCTGGCTGCATTAAAAAATAAGTTAGCCGCTTATAGTGACCCCGGAGCCCTGGAAGAATGGGATGGTTATACGCCCATAGCAAATGCAGCTATAGTAATTCGCGGAGTAGAGGATTATGATATAGGCTCCAGAGTACTTAAGAAAGGTGAAAATCTTTTCAGGGCTGACGATCAGTTCCTTCCGGTACGTGCCGCTGTTGATGAACTGATGACGGATGAGGGCCAGACATATGATAATGGCAATCCTTACAGAAAACTGCCTGCGGGTACCTATAAGGCAACGTTTGTAATCTGGGATCAGTGGGAAGGTGAGGATGATGATGCAGTTCTGCGTGCTCCCGGCCTTGCATCAGATCAGGAGATAAGCTTTACCTATAAGAAGGGTGAGGATGTTACAGCACCTGCGGCAGGAACGGTAACTTACAGTTATGATGAGGATGAAGAAGGAAGACATTATAGTATTCATTTCAGTTCTGAGCCGGATGGAGCAGTAGCCTATATTGTAAGATACAGAGACGAAAACGGTCTTTATACTTATGAATTCTGGACATTAGATCAATGGGGTAATATTTATGGTGACTTCCATCGCAGTAACGATAATGAGGTGGCAGTATGTGCTGTAAATATGTATGGTGATATAAGCGATTTCACTGTAGCACAACCTGATATAAAGGAAGTTGTAGCAAACACTATAAATGCTACAAGTTGCAATAAGGTCTATGCTGTAGGTTCCAACGGTAAGGTTACTTTGGACAATGCATCGGTTCAAGTAAGCAAGTATGACAGAGACAATACAAATATAGATATATATGAACTTGCAGAGCAGACCGGCGGATTTATTGGCTTTACTAAAGATCAAGGTGGGCAGGATGAATTAACATCGGCTGATTTCGCAACAGCTACAGATACACTGAATGTATATGTAAAACTGTATGGTGGAAGCCTGAACGGTTGGGATTATGATAGATTCATCGATCTTGGACAGGTTACCCTGCAGGTAAAGGTATTGACTGTAAATAGTATTACTATAAATGGGCTTCAGCTGGATAAAAATAGTTACTTTGTAGGAGAGATTCCTGCTATAAAAGCCGGCGGAACCGTTACAATAGTATATAATGAACAAGGTGCAACCAACAGGGTTGTTACGGCACCTTCCGCAGCATTGAAGCTGGAAGAGACTGCAGAGGGTGATTTGGATAATGAAGGTGCATTTGCCAAGGCAGGAAGTATTACGCTTAAGGTAACGCTTGATGGTAATGATCTTCATCTTTGGAATGATAGTACCGAAGGCGCAGCTGTTACGCTGGTAGCAACCGTAGCCGCACTGGAAGTTTCAAGTATTACTGTAACAGCACCTTATAAGAACCGTTATTTTGTAGGAGAAACACCGCTTGACCTGACCGGTGGTTCACTGACAGCTACATGGAATAACGGCAAAAAAGAAGTAAAAGCACTTAATGCTCAAGGCGTTACAGTCGAAGGGTTTGACAGCAGCGCAGATGAGGACGATCAGGCTATTACAGTAACTTATGGCGGAAAGAGTGATACATTTACCGTAGACATAGTTGAACCCGCTGTCACCAAAATAGTCGTAAGCACTGCACCCGCCAAGCTGGTTTATGATCAGGGTCAGGAATTTGATGCAACAGGCGGCAAGCTTACGGTATACAAAGAGTTCGGTGCCCCGACCATAATCGATATGACTAACGGAATGGCAGCGGATATCACCGGACTTGGTGTAGGGTCTCACGACATCGCCATCACCTATCAAGTCAAGACTACTGTTCTGACCATAGAAGTGGTGCCTACGATAACTAAGGTTACTCTGACAGCTCCGGATAAAGATTCTTACTTAAGGGGTGAGGATCTGGATATCACAGGCGGTCTGCTGACTATTACTTACAGCAACTTTACCACCGAAAGGATAGCCCTGGATGCGGATGGAGTTGAGGTAACAGGTTTCGATAAGACAGCCTTAGGTGAGCAGACTATAACAGTCAGCTATAAGGGCCGTGATAACACATTTAAGGTTAAGGTAAGAGAAATACAGTCCATATCCGTAAGCAAAGATATCAGCAAAAAGGAATATTACGAGGGACAGGCTATAGATATTACCGGAGGAAAGATAAGTGTTGTTATCAATAACGGAACCGGTACGGAAACAGAGATTATCGATCTTACAGCAGATATGATCTCCGGTTATGATCCTGCTGTTGCCGGCGAACAGACGATAACCGTTACTTACAAAGATAAGACCTGTACATTCACGGTTAATGTAATTGCCAAGGCAGTAACTGCTATAGCAGTATCTGCAGCACCTTCAAGGACTGAGTTCTTCCTCAACGAGGACATAGTTCTTACAGGCACTAAGATCAGAGTAAACTATAATGACGGAACATCTGAGATAATTGACGTGAACGCAGCTATGATCTCCGGCTATGACAAGACCAAGGTCGGTGAGCAGACAGTTACGGTTACTTACGGAGGAAAGACAGCAACCTTTAAGGTAACGGTACTTGCCAAGATAGTAAGCAAGATCGAGATAGCATCGGCTCCTACCAAAGTGGTTTATGAGCTCAATGCAGATCTGGATATTACAGGCGGTAAGATCAAGGTTACCTTTAACAACGGTGAGAGCGAGACCATCGATATGACTGCAGATATGATCAGCGGTTATGACAAGACCAAGGAAGGAAAGCAGACTATAACCGTTACTTACGGTGACAAGACTGCAACCTTTGAAGTAACTGTAAATGAGAAGCAGGAAGAGAAACCTGCGGAGACGCCGGATGATGATTATGAATTCGATCCTACCGTTCAGGAAGAGCCTGTAGTAGGCGAAGGCATGAAGATCTTCTTTGACGATGCTTCACTGGTACTGGGTACGGATAATCTCTATCATATCACTTATACAGGCAAGGCCATCAAGCCGCTTGTAAGAGTAACGGATAACAGAGTGATCCTGACCGAAGGCGTTGATTACGAAGTTAAATATTCAGGCAACGTAAATGTCGGAACAGCTACAGTCACCGTAAAGGGTAAAGGAACCTACAGCGCAAATGAGACACTTTCCTTCACGATCGACAAGCGCAGCATTACCGAAGTCGAGATCGGCGGAATGGTATCCAAGAGCGAAAGCAAGGTTAAACCTGTGGTAACATTTGCAGGCAAGGTTCTTAAGAAGAACAAGGATTATCAGTATACGATAAACGAAGGTGCGGTTGATTTCGAAGGTTTAGGAAACTTTGAAGGCACTACCACAGAAATGATAGAAGTGCTTCCCGCCAATGAATTCAAGAAGTCGGCTATCAAGGTTAAGTTCAACGACGATATGCCTAAGGAATTCATTTATGACGGACTGCCTCAGACAGTTGATGAGTACCTGATCGTAACCGACGGAACAGGCGAAGAGACCACCGAATATGTAGTAAGCTATTCAGACAATGTGAATGCCGGTAAAGTAACGGTAATGATCACAGGTGTCGGAAGCCACAGAGGTAAGGTGAAGAAGACATTCAAGATCCTGCCTAACAAGACAGCTACCTTTGATGTATCGTTTGCAAAAGAAGTAGAATACAACAGAAACGGAGCTAAGCCTTACGTAGTAGTATCAGCTAACGAGACCTTCGAGCTGATGACTCAGGGAAGGGATTACACCGTTAAGTATTCCAACAACAAGACCGGCGGAGCTAAGGCAAGCTTCAAGCTGACCTTCAAGGGCAACTATAAGGGAGCAAGCTTCAGCGGAGATACCTCCTATCTTGTAAAGAAGCCGACACTTGACAAGTCCATGGAAAATGTCAGCGGCAATTACATACTGGTAGGCGACATGGTATACAGCAAGAAGGCTAAATACCAGCCTAAGGCTTATGTAGTGGTAGACGGAAGTCTCGTACCGGCCAAAGAGTACGGTCTGGAATATTCCGAAAGCGGTCAGCTGAGCGGTCCTAAGGACAGCCTGCTGGTAACGGCACAGACAAAGGACAAGAACTACGCAGGCAGGGCAAGTGCAAGCTACAACGTAGTTGAAGGAACAGGCAAGACCGATGTCAACAAGGCTAAGGTGGTACTTACCAAGTCAGGCAAGAGCAAGGTATACGGCGGTGCCGGCGACAAGGTAACACTTACACCGGGTACAGACTTTACCATCAAGATCGGCAAGACAAAGATAGAAAACGCTGCAGACATCACTGCAAACTTTGATATCTTTTATGCAAACAACGATGCAAAGGGTAAAGCAACGATCATACTGAAGGGCAAGGGCAATTACGTAGGTGTATTTGCCGGAAACTTCACGATCAAGAAAGCAGTAATCAAGAAAAAGTGATCACAGCGTGAAGAACGGCTGAGAGAAGGGAGATCCCGCGTATATGCGGGATCTCCGCTTTATGATCTGTCAGAGTAAAATAAGCTTATGAACTTACAATTCGGCAGTTTAACATTTATCATAGCGGTAACTTTATTCGTGGCCCTCTTCGTGATAGCTGTGCCGCGCATAGATGTTTTTATCTGCAGGAAACTGAAGGTGGATCCGAGGGGCGGCGTCAGCAGGAACCCCGAGGGAGAGAAGTGGCTGAGGATACGCAAAGGGCTGATACTTGCGGTATTTGTCATTTATATCGCAGCCCTGCTGGTTCTCACATTTTTTTCATCAAGAGAAACGGAAGAAGTATTCCTGGTACAGAACCGGCTGTTTGAAGAACTCCGCTTCATGTTTGATCCGGACAGGTTCTTTGAACTGTTCTTTTTTGAAGGTATAGGAGAAGCGATTAAGTATGCAAAAGAAAGCTGGTCGAATATCAATATCTTCCAGCTGTTCTCCCTTGCCGAGATGTATCTGAACATCATGCTCTTCATCCCCATGGGATATCTGCTGCCCTATGCTTTCAAGTGGTTCCGTAACGACCTGCGCGTAAGGCCGGTGCTGGCATGCTTTGTTTTTTCTTTTGTGGTAGAGAACATACAGCTGCTGACGATGCGCGGTCTCTATGATGTAAATGATATCTTCAACAACACGATAGGCGGTCTGCTGGGAGTACTCCTCTTTGCCTTCTTTGCTTATAAAGTGACCAATCCGGAATGGAAGAAAGATATCAAGAGATACCACAGATGGAAGAAGCATGCACAGTTCAGGACCCTGTATCCTTTTGTCAGGAAGCTGGCTTTATCAAGAGTGACGATCAACGCCTCCAGCGAGGAAGAGGTATATATCTTCTACGTAAAGAAAATGGGCTTCATGCCGGTGAAGCAGATAGTCAATAAAGATAACGGCGGTACGGATTTTCTTTTCCTGCTTGGCAGGAGCGAACTGGAGATACACTGCTCAAACGAAAAAGAAGATTTT